>DAMH01000011.1:7517-92722 GCA_002499585.1 Euryarchaeota archaeon UBA552 | reverse complement strand
GCCTGCGGGCCTCGATCTCGGCGTCGATAGCCATCATTCTTTTTTTGGCCTCGATCTCGGCGATGCGTATTTTCTCCTCTTCTTTCCTTCTGGATTCCGACGCTGCGATGCTAGCGGCCGCGGCTGTTGCTTCTGCAGCCTCCATCTCAATCTCAATGGCCTTCATTCTCTTCTTGGCTTCGAGTTTGGCAGAATCGTCACCTGCTGATTTTTCAGTAGGCTTGTTCTTGTTGTGTTCCGGTTCCAAACGCGGTTCAATTTTTTTCTGAGGCTTAGTTTTTGCCGGAGTCTTTGTGGATCTTTTTGCGCCTTTTCTGTAATCCACGGTCACCAGCCAGAGGAAGTGAATCTTGCTGAGTATCTTGAAAGACAGCATGAATTCGTAGACCCCCTCGTCGAGGTCATCAGGGTCCCTATCGTCGACCTTGAGTCTCATCACCATTGTATCTCCGTCATCCGAATATTCTTCGTCGGACGGTTGTTCGATTGCTGATATGTCGAACTGAGGGCCAACGACGGTTCTGACGGCGTTGCCCCCCATTTGCCTGATGGTAATCAGTTCTTGGCTCAGTGCACTTCCCCCAGCAGTGATAATTCCGGGAGATTGGAGTATGTATGGGTCTTTTTTAGACCCACTTCCTCTTACGAAGGAAGGTTCTGAAAGTACGATTGGTCCCTTGTTTCTGTTTCGTCTTGAGTCAATAATCAGCCAGAGTATGCAGATTAGGGCCAGTCCAGCCTGTGCGTACTCTTGAGTGTCGATGACACCGTTTTCTGAATACACACTGCCAGCATCCCTTCCAGCCTCGGACATGACATAGTCATAGTAAGACATGGTAGAGGGATCAACCCCAGAAATGTATGCGGGGAATAATCCGAGGTATGAGTTCAATACCAAAGAAAACACGACCAGCAAGAACGTTGTGGTAACTAACCTCCGAGTAAAACGACTCCGCGCCATGTTGCTCACTTGACATGCAAGGCGGAGGCATTTGATATAATCCTAACACAATCGATTGTTAATTTACCAACTTTGTACACAGGTTCAGTAACATAAGCGTACGCGGTCGGTGGTGCTCGTGCCGGGATTTGAACCCGGGTCGACGGATCGAGAGTCCGTCATGATGGACCGAACTACACTACACGAGCTTGCATTCTGGCCGGTAGGTACGATGTTTATCAAAAGCACCCCTGTTGAAAGTAATTTCACTTTCACTTTCACTTACGCCACTCAATCTGAAGTTCATAAGGAAATGTCACAGCAATCGTATTATGGTAACAGAAATTAGAGATAGGGATACAATCGGAACTGCTTACACAATCGTACCGTTCATGTCGCTTGTCTGCACATCGAAGGGGAGAGGCACAAAGAGAAAAATGATGGTTCATGATGACGGAGTCATACCAGCCTCTGAGAGGAAGAGAACAAAGGTAAGGCCCGTCGACATTCCGGTCACAGCCATGTACAATCTGGCAAGAAGGGCTAGGGAAAACAAAACTGTCAAAGGAGTGGCATGACATGTCCAGGACCCGAAGATTGAGGACGGAAATTGAGTCATTGCTGCAGGGAGGCCCTGCGAACACAGTAGAGATATTCGATCATTTGAACACTCGATTCAAGTGGGGAGCTACCATGAATCAGGTGGGCAACATATTGGCTAAGGATGTACGATTCTCAAAAATAGGTCAGAAAAGAGGAGAATTCAGAGGCAGTGTATACACCGTCTGTGTGTGGGGCCTGAGAGAACAGGAATTACTTACGGCTTGATCGTCAAAATGAAACCCTTGAACCCACGGGGTTGGCCATGGCCTCCAGGCTCAAGGCGTACTCTGACCTCTTTAGGTTTGAAAACGCCCTCACTGGTCTGATAGGCGTTTTGATTGGTGCAATCGTCGTTAACGGGGCTACGTTTGAATTCAGTGATGTAATCGTTGTCTCATCTTTCGGCATCTCTGTGATGTTCTTCATGTTCTGCTGGAATGCGTACAACGACATCACAGACATAGAAAATGATGCGATGAACCGTCCTGACAGACCCCTGCCCTCCGGAAGGTTGTCTGTAAATTCAGCTCGAAAAGGCATGTATTTCAGTCTACTAGTCTCAATCACATCACTGTCATTTGGACTCTTGGAACTCAGGAGGGGTGGAGACCTTACTGCCGTGTATTACAGTGGGGGAATCTGGTTACTTGCGATAATTCTTCTAGTTTCTTATGAAGGATTTTCGGGGCTGTCTGGTTTGAAACACAAAGGCCTTCTCGGAAATCTGTGTATTGCATTAGCGATTGGAATGGATGTGATCTTTGGTGCTTCTGGAATGGGCAGTCCGACCGATGCAAAGGTGATATCTCTTGCTTTGATGGCTGTGTCATTCAGCTTTGCACGTGAGCTCATCAAGGATATAGAAGACATGGACGGGGATTATGACAGAGCTACATACCCAAGGAATGTTGGTAGTGAAAAGGCTAGATCACTCGCTTGGATCCTCACTCTCACTGCATTCATAATTTTATTCATTCCATTCCTTTCGGGGATATTCCCCCAAAGCCATGCCCTCCTGGTTGCGCCGGGAGGGGTGTTATTGATGATGGTAAAAACCAAGCTGTACATCAGCGACGATCGATCTGCTCAGTACCTCATAAAGCGATCTTTGCAGGTATCGATGGCTGGTGTCATAGCGAGTGTGTTTTTACTCGCTTGAGAGCCATCCAACTCGTCAAACAAGGTCTCTGTATGTCATCCACGCTTGATGGTTGCAAAGGAACGTCAAAATTGACATTTGAGCCCACATTCTGTTTTCTGCTTGATCGAATACAACGCTGTTTGGAGAATCGATCACGGAATCAGTGACTTCATCGCCCCTGTGGGCAGGCAGGCAATGCATGAAGATGTAATCTGGACGAGCGTGAGAGGTCAGCGTGGAATTGACTTGAAAACCGTCGAATGATTTGATCTTGTCAGACAAATGCTCTTCACCCATTGAGATGAAGACATCTGTGTAGACGACTCCTGACCCTGAAACTGCCTTGATGGGGTCCCTGGTCCCCGTAATTTTTGTGCCATATTTCTTTCCCATCCTCCTAGCCCTCTCAAGCACTGACTGATCGGGGCCCATGCCCTCGGGAGTGGCATATACCAAATCATAGCCTGACATGGCGGCAGCTAGCATGAGGTCGTGTAGTACGTTGTTACCATCTCCAACCCATGCGATGTGGCCTTGGTCTGGTTTTCTCTTTTCTCGGATTGTCATTAAGTCGGCTGCTGCCTGACAGGGGTGGTGAAGATCGCTAAGTGCATTTATGACTGGAACGCTGGAATGTTTTGCGAGTTCTGTGACAGATTCGTGGCCAAAGCATCTGTAGGTTATGCAGTCCAAATACCTTGAGAGTACCTCGGCCGTGTCCGAGACGGATTCCGAACTTCCTAGTTGTATGTCATTTTTCGAAAGTGTGAGGGGCTGGCCGCCTAACTTAGTGATGCCGACTTCGAAGGATACCCTGGTTCGCGTGGATGGTTTTTCATAAATCGAGCCAACCGCCATTCCCGACAAGGGACTGAAGTCCAGATGGTAATCTGTTTCATTCTTGTATCTGATAGCCCAGTCCAGAATATCTACAAAGTTGTCTTCCAGATCGTCTATCGAAAGTAAATTCCTTACATCAACCGATTTCATGTTCTATATCCCCTGCGAAGCCGTCTCTTGCATCGGACATTCCTCCGAAGACTGTTTGGGCGAATGTCAGGACATCAGCCATTCCGTCTTCACTCTCGCTTGAAAGAGGCACCAATCCTGGCACTATTGATGCATGTTGCATCATTCTCAGTTGACCTATCGCAAACTCTGATCTTTGGCCAGTTGTAGCAGCATCAAATCTCTGAGAGGTTGACTCCTCGTACAAAGCAGCTTCCAATATGTCGAGGTTCCTGCCCCATTCCATGATCCTTTCCAAAACGTCTGGTTCAAGCAAATCTGATTTTGAAAGGAAGTTGGCAGTTGGAAGGCCGAGTCTGAAGTGCACGATGGACGAAAGCAACATCTGAGACACAAAACCACTGGGGGTCTGGGAAAGCATTGGATCGAAGAGGAAGACTAGGCATGCCATTCCGCGTCCAAGAACTTGGACTAGGTGGCTTGATGCCTCTCTGAAGGCAAATAACTCGACCTGTCCGGGCGTATCGATAATGAGGATGTCGCCGGATATACCCTCGATTTCCTCAAAGACATCCTCTGCTTGGGCTGCGACGAGGTCTGCTGCTAAGATCTGAGCACCATTTGGTCCAAGATCATATTCATCCATAACGTCTGAGAGCGATACTAGATCCCGAACATCGAATTCAGGGTCATAGTGAACTCTCTCTGCACCTGGATCTAGGTTAATCGCCAGCACGTCGATTTCTAGGAATCGAGCCCATCTTTGAAATGCCGTGACCAGTGAGCTTTTTCCTGCTCCGGCAGTTCCGACTACAAATACGACCGGTGGTGTGGTCCCATCTTGTGTGCTCACAGGCGTTGGGATGATGGTCAGCATTTAACATGACTAGCCAAATGAGTTGTTTAGTCCGAAGGTTCATTGTCGTCCTGTGTTGTGAATAGCGCAGGTGAGCCCAGATGGAAGACGAACATCCGCCGGGATCCGATGCAACTACACTCACACATGATGAGGTCCAAGAAGGCCGTGACCTAGATGGTGAAAGCGTGGTTTGCAAGATCTATGAGCATGAAGAATCAGTCGTAGATTTTAATGGTCTGACAAAATCCAGGCAGGTCACCGGAGATATTGAGATAATAAATCCTAGCAATGTAGACAGGATTTGGGGAGTCAGTGTTCAACTATCAAGAATTGAGTCAACGACTCTTGAAACCGAGAAGATCAGCCTCCGTGAGATCCAGCCTGACTCATCCCACCGAACAAGTTACTCATCCGAGTCGGATACGCACCTATCATTGAGGGAGGTAATTGACACTGAACCTGTAAGAGATGAGGTTCCCTCAATATCACTTCCCTTCACATCTGAACCGCACGTAATTAAACTGAAAATTCTAGTTGAGAATGTCAGTAATGAGGTATTGAGCGACATAGTTGTCACTAGGATAATTCCTGAGCAATGGAACATCAAACCTGGATTGGACTACTCGCTGACGGATGATGAGCTCGTTTGGAAAATTCAAAGACTGGATATCAATCAAATAACGATTTTGGAATTAGAACCGACGGTCGCCATCACGTCGACTGATGCTATCATGTCTGGAGCGACGAGTGCATCATATCGAAGCTCTGGACTATTGTCAGGACTGGCTTGCAATTCACTTCGCGCATCAACAAGGCACATATCCTACGTTACCGCAACCGAAGGAGAGCGTCCCGGTGAATGGGAATGTGTTTGTGCGTTTGAGAATGCATCCAGTTTTTCTCTGAATTTGGAAGCTGCATCGATGGAGGTAGTAGGCAAGGACGAGCCGTTAATGTCTGTGTCTGGACTTCGGGAAATTATCAGACCTCAAAATACTTGGAAATCTCAGCCAGTGCCATACTCATCGAGCGAGAGACCTAGATTTACACAGAGGATACAATCATCCGTTTCCCCTAGAATGGATATTGGTTCTTCAGGATCTATAACCATGTTGTCGAGGTCTCTGCCTGTCGTCGATGCCCGAGTGGAAAAGGGATACGATAGGTCCAGACTCAGGTCGTTTACACCCGATGAGCTTGAAACCATTGTGACTGTGGAAAATGTCGGCTCCTCGGCCATCAACCTTGTCAGGTTAGTTGATGACCTTCCTCATATTTTCACAAAAGTTGGACTGGAGGACATCCACGCAGACATCGACGGCAAGGGCATCCCGCCAGAGAACATGAGGATGGACTTGGTTGAAGGAAGAAGCCTCACTCCCCAGGATTCTTCAGGGCAGGGGCACACTATTCAACTTCTCATCGGAACGACCTCTCCGATTTCACTGGAGCCGGGTGGTACCTTGAAGGTGGTCTATCCTGCGGCCACTTCTGATCCCACAGCCACTGAAACTTCAATTGGATCTCCTTGTCGGGTGGACTTGTCATCTGAACGTCACGGGCCGGTTATTACGCGGGATTGTGTAAAAATACCCGCAATAGAGGTAGTTACACAGCGCCGGGAGTTCAAGTCGGGTAAGTCGATATTCCCAGGACCTGAACCCGGCCAGCACGAGGTTCGAATGATGTTCAATAATACGTCGGACACACCATTGGAAGACGTCGTCATATTGGATTCACCAGGAGTTGAATTCAAAATGATATCAAGTGAAGTGTCCTCCTCAACAGGTCGTGAAGTCCCCTTCGAACATACCACGTCTGTCGATGACGGTCATGAGGTTCACCGATGGGAAGTAGGGAGGGTAGAGCGTTCCGAAACTATAGAAGTCAAGACCCTCATAGAATCAGATAACCCTGAGGCTGATCCTGAAGAGAGTGGGTCGATGGGAGCGGAATTCGGGGAGGAGTCAGAAGTAGAGCCGAATCTACCGCGATGGTTCGGAGAAGACGGAGATTGGATCCACGGCGTTCCAAAGGGTGTTGCGACGCCAGTCCCTATATGTGCAATCTGTGGTACAGATATTATCCAGGGCGCACTTATCTGTCAGGATTGTGCCGAGTCAAGAGCTGATCCAATTTCCAACGCAGAGGAGGAGTGAGGACCGAAGTGTTCATTCAAAGGCCCTCAGGGTGAAGCACATGGCGGAGTCTGGCACCGGGGACCCTCAAGCCGAGGCACTCTCCAGCATGATGGTCCCAATGCTGGTTTTACTTGGCATGATGGTGTTGCTTAGTATAAACGAGGGGATACGTGAAGGTCTTGCGAATACAGCTGGGGCCGTAATTGAGCCCATTCTGCCATATGGAGGAGAGTATTTCGTACTAACTGTTTTTCTTGTGGGAACGACAATGATGGTGGTTAACACAGTCATCAGGGGCATATTTATGGATCCCATAATACAACTGCACCTTTCCCACAGAAGCAAACAGATCAGGAAGCAGTTGATGGATGCGAGGCAATCTAGGGACACCGCCAGGATCGAAAAAATGAACCGGTTACAAATGGAAATGACCCCTGAAAGCGCAAAAATGACATCAATGACCATGAAGCCCATGATGTACACGATCGTGTTCGTTATAGGGATCTTCACCTGGATAGGATATTCTGTAGAGGAATTCAGAGTTACCTATGTCAGCCTCCCTTGGCGACCAACGTGGGGCTTTGAGGATAGGTTCATGTTCATTTTTCCTGCATGGGTAGCAATATACATAATGCTGAGTGCCCCATTTGGAAGGATAATCGACAGGCATATCAAAATATTTAGATTATCGCGCCATCGTCTAGTCCTGGACGGGGACAAGATTCCTGAACCGCTGCTACACCTACTGGAAGATAAACGCCCCATGGAAGGAAGAGCGAGGTCACAAAGATCAAATCACAATTCTCGGACCAAAAAGAGATCTCCTCCGAGGAGGCCAAATAAAACCCGAGCGATAAAGTCGAGTGTGAACATTTGCCCAACATGTGGTAATGAAGATGCTCTGAAAACCTCTAGAGGATCGATGCGGTGCCGTGTTTGTCTAGAGGAGTGGAGATAGGTGTTGAAAATTACCGTCAGCGGGCCTCCGGGTAGTGGAACCAGCACACTTGTGAATGGGATTTGCAAAGAATTGGGCTGGACGAGCCTGAACGGTGGCGATGTTTTTAGAAGTCAAGCGAAGAAAAATGGGGTATCCGTCGAGGAATTCAGTAAAATGTGCAAGTCTGACCTAGATGTTGACCGAGACCTAGATTCGTATCTCAGGTCCGTGATGATTGGAGATAAATGCCCTGATGTTGTCGAAAGCAGACTTAGCGGATGGTGGGCGAAAGAAGAGGGAATTGACGTCCCCAGGGTTTACATCTCGACAACCCTCCCCGCTCGCGCAAAGAGGCTAATGAAAAGGGATGGAGGATCGTATACAATGAATTATGATAATGCTCAAAAAAGGCAAAAAGACGACAGCCATAGATATGAGACACTGTATGGAATAAGCCTTGACGATCTATCCCCTTACACTCATGTCATTGAATCCGATGATCTTACTGAGCATCAAGTTCTCCAAGCGGTTCTGGATGTTCTAGAGGTGCAATAATGCTTGATTCAATATCTGTGGGAGGCCCTCCGGTCATCAGTACTAAACATGGGTGTGACCCATACGGACGTGGTCTGGACGATCTCAGACGTTCAGGCATGATATTGGTGGACAAACCACAGGGACCCAGCAGCCATCAATTGGCAGCCTGGGCCAGAGACATACTGAAACTCAACAGGTTGGGACATGGCGGGACCTTGGACCCATTCGCAACTGGGGCCCTTACTCTACTTTTGGGCAATGCTACAAGACTTACAGAATTCGTGCTTTCATCCGACAAGACGTACATAGCTGTTTTGAGGATAGATCGTAGCGTAGATCCGAGAAAGCTGGTTAGCGTTCTGGACAGTCTGAAGGGAGAGGTCTACAATGTTCCTCCGAAGGAATCCGCGGTGAAGATCAGAGTCAGGACCCGTCTCATTTCTGACATTGCTTTGATAGAAAGCGAGGCAGAAAGCGGTTCACATGCCATCAGTGTGACATGCCAGGCCGGGACATACATCCGGACTCTAGCCAGAGATATTGGTTTGCTGCTTGGTTGTGAGTGCAAATTAGAAGAGTTACACAGGGATTCAACAGGAGTTTTCGGTCAAAGGAACCTTTGCACAATGCACCAATTAAGGGACGCATCGCTTCTCGCAGAACAAGGCGACGATTCGGCTATGAAGAAATTGATTGCACCTGTTGAGGCATTTCTGAGTGGCAAGCAAGGCGTCTGGGTAAGAGACTCTGCTATTGCCTCTGTGTGCCATGGGGCACCGTTGGCAGTGCCTGGCGTTTTCAAACTCAACACTGGGATAAAAAGCGGAGATAAAGTAGTTCTCTGGAGTGCCAAAGGAGAAGCGATTGGCATTGGGGAGATGTCCATTGGAGGGGATGAAGTGAGTGGCAAGACATCTGGTGAAGTATTGAGGCCGAAAGTCGTACTAATGGATAAGGGGACATACCCAGGATCATGGACCGGGAGAACCTAGCTACTCAATTTGATGCTCTTCATACACCCATTCCAAGGTTTCAAGCCTGATCAGTAAGGTTGTTGATGCCATCTCACTCACACTTGGGATTTCTTCCCAACTCAAACCTCGTTTAAGTATATCCTATTTTTTTATGATTATCGGCCCCATCATTTGTACGGACGATTTACTCTGCTTGGCCCCAATGTAAAGGCGATTATAGGAATAATGCCAAGAATTACTATTGAGGCAATGACAAGGAGATTATCGCTAAGGGTAAGACCACCATCAACATCCACCTCGACCACTTCCAGGGTGGTCTCATATAGCAAGTCAGAATTCTGTGACACGATCTGATCTTTTGAGTCAATCTCTGCTGAAATTAGGAACGGGCCTTCTTCCAAAGGAGCGGGCACACTACAGAATATTTGGACGAACTCTTGGGTCCGAATCACAGGTAGTCTAATTGTTTCATATAGAATTCCATCAGACCTACAATGCACGTCGATGTCAAATGCAGTTGCATGCCCTACGTTCGACAATACTATTCCAAAGTCGATTAGCATGCCAGGAGTGATACCGCTACTCATGGGGTCATCTGTGAATGTGAAAGACGTGACCTCGAGTACTGGAAGTGCCTTGACTAGGACATTGATCTGGGACGCGGTGAACAATACGCCGTCTCCGACAGTTACCACGACGAGGCTGGGCCCTGCAATATTAGGAGACAATACAACAGCGTCTCCTACATACGTAGCCCAAGATCTCGAGGTGGTAACTGTCAAGTCATCAGTATCTGGATCTGAAACTAAGATGGGAATTGTCAATGATTTACCAAGCTCGATGGTCACAGATTCGGGCAAGCCGATGATTGCGGGCGGATCCGCGACTTCATCTACGTTCACTGTGAAGGATCCCACCCACATATTTCCTGAAGAGTCTGATACCTGAAGATCGACGATAGTTGTGCCACTGGAATCAGTGACTGGCTGTACGAGTAGATCATTTCCCGCCATTTCCAAATTTAAGATTCCGTTGTTTCTGGGCACAGCGTTGACATGCAGGGCATATTGGTTGTCTCTGTCATCCTCGCATGCACTCAGTATTGAAACAGATACGCCGCCTTCATCCTCGACGAGGCTTTGATCCGCCGGAATCTGGCACGTCGGTGACCTGTCGATGTCAACTGTGTACCCCCCAGATATTGAAATGTCATTCACCCGCAGTACTACTTCCTCAGCAGATCCGTCCGATGACCATTGAAATCTGGCACCGAGGCCCAGTGTTAGCTCGTCTCCATGGCTAGGTAAGAACCTCCCAACCGGCATATCGTAGTGGAAGATACCAAGTTCGACATTTGATTCGTGAACGAGTTCATTTCCCATTGCGACTCGAATGGTGCTAAGGTCGCTGACCAGACCTTCTGTAGCTCCACTTATATTCCCGGACACTACAAGTTGTGGGTCATTGATATCGACACGCAATTTGCTGATACAACCCTCCCGTATTACCAATGAAACATCAATTTTGTTAATTTGAGGCAGGGGTGTGTTTTCAGGCCATATCACCCAATCTCCACCATCGGCTCTGATTGACAATGTAGTATCCGAACCTTCTTCTGTGTAGAGATGTATTCTGCCGAGTTTCTGTTCAAAGGGAGGTCTGATATCGTAGATTGACCATTCTCCCGGCATACTTCCGGCTGGTGTCAAGCCACATGTGGATATAGCGAGGCCCGTCAGGGTCCCGTGAGTCGGATCGAAATCCATCACAGGATAGGACTCGGGATGAAATGCGGTGAGAGCCTTGATGTTCTCAAATCCATACCAAGGCTGTAGATAGGTTACTTCCAAACCAACAGAATCTATTCTAACTTCAGAATCATCGGGGGCGCCATCGCTAACGTAATCTATTTTTACAGATGAAGTCTCAAGCTCCGTCCAGTTGAGATCCGAAGAGTCGCCGAGATTATACTTCATCGGAGTCGAAAAACGGTCAATCGGCCCAGTTGTTCTTGCGATCGTGGTTACCAAATCAACTGACGATGATGTCTCGTATACTATCATAACTTGATCTGAGGGCATTGCGTCTGGAATCGATAAATGTATCACTAAAGACACATCAAGTATTTGCATGTTGTCCAACCCCTGAAATTCAAACCCCGAAACCACGATATCTGGTCCTGTGGACCATGAGTAGTCGCCGTTAGGAGATCCAGTCGCGAATGTTGAGCCCGAGGGTGATTGACTAGAGTAGGATATTACGGATGTGTCCCTTTGTGGCCGTTCATGCGTGAAAATTAGAGATCCTGCCTCAACCAACCCATCGGTGAAATCCGCACTATCATCACCAAAGCCTGAAGTGCTGGTTATGTCCCAAGATTGTGAATCTTGGGGACCATCAAAAAGGGGTTGTTGATCAGAACCTATAGGAGTGTCTGCTGAAACCGTGCAGAGCAACAAGACAGAGAGGAGCACGGGCAGTACACAGACTCTCATGTTTGTACATTGGCACGCCCTCGCGTTTCAAACTCTTGGTTATTTGATGGATTTTTTGCGGAAGGGATGAAATATAGTAATCTCTGTAGATGAACCCACGGCTGTGGTAGTGTAGCGGTTAGCACGGTGGGTTGTGGTCCCGCCGGCCCGGGTTCAAGTCCCGGCCACGGCCCCATTCACTGCTCCAAGTCCTCTGTTGGTATTTCGTGGCCCATCCTAGAGGCTTTTGTCTCAAGGTAATCCCTGTTTCCGTCCCCTACTCCGACGACAAGGGGCAACCTCTGAACAACTTCTATGCCTAAGCTGACGAGTTGATTGACCTTTTCTGGGTTGTTTGTCATCAAATTGATCTTGTCCGTGCCTACAGCCCTCAGCATTGTGGCTGCGAGTGTGTAGTCGCGTGCGTCCGCTGGATGCCCGAGTAGGAGATTAGCATCCAGAGTATCGGCCCCGAGATCTTGGAGATTGTACGCTTGAATCTTCGCTTTCAACCCAATACCTCTCCCCTCTTGTCTGAGATATACTAAACACCCGTATCCTATCTTCTGTATCACTGACAATGCGGCTTGAAGTTGTGGTCCGCAATCGCATCTCAGACTTCCAAAGGCATCTCCTGTTAGGCACTCCGAGTGAATTCTGACAGGTGTTGGATCGGGCCCAACCATCTCCCCCATAGTGAGCGCTACGTGATCGAGTCCCGTTGAAGGATCATTGAAGATTCTGATTCTGAATTCCCCATGGAGGGTTGGTAGGCTGGCCTCGGCAGGGACATGTTCTATTTCGTTTAAAATGTGAGATTGTTCTTTTTCCAACTTCCTCACCTTGTTGCGCCATCGGTTACAATTGATTGTTCTCATATGTCCTTGATCAATCCTTTTCAACCCTGAACCTGAATATTCTATTCTCCAAGGTCTCAACTCCACAGGAATAGTGTTTGCGTGCACAGAGTGCGGGGATGTCGTGTAGAGATTCTGGATCGTCACTCAAGACCACAATCACATCACCGGACTCGCTCTCTTCAATCGCCCTTCTGGTTTCATGAACCGGAATGGGGCACAGAAAGCCGGTGAGGTCCAATGTCAAGGTACGCACGATCATACGAGTTGGCTATTACGGTTCAATGCGACGGCCGGTCGTTCCAATAGTGCAGGATTCAAATTAGATCCGTTCCACTGCCTTCGCTTTAGTAATTCCATGGTTGTACCAGCCTTTTCCACATGTATCTCGATGATGGTTGAGGCGTTGCCTATCGAGATGTTGCCTATCGCTAGTTCTGGAATTTTCGCTTCCTTTCGCAGCCATTCAGCCAATTCTCGCTTAGATATTTCCCTCTTGGTTAGTGAGATCTCTATTCTAACCATTCCGAATGGGTCCGAGATCTCACCCCAGTCTTCCCTCCTTCTGACGGGGTCTCTATCTACATTGTCTGGAAGGTCTGGGGGCTCTGATTTAGGTATTGAGAGATTCCAAGTGGAGGAAATACGATCGAGTTGTGGAGCGTCCTCGGAAGATACGAGAGACCATGCGACCCCTGATCTGCCCATCCTACCGGTGCGCCCTATTCTGTGAACATATGACTCTGTTTCCACGGGCAAGTCGTAGTTCACGACGTGGGTGATAGTATCGATATCTATCCCTCGAGCAGCAACATCAGTAGCTACGAGTGTGGAAAAGATGCCATTTCGGAAGTCTGTTAGAATTCTTTCTCTCTTTTTCTGGGGTATTTCTCCATGAAGTGCAATCCCATCGAAACGATGTTTTGCAAGTCTCTCAACCAATAGATCAGCCATCCTCTTGGTATTTGTGAAGATTAACATCTGATCGTTCTCATTCAGTGTGAGGAGTATCCTGCCCAGAGCCCAAAGTTTGTTCCCACGCCCAACCCGAATGTGCTTTTGTTCAATGGCTGGAATTTCTATCTCCGTACCTCCCGTGAAGACCTGCTCTGGTTCATTCATGAGTTCCTCAGAAGCGTCGAGAACTTCCTGGGGGAATGTGGCACTGAACAGCATCGTTTGTTCTCTGTTAGGTGCTTGTTCGAATATCCATGTTACATCTGGGAAGAAACCCATATCGAGCATCCTATCGGCTTCATCTAAGCAGAAAGTCTTGATCTTGGATAGTGGCAGATGTCCTCTTTTTGCCATGTCGATAACCCTGCCGGGTGTGCCAACAACTACGTCAACGCCGGCCTCAAGTTTCTTGGCTTGTCTTTCCAGGTCGGTCCCACCATAGACATTTTCTATGATCAGTCCTTTGTCACCTTGCAGCCAGTTCATTTCCTCGGCAACTTGGATTGCGAGCTCTCTAGTTGGACAGAGAACTATGGCTTGTACCACTTTTTTTGGATTGGTTGCCTCTATTATTGGAATTCCGAACGCGGCTGTCTTTCCCGAGCCTGTCTGAGCCTGTCCGATTATGTCCTTTCCTCTGAGTGCTGAGGGTAGGGTCTCACGCTGAATTTCAGTTGGTTTTTCCCATCCCTTTTTGTTTAGGGCGTTCAATACTGAAATCGAGATTTCAAATCTCGAAAACCCTGTTTTCTCCATAGCTAGGCCTCAGAAACTCTCCGAGTCCTTAATTTCCTGTTGTAGCTCACCCATCCAGTACTTCCTGCAATTTTCCTTTGTTAGGAACATATGTTTGCTGGTGAAACTGTGATTGAAGTGCCCTTTGTCGGCGCTGGCGAATTGCTCTTTACGCCTTTTGTGGTATTTCTGGAGTACGTGCTGTTTCATGTATTGCCTGAATTTCAGTGCCTTCGTCCGGTTTACACCCTTGGGAGTCTCTCCGGCCCAGAGCCGCTCGAATTGCGCCTCTTTTTCTGTGACAGCGTCGGTCATTGTCATTCCTCGTAGGCCTGCCGACCTTGCTCTTGTTTATGACCTTCTCGCTGGGGTGTATTGTCGGTATTACTCATTTTCAACATCTCGACTTCATCCTCCACAGGATCCAGATCTGCCAGATATCTATTCTTTTCCTCCTCAGTTCCCTCCATCTCCGGATCGTAGGCCAGGGCCATCAGCTGACGCTTTAATTCCGGATCGACCTCGTTCCTCGCCAGTTCTCCCGCAGTCTCCCTCAGAGAGGCCCCGGTGAGAACGGCTGATAGCTGAGAGATGCATGCGCGCCTGAGTTTTATGTCGGTGTCAGATGCACCGTCAATCACCAGCCGTGCAACCCGTGGATTCTGCATGTCCAGGGATTTGATGGCCCGGAGGATTTTCATCCTGACAGAGGGATCTTTCTCACCCAGTGAGGCTTCGACCAGGATAGCAGCAATCCTTGGCTCTGATGAAGCCAATCTCGGTAGGCAGTCGGCTCCTGAAGATCTGACTTTGGAATCTGTGTCCTCGAGCGCCCATGCGATCAGATCCCATCCCACCGCCCCCCCGCGATCCGTTATTACTCGGAGTAATTTCGAAGCGCGGCGTCTCAAGTCCACATCTTCATCCTTGAGTAGTGTCTCCAAGTGCTGACAGCCTGTTTCGACCCATTCCCTTGACATAGCCTTGAGGACTTTGAAGGCCTTGTCCCTGTGTTTTCGAGATTCCCTCCTCAGTAACTCCTCCATATCCAGTTCAGAGGATGACGGGAATATGGGGGCTATTCTCTCAAGTGTTTCCCAAGCGGCTTCAGAAACCTCGGGATTTGGGTCATCTAACCTCACAACTAGCTGGTACATCAGGTTCTCAGATCTACGAAGCATCATTCTAGGCAGGCCGACTATCGCAGATAGCCTGAGTTTTGGTTCATCCTCATCTATTGCCTCTGACAAGGACATGTGTGCATCAGCAAGATCTTCATCCCTGACCCTGTGAAGTGCTATTATGGCGTCGCTTCTTGTGGCGAATCCTCCTCCATCCCCTAACGGTATCTCGGCCGCGGCTATTTTCTGATTGGCAAGGGGGAGTATGATATCCAGTGGAAGAACTGCCCATTTTCCAAGATCAGGGGTTAATGGGCCTAGATTACCTGCACTCCGAGACTTGCCTGTAGACAGGGGCAACCCTGTCCTCGGATCGCGTGCAATGTACTCTGGCACGGCGGCGCGGAGGAGTGTACAGGATTCAAACCCAACGTCTTGTTGTTCGATTCTCTTGGCCTAACTCCTGCCTCTTGCCTTGGCCTCTGACAAAAGGAGCGACGGTAAAACAAATAGTGCTAGGATCAACGAAAGTGCGACTGATGATGCGCTCACAAATCCGAAATCCTGTATGACCGGAATAGGAGAGAGAATCAGGACCAGGAAACCTGAGGCCGTAGTGAATGCAGACATCAATAACGCCGAGCCTGTAACGGAATATGTACGGCTCATCGCTTCGACCCTGCCGGCGCCCTGGGACATTTCATCCTCAAATCTACGCCACATATGTATCGAATAATCGATACCCAAACCAATTGTTAGTGCAGTTATCATGACGGTTAGGACATTCCAGTTCAACCCGACTAATGCCATGGTTCCAACTACCCAAATGCCGGCAAGTGCAACAGGCAATATTATGACAGCCGATGTACTGAACCTTCTGGTCATCGCCATCAATACCAGGAACGAGGCGACAAGGCTCAGGCCGGTGGACTCTAATTGAGAGATAAAGAGTCCATCGAGGACCGCTTCGATCTCGATTATTTCCCCTGAAAGGTAAACATTGCATCCACACGCTCCCTCCGACTGCAACCACGAGGCATGCCGTTTGAATTGGTCTGCAATGGAATCGGTGTCCTCACTTGATGCAGCTGTAACACTCACATCCATCATGAGGAAACTGAATGATCCAGTCGCGTCATCCAGCACAACCACTCTGGATATCCTATCGCCCCATGTGTGTCCTCGTAACGGATCGCCGAGGCCTGTGTCCCTCGACAAGTCAAATATTGCATCGGCCAAATCGCCCTCCTCATGATCTGCAGAAAGTCCGACTTTTCCGTCGAAGATCTCAATTCCATATTCCGCCCCCCAACCAGAGTCGACCTCCAATTTATCTCTAAGTACTGTGTATAGACCTTCATACTGCGGCCTGCTGTTCTCAGTGCCATCTGGTCTGATTATGTTGTCATCGAGAACAAACCTGCTGTGTAAGCCTAGGATTGTAGCCATAATAGTCTGGTCTTCGATGGCTTCACTATCATTGTCAAATTCCATCAACACAATGGCTGTCTTGATGAACTCAACATCATAGTTAGAATATATCTCATCTCTAGTTTCCATGGATTCCATGTCATCATCCAAAAAGTCAGTCAACTCAAAACTGGTTTCCAATCTACCGACCGAAACCAACGCAGATGCCATGGTCAGTATGGCGACTGCCACCATCACCTTTGGGAGTCCTTTGTCTTGAAACTCGGATAATTTGGACCATATTTTACTAGAATTGGGCCCCCTTCCCGAATATCTCCCAGTAGTTCGTTCTGAAACGACGTGTATCGCTCCAACGGTGACTGTGCTTGCAGTGAAAGCGCAGACGACGCCGACAGCAAGTGTAGTCCCGAAGGCCTGCAGCGGGTCGATCGGAGACAGTGCGTTTGACAGGAAGGCTGTAACTGTCGTTATGACTGACAGGCTGAGTGCCAATCTAAGGGCACTAAACGCGCCAACCCATGCCCTAGCCGGTTTCATACCTGCAGCCAAGTTTCTCTCATATCCCCTTTGCATGTGTATACCATAGTCAATACCGAGGCCCAGGATCACCGGTGCAACGGCGATGTCCAAAACTGTAAATTCGGCTCCGGCCAAGGCAACAGACCCGTAGGTCCAAGAAAGGGCGGCTGTGAGTGCAATCAGAGGAGCGGCAACCATAACGGCAGATCGGAATGCCATTGCGAGGATAGCGACAATCACAATGAGCGAGATCGCTAAAAGTCCTGTAAAGTTCGAAAGCGTGCCCTCGTTAATATCCTCACTCACCAATTCTTCGGAAACGACCCCATATGACAAGTGCGATTCTCCAGAAGCAGATTTTTCAGTTAGATAATCTCTTAGTTCTAACGAGAAAACCCTCAAAGATTCTGGATTGCTGGATTGAGAAACTTCGATAATCCACATCGTTGAGGATGCTCTCGGAGTCGGATCTGATTCTGCCACGCCATCCAAATAATCGCATAATTCATCGAAGGTCAGATCACTGCTCACAAGGACAGATGCGGTAAAACTCGCTGTTGAGGTGACTGCAGACTCTCCTGCTATGCTGGTGCAGTCCTCACCGTCCTCAATGACATCGACAATTTCAGACCACTCAGAGACTGCCGACAGCTCTGACAATTGGTCCCTTTCCTTCATCAAAATGTCGATGGTGATTGCCACGTTGATCTGGGATATGATTTCGACATCGCGTTGAATTGCCAAGGCCGCTACGTTCTGCTCTTCTTGCAGCAACTCTTGAAGAGATGGGATTGAGAGGGGATTTGAGGACTCATTTGTGGTTTTTACATTAATGTATATCCTCGAAGCCTGAGGTGGAAACTCAGACTCTATTGACTTAATTTGGGCCTCTGACTCGTCAGGAGGGGCGAAATCTGAGACTTCTGTGGAAAACTCAGGCAGGGGAAATAACTGTGACGCCATCAGTAATGTTACAAATACGGAGCCCAGGAGTATGCTTATCGCATGTTTTTCCAAGAGGTGTGCCATGTTATCTTGTCGGCGGTCACCCCCTCGCATACCACACCGTCCACGTATCTGAGGTATAATCCCGGCTGCCGTTGTGGGGTAATTTTGGTTGGTTGTGAAGAGAAGGTATCAAAACCCATGTGCCAGACGCGCTGCCATGCCTGTAAGACTACTAGCAAATGACGGTAAAGAACTCAAACTCAGAATTGAAGGTGAGGGGAGTTCCACCTTACAACTTTTTAGATCAAGGCTCAATGACCATCCGGATGTCGAATACGCTAACTTCTTCACAGGACATCCTGACTTGGATGATCCCGAGTTATACCTCAGAGTCAAGAAGGGAAAGGACGCGTCTAAAGTGATTTCTGAGCTTTGCGAGACTATAATTGAGGATTTTTCTAACCTCAGTCTGTGATGAGTCGGTGGTTCTGTGATCGACCGTCGTGAGGTCGAAGAGTACCTTGGACTGGATTATTTCTGCGTAGAGGGCAGGGGGACGGGAGGGATATTGAAGACCCGTGTCGATGACTTCCGAGTAAAAGAACAGGCCCGCACCCCCTCCATGGACCCCAAAGGTAGGTTTACAGCTATCAGAGTGACACTGAGAGATTGGGAGACTAATCGTTTCATGGGGCGGTTGGCCTCAGCGTGTAAGATATCCAGAAACAGGATTTTCTCATCTGGCATGAAAGACAAGAGGGCAGTCACGACTCAACTTATGGTGGTTGATGCCAAATCGAAAGTGATAGAACAAGTAAGTATCCCGGACTCAGAAATTGAAATTCTCGGACGGACCCATCAGAAGATAGGGATGGGGGATCATGACGGCAATAGATTCACAGTCACTGTACGGGGATGTGCACATATCGATGGCGAACCAATGGACAGCAAAGAGGCTATGCAACGTGTTTTATCCATCAAAACCTCAATGAGCAAACTCCTCGGTATCGACGCATTCCCAAATTGGATTGGGCCCCAAAGGTTTGGATCGACCCGGCCGGTGACCCCGAAAGTCGGCCGGTTCGTTGTAAATTCAGACTTTGAGGGGGCCGTTTCCACATATCTAGGGATGCCCGGTGATGGGAGAAGGGAGGACGTCGAGGAATTCAGAAAGTTATGGAGAGAGAGCAGAGATCCAGGATCATGCCTCGAAATCATACCGAGGCACCTTGGTTTCGAGAGGAAAATGCTCGAGAGGCTTGATAGTCGGGAGCAAGATTACATTGGAGCCTTCAAGACCCTTCCTCAGTCACTCCAGATACTGATGATTCATTCACTTCAATCTCTTGCGTTTAATCACTCCATGCGTGCAAGGTTGAGTGGAGGGGTGGAGATTACACGTCCAATCATAGGAGACATAGTTGCACCGATATCAGAAAACGGTCGGCTAGATTCGGGTAAGTCGACAATAGTGGGCAAATGGAATCTGGAGCGTTGTATCGCTAACGCATTGAAGGGACGTATTGCGGTCACAGGGCCGCTTCCTGGCACTGGTTCCTTGTTTGCGGGTGGTTCTCCAGGGGATTTCGAACAGGAAGGCATGAGGACTTCTGAACTGCAAAATATCGACTGGTTAGTGCCAGAGATACCAAGACTGTCCACAACGGGCACTAGAAGAGCCTTGGCAGTTCCATTCTCCGATTTCTCTGTCGAAGAGGCTCCTCCCGCCCCTTCAGACCTCTCGGAACGGTGGGCAGAGGGCCCGAGGAAAGGTGAAAGGTGGCACCCAGAGGGTGCAAGTCTCAGAATCAGATTTGTGCTACCGCCCGGAAGCTATGCTACTGTGCTGATGCGCGAGTTCATGAGATCCCCATTGGATCACTACTAATTTACAGCCTGCCCATTTCTAGGGCCTCGATTTGGGATATCAATGGATCGGCACCCCTTACTTTGTCCTCGAAACCATCCACAATTCCTTCTCCTTCTCCCAATACGACATCTATTTCTATAAACATCATTCCGAAGGCCAGCGGTTTTATGGATATAGCTTGGACCTCTTCCATGCTGGAAATTTTTTTTGCAATTCCATCATAATCTGGTTTTTCATCCTCCGGTTGATCCAGTGTGATTTTGTACTTTACAACAACTTGACCCATCGATAGTCCTCCGATATTGTCAGGGGCCCTCAAAAGAGCAACTCGAGCACCTGTACTGTACCCCCTGATCTCGGCAGCGCTCGCTTCTTCCTATCGGTTCTCCACACATCGGACACGGGAAAGAAGTGGATTTGGGTTCCACTAGGGGTATCCCCGACGAGCTGCATATTGATGCCCTTTTCCTCATGCGCGTTCACCTGACGGCCTTGCGAGTTACCCCTCCTTTTTATGCTTGACCGCTCAACACGCATTAATCGACAACCATATTGGCGAGAACATAATGGAGGTATCATGTCCGAAGAGGAAATGGAGCTGTCGGGTGAACAAGTTGACCTGTCAAAGTATGTCACAGATGAGGGCGGGATATGGAGCCTGAGGGATCTTGAAAAAGTCAGGGGCTGGAATAATATCGAGTACGGTGCAGGTCTATCTGGAAAAAACACCCCCTCGACTGGACTTTCGATGAATAGGGCATACATCCCACCTGGCGGAATTGCGAACGCGCACATACATGTGGATTTTGACGTAATGATTTACCTTCTAAAAGGCAGCGTCAGGCATGAATATGGTCCAGGTTGCAGGGAATCCGTCGTCCATAGTGAGGGAGATATGTTCTACATAGAGCCTGGTTTGCCTCATGAGGTATTCAACTGTTCTGACACCGACTGGGTCCATGCAATAGTGGCACGATCGGATGCATCTGAATGGCAGAATATAGAGCCTTACGACAGGTCGTCAGAGTAAATTTTAATTCTTCATCAACAGACTCAAAAACACACCTTCGTTGGATTAGTAAGGTTCGGATGAGAGTAGAAGGGGAAATTAAGTTAGCGTTTGATGATGTAATGATACGCCCCAAGAGGAGCACGCTGGTTTCAAGATCAGACGTCTCATTGGCGCGCGAGTTCTCATTCAGGCACACATCGAAAAAATGGTCCGGAGTTCCCATTGCAGCAGCCAACATGGATACGACAGGTGTTTTTGACGTTGCAATGGCTCTTCAGGGGCACAATATGCTTACGTGTCTGCAGAAGTTTTACTCAGTCAAGGATCTAGAGAGCGCGTGGGCCAGTGGTGTGGACCCTGAGTTTGTTGCGGTTACCTGTGGATCTACAGACGAGTCACTACAGTTGCTGAAGAGGAAGATGGCAACGAACGAGAAGTTGTCTATGATTTGTATTGACGTCGCGAATGGGTATCGAGAGGTCTTCTTAGAATTTGTAAAAGTGGTTCGGTCACAATACCCTGACAAGATAATAATTGCAGGGAACGTTGCCACAAATGAAATGACTGAGGCACTGATATTAGCAGGCGCAGATATCGTCAAAGTTGGCATAGGGCCAGGTTCTGTCTGCACTACTCGGAAAGTTGCAGGCGTCGGATATCCACAACTATCTGCGATCGCCGAATGTGCAGACGCAGCTCACGGGCTCGGTGGTCATGTGATGGCGGATGGGGGCTGTAACTCGCCCGGGGACTTGGCAAAGGCATTTGCTGCAGGGGCCGACTTCGTGATGCTCGGAGGAATGTTTGCCGGTCATGACGAGTCGGGGGGAGAGATAGAGAGTGGTGAAGACGGACGCCTCTACAAGTCCTTCCACGGAATGTCTTCCTCGACAGCGATGGAGAGACATTATGGAGAGATAGCCCAGCACAGGGCTCCAGAAGGGAAAGCGGTTCGGGTTCCCTACAGGGGGCCTCTGTCGATCACAGTGCAGGCTATACTGGGGGGGCTGAGGTCTAGTTGCTCGTATGTTGGGGCCCGGAGGATCAAGGATCTACCAAAATGCACGACATTTATCAGAGTCACCCAAACGACGAATGAGGTTTACAGGGGATTTGAGATCGACGGTTAACCTAGACGTCTAGAATGACTCTTGCCCTGAATCCTTCGACATCCCCTGATGGTGATTTCAACTGGGAAACTTTCAGTTCATGATGTGTTACAGCCTTAATTTCTATCGCCGGTTCGGCCTCTGCAGGCTGTATCAGACATTTGGCGACCAGGTTATTCCCGGAAAAATCTAATCTTTCGACATGGACCACTGAAGCCTTGTCTTCAGCAGTCCAGTTGATCTCTTCGAGCCATGAAACAAGATCTCTGTCCACCCTGTCGGACCTCTTTATTGAGATGGTAAAATTCGCTCCTTTTTTTGCTGGGAATTCTTCGGAGGGCCTAAGACCGAGTCTAATTGATTGTAAAGCAGCTGCAGAGACGCTGAACAATTCTGACAGTGAGGGCGCCTCGGCGATGAAACCAATATCGGCAGTCGTCGGCAATATTGACCAAGTTGGAAACGTCATTGCACTGTCAAACCTGGTTTGTTGTCACATGAACTTAGTCGAACTGATTGCATAGTTCTCCCTGCCCTGGGAATGAAAGTGGGTTCAATGGATTCGTGTTGTATTTGTTCTCACATTTGTTGCTGTATCCATCCGCGTCTGAGTCTATAGTAGCATCAGATGGATCGAACGGATCCAAACCAAAGTAGTACTCCCAGCCACTCCACATCGAGTCGTCATCCTGATCTTGATGGTAAACCTCGCTTCCGTCGAGCCACAAATCTCCATCTGTGTCATTCAGAATTGGGTGGGTCCCATTCTGGTACTCTTCGTAGTTTGTGTAGTTTCCAAGATCATTATAAAATATTGATCCGCTTGGTGTTGAAGGGTCTATGTGGCACGCGGAATTCTGAGGATCGTTCCACCCTGGGCAGTATTTGTTCATCAAGTGCATGACATTCAGACCATCTGAGTCAAGGTCTTCGGATCCGTCGTTTATTCCATCTCCGTCAGAATCTATCATTTTTGGATCGAGGGGGCCTCTTTCAGTCACAGAAAGAGTGATGTTCCCGTAAGTAACAGCGAATTCATTGTATGTCACTTCCCAGCCATCTGGCAGGAGGTCCCCGTCGGTGTCTACCTTGACTGGGTTTGTATCCCATCTGGAGGGAATTTCCATCAAATTTGGCAGGGAATCGTTGTCTGCATCAAACGATGAATCTGGGAGACTGCCGAAACTTGGATCTAATGCCCATCTACCGTTGTCTGGTATCGTGAATCCAGTGAGATTCAGTTCTGAGAATGAATATGTGGGGTTTAGTTTACCATCCCCGTCGGGGTCTCCGGAAGATGAGAAGCCCTGAAGATAGTTGTCCCATATCCACCCGCCTGGGCCTCTTCCGCACTCGATCAAGGATAGGCACCCAGGCGGGAGCCAGTTATCGGGGGCTATCCAGAGACTGTGACTGACGGTGTCATCCTCCACCGAGGTGATTTGCATCTCCCAGCCATCAGGCTGTAAATCTCCGTCTGTATCTGGATCTAGGGGGTTGGTAGCAGTTTGCCATGGCCGGGGTATATTCAAAACTTCGAAGCCATCTTTCAGATCATCATCATCGCTATCGATGTCTGATGCATTTGTGACATATTGATCCTGTCCGGCGATTACTTCTTCTCTGTCGTCCAATCCATCATTGTCACTATCCAATCTGGATGCATTTGTGAAATAGACCGAGCCGTTCCACTGGAAACCGTCCATAGCCTCTGTGAAGTCTTCAATTCCGTCGCTATCGGTGTCCCTGTCTGTGGCATTTGTGTATGTGGTGTAATATTCAACGGAGTCCGAAAGGCCGTCGGCATCTGAGTCGAAAACTCCTGGATCACTCCTGACTTTGATATCTCGAGCCGTGCCATCCACGATCCTTATTGTCCACCCGATCACTTCGATACCGTCAATTAGTCCGTCGCCATCCGTATCTGGATTCATGGGATTCGTTGATCTGCCGTCGACGATTCCGTCTTTGTTGAGGTCTCTGGCCTCATATTCGTCGAGGTTTGTCAGTCTTTCATGGCCTTCGACTATGGTCATCAGAGATTGGCTTCTCCGTTCGACTTCTTCTCCGACTTCTATGCTAATATCGTAAATGAAACCATCTTGATGGGCTTTCAACGGGATGTTTATGTAGGCCAGATCTTGAACAGTCCTGATCCAAATTAATGTCTGGTTTTTCTGTACGAAATCGCCAATTTCTACAGAGATTGATTGTACTGTTGAAACGCCAACCAGATCGCGATAGAATACGGAACCGTCACCATCGGAATCGAAACCGTCCATGTCTGGGTCTTCAATTCCGTTCATTCCATCCCGGGGGTTGATTCCATTCAGGTGCTCCCAGCCATCAGGCATGTTGTCACCATCAGTGTCGCTTGACGAGGGGCTGGTGAAGTTGATTGGGCCCCAAGTGTAAGCAACTTCGTATTCCTGTAGGTTGTTGAGGCCGTCTTGATCAGGGTCCCCATAGGCGTCTGTGGGACTTAGTGGATCGAGTGTGTCGTCATAGCAATATTCGAAACCGTCGGGCATTCCGTCACCATCGGTGTCCCAATCTCCCGGCCCATTGAACTTGCCATCGCCATCCATGTCCTCAGAGAACCAAGATTGGTCGTTGGCGTCGGTCATCATAGAAGTGTAGGGTGCATCTTTTGTTACAACCGAAAAAGTGAATCGGCCACAGCTCACATCCAGGTATTGAATGCCGAATGCAACCTCGACCCTGTCGGGTATCAGGTCCTCATCGCTGTCATCGGAGAGGGGGTTGGTGGAATATTGTTCTTCGAGATAGTTGTGAAGGGTATCTCCGCCTGATGGCTCAAGGTCGAGGACGGCATCGCATGAATGTTCACCAAAGGGGCCCGTGGCGAGCTCCTTCCATATACTGCTGCCGATTGCTTGTTCCAATTCTGCTTTCTTCGTTGCAGTTAGCAGTGGGCAGTCCCAGTTTGGATTTAGGGGGTCCAATAAGGTAAACGATTCAGATCCGGATACGGTTATTTCGATCGAGTACAGAGACTCCCAAAGGTCGTTCAGTCCGTCACCATCAGAGTCTCTAACACTAGGGTTGGTTCCGATTTCAGCCTCCTCGATGTTTGTGAGGCCATCCCTGTCGGGGTCACCGTTAGGACCATTGTCCGGGTCTGGGAAAGTCTCGTTTTGATCGCCCGCCTCAGAATCTGCATCTGGATTTTCGAATGTCAGTTCTGTTATTCTCGCCTCTCCACTGTCGAGTGGGTCCAATCCATTCTCGATCTCCCAGCCGTCACCGAGCCCGTCGCCATCGGTGTCAGGTGACAGTTTACTCGTGCCGTACAGTGTTTCTTCCATCCTGTTGGGGATTCCGTCACCGTCGGAGTCTTCGCCAGTGATTTGCTCTTCGTCTTCATCTAGGAAGATGTCGTCCGCTGCAGGCTCATAGTAACCTACCGTTTGACTGGTGCTCAGCATTGCGTCAACTACAGTGTAGAGTCCGGCCAAGCACAAAGTTGCGACTATTGCGCCGATGGCATACTGGTTGTGATTTAGCTGCATAGTGGCCCTCCCCGCGACAAGGCTGCTCCTGTTCCGCTGTCCCCCGGATATAACCGTTGGGCGTAGGGGGGCAACGAGGCCCGATCAATTCAGATTGAATTTTAAGTGAAAACCATCGGATTCCGGACCCCATTTCGGAAGTATTTTTTTTCCGTAGGCTCTGTATACATATCCCATGTAAAAACCTGCGACTACATACGGCTGGGCAGAACCCTGAAGAATTAGTGTGAGTACCCCATCACACATTTTTGCACTTTGTAAAATTCCGAATCCCATCCTCGATATCCTACGCTTTGAGATCTCAAACCATGACGCATCATTTTCGACCATTATCAAGTCACCAGATTCTATGAAACACTGACTTATTGATTTGCAAACGGACTCTTCCCATGATTCCTCATTACCATTAAATTCGATATTTTGGATAAACCCAGCCTCCATCCTCCATAGATCCATGAGTCTGAAGGGTAAGATCGAGCATCTCGAATCTAACCAGTATATCCCTCCTTCCCGCTGGAGAGTAATCTCATCGGAATTAATTGCAGTTAGGTTTCCTAGTTCCTTCTTGACTGGTTTATCAGTTGAAATTGGACGATCTTTCGCTCGTTTTCTCGAGTATTGTACCGACATGATTGCTGAACTCTCACTAATTGTCTCCAGCCCGACCCGGAGTCCTACTCGGGTGGAGTACTCCAGTGCAGCACGCATATTGCCAGCTGCTATCGGGATTGGTGCGGATGATTCAATGATGTATTTCTTCCCCTCGGCCTCCGTGATGAGCACAGCGCTTTGATGTCCTTCGTCCCTCCAAAACTCACGAAAACCTCTCCATTTATTTGGATCGGGGCCCGACCAGCTAAAGCCCGTGGACTCGAGGGTGGCCGCCCACTCATCACTGGAGGCATATCTGAGGGTTCTCAACGCATCGGGGCCGACTCTGGCGGCCATGTTATCCACAAAGGAGGATAAAAAATCAGACTTCACTAACCCAACAGGCGCATAATCGCGACGTTTGTCATGTATCGATCCCTTATCGCCGTAGAACAGACGATTCTTCACCTTGGATGATGTTAGAGATCTAATTCTATGCCTGAGGCCCATCAAACAGACCTCATGAATCTCTCAATTCTATCAAAGGCCTCGTTCAATATCTCCTCCGGTGCAAGAGCTACCATGCGAAAGTGTCCGGATCCATGTAATGGGGAGAATCCCGATCCATGGACGACCAAGACGTGTTCCTTGTGGAGTAAGTCTAGAACAAAATTTTTGTCCGATTTGAATTTGCCCGCATTCTCTATCTTCGGAAATAGGTAAAATGCACCACCAGGGGAGTTGCATGACAGTCCATCGATTTCATGTATCCTGTTCAAGCACAGGTCTACCCTTCGCTTGATTTTGGCGACTCTTTCACTGAGCCATGTTCTATCCTGTTGGAGTGCTGCGAGATACCCGTGCTGGGCCGGTGTTGAGGCGCAAAGTCTGCTCCTCAGCAGTCTCTCTACGCCATCTCTTGGAGCATGCATCTTGCCATTGGGGTCATGAAATGCCATGTACCCTATTCTCCAGCCAGGGGCGAAGTGTACCTTCGAGACTCCGTTTAGTGTCACGACTGGAACATCTGATGACAGGGAAGCTATGGATTTTTGACCTCCTGAAAAGTCCAGGCCATCGTATATCTCATCTGCAATGATGGTGCAATTAGGCCATTTCTTAGCTATTTCAAGCACTTCTTTAATTTCGGACTCTGTTGCCACATTGCCAGTGGGGTTGTTTGGGTTAATCAACACGATGAACCGTACACTCTCATTCATCTTACGGCGTATGTCCTCGACTTCAATTGACCATCCATCGTCTGGATTTAGGGCATATTCGACGGTTGTAGCACCGTACATCTGTGGATAAGCCATGTACGGCGGGTAATGAGGACCAGGTGCTAGGACCGTGTCGCCGTCCTGCAAAAACGCAGCGAACAATATTTGCAAAGCTTCTGTGACCCCGTGTGTTACATAGACATCTTCAGATGAACAATTCCAGCCTTTGGAAAACTCATCCTTTGCAATCTCCGCCCTCAGAGGTTCGATCCCGTAGGACGGGCCGTAGCCGTTGTCTTGCCTTTCTAGGGCTTGTTTGAAAGCCTCTACCATGTGTTCAGGTGTCGGTAAACCGGGGTAGGAAAGGGGATCGCCGATATTCAGCTTAATTAGTTCAAACCCCTTCTTTTCTAGCTCGTTTGCAGGTACTACGACATCTCGGATGGCGTACTCGATCGAGGCGGCCCGGTTAGACACAGGGATCCCGTCCATGTATCCCCATCGATACGAGGCACATGAAGGCGCCGATTTAGATGCCTAATTCAGACCTAGCCGCTGACATTGCTGATTCCATTCCTTCAGGGTCCTTGCCGCTGGCTTGTGCCATAGTGGGCTTTCCGCCGCCTGACCCCTTGATCGAGGGGGCCATTGCCTTCACTATGGTTGCCGCATTGTGTCGTTTGGATGCAATCGTATCCTCTGTGATGGCAACTACGATCTTTCCTCCTCCGCTTCGACTTGCAAGTATCGCAACAGTTGGGTTTTGTGGGTCTCTGGTCAACTCGCCCAATGTTGACATTAAGTCCCGAAATTCCCCTTCCATTTCCATGAGTACGTACCTCACCCCGTCTTTATTCGTAGCCGATGAGTCTCCGCCAGCTCTGATCCTGGTGACTTCTGCCCTTAGATTTTCGATCGTCTTCCTCTGATCTTTCCATTCTCTGAAGAATCTGTCAACGGCCTTAGGTAGGTCCTCTGGCTGCACTCCAAGAATATCCGCAGACTTTGTCAGAATCTCAGTTTGTTGCCTGGCGTGTTCTCTGGCTGCCTCTCCTGCCATGACAACGAGACGTTCCACCCCGTCTTGGACTTGACTGGAGCGTACCAGTCGAATATCGCTTATTTCGGAGGTGTTGCCAACGTGCGTTCCCCCGCATGCCTGTGTGTCATGTCCATTGATATCAACAATTCTTATTCTGTCGTGTTTGGGAGCTCCCCCCTGGTATATGGTGAATCCATAGAATTCGTCGGCGTGAGATCTGGGAACTACTTTAATGTCGATATCGATGCTACTTTCGACAATCAAATTCGCATGATCCTCAATTTGATCCAGCTGTGCTCTTGTCAATCGCTCGAAGTGTGTTATATCAAGCCTGGCCAGGTCTCTGCTCTTGTACGACCCCGCCTGCCATACATGCTGCCCGAGTACTTTCCTTGCAGAACCTCCGACCACATGAACAGCCGAGTGATGTTGTGTGATCTGCTTTCGTCTTTTTCTGTCTACTCTTCCAGTCACTTCTGAGCCCGGCAACTCGGTCTCAATATAGTGTAAAATTATCCCTTTTTCCGACGTGACTTCTGTGACCCTTGAGTTTTCAATCCAACCGAGATCGCACTCTTGTCCACCACTTGTGGGGTAAAATGCGGATTGATCTAGCGCTACCACCCACCTCTCTGGACTTCCCTCCTCGTCCCTCGAAATTATTTTTTCGCAAAATACCACTCTGGCCTTGAATTCAAGGATATCGGGATCCTGATCAAATAGTCGTACTGTTGGCCTGTCATGTTGGATTTGATATGTTTCTTTACTTGCCTTTCGGAGGGACTCTTGTTTGGTCCTGTCAGCGCTCCTAGCTGCCATTTCAGCAGAAAATCCCACTCTTATCTCGAGGTTTTCCCATCCAGACTCTCTAGCGATAGTTAGTGTCATATCTGGTTGAATGCCCCTTTCCTCGGCAAGCCTGATGAGTATTTGGTCATCAATCGAACTTGCGTTTTTGTGAATGTCCTTGAGAGCAGTTTTGACTGCAGATCTGCCTCTCTGTAGCATCGAGTTATATTTTTCCTCCTCTGATTTCAGCATGAGCAAAATACCCTCAACAGATGACTTATCCAGAGCCCTCATGTGATTATCAATGTGCTTTTGCCCCAATTCAGCCAATGATAGATTGATTCCCAATTCAGCCTTCATCCTACAGACCCTTCTAGCCAACATTCTCGGGAGGTAACCTGCTTTGGAATTGCTGGGGACTAATCCGTCTCCAAGCATGGAACACACTGCTTGGAGGTGGTCAGGGATTGCATAAATTAAGGACAGGGGCTCGGTTATCTCCTTGAGTTGATCCACCGATATCTGGATTTTTCCCCCTGATATTTTCGCGGCAAGCGAGACATACAGCTCCTCAGCGTCAGTACCGACATCAATGTTCAAAATTCCGGCGAGTCTGGAAAGCTCGCCCAAAAGGTAATCCATGTCAATCGGCAATCCAAGTGATTTTACTCTGTTGTCGAAATCTGTAATCTTTCGTAAGTTAGACACAGTTTCTGGATAAACTGCCTCGTAAATCGTTGGAGTTCCTGCCGCTGCCCAGCAGAACCTCTCAAGACCGTATCCAGTGTCTATGATTTTCTGATCCATTTTTCGATACATTAGCCCTTTGATTTCTGTATCTCCCTCTGGATGTTCCTCTAAATCCATAAAAACAAGTGTTGCTAGTTCAAGTCCTCCAACTATGACCTCCAGTGCTGCGCCGGCATTTCCCCCGCCGGACCACGGATTTTCGACATAAGTGATATCCGTGCCAATGATGCCAAATGACTCCGTCAGCAATTCATCACAAAGGCGGACGCATTTGTCTATCCAGTAGTGAAAATCGTCACTTGCTTCGCGATTGAAGGCGTGATGGGCCATCATCTCGAATGTTGTTAGATGTCTGCCGCTGCGTCCGACAGCAGCCACATCAGTCAATCTGATGCATGGTTGACTTATTGTCAGGGGATTTGCGGGAGGAGGTGTTTTCCCAGAAGTCACATGGGGCTGAAAATCTGCGATGCTAGCGATCGTGAGGTGGATGTCATCTCTCCATCGTGCGACAACTGGGTAAGGGGCGATTTTCTTGTGCCCGCGATCCTCAAAGAAAGTCAAGAATTCGTGCCTCATGGCATCCTTCAGCGGGCTTCCCCGGACATCATAGCCTGAGATAATCGGTTTCCCGATGAAGGTGTAAGGGTCTCTTTGGGTGTCACCCGACGTGGTCCTAGTTTGATCCCTTGTCCAGAATCTAGACCCGGTCTCCTCACAAATTGCGAGTCTGAAACCTTCCTCTGACCAGAAGGGAATGTCTATCTCGCCAAACACCACGACCCTTGCTGCTGTGTTCTGCATTTCAAAGCGTTGTGGAAAATCCGGATCTACAAGCCTTTGAGCATCTCTCTTCCGATGATCATTCGCTGAACTTGACTGCTTCCCTCGTATATCTGAAGAACTTTAGCACCTCTCATTAACCTGGCAACGGGGTACTCCTCTGAGTACCCGTAGCCGCCGAAAACCTGTACTGCGTCCGTGGTTATTTCCATGCAGGCATCTGCGGAGAAGCGCTTCGCGTGAGCAGCACTTTCTGTGTTCCTTATACCGTTATCTGCCTCCCATGCCGACTTCCAGCATAGTAAACGGCTGGCTTCTATCTTGGTTTTCATGTCGGCGAGAATGAACTGTATCGACTGATGTTCATGGAGCTTCTTGCCGAAGGACTGGCGCTCGTTTGAATAGTGAAGGGCGTGTTCGTAGGCGGCCCTGGATATGCCCACTGCCTGAGCTGCGACGACTGGTCTTGAGTAATCAAAGGCCTTCATTGCGTTCATCCACCCCATTCCCTCAACACCTCCGACGAGGTTCTCTTTGGGCACGCTCACATCTGTGAAAGTCACGCCTCGAGTGTCGGATGCCCTTTGACCCATGTTGGTTTCCTTCTTTCCCAATTCAACTCCATCCCATCCAGACTCGACAATGAATGCACTCATGCCCTTGTAGCCCTTGGTCTGGTCTGTGTATGCTAGCACGAAGAACCATTCCGCCTGCCCCGCGCCTGTTATCCACATCTTGCTGCCATTCAGAATGTAGTAGTCACCTTCCAACACAGCCGTTGTCTTGATTGCTGAGACGTCGCTCCCCGCACCTGGTTCGGTTACGCAGTAGGATGCTATTAGTGGCTTTTCTGCGAGCATGCGCAGATATTTTTCTTTCTGATATTCTGTGCCACCAGTAATAATTGGGGCGGCTGTCAGGCCGTTGGAATACTGAGCCGTCCCAAAACCGGGGTCTCCCCAAGACATCTCTTCGCCAACGATGGCTTCCTCTAGAACGCCCATCCCAGGGCCTCCGTACTTCTCTGGAATATGCAAATTGGTCAAACCGAGGGAGTGAGCCTCTTTTATTGCATCAAGAGGAAATTGGCTTTCTAAATCCCATTTCTCTGCTTTGGGCCTAACATTTTCCATTGCAAAGTCCCTGGCAAGTTCACGAAGCATCTGCTGTTCTTCTGACAACTTGAATCCAAGCATGCCACCTGGTCGAGGCCGGAGGACTTAGTGGTTCCCAGCCTGTGTGTAAAAACAAGCTTCTGCGACTAATCCGGATCGACTATTTCTTGAAGATTCAGTACTGTGGCGGTCCATGGGCGATTCTTGGTCGGACCACACAGAGGTAGCGGGCCCCGGAAGAGTGAGGATTAGGAAACATGGAAGGATGTTAGCAGACGCTATGATGGTTGCTGAACCAAATATGCTACAGGGTAATTTTGACGACAGGACCCCGCAGCAGCTCGTGAATACGGCCGAGTTACCAGGCATTGTCGGAGAGGCATGGGCTATGGCAGACTGGCATTTTGGATATGGATTCCCCATTGGGGGGGTGGTCGCGACATCCGTCGAATACGGTGAGCAAGGGGGTGCTATATCCCCCGGCGGTGTCGGCTTCGATATCAATTGCGGAGTGAGGCTACTTTCAACGGGGCTAATGGCTGAAGACTCAGACATCAAGGAAATAATGGACAAATTGCAGAGGGAGGTCCCTGCGGGCGCCTCGTCCAAAGGCGGGGTCACACTCTCTGACCCCAATCTAGATGACATATTGTCACGCGGGGCAAAGGCCGCAACAGATCTAGGGCTGGGGTACGAGGAAGACCTTCAAAACATAGAATCTGGAGGTGTAATGGAATCCGCAGAGCGTGACCTCAGCGATAGGGCGAAAAAGAGGGGAAAGAAGGCCCTCGGAACATTAGGATCTGGAAATCACTTTCTGGAAGTGCAAATGGTTGACAAAGTGGTAGATACGACAGCGGCGAAGGAGTTTGGACTGCACGAAGGGGAACTTACGGTTATGATTCACACCGGTTCGAGGGGGCTTGGTCACCAGGTCTGCAGCGATCACGTGAAGGCGATTGAAGCTGAATATCACGAAATAGGAGGTAGGTGGGTTTCACAAAAGTGGGGTTTCGATATCGCCGACCGTCAGTTGGCATGCGCACCAATTCACTCTCGTGAAGGTCAGGCCTACCTTGATTCAATGAGGGCAGCAGGAAACTTCGCATTTGCAAATCGGTCTGCACTCACAGAGAGGGTGAGGCAATCATTTCGGACAATTTCCTCCAACGACGCGGATATCAGTGTAGCCTATGATGTAAGTCACAACATCGCCAAGGTAGAGACGCATACAGTTCATGGAGAGAGTTGTAAATGCTGTGTACACAGGAAGGGCGCTACTCGTGCATTTTCAGGAAGCAACCCAGATTTGAACGAGAGGTTCAGAGGGGTTGGTCAGCCGGTTCTGGTCCCAGGTGATATGGGCAGGGCGTCTTGGGTACTTGCAGGACCAAAAATAGGAGAGAACGATGCCTTTTCATCCTCTTGTCACGGAGCAGGTAGGAGGCTTTCACGAACAGCTGCGAGAAAAAGCATAGACACAGAAACACTCTTGGCCGAGTTGGAGAGAAAGGGAGTCGTCGTCAGGGCTAAAACGAGGTCACTGATATCAGAAGAAGCACCCGAAGCCTACAAGGACGTCGATGAAGTGGTTCGAATCACGAATTCAGCCGGTCTGGCAAGACCAGTGGCCAGGTTGACGCCATTGGGTGTCGTCAAGGGGTAATCACTTTGGTTTGTATTCTATCCTTAGAACCTCTGAATCTTCCATGACGGTATCCTCAAAGGTATCGACACTGTCACCGTTTAGTGTGACCACTATTTCGTGGTCATCGTCCACCACATAGTCTAGGATTTGATTCTCGTTGAAAGTTTCGCCCCAAATCAAGAAGAAGGACTCGGCCGGAACATTGTATTTCTTGTCCATCTCTACATGTATCTTGCCTGAAGAATCATGTGTGTGGACCCCCCTCATCGAGCATCCATCGTGATTTATGCCGATATTTGCTGGTATGCTCACTTCTTGGCCATTTATGATGATTTCAATGAGAGGGTGGTAATGAACTCCAATGTTGCTGTGGTCCCCAAGACAGAAGTCTGCAACTTCCTGCGCATTGTCTGGTGTTGGAGGCGGTGCAATTTCATCCCATATGACAGCCCCCACCAATATCACAGTGAAAGCGGCGCCTCCAATCATAGCAGCCCTTGCAGCGTCCATGGTCGACGGGAAATATACCCCATATTGAAACCTCCCTACCTTGTCGGATCGATGTGGGCTCACCTGAATTCTGGCTCGATGCTATCGAACACCTATCCTCAAGTGACCCCAGAATGGGCGATATCATCACCCAGTATCGTGAGCCGCGGTTGAAACCGAACGGAAATGTCGGCCGGACACTGATCAAGGCAGTGGTGGGCCAACAGATTTCAGTACAAGCCGCCGATGCGGTGTGGTCTAGAATGACGGATCTACTTGGACAGGTAACGCCCCAATCAGTCCTCCAAGTCGAAATAGGTGATTTGAGGGGTTGCGGCCTCTCAATGAGGAAGTCAGAGTACATCACCGGGATAGCGAAAGAGTGGTGCGGCGGGCTAAAGGAAGTGGATTGGTCAACACTGAATGAACCGCAAGTCAAAGATGCCCTGATGAAAATTAGAGGTGTTGGGCCATGGACTGTTGACATGGCCCTCATTTTCTCACTCGGTTTACCAGATATCTTCCCCACAGGGGACGTGGGGCTCCTTCGAGCTGTCGAGAAAAACTATGCTGGGGGTGAGCGGCTTCCGCTGGAGGACGTTATTTCCATTTCCGAGCCCTGGAGGCCATACAGGACGGTTGCAACGTGGTATCTCTGGAGAACGATCGACCCGGAGCCTGTGAATTATTAGTCTACATTGAATAACCAGGGGGTATGCCTTCCACCCCAACTGGTCTCAGAGCCTGATCAGACCCATCGGACTCTTCCATTATTACCGTCAATAGAGTGTGCACCAATTGCCTCAGGTCTTCAATTTCCTTCCTTAGTTCAACTACTTCGTCCACATAAATCCCACCCAGAACGGTTGACGTTCCGAACGGGTATAGTCACGTCCTAGGTAATAAACAAGCCCTCGCAAACGAAGTCTTGGGCTGGATTTTCGTCTACCTACGGTAGTGTCCGGGAATGCATCTAATCGTCTTGTTCCTCGTCGTCATACCCGTCCTCATCGTACTCGTAATCCTCGTCGTCATCGTACTCAAAATCCTCATCTTCGTAGTAGTCATCGTCCCTTCTGCCAGATCCAGTCTTGACCATGTATGCACCTATTCCGACTATTATCAAGGCGGCTGCTCCGATCAAGGTGTATGCCAATGTAGAATCTCCTTCAGAAACGCTGTCTATGTCGGCTGATGAGACGATCATTCCCTCCACAGGGTATCCAAGATTTTGAAAATCTCCCTGATTTATGACATAGAGGACCTGTGGGCCGGGAAGACTTGGTTCGTAAATCAAATCCACCACTACGCTAGTAGAGCCCGCGGCCAGAAGGATTTCGATATCGTCAGCCGGAGGGGATTGGGACCACGACTCTCCGCCGTTGTTTTGCCAGAGTGATAGGGAAAGTGTCCCATCCCTCTTGCCAAGGTTCGACCAGAATGTCTTAACGGTCACTCTTTGCCCCGGCAGTGGTTTATCTGTCGGGTCGAAAACAACGTTGGTTAGCGTCGGCAGGAATTCCATGATTCGCACATCGACCCTTTTGGGCAAAGACTCGCTTCCTAGTCCGTTGACTTGGTTGCCAGCCCGGTCAGTGGAGACGACCCAAAACTCTGCGTAATCGCCATCTATCAGCGTGGTGGTTAGAGATTGGTGCATGTCGACTTCGCCTTGATATATGTCAAACTGTGGTTGATCAGCAATTAGCGGAATCGATCCAAATGAAACCTGACTTATCACATCACCGCCTCTTTTGAAGACCCATGCTACCTCTAAGTCGCCTTGCTGCATGCCTACGGCGTCATTGATTTGAAGGGTTATTTTCACACGGTCCAATTCATCGGACTCCTCCACAGAAAGTGAGCTGTCTGGGTATGCGGTCTGATCGAACAATATTGTGGGTGCAGCCGAGTCTACTGTAATTGAGATATCATTGTTTCCAAGGGAACCCCCAGCGCCCGGAGGATCGATCACGCTTGTTCCGATCTCCATTACAGGGTATACTGGTGGCCTGTCGGGCAGCGTAAGTTCAACGGCCCAGTGTCCTGCCGGGCCTATCGAGGCCACAGAACTGACTCGCTCAGATCCATAGACGAAGAAGACGTCTACCATCGTATTTCCAGCGTCCATGTCGAATGGGATGCCGGATCCTGCGTGCACAACCGTGCCGTTAACACTGAAGGAGTCGCCCTTCATGAGATAGATCCCCGTTGAATCACTCTCCCCTATCGGCAGAGTGAGGTCCGAAGCCGAGTTTGGAATCGCCTCCAGCTGGTTGTCCAACTCCCATGACAATGTTGTCAACAAAGATGATTGTGCAGCAACCTGTAGATCGTCTGTAATGATTACTCTTGGGCTGCACAGGGCGTCCCCAGGAGTCCATGGGAAGTCCCAATCAAGTATGAAATCCATCTCAACAGAAAGGATCGAGTCTGATTGCACGGGAGTCGCCCGGGCACCGGTCAGAGTCAAGTACGAATCATCCGGGGAAGTGAGGATTTGCTCGGCGGGGTTCCAGTGCATCTTGCCCAAGCCAGTTGGCCCGTCATCGCACAGCATCAAATCTATGCCGTCCAAAGTCCTGATTCCATTTGGCTCGTCGATGACCATCGTGAATGTGTGTTCTATGCCCGGCATGAGGTAGCCAGAGGCCCTGTCAAGAGCGAAACCAGAACCAAGTATCTGAGTCTCCACGTTTTCTGCTACAAGCAGAGTCGCCCAGGCCTCATCGACTCCCGGGCCACCGCCGGTGCCTCCACTTTGGTAACTTCGTCCTGACCAGTCAGTTCCTTCTATGTACATGTAAACGGGACTATTGAAGGGTACTCCAGAGAGGTCTATCCCGGTGAAGTCCTTTTGCTCCTCGCCTGAGAAGCCAATTGCTAGTGGTGCGGTAATGGATTCGTATTCATCTTGGCTGGGGATGCCATCCATATTCGCATCATCCACTCCAGATCGCCAATATCGCAGCGTCACATCAGAATCTCTGGCGTCCGTGTCTGAGACTGTGACGTAAACCGTGAGGGGTGCATCTGGGCCGACTATCTTCCCTGCAGCATTTTGGAAGCCGAGGGGCGTAAGGACCTGAATAGGGCCTGCGATGGGCGGATCCTGATCCACGATCGCATTGATGACAGGATGGTCGATTGTGAGATCGTATGCTCCAACAATCTGATTATTCGGACCTATGGAATCTATCACAGGGGAAAGCGAGATAGTCGGAGTTCCAAGTGGAATCGTCAACTCCCCGTAAAAACTTCCATCTTCCCCGGATGTCATTGCAACGGAGGTTCCAGACAGGTTGACACTCACTAGGAAGTCAGATGAATCGGGCCTCAGATCGGGAGAGCCCTCGAACCTGACAGAGCCTTCTATGAACAGGTTGTTACCGGGGTCGACAGGGAAGGGGTACATGGATGAAAACTGATCCGAAACCAAATTCCCAAGATGGTTCCTGACGGTAAATGACTCTATTTCAAGATCGTTTTCATATGCCGACCTGCCTCCGACTCCACTTGAAGAATCTGCACTCCATCTCGTCTGGCCGTCAGTGTCTACGGCACTTGATGACCAGGATATTGTTGAAACGTCATCGGGCCCCCATGTTGAAGCTATTGACCAGTTTGCTCTCAATCTTTCCGACCCACTTTCGTCCGTTACAACATCCACGCTTGATTCAATCTCGACAAGACTAATTCCGGGGATTCCGTTTCCAGATTGTTGGAAAGTAGTCGAAGCGGAATCGCTCCAGTCGCCTCCCTCGGTAGTCGCCGTGAAAATGGCAGTATCTCCTTCCTCCGTGGTTCCAACAAGCCTGATTGAGGAGATCAATCCGTTATCATAGAGGTGGCTGTGCTCAGTGTAGAGCGTGTAATGATCGCCTCTCGGAACAAATGTGTTGGGAGGCGTAAATGGATAGTTGGTGGTAATGTAATCATAGTACGCGCCCCCGCCGACTGAAATCATCCCACCGTCGGAGGAAACAGAAAACGGAATGTTCGTGTCGGATGAATTAGACTGGATTGCAGCCATTGACGCCGTAACAATATCCTGTAGAGACGAAAAGTTCTCGTGGAGGTAGTAAGATAGCCCAAGGGTGCTAATGGAAATCTCCTGTTGAGTCGACGATGATACCTCGAATCCGAGTAGCTTCCAGTTCCTGTTACCAACCGTATCTTCGATAGAAGTCTGAACTGCGTTTATCTCAGAAATCATCTGCCCGGTGAGGTGTAGGTATTTTGGGCCCTCGTCGGTTCCGGAGGTGGTGACCGATGCACTCCCAATTGATAGCGTAACTGGAGACAACAGGGTATCTGCTCCCACCGGAGACACAGCAAGATAACCCGATACGACCCAAGATGTCGAATCAAGGTTTGGATCGGTCGATGACCCCGCTGGGACGATAACAGGTACTGTGGATGGGTTTGATGGGTCGAGCACCAGGCTTGTGCTTCTAGTGCTAGTACCAGAATCGATCATCGACTGCCAGCCCAGATGTCCGTAAGAGGTTCCGAACGGGAATAACCAGTCATCGGTGCCATCCGACCCAAGGTCCAAACTTGGGGACTTAGCGGGCTCGGTAAATTTCGCAGAGATGTTGAGTTGATTTATGTATCCGGTCGGGGATAGGGAGATATCGACTCTGAAGCCGGGCTGGGACCAGGGGAATTCTACCAATCCCCCAGTAACTGATGGCGGTCCGAGGTTTGCCCCATTTGCGTCCTTGAAACTGAGCGTGACTCCGGAATAGTCTCCACTCACTGTTACTGCTTTGATCGGCCGTGATGATGTAACGAAGTCAGAATCGATCCCACCTGCTATCCCTGTGGTTACGATCTCCCCATTTTCTATGACCAAGCTTGGACTGAACTCCCATCCGTTCCCTTCGCCAGAATCTGCCGAAAGGGTTCTGAATCCGTCTAATCTAACTGATTTAATGACAGGAGTGAGGCTGGAGTTAACGGTCTCCAAATGTAGCTGGACATTCACTGAGGGACTGGAAACAGGGTTTATTCCTGCCATTGAGAGCGGGAGGGACCTCATCTGATACCCGTCGACCGGTATCATGGTTGTTGCATCGATTATCGAAGCAAGTACCCGGGTGCCCTCTGGGATTTCAGCATCGATGTCGAGGAAACCAAGGTTGAAGGAATCGTGATTGGTTAGTTGTATATCGGGGCTCAACCATGATCCGTTTGAACTGTAATTTGGAATGAGCACCCCGAAGTCGTCCAAGTAGAATCCCTCGAAATCATCGTTTGCCCATGTTGAGCTTTGACAACATGTGTCTGATTGGAACCAAAATCTGAAGGTCATCGTTTCTCCTCCCCATTGGTCCAGGGGGGCTTCCCTGAAGGACATCTCATCAAGGCCACAATCGTCGTTAAACCACACTTCATTTGTCCCGAAGGGATTGTTCCATGAAGTCTTCACCCCGTCATACCAACCTGGTATTGAAGGTTGGAAATACTGCCAGCCTCCGTTATTTACCTTGTATTGCAAAACAGCTCCGTCTGAATCGAACTGATCCATGCAGGCCCACTTCGCGAATTGCAAGGTGGCCCCTGAAGTAGGGATGTCATATTGCGGAGATTCGAGATATCCGTTCCAATTGTCCAGATATTCTCCGTTCAAGTCCGTGCCGTATAGGTATGGGAAGCTGTTTGGCTCTTCCAGGGTAAGGCTTGATCCTGGGAACCCGTATTCCCATGTGGTGCCGCCAGTGCTTCCAGAGTGGCTCCATCCTGAGGCGTGTTCAGACTCAGGGGGCGTAGCAAAGGAGTTCTCGAAACCTAGTACCTGATCTATCACTCCGCCGAATCTCTGAATGTGATTCCAGTCATCGGTGGGCCCTCCAAACGATGTGCTGGGAGGTGTTGCCGCGTAATGGAAGAATGTGGTCGAGGACCCTAGATCGTCGGACCAATGTACTGAAGTCCCTGGTGTGACGAGTGACACGTCGGTGATGAAGAGGCCCTCGAAGTTATCCTGTGGAGTTCCGTAGCCTACCGATCCATCTGTATCTACTATAAAGCGCAAATGTACGTTCGCCTGGTTGGTGAATTGGGACGGGAGGGGGTAATCTTGTATGATTAGGCCACCGCTCTGATCGCCCGTGGATCCGGGTATTGCACCGGACCTGTCCTCACAATTTTGAGTAGTCGCGGAAGTCGCAGACGAAATGTCTGTCCATGTTATGTTGTTCGAGGACATTTCGACACAGAAATTATCGAATGAGGAGCCCTCTAGGTCATATTCAAGATGCACCCTGACGATTGAAGCCGAATTCGTACCCTGAGTGCTGAACTGGGTTTGGAGCGCGCCGTATGCATAGTTGCTGTACAGGCATGTTGTGCCGGCAGGGGAAGCGCACCCGTGGAGCCACCCGCCATCTGTTCCTCCAACGTTCTGGTAGGAGATGTTATCCAGATACCACCCGGGCCTGAGATTCTGAGCGGAAGGATGGGTCCAAAGTCTGAATCTGAACTGGATCTCGTCAGAATCCTGTATCTGGGGTATCGTAGTCAGGTCTATGTCGTTCGATACCCATCCGCTGTGGGTTTCCGAAGCGAACACTGGAAGATTTCCTGCAGGTTGCCCATCGACGGATGGGCCATCTGGTGAAAGTGTGCTCGGATATCCCCCGGTTGGTTCGATGTAAGACCAGTTGCCCCAAGTGCCGTTCATGAGCCTGTATTCAACCCAGGCGCCATCTCCTCCTCCGTTTGAGGTGCTGTCTACGTGATACCAGTGTTGGAATGATAGCGTGTAACCGATCTGGAGGTCGTCAGCCGGAACCTCCATCGGGGGAAGGAAGAGGGATGTGTCCGTGCCTGCAGGAACGGCTGTTCCGGGCAGGGTTGCGGCCATTACCTTGCCCTCCGCCGCCTTTGCGGGCACGACTCCGTGAGTCAGGTTCTTCTGGTCCAGATACACATCTCCATCTATGCTCTCTGCCAATACCGACGACCAATAGTCGATGTCTGGATTGTGGCAGAGGGTTAGGTTTTGGGTTATTTCAGTGGGATCTAACTCATTGTCATTGTCTAGATCTTGACCTAGATCGATGACGTGTCCGCCTTCTGGACAAGAAGCGTTGGTGGCGGAGTCTGGATGGGGCTCAGCCAACCAATTGAAGAATCCGCCGAGCCCGGGGGTTATGACAGCGCCACTGCCTGTGCCGCTGATGACGATTGAAGGGGGGCTGGTGTAGTCAGTCCCCAGGGAGGTTATGTCCGCGGAGACTATTTCCCCTGTACTGTTGAGAGTCACGGATATGTCCGCCAACCTCCCAGAGGCACCGGTGTTTACTAGGGTCAGTACATGTTCGGTTGTGTAGTTTGAACCGCTGTTTGTCAGTGATATGCCAGTTATGGCCCCATTTGCATCTACCGAGGTAGCTGTCACGGTCGCACCGGATCCAGTACAGTCTCTGCCGCACTCCACATTGAAAACGGTCCCACTGGTGTAGCCTGAACCGCCGGCATTCAAGGTTGCTGAAGCGATTTCTCTGCCGGAGATGTAAGTACCTGCGAATCCAGAACCTCCGCCGCCAGTTGCTGTGAGGTTACCGTTCCCATATCCGGTTCCGCCCGCGGTTATGTTGAGGGAGGTTATGCTGGTGTCCAGTCCAGAGGAGGGGCAATATTCAACGGAGGAGGTTGTCTCCTGGCCGTCCAAATAGCCATCATCGTCAAAGTCGTGTCCTTGTGATACAGTTATCGAGGACAAGTTGTTACAATTCGGGTTCGCAGTGCTTTCTTGTATGTTGTAAACACTGAGCACCCCCGGAGAATGGTAATATCCATTTGGCATTTCTATTGTGAAGTTACCTTCATCGAAATCATCAACTATTGAGACTGTGAAGTCATCTGTCAGAATTAGCTCCCCAGATGAGCTGAAAGAGGTTCCACTCCGAATGCCAGACCTCAATCCATCTTCGATCGACCATGAGAGCAAATCAGCAGAGGACTGGGCGGTGTCGTCATTTGAGATCTCAACCCAGCTGTCAACGATCGTTGCATTTGTTGGGACTCTGAAGGCGGTAAATTCCGAGCCATCAGGACCGGGCTTCACCACGTCTGGCCCCCTCCAGTCTGCGACATTAGCCTGGGTCGTGGGTAGCAGAAGCATGAGGGCTGTCATGATGATGGCGCGTCTGGCCTTGGCGTAGGACATGAGGTGAAGAGGAGTGATAGGAATATGAATCCTACGAATGAATTGGTTTTTTTTTGGAGCCACTGGGGGGAATTGAACCCCCGACCTTCGCCTTACCAAGGCGACGCTATACCCCTAAGCCACAGTGGCGCTGAGTAATGGGCTCGTGAGGTTGATTTAATCGCTGCGTTGAGGAGTATGTTCTATCAACACACTCAAACCTCAACACAGATTCGCATCGTCCGTCTGCCGAGGTCGCATAGCCTGGTATTGCGCATGACTGGAAATCATGTGGGATTTTCCCTCCGGAGTTCAAATCTCCGTCTCGGCGCCAAAACTCCTCCCAAGACTGTCCTACATACAATATTTCCAAATGGTGGTGTTTCCACAGACGAACGATGAAGGAGTCTAGGGCAGTTCAATCTTCGACCGCCAAGGAGGGGGTGCAGAGACATGGTGCCGATGTGAACACAAGGCTGACAGATGTCAGTCCTCCAACAAACTTTGGCGAGAAGTTTCCATATTTGTCCACTCTCGACAAGCTGACTAGGCAGGTTTTGTTCAATTACAGATCCGCTCGATCATCCCTTGGATTCACCCACATGGCCCCATTCTTGCTTGCCGTGATTGGTCTGATATTAGGTTCGTGGGATCTTGGCAGCGGAGAATTATCCAGCGGTGGTGACTACAACAGAGGAGGTATCTTCGGTTCTGAAAGCGGATTTCTTCATGTTTCAGGTGGGGCGTTGATACTTTCGTTTCTGTCTTTGATCATAACCATGGCCTCGTACCTCCTGTTGATGGCGATATTTCCACTAATGAGAGAGAATATGATTTACCTCGTATTTGGGATATTGACAGTCGAATACGGACAGATCGCAAGTCACGCCAGCGACCCCTATTTCCCATTTGGATCGGGTATCACCTCATGGGTTGGTTTCACGGTTTCCAATCTGATTATGCTCTTCATAGCCATAGGGGTCGTTCGCAGGTCTGTTATGGAGACTAGAGATTTTCACGTGGATGTTATGCACATGCACCCAGATCCCCGGAAAATGAGAGCAGCGAAAGAAGACCACAGTCTGTTATTGTGGAATTTTTCGCTGGTTCTATGGCTGATATTCTTGAATCTAAGTGCCTGGGCAGGTGCACATTCAATTGCGAGGCCCCCTCCCATTGCCGGCGATCTTGGAGGCATCGTGATAATGCACATCGCTACGGGAACCCTAGCATTCTTGTTCTTGATTCATGTCGCGTGGTACCCTCAATTCATGATGGGAAATTCCAGCGGCGGGATTCAATCTAGGCTGGCTAGAATACTATCTGAGGGGCAAGATACGTCAGATAGGGTCGCTGAGGTCGGCAAGTGTCCAAACTGCGGAGTCTCCAGCGCCGCTCTTCGTGATGAAGAAGGGGTTGTATCCGTCGTTTGTCTTTCAGAAGAATGCGAAGGCAGGGGCGAGATTGGATCTGCATGCCCCATCTGTTCCGAGAATCTCAATGCTGTGATTGCTTGTGGTTCATGTGGAACTAAATCACACGTTGAAACCCATTTTTATACCGAAGGGGAACTTTGGTGACATCATGGCTTCTTGGAGTGTTGCAGGTGGATAACGAAAGCCTCCCAGAAGTTGATACTTCCCGAATATCCGATTTTTCAGATACAGAAAAGAGGAAGGTGATTTCATCTGCTCTACCTTATGTGATAACAGCAGTTTCAACCCTAATAACTGCGTTATCAATCTCGATCTTGGCTCTGTGGCTCCTCGATGAGGATGGAGTCATATTTGGTGGGCCGCCCCCTACTCTGGTGGCATGGCAGGATGATTACGAACGAATGACGGGCTTAGACGAGATACCCTCAGATTTAGATGGTACAGGCGTGGCAATATGCGTCGTTGATTCAGGCATAAATCCTAGTCACCCTGGAATGAGGGGCGTCACAATAGCTGGGTGGTTCGACGCTGTAAACGGTGAGTCATTGCCATACGACGACCAAGGCCACGGTACTGCGATGGCCGGGATCATTTCATCAAGGGAGGGCATCGGGGGGATATCCAAAGGCGCAGACCTGTTCATAGCAAAGGGTATCGATAAAAGTGGTGTCGGTACTGACGAAGGTATCGCTCAGTCAGTAGAGTGGTGTGTTGATCAGGGGGCTGACATAATATCCCTCAGTCTCGGAGGCGACCAGGGGCCCGGTCTTATTGGTATAACCTTGGACGTATTGGAATCTGCGGTGGAGGATGCGCTCGATCAAGGAGTTTTTGTTGTGGCTGCTGCAGGTAATGACGGGGCGGATGACGATGGTGATGTGGCCTCACCAGGGTCTGTTTCGGATGTTATTTGCGTCGGAGGGGTGAACCGCAACGGAGATGTTTGGTCCGGCAGCTCAAGAGGGGACAACAACGGAAGGATCTGGCCAAACCCAATTTTACCAAGACAGGATCCTGACAAGAAACCCGAAGTGATAGCCCCTGCCTCTGAAGTACCCGTCTTATTGAGCAACAGCGGGAGTTGGTATGGTTATTCCAGCGGGACCTCAGCAGCAACTGCTTGGGTCTCGGGGGTTATCGCCCTAGCAATACAAGGAGAGCCCGACCTAGCACGATACGGTGACAGAACGAAAATCGAAGAGATGAAGGATAGGATTGCTGATTCATCAATAAAAAATGAAGGCCAGACAAGTCATGACGACCGTTTTGGATACGGAATCCTACATGCCCCTGGTTTAGTACTCTATCAGCCCACAACAAAAGTATCCTCGGAATCACTATCAGGGGCTTTGTTGGATTATGCGCCGACAAGAACAACCAGCGTGGCGCCCGACAGCTCGACGAAGGCAGACTTGAAACCGCGCGCACCAGCTTCCCGGATTACAGCCATCCAAGAATTAAATGCATCCACACGCCTCTGAGCTTCAGTCTGAGGATTGCCTGGCTCGAAATCGCCTACATCGCCAGTCGGGACTTCGGGTTCCAGAATCAGGATGACGCCATCCTCCTGTATAATGTCCAGTGCGGACCTCAAAAAGGCAGGCCGTTGTATTTCAGGCACGTCTATTACCACCAATCCGGTTGGTGACGGAAGTGGTGCTTTGCTGATGGATGGGACTTCATTTGTCGCTGATGCTGCATTCCATGCCGAGGTCTCTGCGACCACCTCAGTCCATGGAGTGGAAATTACAGAGGTCCAAGATACCGCATCATACCTGCGGATCAATCTGTCAAGTATCACTCCGAACTTGCCCCCCTCCTCTACTATTCTGAAGGAGGACGGGCGATGCTGATTTTCTGAGGTCCAGACATCAAGGAGCCATGCCGACATGTGTCCTATGCCGCCACCCACAAGAATGGCATTTTCTGGTTTGATTCTGGCCGAGATGTCCCTGATCCGTGTTCTGACAGACCTCGGAAGTATAGTGAGGTCCATGTGAAGCATCTGTTGGCCAATGTTGGCTGCTATCTCAGGCTCCCCTGAATCGAGGGCCTCATCGGCCGCAACTAATGCAAGAAGCATATCGCCCTCCCCCCTCATGGGGAGCATGCCACCACCAACGTCCACGATACTTGAAAAACGGGCTGGGATATCAACAATGCCTTTCCATCGACTTGAAAAAAGGAAGCCGTGCCCTGAAGAAGAATGTCACGTGAGGGTGATTCCGACAAGAGAGTGTTATTCTGCTCTATCTGCGATGAGGAGGAAGACCACACAGTCCTCAGAGAGAAGAAAGTTGGGGATGGATATGACCTACTGCTGAAATGTGGGCTTTGCGGTAATGTTTGTACGGCGGAAATTCGACCAAACAAGATAGTTAGAATCCCCATGACACTTTCCGACGGCAAGATTTCTTTTTTTGAGGAAATCGAATCCGATGATGATGAGGTCATTGGCCTAGGGGACAAATTCGAACACATTGATTCTCATTGGGAAGTGACGCGGATCGAGGACGAAGCCGGCAGGGCCAAGAGGAGCATGCTGGCTCACGAAATCAAGAGGGGCTGGGCGACGAGAGTCGACAGGGTCATCATCCCCCTTACACTCACTGACGGGGAACACAGCACGTCTTCGTCGATAGAATGTACTCCGGACACGATATTCCAATGTGAGAGTTTGATCGAAGTGGAGGGGAGAGTCTGGATGATCAGGGCTATTCACACAGGCAAGGGACGCACATTAGGAGGCCGCAGAGCCGCAGAGGATATTCGACGGATGTACCTTCATGCCCAATGATCTATCTTCTGTTGGTCCACGGGAATATGACTGATTTTGCCACGTGCCACGCCACACCGGGGTTTTCTCTGAGCCTTCTCATGCTGTATTCGTACCATTGCTTACCGTATGGGAGGTAAACACGGGTAAGATGGCCCTCTGAGGCCAGCCGTCTCCTGACATCGCCCCTCACCCCTAGTAGAAACTGGAATTCGTAACCATTTCCCTTTCCATTCCTTTTGGTGGGAACAGGGTCTCGTGGGTCTTGAAAGTCCGGTAGAAAGCCCCTGTTCTGGAGTTCGGTTAGAGATGCTTCGATGACAGGGATATCGTGGCTTGCGATGCCAACGTACATTCCGAGGTCCAATGCAGACGAAATTGCTTCAGCGGTCGCATCTACGATATCCTGATACTTGGTGTGAGCTATGTCGGGGGGTTCTAAGTAGATGCCTTTGCAAATTCTCACATCTGCGTCCTTGCCCATCGACTTTGAGATTCTCCGGAGGTCGTCTGGTGTCCGGAACATCCTACCTTGAAGAACCACGCCGATGTTGTTATGCCCCTTTTTATACAGATCCTCCGTGGCTTTCAAAGTGAGCTCAGTTAGTTTGCTGTCCTCCATGTCTAACCGGACGAATATCTCAGATTTGTTTGCCATCTCTACTATTTCAGATAATTTTTCTATTGCTAAGGCGTAGTCAATATCCAGTCCGAACGCAGTGGGTTTCAGTGAGACATGCGCGTCTATTTCTGATTTGGATATGGCTGAAATTAAGTCGGTGTATTCCCTGACAAATTTTTCTGTCTCATCGATCGAGGATATGTCCTCGCCCAGAACGTCAACAGTGAACGATGTGTTCTCAGAGGACAGTTCGCTCATTACTTTCAAAGCATCTTTTAGTTCAGTCCCCGCAACGTACCTGCGCGCAAAGAATCTGACGAGGGCCCGAGGAGTGATGGGCATGAACGCCATAATCACACGGCCGAACATGTTCATGACCGGCTGTGAGGAAAGAGGCCTTTATCGATTTCTGGGTTTTGTAGTATTTGTTTCCCCCGAAGCACAGGGATACCGTAATGAGCCAGTCTCTCTGTTAGCCATTTTCTTTGCCACGACTTCATCGACTTCCTGTCGAAGTGCGCGATGATGTCCGCCTCTGGCCTGGAGGCGATCATGGATTGAATGGCCGATTCAAGAACGATCTCAAATTTCTCTTTCTGAAGGTCATCATCGATTTTTGGTAAACTATACCCGGGCAGGATGTGGCCGATGATTTCACCTGATCTAATCACAATGTCTCTGTGGCGTGGGGCGTAGTGGCCTCCGCCGATTCCGAGGATCCATCTTCGCTTTTCATCAATAAAACAGGAGGATAAGCTCTTGGTGATTAAGTCCGACCATATGTTTGCAAGATAGGGGTCAGACCACTGTAACTCAGTTGAACCAATTTCCAGATACATGGTGGGCAGGGACATCACCGGCCCATGGTGAGTGGCTTCGATAGTCAAGTCGAAGTTCTCTAGCCTTGGGTCAACTCGTCCCACGCGATTTATTTCAGATAAGAACCAACTCATTTTTGGATTTGGAGGTACGAGTGTTCCAAATAACCCTCCAGATAGCCCGATTTCACCGAGTTTCACGCCAGTCACTACTCCGATTGGATGGACTGTCATCGCAGGTCGGCCAGATTCTGAATAGTGCCTGGAGAGTACGATCACGTCATCGAATTTGTGGTTTATTTCCTCTTCAAGCAACGAACCAATGAAATCTGAATTCAGGTGTATTTTGTCGATGGTGATCATAAAGGCGTCCATGGATCTAAATTCAATTAGATCTCCAAGTGAGCTATCTTTCTGATCGAAGTCTGAGGAACTGCAAATAGCATGACCTAGTGACATCGATGCTGTGTCGGACCTCGAAACGACCAGCAGAGTACTCATAGGATATCTCCACAGTCGCCCTCACTATATCATGTGAGCGCATTCGCGCGCAGGTTCAACTGTACCCACCCTCACCGTCGGCCATGCTTGGGTTCACGCCATCCCGGGTCCACAGGTCTAATTCCTCCACATTGGTGATCGGCGGCGACGGTAACGTGGCAGTCCTCGACCGAGAGAATAACATTGCAAAACAGTCTTTGACCAGTATCGATTCGATTTCTCTCTCCGCACTGGCCGAGGATGTTTTGATTGTCTCATCTCAACCCCAAGCGCCCTCATTAGGGTCAAAGATCGGGTTGATAGAAATACAGCCTGAAACGCCCTCCATAGCCGGAGAAATTCCTGAACTCCCAACCGGCAGCATTCTTCCTTTTTCGTGGGACAGAGTTCTGGAGGGAACGCTTGAGGCTTTATGCTCCGAGGGAAGCAATTTCATTTTCGTCCTGCACCGTCTGGGGATATACAGCATGGAGATTACAGGTACCAAGGGCGAAATAAAGGTGAATGAGAAGTGGAGGTCGCCATATCCAACCTGGAAGAATGCAATGGGCTCAGGAATATCTGACAGAGTGGCCGCGATGTGCTTCAGTCACCATGGTTTCAATGTCCTATCGGAGGGAGGGGAGTGGCTTAGATTATCATCTGAAAATGGTGAGATACTCAGTCAAGGCACTCTCAAGGTCAGAGATCCAGTTTACAGGGCCTCTGACCTTGGAGATCACGGGATTATGATTATGACGAGGGGAAGCCATGCTGTCATAGTGGACCACGATTTTAATTCAAAGCATGATTTTACTGGCCTTCCTGGCCCTGTCTTGGACGTGCTTGTTAACGAGGGGATTGTGAGATGGACAGGTTGGAGACACGACGGAGAATTCTCGACAGCGGGCGGGGAATTTACTTTACACACCAGGAGAGAAATAGGAGTCGGGATGATCAATGATAATTGGTGCGTATGCAACGACGGGAAGGTCGTCTCGTGGGGCCCTTACTCTTCAGAGTCAGAGGCAGTGTAACCGCATTTCCCACAGGAAAGCCTGTCTGAGTGTTGTGCTAGGAATATTCCATCCCCACACTTGGGGCAAAAAGGTGCTTTTCTGACTAGCTTGTCACCTTCTATTGAGTATTTACTATGTTTAGAATTTGGGTTTGGGGTTCCATCTGGCATAAGATCTACTCCGCTGATTCTCCGTCAGTGCTTCCGAACAAGTCTTTGTGCCTTGCAGATACGTAGTCCGGTTCGATTGACGCTGCATCCACTGAGGCGTAGACAAGGGCGAGGCCTTCTGTTCTTCCTTTGCCATAGACAGTCCTGACATTTTTGATGTAGGTCAATTCTTTCTTTCCGTTGGGCTCAGATTTCGCTGCTGCCTCTACCATCTCTTTTCTAGTTGGCGTCGGAGATCCTTGATGATTCCAAACAAACTCGATCTCGACCCGGTTCAAAAGCGGGTTATCTTTCCTTTCGATAATTTCCATAGTAAAACCCTACCTAATATTCACCTTGAGGGCGTATGCCCCTGACGAAGTGACATTCAGCCTTCGAGCAACCTCGGACCTGGAAGGGTCCAGTATAATCACGTACCCTTGCCAATCTGTTGTTACCGGGGCGTTTGGACATGAGGTACACTGAGGGACCTCATTCTTCTTTTCTGGATCTGGTAGGATCCTGTTGCACTCCCCGCACGCAAATGGTTGTTTTGGCATGACTACTCATCTCCGTCGATCCATTGGTGAGCGCCAAGGCCAGCCATTTTGCAATTAAGCCCGATCTTGCTGGATCTCGGGTCGTTCTGGTTTATTGCTTTAGAAACGATTCTGGATCTCACATTGGTGCCGACTTCGATCAACTTGCCGGATTTGGCGCCCTCTATCCTTCGCTCGGCTGGATTTACATTGATTGGTTCATCTAGAATCTGTGATTTGTGCAAAAGTGCCTCTATGGGGCCTATTCTGACGAATGCGCCGTACTCTGAAATCTCCGAGACGGCTCCGTCCACAATCTCATTTGTGTCCATGGAGAACAACAAAGCCCGGAATTTTACCCTTTGATAGATCGCTCCATCGCCGTGTATTATCTTTCCTCGGCCAATAGTCTCGTGGTCAAAGGTCAAGAGTATGTAATTCTCATCCTCGTCAAATCTTCCCTCGAAGGCTTGATGAGCCAATTCGTCAATGTGGTCCTCGAGCTTCCTCCCCCGGCGGATATACTCTGCAGGGATACGAATGGTATCTTCCTTTGTTATTAGTGTGTACATGTTGTTACGTCCTTTTGTCGGGACGCTCCACGGTTTTTGCCGTCGGAAGGTTCCCGTCCTTCACAGGCTGTGCCTCTGGAGGAGATCCCGATGTTCCGGCGGAACGGCAACTGCCTATAAGCGCGATGGGCATATGGCTTCGTTAAACGAGAAGATAGGCTTTAATCGCATCCTGAACCGATCTAGTTGGGCGAACTTTGAAGATGGCCACTATCCAAAACGGGGCGTGGGAAAGAACGAAGGGTCGGATCCGGCGTTTGTGAGGGCCTTGTCACTTGTGATCCTGATTCAGGCCTCTTTCTGTCTCCATCTCATAGAAATCGAGCAATTAAATGACGCAGTTGACAATGCACGCTTGTTGGAGGGTGACTCAAATCAAACAATGCAAACACCGCCTTGGTATGATTATCCTCAGTCGCCAGTCTGGGGGCAGTTTGGCCAGAACTCAGCAAAAGTTCCAGTATTGATTGACCACGGCCCAGACGGTGGTGCAAGAAATGGTGACCCGTCGGCTGCAGAGAGGCTGCGTTCCATCAATGACCCAGTGATAGATTGGACTTTCGGATCCTACTCCCTCGGTAATGATGCTCTGAGTACCCCAGTTGCTAGCCTGCACAACCAAATCACCGTTGAAGCTGGGGCCGAGGAGCGATGCGGGGCAGACTCCCTGTTTGCGTTCGTTGTTCAAACCGACGATAACGGGCGGTCCCACATAAGAGCCATAGACAGCGATAACGCAGAGCTTGCGTGGGAGGTTGACCTGGGAGAAACTGAGCTGGTCAAAACTAGTCCCGTGCTCACCGACATTGACAATGACGGAACAATTGAAGTCATCACGGCCTATGATGACGATTCGGGTTCATTCAACCTCAGGCTGTACTCCCCATCCTTGGAATGTGGACTCACGGGCTGGTCCTACGGGGGTGATCATTCAGATGAGATGTTATGGAGCTGGTTTGATTCGGACATGTCAATATCCAGGCCCAGCCCTTCTCCTTCCGTATCAATATCTGGACATCGGCCGACGACACAGGTTTTGTTGGCAGACGTAGATTTTGACGGCACGGACGAGGCGCTCCTCGCGCTTTGGGATGATTCGGACGAGCAAATCAAAGTTGTCGCGATGGACCTGACCGCATCTGCCCCTTCCGCCCCCATTTGGACCGCGACATTGGATCTTGGGACCCACCCTTCAGACCCCGCATATGTGAGGGCTGATCCGAGTACCGGCTTCGTACTAATTACGACAACTGATTCGTCCACAGGCGCTGTATGGCTATGGAAGTTGGACGGTTCAAACGGAAATGAAGCATGGGCTCCGAGATCCATGGGGAACACCGATGGGGACTCCAATGTACCCCACCTTCGCCTTCCAGGGCCAGTACTGTCCAATCTAGACGCTGATTCAGCGCTTGAGGTTATAGTCACCATACCAACAGATTTGGGGGGTACAGGAAATGCAGACGGTGCAGAATACAGAGCGCTTGAAATTTCGGACGGACAGACCGAGTTGTGGTCCATCAATGCAATTGACGGTTACGCTGATGCCCCCCCTCTTCCAATTGATTCGGACGGTGACGGCTTATCCGATTACGTTTGCTGGGCTACCTGGACGATGACCAGCGAAGGGTTGACTCAAGAAAGAAGCGGATTCGCTGGCTGTCATGATGTGAATCAAACCATACCGACACTGGAATGGTCACAAACTCTCGATCTCGTTAACCCAGATGGAGTGTTGAACGATGAAATTGCAGTCGCTCCACCAGCTTCCATGAATATTGACGGTGACGGGTCGCCGGACATTCTGGTAGCCTATGGCCGGGGCATTCATGCATTCGACGGCGACTCTGGTTCGCCGTCTGGAGTTGGCTCCAACTGGACTCAACCCGTCGAGGTGCCTCACAGGACATGGTCTGAGATCGTATTTGCAGATCTAAACGGAGATGCATCATATGACGCTCTAGTAGGGTCGGCAGCCATATCCCAAGGTCACATAGATGTCAGACCGCTGCTTGATGGCAGGAGCATCATATTTGATCCGACTGAACCTGATCCGGGACAGGATGTTGTAATTACAGCATTCTTTGAAAATAGTGGCAACATCCAGACTCAGGAGGGGGTAGATGCCAGCCTCATGGCTGACGGTGTGGAAATCAAGAGGTTCAGATCCGAGCCACTTGAACCAATACCTCCGTCGGGCACCGGGTCAGATGTTTCGTTCCAAGCTATTTGGTCGGGCGGACTGGGGACTCATTCTTTCCAACTTGTGTTGGACCCGGGAGAAAACATCTCCCAGAATCGAAATGACAATGATGCCTATGAGGCAACGCTCTCCATAGTACCCCCCTACAATGCCACGATATCTGCTCCGTCCACGCCCGTCAGGGTTGACCCTGGGGGAAGCTCAGATGCGAAACCTGTCGTCATCTCGACAGGTAGGGAAGATGGTGTTTGGTCTCTGAGTGTGGATGACGATAGCCTGCCCGTAGGTTGGTCTTGGAGTGACAAGACCCCTGGGGGCTCACAGGGGGTGCTGATACAATCAGGTACGCCATGGATACCGATCCTCCGAGTCGTTGCCCCAGCCTCGGCCGGAGGGGATGACGAGGGGCATCTTGGACTCAGACTCACGTTAGACGCAGATCCCACTGTCAGCGTCTCCGGCATAATCCCTGTAGAGGCCAACAGGACTCGTGGGTTATCTATACTAGGCCCTGAGGGGCTTCCTGTCTCGGAAGGCTTGGGATTCCCCGGAGGCGACGCCATGGCATGGGTGTTGATAGAAAATCTTGGCAATGCAGCAGAAAATCAGGTTGTTCAATCATGGGGCTCCACAGAGTGGGGAGATGATCTCAGAATCTATGATCCAACGAGTGGTGAAGAAATCATAGGACTGACTCTTCCACCAAACTCAGCAATGGAAGTATATGCGAGCTTGGAAATTCCGAATGACGCGCTCACAGGAGATAATGTCTCAACCATTTTGCAACTCTGCGTGGGTCAAAGCCAGGATCAGACCTGCGACGACATCGAGCTGACATTCGTAGCGGCAGATGTTGTTGTCGAACCGCCTCACAGGAGGATGGTTCCCGGCCCGACGGAGTATCGCATCTCTGCGAAAATGCCAGAGGACGCGACCTCCTTGAACTGGTCAATTTCAGACTTAGGGATGTCTTTACCTGGCTGGCTATGGACCTCGACAGATGACAATCTTTCAATCGATGGAGATAGGTTAGAGATAACCGGAGCTCAGGGTAGCCACGTCGACGCGGTGATTGTTCTAGAACAGACAGTCTCCCTCCAGTATATCCAACCAGGATTCCTGAGCTTTGAGGGTGAATCTGAAGGCCCAGCATACAGTCTAATGTCTTTCTCAATCGAGATTCTTCAACAACACAATGCCAGTCTGGAGATGGCAAATGAAAACGACGCTGCGAGTCAATCTCTTGAGATAGGGGATACCTTTTTCTCAGTCCTAAAAATGAGAAATTCAGGTAATGGCCCGGATTCATATTCAGTATCCTGGCAAGCAAAATTCGTAGATGATATCGGATCGCCAAATATCGAGGTGGCACTGGCCCAAGAGAACGCATTCTTGACTCCCGGTGAGTTGCAGACGGTCCCGCTATCGATAACTTTGGGAGAGGGAACAGATGCTCAAAGACCGATAGAAGTCACCATCACGATGTCCTCCTTGATAGATCAACAAGCCACAGATTTCGTAATATACAATGTATCTGCTTTGCAAGACAGGCAGTGGGCGATATTGTCTGTGGAATCAGACGGAGAGAACTTACTTGGCCGCAGGATCTTGATAGACCCAGGAAGCTCAACAGCGATCCAGGTTCAGGTAAGAAACGACGGTAATTACGAAGACTCCTTAGATCTGTCCATTGAAACGAGTTTGGACGGGACGATTGTCGAGGGATGGTTGGAAGGGAGTGCGGCAGTAGATGAAGTGCCGACAGGGGGCAAAGCATCATTCACGTCGAACTTATCGATACCCAACTCGCTAGTCAACGGTTCCCTGGTTTTGATCAACTTCACGCTGGTGGCTGGAAATGGTATTGAAATGGGTTCTACAATTGTCGAGTATGAGATCACAAGAAAGTCAGCCTGGGGCGCCACTTTCAGTGAGACGGACCTTGAGATACCTGCAGAGGGATCTGACTTAGAAATAGACATAGTTCAATTAGGAAACGCGCCATCTTCGCCCTATATATCCACACAGATTGTCGGTCAAAAAGGATGGGAGGTCGAACCTCCAAACACTGACTTTGAGATGGCACCCGGAGAAACAAGGAGAGTATCAGTGAGTGTCACGCCCCCGGGGAATGCGATTCATAGCCTGACAGTCGACCTCATATTGAGAATAAGGGATGCTGATGGTTCCGGATTAACTGAAATATCCATCCCAGTTAGAGTAGAAGCAACCAGATCCTTCACTTTAGATGGGGACCCTAACTGGATGATTACTGAAGAGGGGGGATATCCCCTTGGATGGGTACAGAACACAGGTAATGCGGCGACCTCAATTAACCTGAGCGTCATTGGCCTCCCAGAAGGTTGGAGCCAAACAGGACCTCCATCAATAGCCGTCGGCAGCGGGGAGAGCCAAGGCATCCCGCTATCACTCATTCCACCGCCAGATTGGGACAAATCGCCTTTCATAGTTCGAATCGGCGCCGTTAATGAGGCTAACGATCAGAGTGAAATGATGATGACCGTAACACCCTCAAATCATTCATGGTCCAGCACCCCGGTCTCAATGATAACAATGGGCGGCTCTGCGGTCCTGAAGATTCACGGTACAGGACCTACCAACAACGTAGTCGACAGCCAGAGTGAACAATCGCTTCAATGGGACCCCTTGGGCTTCTGGATACTACCTGAGAGAAGCGGCATGCAAAACATTGGGTATGTCACAGTCGATGGTACCGACATTCTGGGTTACAGAGTCGAAATAATTGATTTGACGACTCGTCCAACTGTTTGCTCACTAGCCGGATCCTATGGTAGTATAGACTCACTCTGTGTTGTTGGGGAAGGGGAAGACACACTGAACATACGCGGGTTGCTGGTTGACGAGGACGGGGATGTCGTTGATGCAGGAAACATCACTATCCAGAGTGGCCAGATAGGTTACCTCAACCTCTCCTATGACCCTTGGACACCGCCGCCCGGAAGCAACACAATCAGCATAAGAATCTATGACGAATTTGGGAGGATATTGTTCGTCAGAAATCAAGTGGTGGAAATCCGGCATCCAGATTACTGGAATTTGGGAGTAGTCGGACTGGAGCTGGAGCCTGCGACCTACGACCCGGCCACAGAGAATCAAAGGATAAGGGTGCTAATATCCCGAGAAGGCCTCCAATCCTATGACGATCTGACCTGCACTGTGACCCTTAAGGCCCCAGGAATCGATGACCGGACACACATCGTCGATGTTGCAGGGACATTCGGACCTGAGCCGTTGATACAACGGCCGGAGTCACTGGAGGACGGTGTGGAGATCTCCGTACTACTTGCATGCAAGTTCCCTTGGGATCAGGATTTCGATTCAAGTGACGACCTATCTCGGATAATCCTGGCGGGCGAGGCACAGACTAGTACCAGGTCAGAGGATATACGAACCGGTACAATTGCTGCTGTATTTGTCATTGTAATCGGGGGTGTGTTAATCCTCAATTCCCGCTCACGTAACCAACAAAAAGACCTCGAGGAAATGGCCCGCAGAATTATCAGCGAAAGAGAGGAAAGACGGAGAGTTGCTGATAGCAAAGTGACGAAGAGACCGAAAGTTGCCGCAATCGCCGAGGTCGAAAAAACGGAAAAATCAATCGAGGAGCGGGATCCAGTCGCTGCTCCAATGCCCCCAAGAACCCGGTCTGATGAGGATGTGGACGATTTTGAGATGAGGTTGCGACGCCTGGGCAAATGAGGATGATATTTTGAACAGGTACATACCTCCATCGGATTTCTACACTTTTGACCCATTGATGATTGATCCGGCATTGCTTGTTGACCCTATTCTGTCGTCCATGGCAGGAGATCATGAAGAAATTAAGATGATTTCACCCAAAGTGGAGGGCATCCAAGAGTTGGTGAACGGCGAACCTGCGATCTTTGACAGGGCGACGCTCTTGTTTCTGGCAGCGTTGGATTGGGACCTTTACAATGACTCAAGCCGGCCCTTGGACGGTGGAAAGGGATCCAAGGAAAAGCTGGGGAGATGGCCCACCGAAGATGGTAATGCTATTGCTTACCTCATAGAGAACATAAGGTCGCCTACCAAGGTGATTGAGGAGCTACTTGCCAAGCTGGCACTCGGATTCATGCCTGATTTCTTGGGCGAAGACGATTTTGACAAGGGTGCTTTCGGATTGAATTTGATGGGTTGGATAACCCATTCAGAGGTGAAAGAGCTCCGAAGAGAAATCAACAGAGGGCGGTGGACCGTCAACTCGAATGAGTCATTCGATGGCGGGGTGCAAGATGGTTTTCGGCACCTCTCCAATTTACTGCAAGGCGCAGCAAAACATGGTGTCGGGCTGATGATGAGGCGTCATTCCTAGAAGTTTTTGCCAGTCAGTCTTTCGTACATGTTGGCATACAATTGCGCCGTTTCGTCTATTATTGACTGTGGCAGAGGGGGTATAGGCGGTTCCTCGGCACCTGAATCCCGAGCTTTTTTGAGTTCTGAGTGATGGCCTGTGCTGAGGTAGTGCTGTCTTACGAACTCCTTGGAAAGTTGGACGATTTTACCATCTTTCAGAGCTTCTGCATCCCACCACCTGTCTTCGTCCAATGTTCCGAAAGAGTCTACCAGAATGGGGGTACGGTCCGGGCCTAAGGCGAATTCCTTCTTTCCATCGACGTGGATGAGCCCCCTTTTGCCCACCTCCTCTTGGATCAAGTCATCTATCTCTAGAACGATGGCTAAGATATCGTCCAGCTCTTCTGGGCGTAGATTGGATATCTCCAACGCTTCATCCCGATCCAAATTACGATCGAATGCCTCAAACTTTGTAGAAACCTCAAGGAAAGGTGTTGGCAGTTTAACGCCCTCGAAGACCTGTCCGGGTTCTTCAAAGCCCAGCTCTTGGTAGGTCAGTTCGCCTCTGTTGAATCTTCTCCATGCCGTGCCTGCTAGGTAGTGCCTGCAGATTACCTCTAACGGCACGAATACATTCTGCCTGTCTTGGGATATTGCTCCGGGTTCTCTGATAACGTCAAATCTCTTTGCAACGAGTCTGTCAGGTGCGCTCATATGCAAAACATGGGTTTCACAGATTCCCCTGGACTTCACTAAATCGAACCAGTGGCATGAGGTCCTGTTGAGTGATTCCCCTTTCCTGGGTATTAGGCTGGGAATAATTTGATCGAACACGGATATCTGATCAGTGTACCTGAACTCAATGACGTCCGGGTCCTCCGTAGACCACAATTGCTTGACTTTCCCGTGATAAATCATCTCCGACATAGCCTATCCCCAGGCTCGGAGGCGAATGAATGTTGCTCGACGCGGTCTTAAGTTTAGGACGCAAAAAATCCCGTTTCAGAGAAGTCCCTGAGCTTCCATTGCTTCTGCGACTTTGAGGAACCCAGCTATGTTCGCACCTGCGACGTAATTTCCCTCCATTCCGAACTCCTTTGCCGTATCAGCAGTGTTCTTGTGTATGTTGACCATGATCTCCTCCAGTCTTTGATCGACTTCTTCCCTCGACCAGTTGAGCCGCAGACTGTTTTGGCTCATTTCCAATCCAGATGTGGCAACGCCCCCGGCATTGGACGCCTTTCCTGGTGCGAAAAGAAGCCCATTTTCGTGAAAGCACTCTATAGCCTCTGGTGTGCAGGGCATATTCGCACCTTCAGCAACTGCGATGCAACCATTTTCGACGAGCATCTTCGCCTCTTCTCCATTCATTTCATTTTGTGTGGCGCATGGAAGTGCGATGTCGACGTCAACGCCCCATAGGCCGTTTAGATTGGGCTCCGGCGAACTCGCCGTGTATTCACAGCCGTAGGTATCGGCATATTCCTTGATTCTGCCTCTCCTTTCGTTTTTCAGGTCCATGACGAATGCCAGTTTCTCCCTATCTATGCCCGAACTGTCGTAGATGAAGCCGGAACTGTCTGAGAGTGTAACAGGCTTGCCGCCTAAGTCCAACACTTTCTCCAACGCAAACTGGGCTACGTTACCGGAACCTGAAATTGCTACCTTTGCACCCTCGAGTGACTTTCCTTTGGTTGCGAGCATCTCGCGGGCGAAGTAAACCGTACCGTAGCCAGTGGCTTCCGGCCGGATCAAAGACCCTCCGTATGACATGCCCTTGCCTGTGAGGACCCCTGTAAATTCATTCGCGAGTTTTCTGTACATTCCAAACATGTAGCCAATTTCTCGCCCCCCTACTCCTATATCGCCTGCGGGTACGTCCAAATCCGCACCTATGTGTCTCCACAGCTCCATCATGAAGGATTGGCAAAAACGCCTGACTTCGGCGTCTGACTTCCCCTTCGGATCGAAGTCTGAACCTCCTTTTCCACCACCCATTGGCAAGCCAGTCAAGCTGTTTTTGAAGACCTGTTCGAACGCCAAGAATTTGAGTATAGACTGATTGACACTTGGGTGGAACCTTAGTCCGCCTTTGAAGGGCCCGATAGCCCCGTTCATCTGGATCCTAAATCCTCGGTTGACGTTGAGAGTCCCTTCATCATCATACCAAGGAACCCGGAACTGGATGATCCTCTCAGGTTCCACTATCGATTTGACAACTGGCATATATTCGGGCCTTGATTCGATGACCGGTCCCAGGCTCTCCAGTACCTCCTCTACGGCTTGGTGGAACTCGGGCTGGTTCGGATCTCTGTTCAATACGGTTTGGTAAATTACCCTCATTGATTCGTTCATATCTGCTCACATCTCATCTGAAGGTTCCTGACTTTGGTACCTCCGCTCACGCGTACCCGAACTCCCCTTTTGAATGGTACTCTAGTTAGCATAATTTTATGATCACATTAAGTGTCTTTGGAATAGTTCAGACACCTTTTTTTCATGACCGGGAATGGTCATCAAGTAAGCGACTGATTGGCTTACTTGCCTGCGTTTCAATGCATCTGCTATGGGAGTATGGTCGTGTAACCATCTGGTCTTTCCATCGTCCCCGATTATACGAACATCGACCTGACTCATTCTCGGCTCTGACAACAGTAGTTTTGCACTGGGGACATCAACGGCGACATAGCCTGGATCCAGCCCGGCCCTTTTTGCGATATCGTCTTCCACAGCCCTCCTGTGTTCAGGATTGGTTGCAATTTTCCCCAGACTCGAAACTTGATCTTTTGTAAGGTCCTCTCTGCGGAATGTAGATGCTATTTTGAACAATTTTCGGTATTTCAGTCGTGTGATGATGTCCCTAGCATACCCTCCTGCTTTATTGAGGTCAGCCCATATCTCTGAGTCTATTTTTCTTTGCATCTCCTCGGCATCTGGAAGGTTCTCTTCGCTCCGTTCGACCGCTCTGGATAACATCACCTCTGTGACTCGCGTGACCCTATGGAAATAGACTGCACTGTACATCAGACCTCTTGCCATCAGCATCCCCTCCAATGCAGCCAATCCTCCTTCGTCGACCGCTATGTTACCTCCTCTCTTACGAAGAGACCGAATCAGCCGCATATGGTCAATTGATCCGTGTTTTACCCCTGTGAAATGCGCATCTCTCATCAGGTAGTCTATTTGGTCACAATCCACCGGCCCATGGACCATGTTCGCTAGAGTCACATCTTCTGAATGGAATTCCTGGCCGCCTTCCTCCCAATCGAATAAGCTTCTCTCTGTGCCAGATGCGTCTGGACCCCTGATAAGTCTCGAAACCTCCTTTGGATCAACGCCGTGCTTCTCTAATATCTCAGGGATTGATTGGCGAGGGCCGACAGAAACAGATTCTGTCTCTCCAACGACGTCATAGGAGCCTGTGATTATACCCTCTGTTATACTCATGTGATCTTTACCGCCTCTGCTATGCAGAATGTGTTCTAATGTGTGTGAATATGGGCCATGACCTACATCGTGCAGCATGCCCGCAACCTGTACGATTTGCTTTTCTGTCGGGCTGAGTCCTATGGAATCCGCCATCAGGCCGGCAACGTGAGAAACGCCCAGTGAATGTTCAAACCTCGTATGATGGGCGCCCGGGAAAATAAGGTGTGCCAATCCCAATTGCTTGATATGGCTCAACTTGTTAAACTCGGGTGTCGCCAGTAATTCTTCCCTCACACCTTCCAAGGAGAAGTCGCCATGAATGGCATCGTTGATGACCTTCACACTGCTTCGTGTGACGTATTGCACTTGAATTCAATCATCAAATTGGTTTTAGGATAGCAGATTGGCCAGTTTCAAATTTGTATTACAATTGTATTTCAAATGTGATACATTGATATACTGCCCGTCCTTCTGATGACTCACGGTCGCTATGGTCACTCCCACTGCCTTGGTCTCGATCAGACTCACAGAAGAGCAGATTTTACAGTTAGATCAAAGGGTTGGGACCGATGGATTCAGGAATCGCTCTGATGTTATCAGGGAGTCAGTCCGCAGGTTCCTATCTGGAGGAGATTTCACATCAGACAAGATCGAAGTGAAGATAGGGTCTGATCTTTCGAGAACCCTGAATAGATTCTGCGACCACAGAGGAGAAGACGTGGGGAGCGTATTGCAATCTGGAGCTAGGTTGTACATGGAAAGGGAGATATCACTTTCTAATGCTCTTGACAGGGCTCTTGAGGCCCGAATTGAAAGTACAGCCAACGATGATGATTCATTACAAGCATGAGGTGGAGACAATGAGTGGGGATGGGATGCACTCGGATGTCGTGGAGGAGCAGGAAATCTGCTCCTCCACACCCTCAGGACCCTTTAATGGAATAATTGCGCGATTGAAGAGCGATAATCAAAGAACGTCAGGAAATAATAACATCTGGCGTGGTATCGACATGTCACGGCATTGCTGACGATCGATCCTCCGGAACCCAATATTCTTGTTCGGCCGAATACGACAAAACAATTGTGCATGCAGGTGCGGACGGGCCGTGGACGGAATATTTCGCCCACCAGGCGGCCAGAGATCAACAAGATAGGTTCATGCGGGATGCATATCTGTCGTTACAGGATGGCCAGTCCATTGTGGCAGAGGCTCCAACGGGCCTTGGTAAAACCGCAGCATCTCTTTCTTCTGCGCTCTCGGTCATGAGGGGAAAAGAGGGCGTCGACAAGCTCCTATTCCTCACAGGAAGGCAAAGCCAACATAGAATTGTCATCGATACACTACGTGAATTAAATCGAAAGGTACCAGCGGGAACCCCCGAAGTCACGGTAGTAGACCTGATCGGTCGGGAGTCAATGTGTGGCAACTTGACAATAGACAGAAAGTGCTTCTGTGAAGAAGGTCAAAACGAGAAGGCTCTAGGTGCCCGTCGCTCTTTCTTGCGTAGGTGGATATTGAGCGAGCCCAGACATGCAGAGGAGACCATAAGAAATGCCAAGGTGGAGGGGGTATGCCCATATGCATGTTCCATAGAAGCCGCCAGGGAAGCCGAAGTAATTGTATTGGATTACAACCACGTTTTCGTTGAGTCTGTGAGTGAATCGTCCCTCTCTTCCATGTCTATCGATCTGCAATCTTCATCACTGATAATCGACGAGGCCCACAACCTTCCTGATCGCATAAAAATGGGATTGGAACTTCGCCTTACTGTTAAAATGATCAAATCTGCAAGATATGAAGTGGAGGAATACAAGGAGAACCTGGAGAAAAATAAAGTTGGGCACGAAGACATTGCGGTATCATCTGTGGCCATTAGTTGTTTCAAGAGAATCGAAGAAGAGGTATCGTCCTGGATGGCGACGAAGATGGATGATATCGACGATTCTGAACACAATGACATTTTAGTGGAGGCTTCGGATCTCGTAGAGGTGATCAAAACCTCGTTCTTGTCCTCATTGACAACTAATGATTGGAGCTCTACATTCAGGGAATTTTCAATTCTCCTTGGCAAGGTTACAATCGACGACAGCGATGGGGAGGAAGAAACCGGGACATCATGTTTGAGATTTCTTGCTTTTCTTGAGACGATATTGAGATTTGAAAAATCCGATGCTATGGCACTCGTCTTCGATTTAGTCGGTGATGAGGGCAGGGTGACCAGCTGTTTACTCGATCCAGCGGTGATATCCTCGACGATTATATCCAAAGCGAAGGGTTCTGTTCTCATGTCGGGCACGCTGCACCCGACATCGATGTATGGTGACATGCTTGGTTTGACTTCGGGTTCTTATGAAGAGAGGGCCTACAGTTCGCCATTCGCCCAAGATAGGAGGCCGATCATCATATGTTCCGATGTAACCAGCAAATACACCAAAAGAGGAAAAGAGAACTTGAAGAGAATAAGGTCTCATGTCAAGGAAGTTCTGGATCAAACTCCGGGCAACGTAGCTGTGTTCGCCCCGAGCTACGCTATGATGTCAGAGATTATTGAAACTACAGATTGGATACCAAAGGCGTTCAGAATCAAGGATGAAGAATCAGGAATGTCAAAATCTGATGTTTCAAAGGTCATCAGGTCCCTGACAGACAGCCGGACTAAGACCGTCTTGTTTGGTGTAATGGGAGGAAGATTTTCGGAGGGAGTTGACTACTCCGGCGGCATTCTCTCCGCAGTTGTCGCTGTGGGCCTTCCAGTTCCTCCGCCATCCTCACGCCAAAGAGCGACCATTGAATACATGTCAAAGAGATATGGCAGAGACAAGGGTTGGAGATACTCCTCTGGCCAACCGGCCGTGAACTCTGTTCTGCAGGCGATCGGAAGGCCGATTAGAAAAGAAGACGACAGGGCAATTTTAGTACTCTTGGAAAATAGATTCTTGGAGAGGACATATTCCAAGCTGCTCCCAAAGAACATCATAACGATCCCCAGCGCAGATTCTGATGTTACGGGCAGGCTCGTCAGAAGGTTCTTTTCACGATATCCATAACATAGGTTAATTGACGCCCCTGTAGTAGGGCAATCATGGATTGGGGTCCCGTTGAGGTACTGCTTGCATCAAGGCTGGACGTTTACGATACGCTCAGTTCAAAGGGCTTAGAAACTACTGCTGAGGAAAATCATAAGGCATTTCTAGACCATCTCGGGCATTCAGAAGCAGGATGGTATCATCAGAAATCACCTGTTTTGAAACTATCCAACAGCATTAGTGAACCCTCACAAGTGAAGACGGAGACTGTAAAAGGCCGTCTAATATCCATAAACGCCGAGCAATATGACAGAGTCGATGTGTATCAAAGAGTTACTGATAAGGGGGTGGAAGTCATGGTTACTGATGGCTTTGGAATGCAGCTGGCATTGATGAACCACCCGCGTGCAGACAGGCTTCTTGGTGCATTTTTCTCCGAAAACGCATTGAGCCTAATTTTCGATAGAGATTAGTAGTCATCTTCGATTAACTCCGCCGACCTATCTGGAACATCCTGCATCTCACTTATTGCCCTCAATACATCACTTAGTGCGGCCTTAGCGCGGGCCCTTTCTGAGTCTCCAAGCTCATGTGACGAATAACGGGCCTCTTCGAAGACTCTGTCTAAGGAAATTAGGGCCTCTTCCCGTATCGGGAGGGCTTTCCTAATTGCAACCTCGAACTCCCTCACAGTCTCAAAGTCTCTTCTGAGAAACCCTCTCTTTTGCAGAACAGAGACCAAACCCTCGTAGCAGTTGAAGATGGCTTCCCTTATTTCGTCCCCGGCGGCGAGTAGTTCTGCTGCATAGCCAAATATGTTTGAAAACTCACGGAGCCGCTTTGCCTTCCTTCGCCGCGAGTAGAACAAAGTGGAGAGGGCTATGATGCTGAAAATCGATACGATGATCAGGGTCTGTTGGTTAAGTAGCGGTGAGTCCTCGACGAAATATGTGATGTTCAGGCCTCCATGCGCGATTGTTAGCCAAATTCTGTCTTGTGGATCTATGATCTCGGAGTCGGTGCTGAATTCTATGCTCAAGTCCCCCCAATAACCAGATCGAGAGAATTCAGGTATTGGGTCTTCAGTTGAAAATGAGTAATCTGCAATTCCTTCAGAATCCGTCGCCTTTGTGACTGTAAACACAGCCCCTGTGTTGTTGACGAGGATTGCTGTTATCGCAACCCCCTCTACAAACTCGTTTGTGTCCTGGGCGGTGACAATCGTTCTACCTTCGATGGTTCTGATGCCATCGTATATGATGAATGACGAAGGTTCGAAGTTGAAGAAAACAGGCACCCTCATCAAAATCGTGTAGTTGACATTGCCCTCATTCATGAATAGGGATGCAGGGGGTGATGCGGTGATGGTCATCTCAAGGTTGCCCGGGGGGTACGAGGCGAGCGATGGAGCCTCGATTTCAAAGTGGCCGGTTGAATCGTCCCATCTCAGCGTTGAGGGCTTGACCTGGCCATTCCACGACAGGGTAACGTCGATATCACGGATGATTTCGGAATCTCCCCCTACCTCTAGGACCCTCCCCTCGATCTTGATTGGATTGTTGGGGTCACTTCTGATGACGCTGGCGTCGGACCATATGACTTGAATCTCCACATTCGACTTGGCGATAACAGATGAATTTGATGTGGCAGGGAGGTACAGGGTCTCACCTTCGTATTGTATGGATATCAGGTGCTCTCCCCTTGCGGCGGAAATTTCGACTGGAATCTCGAGAGAGAACAGGCCATTGGCCCCTGTGACCGTAGCGGCAACGAGATTACCATCCAGTTGAACCAGGAGATCCCTGTTTTCTAAGCCCGGTGAGCCTATCGTATCATCGTCATACAACCTCCCGGTGACGATCCATGAATCCCCGCGGGTCACTGAAGGCTGGGCTATCTCGAGCGATATTGATGTGTGATATGCGATTGAGAGTGTTTCCTCGGTCATGCTCGCCCTGTAATATCCTTGTTGGGGCACGGTGACTCTGACCGTATGATTCCCAACCTCGAGGGAATCCGGAACTGTCCACTGCAAGTTCCAGGACCCATTTTGATCTGTCAGCGTGGCTCCGATGAACACGCCATCTACAGCCAACTCAACAGTGTGGTTGGGAATGAAACCCCCAGGGAGGTTGTCACTCACGGTCCCCGTTATCGATATCTTATCTCCGACAGCCGCAGGACTGATTTGGTCGAGCGATATGGTGGTAGGAGCGTAAACTGTGAAAACAGTGCTACCGTTTGATGGCAGGACGAAGATCTCTCCGAGGAAGGCTGCACGGACAACTCTCGGACCTAATTCCATGTCAGAAGGAATTGGCAGGAATACTGAGAAGTTGCCCTCGTTGTCCGCAACTGAGTCTGTGACAAAGTTGCCTTCGATCGAAATAGAGACCGACCTGCCGGGAAGGACACGTCCGATTCCGTCGGTTATTCTGCCCTCAATGAGCAAGAGGTCGTTCCTATCAACACTGGTTGGAGGAGTTGTTATTATGACCTGAGAATTCTGGGTGGCATTATACTCGACTGTCGAGTTCGACGGAAGGTAGAACTCAGGATTCAGGGAATCGCCCTGGCCCATGGGGTCCACCCATGTGAATCCGCCTAGGAATTCGAAGGTCGCGTTGTGTGATCCGTACACCACATCGAGGGGAATTGTCATAGTGATTTCCCACTCACCGGTTGTCGCATTACTCAATACAGTGAATTCAGGACCCATTGAAACTCCATCCACCGATAGACGGATTATCCCAGCGGTAGGTGTGTCTGAATCAATCAGTTGGGATCCGTGTTCATCCAGCAGGGTCCCTGTGAATGTAAGATTCTCCCCTGCTATTCCGGTACCGGATACCGATGTGATATCGATTGTTGTTGGGGCTAAAACCACGATCCTCACGGTGTCCGTGCTGCTGGAGAGGCCTGTGGTCCCAGCGAGCCCGGGGAAAGTAGAGGTTACCTCCATGAAACCTGGTTTGGTTTTGTCATCTATAGTCAGGGTATAGCTTGCTATGCCCTCTTGATTTGTCGTCGCAGTGCCATTGAACTGTCCATTGACGGAGAATGAGATTGTTGAAGCGATAACTGGATCCCCAGTATTGTCGATGAGTGAGACGTTTATCGTGACGTCTTCTCCTCGGACGGTTCTTCCATCTGGATCCAGGTCCAGCGGATCGATTACCGTGGTGGCAGTAAATCCTCTGCTGTCGAAGGTTGCGGCGCCTTCGCTTTGCAAAAAGTAGGGGACAGCGGGCAAATAGACAGCTTCTACCAGATGGCTTCCCCTGGGTGTGTCTCCATCAAGCACCATCCTGACGCTCCACGTCCCATTGGTTGCTATCGAAAACGAGTTCAGACCGAAACCATCGTCTGAGCCGTCCAGTCGGAAATTAATTCCCACCGGTAGCGACGAGCCGATTCTGTTTACGAGCGATGAGCCGTTCCCACTCAACAAGGTGCCTGATATCTCGAAGGATCCACCTGCTGTCGGATTGGCTGAGATGGGGTCTATGACCAATTGTGTGTCAGACCTGACTGTTAGCCTGAATATCGAGGAGTTTGACGCTAACAGGACGGTGGAGCCGTTGAATTGGAATTTTATCTCGATGAGTCCCAGAGGGTGGTCATTTGGCACCCCAAATTGGAATATGACTGAGCCGTTGTTCGAAGTAATCTCGGGTGTGATCCAGGTATGGTGGAATCGGACAGCGACTTCTGCACCGACTATGGGCGCGTCGCTATTTGAGGACTCGACCAAAACAGCTGAGAATGAAACGGATTCCCCCCGATCGACAGTGGTTGAGGTAGAGGGTTGGGTTTGTACGAAGTCTGTGACTCCGACTACGAGGATGTCCGTCGTGGCTGATGATGTCAGGTAGAATGGCGTGGAGCCGTTTATGATTGATATGACCAATGTCTTGTTTCCGCTGGACACGCCATCCATTTGTGGATCTGTTGGCACGACCAGAGAAAATGAGCCATTGTCTGCGGATAAAACACTCTGGACCAGAATTTCACTTTCGTCGTTGAGGAAGCGGACCTGAAGGGCCATCGGGCCATCGACAGTTCTGTTGTTGTCCACAGCGTCCAATACCCTTCCAGTGACCGTGAAGCTCTGACCGGCCACGACAGAAGGGGGGGATGAATCGATCGCAATCCCACTCGGGACTATCACGATAGCATCCATCTGGGAATCATTTCCAGTTCTTCTTGAGGGGTCTTCCTGATCAAGGCTGTCTGACAGGTCATCCTGTATGATCATGGTAAGTTGTATGTTGCCCGGCGGTATTGTAGACGGCATTGTTGTGTTGAAGGTCACTGTCCCGTCCGATGAGGAATTTCCGAAACCGAGGATTGTCTCGTTCAAACCAGAGAGATCGAGCCAAAGTGAAACCTCGACGTCGGCAATTGGACTATTATCCGAGACATCAGTCACAAGGCCGGCAACTTCGAAATCCTCACCTGCAATTACCTCTACCTGGGCGCTCACAGGGGTGATTACAAACTCAGTCTCTATACCTATTGAGGAAAAGAGCGACCCGTCGAATGGCATGACATAGTATGCGCCGCCCTCATCCTCAAGGCCTTGAAGGAAATCGAAGTTTATCTGTAACTCATAGACAGAAGACCGGAGGTTCAGAGGGGTTGTGAACTGGATTGAGAAGTTCCCACTGGCGGTGTCCAACCAACCTTGTGTGAAAGGTACCTGCACTGTTCCCTGGCTCTGGTCCGCTGAATCGGATGTGTCTGGCACAGAGATGTCGACCCTCACAGAGGTGTTGTTACCCAAAACAGGGGTGCCTAGTATCGAGTCTACCAGTGTTCCATTGACCCAGCCGGTGGTGTTTCGATGAAACCAATCACGATCCAGAGACCATGTGGCCTGTGCCTCTGCCTGCAGACGGTGCAGATCAACTACCGAGCTGGGTTTGAGATATTGCGATCCGGAGTAGTTCAGCACCCAAGTGTAGTCGCCCGGTGGGACGCTAACGCCTGATCCGGGAGTCCATGTCACATCAAGCGTTGAAGTCTGCGACCCGTTCTGCGACCATAACTGTGCACCATCATAGTCCAACGTAAAGGCACCCGAGTATGGCTGAAGAGGGGTATTTGTATGGTCAGTTACCGATACCTGCAGTGTGGTCTCAACACCTCTCAGGGAAGGTTCGAGAGCGTAGTCGAAGTTCAGGTACCCGTATATCCCATATTCGTTGTCGAATATCTCGAAATCGGAGGCAGACAAACCATCAGCGAGGTATCTAAACCTGACATCGACCAAGCCCGATGGAATGGGCACCCTGTTTTCGGAGAAATTCCATGTGATTTGGAAAAATCCGGCCTGTGAGGCCCATGCAGAGTCGTTTAGATACCAAGAGGTGATTGACGTGAAGTCACCTGTCGAGGCAGCCGAACGGATGTCCATGAACAGGGTGCCGTTCATTGGTTCGGGGGTGCCACCTCTGCTGAGGGCGGAACCGTTGATTGATACGTTCTCATTGATACCCAGCAGGCTGGCGTTCTGATAGCCGCCCTCCATTGTGATCGCCAGATCGGGTGCAAGTGTGACATTCATTTGGAAATTCATGCCTTTTGGCCTTAAATGGGGAGGTGTTGAGGATAGGTCTTGCCCGTCCTCGCGCCACCCTGAGAACCAAACCCTAGCGTTTAGAGGGCCAAGCGGTTCATTCTCATCAACAGTGACTGGAAACTGAAAGAAGCCTAGATCGGTCACATTTGCTGTCAGATTGACCGTCCCTTGAGACACAGTGGTGTATTCGAGGGACAAAGTGAAGGCCGAGGCGCCTGTAATTTCGTCATCCAGGTCACTGGGGTCCGATAGGTCGAGGTTCTCCCACATGAACCGCCCCTCAAGATCGGTTGTGACGCCTGCTCCCACAGGAGGCAAGGAAGTCGGCAGGGGGCTCAAGAAGGAAATCGAAGGGTCATCCGACAAGTTCAGACCCCACATGAAACTGGGGCTTTGTGCGATTCCGCCTGTACTTGTGAACAAGGAGTATGGAGCAGAGTTTACGCCCAGAACTTCGATGACGAACACTGCAAGTCCCGGGCGAGGGTAACTCATCGTGGTCACATTGGAGTTGATTCTGAACCACCCGGTTTCGTTCGTCTGAGTCGTGCCGAAACTCGAAAGCGCCGTGTAAAAGGAGTTTTCAGTCGCAATGGACTGTGGTATCAGATGGCCGTTTACCGGAGAGTCGCTTACAGGTGTTCCGTTTTCAGTGTAAACCAGTCTGGCCTCAAAGAAGAGTTGGTCGGACCCATCGCGGTCATGTTCTCCAGTTGTTCTGACCACTTCGATTAGCGATAATGGAGGCGGCGGCGGGCATGCCTGGAAAGGCTGCCATCCCAGGTCAATCCCCCCCAGGTTTTCGTTGGTTTGTAGGTTAGCCTCGACCCAGGAGGTCAAGTGTCGACCATAGAAGGAGACGGAATTGCTATCTAGATCTTGGACCCCTCCCGCAAACCCGGTGACCTTCCTTGCTGGAATGCCTACGGTGCGGAGCATTAGAGCGAATGTGCTAGCGTACTCGTCGCATGATCCTATCCTTGCAGAGTCTAGGATCCACGTCGAGATGTCAGTTGGCCCATTTTCTGATCCTGTTTGCTGTTTGAATCCAGATCCTGATGCTGACCATTGAAATTGCACAGTGGCATTGCCGTTTGTGAGGAAGTTTGAGATCGCCTCAATTTTCTCCCAGGCGGAAAAGGCGCCGGCCTGAGAGATAACCTCGCTGGAAATTGATGCGGTTCTGTTCGTTTCATTTGTCAGGGGGTAGTAGAGCCCGTACGCAGACGAAGATTTTGGTAATGACTCCTGTTTTTGGACCGCAGAGACATTGTAATCTGGAGCCTCTATCAACAGCGATTCGATCATGTTGTTATCGACTATCACATCCCGAGTGCTGTTCGTCAAATTTAGAGAGGCATCTGGTTGAACGAGGCTGCTGAAGCTGAGTGTGTTGTGTGGAAGAACGAGATGTTTTCCTGGTTGAGCGAAACCTGGGACGTAGTAATTAATCTGCCATGAGTGGGTGTTGCCACCCCAAACAGAAACATCGGCTGTTCCCAATGATATTTCCTCCTCCAGGAGGATCTGCGTCAATCCATACGAAGATTGATTCAGCCCCCATGAACCGTTCAGATACTCGTCGAAGGTGTACCACCTGTAGTATTGGGGCGCAGATATGTTGGCGGTCCCACCCTCGTTGAATCCCGTGACAATGATCTGATCCGGATCAAAGGCCGAAGAGTAGTTCAACGGGTCGAGGCCGAGGGCAGCCTCTTCTCCATCAGGAATGCCGTCGCCATCTGAATCTGGATCCAGCGGATCCGTGCCATCTTGTTCCTCGTTCAAGTCAGGGACGCCATCCCCATCTGTGTCCAACGGATTCATGTCATCTGAGGGGTTGTTTTGGGGGTTGGTCCCATCAAGATATTCACCAAGGTCACCTACCCCTCCCTGGTCGGTGTCTGAGACATTCCACAGTGTGACCCAACCGTCTGTGGATCCGTTGGTCAAAAGGTTACTTGCGAAAGTTAAATCGCAACCTGTTGTATTTTCGAAATAGTCGTTGAGTCCATCAGAATCAGTGTCTAGCCTGTTCGAACAGGGCTCACCGGGGTCTGTTCCGTCCAGCCATACCTCAGTCCAGTCGTCGACGCCGTCTGAATCTGTATCGATTGCAAGCGGGTTTGAGAAGTAGCCGTATGTCGAAAGTGTCTCCTCCCAATCTGCCAGTCCATCACCGTCTGTGTCGGCATAGTCGTCATCACACCATGGGTCGTTGATCGCCCCCGCGGTATTGTTCCAACACCAAGAGCCGTTGAGGACATTCACCCAGACAGTGTTGTTTGGGGGCGGGGGTTCTATCTGATCGATTGATAGATTGTCGATCCTGAGCCAACGGAAAGGGGTTCTTGAGCCATCGGAGGTCACATATATGCCCAACATTTGTTCTGGGTTCCTCCAATTCGGACCTGATGGAATTCCGTCCGTTGAATTCAGAGTAATCTGGAGCAAGGCTAGGTCGAAGTCTGTGATTGTTCTGTTTACTATGGTGTCACTCTTGCATGGATCTGTACCATGGATGTCTCCTTCCGTTCCGTCGTCTATCCCTCCGAAGTCTGTGTCGGGGACATCCCACTTGGTGCATGTTATGTTTTCAATGTAATTTGGAATCCCGTCCTCATCCTCGTCGCCATCATCCTCAATCCTTGTTGGGTCCGTCTCACCGGGGTCCACATCCCCATCGAAATTTAGGTCTTCGACACCATCGTCAAACGGGTCCCCATCTGTATTGTTGTTCCTAGGGTCGGAAGCAAGCGGTGGGCTCCCGTAGCTGCCGTTAACTTCGATACCATCTGGTATCCCATCCCTATCTGTGTCGACTGATGTAGGGTCTGTTAGGAGGACCAGCGCTTCTCGCGAGTCATTGAGACCGTCGCCATCGGTGTCATTGGAAAATGGATCGGTGAAGGTTATCGAGTCGACTTCAGCGGTAAGGAAGGCGCATCCCCCTGGCCCCAGGGACAAAACGGGGTCGCAAGGGGTTTCTGTTTGCGTACCGATGTCGGGCCCGGGCTGGAAATACTGAGTTGGCGGGAATGTAGAGCCGTCCCTTGTGGTCCACGCGGGGTTCACGTATTCCCATAGATTGAGCAACCCGTCATTATCGGGGTCCCCGTAGGCTCCGTCTTGCCCAGTACCGTCAGTGGGGTCCAGACCAAATGCGATTTCCCAGCCGTCGTCCATACCGTCGCCGTCTGTGTCCCAGCCATCCACATCCTCATCGATTAAACCATCACCATCGTCATCATTGGATGCGCAATCAGCGTCGCCGTCGAAATCAGGATCTGCGGAGTCAACTAAACCATCGTAGTCGTCATCAAAGCCGTTCGTACATATATTCCCAGCAGGATCTTCATCGGCACCATCGGTACCATTTCCCTGTATTATCTGCATTGCGGATTCTTCGTCCCAATCGCTGACAGGAACGGTTCCGTTCCACCAGACGCCGTTGTCGAGCACGGTTGGGGTCGATACGTCGTCCCAACCAGCAGGGATCCCCCATAGATACTCGTTGAGGTTAGTAAGGAGATCTCCATCTGGATCCCCGGTTGAGCCATTCAGGTCGTTAGGAGAAAGCGGGTCCAGCCCGTATTTCCACTCCCAACCATCAGGTAGGCCATCATCATCGCTGTCCCAGTCTTGTGGCTGGGTGTTGATGTAAAACTCCAATCCATAGGCCAGCCCGTCGCCATCGGCATCCAGAGATGCTGCGGCCCTCATCGTTCCGATATGGAGAATGGCCAGCGATGACATCAACATCAATGCGACCAGTAGAACTGCGGATCGCTTATCGGCGATGCCCTGGACTGATTGCATTGTTAGTTCCCCAATTAGTTGGGCACTTAAGAGGAATGGAGCATTGTTCGGACCCTGGTCAAACTAACTCGATGTCGTCATCGATATCATAATCAGGGCTTTCATCATGTATTTCACCGATTTCTTCCTCGACCACGGGCTGGACATTCATCTCGTTAGACAATGCATCCAAAAGAGCCATTTGGGCTGCTACTCTTCTCCTGCTGTTTCTGGACTGGAATCCAGCGAAGAGTAGGAGCAGGGCTATCCCAAGAACTACGATGGTCGACCCACGGGGATGCATGACCTCGTTCATCAGGAGGTCTATTACCGACGAAATGTCAACGACCATCGTCAGAGTCAACTTAGCAGTGTACTCCTCGGGCCATGCCTTGTCGGTTGCGAACGGACTTGCCTCAACCCTAACGGGTACTCTGTCGCCATTGTTGGCGTCAGATGGCGAGGTGACCCTGATTCTGAAGGTTAACTCCTCAAAGGGGGCAATTTCTACAAGAGGGGAGCCGGATGGCCCCTCAACTTCCACACTCCACCCCTGCTCATCCACGTTCGCAGAAAGAAGAACAGTTTGTGGGCTATTCCCCTTGTTCTTGACTTTTATCTGGTAAGCGTATTCGTCACCTGGGGCGATGCCTCTGTTGGACGTAACTTGCACGAGTTCAAGCTGTGGGTCGTCGGCCTTTACGTTGAGTGTTATTGCCAGATCGAAGTAGCGTGCTTCGTCTTCTCCGGACGTGACGTCCTCCTTGACTCTGAGGTACACAGTGTGATTGCCTTGCACCACCTGTGAGGTCATCTCTATGGTCATGAAGATCTCAATGAAATCATCCGGCCCCAGTGTAACTTTGGGGGCATTGGCTCCAGCGCTGTCAATTATGTTGTATGTCCAGATACCGTAGGCCTGATTTCGATCCGTGTTCTCAGATAACGATGCTGGATTAATTATGAGCCATGATGTTGCCTGGCCCGATTCCCCTGAGAGGCTGTTGGTTATTCTAATCCTCATCGAATTGGAGGTACAGTCGCCGGTTTCAATGAAGCCCAAGGGAACTCCATCACAATCTTGAGAGACTTCAGCCCTGATTCCAAAGGTCCTTTGGATCGTAAACTCCACGATTGTTTTCAATGAGCTGTTGTTCAGGCTAGCCACCTCCAGTCGGATAAGGCCGATATCAGGATCTGATCTGTCCCCTGACGGTTTGATTGAGAGTCTTATTGATTGTGTGTTGTGACGATCCAGGGCTTTCGTGTGGAATGTCCCGTCGTCGTCATCTTCGAGTATTCTTTGGCCTGTGTCATTATCGAAGAGCTGAATGATGGCTTTTGACCTTTCCAACACATCGATCCGGAAAGAATCCGAGGTGAATCCTGAGTTGAAAACCTCCATTAAAAATGGGTTAAATTCCCCGTTCTCAACGTACCTCGGTACTCCGGAGTCTATTTGCGGGATCGAAGAATTTGCAATGAGGGTCTCTTTTTCGTAGTCCCAGAGGGCCACGGAGGGCGGCTGATATACCTGCAACTTCTCGATGTCCAGCACGAGTGTGTCTGAAACACTCTCGAAAGATCCGCCCACCTCCGCATCCCCAATCGCTCGGATTCTTATCTTTGGAGGGACGAAACTGAGATCGAGTGGCGCCGTTATGGTCATGATGGGACTTAGAATGGTCCCTCCGGAATTCATGGTATAGCCCCCGGGGCTGTCGAACTCCACTAACCAGTCTGAGCCCAGTGTGGTCAGAAGTTGCAACTCCACATTCATCGACAGCGTAGCATCGCCTCTGTGTATCAATTGGAGCGGAACTGGGGTAATGGCCCCAGGAGCGATATACTCCACTGACCTGTCTTCAGAGTGTTTCAAGGATACTCCGAATTCATTCATTGTCAGGGTCTCATGTGTGATGGTAAAGGTGTTTGATTGGACGTCTGAAACCCTAAGCTCGGCCTCGTAAGCCCCTGACTCCAAGCCACTTTGATAGGTCCACTTGACACGCCCAAACATGCCCTCAGTAGTCCACTCGATATCTTGGGATTCGGGATTTAGATCCCGTTGTAGTATGATTTGGTTTCTCTCAGTGTTGCGGAGTCGCAGCTCCACCGATTCGATATCCTTCCTACCAAATGCACTCTTCACGTCAAAACTAAACTGCATCTCTCGGTCCGTAATCACGTCGTTTGGGTACCAATCCGTGACTGCGCCATCGATGAATTCATCTCCTGGGCGTTGGACGAAGAAGACAGTGTCCGAGACAGCATTTGTGCTTATGTCGATAAGAGAGGACCTACTGTCTCCACTGATTTGATTGAAGGCCACATTTGCTTCACAGTCGTTGAAGAAGCCCCCGTCACCGCATCCGCTCATCTCAGCCCTGATTGCAAGTACCAATTCGTCGGACTCTGATACTGAAAATGAATTTGTGCTGGTTTGACCTGAGATGTAGATATCAATGGCCTCGTGTTCATAATCACACCCTCCAAAGCCCGAGCATGCTTCATTCTCGAGTTCTCCTGTGGCAACAGTGGAACCTCCTGATTTTATGCTAAATGTCCAAGTTACGATTGAGTTCTGGGGCCCCTCGGCTTTGAGGAAAATGTTGAGGGGTACGTAGTATTGGCTGGAGCCATCCGAATTCTGTCTTTTGTTTCCCACCACGACCAGCGACTGCATCAAGTCTCCCGTTGTGAACTCAACTGTGGTGTCAAGTGCTGAGGATTCCAACTGCCCGCCCTCATCAGGAAGAACGGTTGACAGGTTGTTCCCGGTGGAGAGGTACAGAGAGTAGGTTTCAATCTGGTTGGAGGGGGTTGACTCCATCACCTCGGGCGCCTCATTCGATAGGTATGTAACAGGGGCTGCACCAAGTTGGAATATGAACACCATTACGATGGCAGTGACCTGAAGCCTTGTGGCTCCATGTACCTTGGTTACACCGTCCATGTGCCTTGGTGATTAGTCTGAGGTTAAAGGATTCTCACAACGCGGACCTATACTGTGCGTGTTGACGAGGTTCAAGGGTTGATTCAAGTCCGATACCCTCCTCGCTCAGTGTGCAGGGGTACCCGAGTGGTCAAAGGGGCCGGACTTAAGCTCCGGTGGCAAGGCCTTCGTGGGTTCAAATCCCACCCCCTGCACCAGTTCAAGACCGAATCGGCTGAAAATTTACTCTGATTTGGGCATTCTTACAAGGGTGCATCCTAATTGGCTGTCGAAGCCCATAACATCTAATTTGGTAAGGGAAACTCTGGCAGCTAGAGCCGACTTTGGGGTCATGACGGAATCCAGAATTCTCCGAGCGATGGTTTCTTGTAATTCGGCACGGGAAAACGCCAAGGCTGAGTCCACAGAGTGCTCAAGATATTCATAGTCGAGCACATCATCAATTGAATCCTCAGCATCATTGGATTCAACCAAAACCTCAATATCGAATCTTAATGGTTGGGTTTTTCCCTTTTCGTGATCGTGGACGCCAATGTCGACCTGCCGAACAAGGGCCTCCAATCTAATGGTGCCCCACTCTCTGAGCCCTAGCATCATAGCTGCCTGCAGCATTGGAGATATTCCTGTCATTCACATCCCCTCAAATGCAGGGTCCCGTGATGTCATTCTAAACCTTTCACCAGCGTCAACATATATTGTCTGACCTGTAACGGTTTTTGCTGATGCCAGATAGGAAACCGCGCTGGCAACGTCATCTGGGGAGGGGCCAATGCCCAGTGGGGCATTTGATTTGACCCGGTCGAGGTCGGATTTTCCAAGGTGAGCGCTGTCCATTGTGTGTCCAGGCGCCACTGCATTGACTCTGATATCTGGTGCGAGTTCGCGAGCCATGACCTCAGTAACGCCCATCAAAGCGAATTTAGAAATCGTGTAGGAGAGGAAGTCGGCGTTCGGCGAGGATATCTTGTAGTCTAGGATGTTTGTAACCCATTGGCCTCCGGACTTTTTGAGCGATTTGATCAGTAACAGGGGAGCTAGGACGTTTGCATCCATATGGGCTTTCCACGACCCTTCATTGATGTCCTCCAGTCTATCTAGCTCATAGTGTGAGGCATTGTTCACTAGGCCCATAATGGGTGAACCGATTGATTGGGAAGCGGATTCGAGAATGCTGCCCGCCTCACCAGACTTGCTGAGGTCGCCTTGGATGCTGCACGCGATGCCCCCTTTCTGAATGATTTCCTGAGCGAGTTGGTCTGCTTCGTTGTTTGAGTGGCGGTAATGAACCGCTACAGGATAACCGGATTCAGCCAGGGCGAGGCATATGTGTCGGCCAATTCTCTTTGCGCCGCCAGTCACAAGAACCGCACCGTGCATACCTTTCGGGTGTGGATTTACAATTTCAACCATCGTAATGCGCCACATGGCTCCGCGCAACCATTAATCTGCCCCCATTTCCTCGCAGAGGCATGCCCCGACGGCTCCCCATTGCGAGTAGTGACTCTCTGATGGCCCGTCGAAGAGGGGAGAGGAAGAGGCTTCCATCGTGGTTCAAGACCTCTCTGCCTGTTGGAAATGCGCAAAAAGAATTCCTCGTAACGAGGCAAAATGTGCAAGAAAATAGCCTTCATACTGTCTGTGAAGAAGCACGGTGTCCGAATATACACGATTGCTGGGGGAGGGGGACGGCAACATTCATGGTCGCTGGAAAGTCCTGCACTAGGGGTTGCAAGTTTTGTGCAGTGGGCACCTTAAACAGACCACCTCCTCTGGATCCGGACGAGCCTCAAAACATAGCTTTCGCAATCGACACCATGGGCATAAATCATGCCGTGATCACAGTCGTAAACAGAGACGACATCCCGGACGGAGGTGCATCGCACTACCGAAAATGCATAAAAGCGGCCCACAAAAGGAATCCCAACGTCGGATTGGAACTCTTGTGTTCGGATCTGGATGGAAACATAGAAGCCCTAGAAAGTCTGTTGTACGATCTTCCATTGAGGGTTTTCGCGCACAATGTCGAGTGCGTTCCGAGGCTCGACAGACGGGTCAGGGACCCACGCGCTTCTTTCACTCAGTCCCTGACCATTCTGTCCACCGCAGCGAGGCTCAGACCAGACCTCAAGATCAAGTCAAGTCTGATGGTGGGCTTGGGCGAAGACGATCAGGAAGTACTGCACGCAATGAAGCTTCTGCGCGAAGCCGGGGTGCACCTACTGACAATAGGACAATATCTGCAACCATCGGATCGCCACCTTCCAATTGACAGATTCCCAGAGCCATCCTCGTTCGAAATGTGGGACCTAGAGGCTAGGAAAATGGGTTTTGAAGCAGTTGCATGCGGTCCACTCGTGAGATCGAGTTACCGAGCCGGGCTACTATGGGAGGAGGCGATGGGGGCTGAGCCCGTTGTAACAAGAGATGCAACTGGTTCGGCCATAAGCAGGTTACAGAACCCTCCAATATCAGCTGAGGGCGGTGCTGTATCATGAACAATGATGGTTGTGAGAAGCCGATCAGAGTGCCCACCGCACCGTTTAGGCCGGGCGAAAAGGCATTTTTCACCAAGTGGGACTTTGAGCCCGGGGATCTTGACTACCTCGACCCTGTGACCACTACTGCATCTGACACTAAGTCTCATGCAGTGGGCCTAATCAGAGTTCTGAATGACGATGGTTCCAGGTCTGGGGGATGGGACCCGGATCTTGAATCGCATGAAATGCTGAAGGGTCTCGAGCACATGGTTAGGCTCAGGATATTCGATGACAGGATGATGAAGATGCAACGGACGGGTAAGCTGTCGTTCTACATGAGGTCACTAGGCGAGGAAGCAGTTGCAATAGCCCAGACAATGGCACTGAAAGAACAAGATTGGATATTTCCCACGTATCGGCAGCCCGGTGCCCAGTTTGTGAGGGGGAGGGACATGGTAAGCATGATATGCCATTGCATTGGTAATGTCGAGGATAATGTGAAAGGCAGGCAGATGCCTGTTCACTACACCTATCGCGACGGTCGGTATATCTCAGTTTCCAGCCCCGTGGGCACCCAATTTAGCCAAGCAGTCGGTGTTGCAATGGCATCTGCATACAAAGAACGTGATGAAGTCACAATCACGTGGATAGGTGACGGGGCAAGCGCTGAGGGTGACTATCACTATGCGTTGAATTTCGCAAGCGTGTATAGGCCTCCCGTCATCCTAAATGTAGTAAATAATCAATGGGCCATTTCCACACATGCCAACCTAGCGAGTGGAAGCAACACTTTCGCAGACAGAGGGCTTGCATACAATGTTCCGTCCCTGAGAGTTGATGGAAACGATTTCCTAGCTCTCTACTCAGTCACAAGGTGGGCAAGGGAAAGGGCTTCGGCAGGCAAAGGTGCAACTCACATTGAGGTGCTCACGTACCGTGCTGGGGCGCACAGTAGCAGCGATGACCCCTCACGTTACAGACCGTCTGACGAACCTGATTCATGGCCGGGTGGGGATCCGATATACCGCCTCAAAGATCACCTGATCAAGGAAGGCATGTGGTCCGAGGATCAGCACAAAGCTATGGAGGAGTCGATTGATGAAGAGGTGATGAAAGCCTACAAAGAGGCTGTAAAATTCGGCGACCTTGCCGAGGGCCCGTACCCTTCTACGGACACGATATTCACCGAGGTGTACTCAGAAGTTCCTTGGCACCTCAAAGAGCAATGGGACGAAATGAGGCAGAACGGAGGTGATTGAACGTGACTGAAATGAACATGGTTCAAGCAATTAACTCGGCGCTAGATACTATGCTCACCAACGATCCTAATGTACTATTATTCGGTGAAGACGTTGGTTACTTTGGCGGGGTCTTTCGAACCTCAGACGGATTGCAGGAAAAGCACGGCGCTCACAGGGTATTCGACACCCCCTTAGCGGAGGGAGGCATTGCCGCGATAGCCTTCGGCATGGGTCTGAACGGGTTGAGGCCGGTCTGCGAGATACAATTTGCTGACTACATATTCCCAGCTTATGACCAAATTGTCAACGAGATCGCCAAACTGCGCCACAGGTCTGGTGGAGAATTCTGGACTCCTGTCACAATCAGAACTCCTGCCGGAGGCGGAATAAGAGGAGGTCATCACCACTCCCAATCCCCTGAGTCTCAATTCACTCACACGCCGGGCCTGAAGGTGGTTTACGCATCGACCCCCTACAATGCCAAGGGTTTGCTTATATCGGCCATAGAGTCTGATGACCCGGTAGTGGTTTTCGAGCCGAAGAGATGCTACAGGGGCCCCTTTTACGGCGATCCGCACAACGTTCCTACATGGTCGGGGCACTCAGAGGCCGATGTCCCAGAGGGTCATTACAACATACCCATCGGTCAAGCCAGGCTAGCGATGCAGGGCCATGATTGCACAGTTATTGCCTGGGGAACCATGGTCCACGTGTGTGAACAGGCGATTAAGGAAAGCGGAACCTCCTGCGACTTGATAGACTTGCAAAGTCTGGTCCCTTGGGACAAGAACGCAGTTGTTGAATCAGTGAACAGAACAGGGAGATGCGTAATAGTTCACGAAGCCCCCAAGACAAGTGGTTTCGGGGCGGAGATGGCCGCCAGTGTTCAAGAGAGGTGCTTCTGGAAGCTCGAGGCCCCAATCAAAAGGGTCACAGGGTGGGACACCCCGTTCCCTCATACAACAGAGTGGGACTACATGCCCAGCCCACATCGGATCGCAGAAGCCATACGTGAGACATTGGAGGGTTGACCATGGCCAGAAGGGCGTTCAAACTACCAGACATTGGAGAAGGGGTTGTTGAGGGCGAGATAGTTACATGGCACGTCGAGGTCGGATCGTCTGTATCAGAGGACGATGCGATAGTCGACGTAATGACCGACAAATCCACTGTGACAATCCCATCCCCCTACTCAGGCGTCATAATCGCACTCAATGGAGAGGTTGGAGACATGGTGGCCGTTGGCTCCGTGCTCGTGGAATTCGACTCCGACGAGTCAGACGGGGGCCAACAAGAAGAAGCTCCCGACCAGTCCGAGATTGAACCTGAAATGAAGAGTTTTGAAGATGCTCCCCCGAGTATTCCATCGCCTCAGAGCCCACCTGATCCAAAACCGCAACCTGCGAAAGAGGTGAATGAACGGCCTCCTGCGCAGATGTCTTCTGCCAGTTCCGGCGTCTTGGCCAGTCCTGCAGTGAGGAGGCGGGCCAGGGAATCTGGAGTCGACCTGTCCTCGGTCAAAGGCAGTGGCAGGGCAGGGAGAATACAACAATCAGATTTGGATGCATTCCTTGCTACTGGCGGAAAGGTGGCCAGTGGCCCCACTCCTGTTCGAAGAACCGCAACCCGGGAAATCAAAGTCGTGGGCTTGAGGAGGAAGATTGCCGAGCAGATGATCCTCTCGAAAACCTCGATTCCTCATTTTTCATACTTTGAAGAGATTGACATCACTCAGCTTGAGGAGTTGCGACAACTCCTCAACTCCGGTAAAAACGCCGATCAGCCCAAATTAACGTACCTACCCTTCGTCATGAAGGCTCTCGCGAGGGCATTCACAAGGCATCAGAAGTGTAATGCAACCTACGACTCTGAGGCCGGAATAATCACAGAACACGATGCCGTGCACCTAGGGATAGCAACTCAAACCGAACGGGGGTTGTATGTCCCTGTCGTGAAGCACGCTGAGTCGATGGACGTCTGGCAAGCTGCTGCAGAGATGCAAAGGGTCACTGGCGCCGCGAGAGATGGATCCGCGACTTTAGAAGACCTCACTGGTTCAACTTTTACAATAACAAGCCTGGGCAGAGACGGGGGGCTTGGCGCAACCCCGATCATAAATCATCCAGAGGTTGGGATACTCGGGATTCACAAAGCGAGGGACATGCCGGTTGTAAGATCTGGTTCAGTGGTTGTCCGTAAAATAATGAACGTGTCCAGTTCATGGGACCACAGGGTAGTAGACGGTGCGGACGGCGCATCCCTGATTCAGGATCTGAAGAAAATGCTAGAGCACCCTTCCTTGATTTTCATGTGAGGCGTTATTATGGTAGAAACACGGAATTGTGACGTACTAATCGTTGGCGGTGGGCCAGGGGGATATGTGGCCGGGATAAGGTGCGCCCAGTTGGGTCTCGACACGGTTATTGTAGAGGGCTCTAGGTACGGCGGTACTTGCTTGATACGGGGATGCATCCCGTCCAAGGCCATCATTCATGCAGCCGAGCGGTTTGAGTCACTGGCACAACATGCCGAAAACGGGGGCCACATGGGAATAAGCGTCGATGGAACTCCAACTCTGAACATGCAGGGGCTGGTCTCATGGAAGGATTCCATTGTGGACAGGCTCAACAAAGGTGTTGAAGTTCTCCTCAAGACTGCTGGCGCAGAACTGGTCCACGGATGGGCAAAATTCACCGGTCCGAAAACCTGCGAAGTCGACTCCACTGAAGGTCTCCTGCGTTTTGAGGCTGCCAATATCATCATAGCCACGGGTTCCACGCACATAGACCTACCATTCATGCCATGCGATGAAGATGGGATACTTTCCAGTACTGGGGCCCTTGATCTCCAAGATCTGCCGGGAGATGTGGCGATCGTAGGTGGGGGTTACATTGGCTTGGAGTTGGGATGTGCGATGGCCAAGCTGGGATCCAAGGTAACCGTGATTGAAGGAATGGATGACATCCTTGCGATGATGGACAAGGAAATCAGGAGGCCATTGGAAATTTGGCTAAAGAGACACGGCGTAGAGGTAAACAGAAATGCCCTCGCAAGGGGAACAGAATACATCGAAAATCAGGAGGGTTCCAGAAAGGTACGCCTAAGTTACGATTCAGGGGGAGAGTCGAAGTCAATCGACGTCGACAAGGTTCTTGTCACAGTCGGCCGAAAGGCAAATTTGGACGGGTGGGGCCTTGAAAAAACAGGAGTACGCCTAGACAATGACGGCCGCTTTATTCGGATCGACAGGCGTTGTAGGACCAACATTCCCGGCATTTATGCAATTGGAGATGTCGCCGGAGATCCAATGTTGGCGCACAAAGCCAGTGCACAGGGCGAGATGGTTGCCGAGATAATTGCTGGATTGGAGAGAGAATTTGACAAAGTTGCGATTCCGGCCATCATTTTCACAGAACCCGAGATAGTCTCCGTGGGACTCGATCCGGAAACAGCTATTCAGAGGGGAGAAGAGATAATTGTCGGCAAGTTTCCCCTTGCCGCCAATGGTAGAGCTTTGACCTTGGAGGCTGAGAAGACCGCTGGTTTCGTGCGGGTCACCGCAAGAGAGAGCGACCACGTCATTCTCGGAATTCAGGCAGTCGGCAGCCACGTTGCAGAATTGCATGGAGAATTTGTTCTAGCGCTTGAAATGGGTGCCGTTCTGGAAGACATTGGGGGAACCGTTCATGCCCACCCAACGATGGCCGAAGCCTTCCACGAAAGTGTTCTGAAGACTCTTGGACATGCCATCCACACCTCTTGATGGCTCCTGTTGAAATGGTAAGAGCCCCTCTGGATGACATGAATGTAGCCCGTGCGGTTGTCGGCGGCGTTGTAGACTACTCAGATGCCACTCAGACGATGGATCGGCTCAGAAAGCAGAGGATCGAAGACTCCGTAGCGGACACAATCCTGTTTCTCCAGCATCCCGAGGTCGTTACAATGGGGCCCAGAGCGAGGAAGGAGGGTGCGAAAGCGGATGGGTATCGTACCGTGGATGTGGATCGTGGCGGAGGGATGACCTGGCACGGGCCCGGTCAGTTGGTCATATACCCGATAATCAAATGGTTGGAAAATGAGCGGGGTGTACCCCAGATAGTGTCGAAAATGGAACATTGGGTTATCTCCGCTTTGGCCGATTGCGGCGTTACGGGTGTACGGAACGATGTCATGATGGGAGTATGGGTGGACGGTTACAAAATCTGTTCAGTCGGCCTAGCTTTCAGGAACTGGGTCTCCAAACATGGGATCTCAATAAATATTGAAACTCCAGGTACGAGGGTCGAGGACCTAGACTGCTGTGGGTTGAGTGCAGGCACTACGACATCGCTTCACAAATTAGGCCATACCCATGATCTAGAAGGCAGATTCATAGATCGTGATCGAATTATGGAGGCCATGATTCAGACTTCAGAAGAGGCGATTTCAAGGGTTCTTTCTCCGCCTTTGAGTTGGAGGGATGTATCATAGATTCTAATCAGATAAGACGAGACCTCAATAACCTCTGGGGGCTGAGAGAAGGCCTTGACTTTCTGAATCATGGATCGTTTGGCGCCTGTCCAATTAGCATACTTGATCGACAATCCCAGCTTAGGGAAATGATGGAAGCCGATCCAGTGAGTTTTATCGACGGACATGGAAGGCATCTCTGGGGAGATGCTGTTACATCTCTCTCTGAGTTTTTGAACGCAGAACCCTCCGGTATGGCATTTGTTCCTAATGCCACATCAGGGGTGAATACCGTGCTGTCATCCCTAGATCTGGGAGCAGGTGATGAGGTCCTGGTGACAGATACAACGTATCAGGCCTGTCGAAACGCTGTGGATTATCAGGCACGCAATAAGGGTTTCAAGGTCGAGGTAGCGCAGATATCGCTCCCGGTCACAAACGATGAGGCGGTAATAGACTCAGTTCTTGGGAAAATATCCGAACGGACTCGTCTTGCCCTGATTGACACAGTCTCGAGCCCTACAGGGATACGATTGCCCTTCGAGAAGCTGATCCGGATTCTTGGGGGACGGGGTGTCGACGTGCTCCTAGACGCCGCACATGGACCAGGACTGCTTCCTATCGACCTCAAGGAATTGAACGTGGCCTTTGCAACTGGTAATTGTCACAAATGGCTCTGTACACCCAAAGGATCAGCGTTTCTGTACGCAAGGGAAGACAAAAGGGGGTTGAGGCCACTTGTCATTAGCCATGGTGCGACTCTCCCAATTGGGCAATCAAGCAGATTTCGACTCGAGTTTGACTGGACGGGCACCGTAGATCCCACACCTTGGATGTGCATACCCTTCGCCATCAGTTTCTTCGGTTCCCTTCTACCCGGCGGTTGGCAGGAGGTAATGGCGCGTAACAGGAAATTAGCGTTAACTGCACGCAGGCTGATCATGGACAAGGTCGGTCTGGATACTGTTTGTTCCGAGGATTTTATCTCTTCGATGGTGGCATTTGTATTGCCGGGGGAA
>DAMH01000011.1:0-7125 GCA_002499585.1 Euryarchaeota archaeon UBA552 | reverse complement strand
TGGCCGGAGCACAATGCCAGATATATCCGGATTAGTTGCCAATTGTACAACAATATCGACCAGTACGATCGGTTGGCAGATGCACTCAATTTCGAGTTAAGGGCGTGAGCAACCTTTGAAGACGGCAAGTAGGCAGCAAACAGCATGCCTTCCGCAGTCATCGCAATCACAGGGGCCTCCGGATCAGTGTATTCAGTCCGGCTCATAGACATCCTTGTCAATGCTGGATGGGAAATATTCCTCACAGTCACACGCGAGGGCGCGATCAATCTCAAACTGGAATGCGGCATGACTCCAAAGGACCTCTCAAAGAAGTACGGCCTGAGGTTAGAAGAGAATCAAAATCTAGCGGCCAGATCTGCCTCTGGATCGGCGAAATTCGATGCTTATGTCATCTGTCCTGCTAGTGGCACGACCATAGGAAAGATCGCATCCGGCATCTCTGACAATCTTGCAACCAGGTCGGCAATAGTCGCGTTGAAGGAAAGGCGAAAGCTAATCATCGTCCCCAGGGAGACTCCCGTTGCAACACCGCATCTAGAGGCAATGGCCAAACTTTCTTCCTGGGGCGTCGTCGTCCTTCCCGCTTCTCCAGGTTTTTACAAGAATCCGAAATCCATTGATGATTTGATTGATTTTGTCGTGGCGAGGATACTCGATCAACTTGATGTGGACCACAAAGTCGGAAGTAGATGGACAGGCGAAGAAGTCTCTTGATACTGCTTTTCCAACTCATTCGATATCAAAAAAATTCAACCCAGGACCTCAATCCACTTTGAAAATTAATGTGTCTCATTTGTGATTTTCTCTGCGTCTCGCAATCGACTTGATACCATGTTACACACTGCTAGTTTATTTCTGATTAATTTTGCAAAGCATTCGGAGGGTGGACGTTGCCTGATCGCATTCAACACATAGATTGGATGAAGGGGATTGCTATTTTGTGTATGGTCCAGGTCCACACCGCAGCTGCGATGCCCCTGAGCGGTGTGCCGTTGGACCACCCCCTTGCTTTGTTAGCTGCAGCAATTGGCGGTATGGCTGCCCCCTTGTTTGTGACAATGTCCGGTTACGGCGTGCACATCAGTGCCAAGAACAGAGATCGAGAATTCCGAGATTGGGTGAATTGGGCCTTGCCGAGAATTGGTGTATTGGTGCTTTGCCAGTTGTTGGTCAACCTAATCTTCAACGTAGACCACGGGGGGAGGTTCAAGATTTTCACGCCCGGTATACTCACGTTATTCGCAATTTCCACTATGTTGATGCCCATCATCACTAGGCTCAATTTTAGAACAAGAACTTGGATATGGGCCTCTGTCATCCTATCCCCCCTTATTCTGTCGGGCTACACTGGAGAGGATTTAGACTGGTACTCCAGAATAACGGTAGATGGTCCTTCTGAATTTGGAACCAGGCTGATTCTGAACGGGACCTACCCTGCCCTGCCATGGCTCGCATACATCGTGCTCGGAACTCTCCTTTCTGGAATTGTGGAGTCGCGCAATTTTGCTGTGATTTCAATTTTCTTGGGTTCCTCAATGACACTGGCTACTCTATTGATTTCGTTGGACAATGGGGTTCCATGGGCCATGACCGAAGGCCCTGCAGTTCTCACATTCTTCCCGGCCAATGAGTCATTTCTGGTAGTTAGCATGACGATTTTGATCATTGTTAAAGTGGCACTCGGCCGCATAGAATCGAGTCCAAAGCCGAATTTACATCGGGTTTTGGGTCACCTAGCCCCAGCTGGAAGGATGAGCTTGTCCATATACGTCACTCACTTTGTGGTTCTTGGTTTGTTCGTAGCGAATTACGACGGTGGCCCGATAACAATGGCCATGTCCTTCTGCATTACTATTCTACACACCCTAGTCTGGATCCCAATAGCTATCGTCTATGAAAAGCGCCTAGGGTGGTTTAGCTTTGAGAATCTTATCAGGACGCTCAGTTTGAAGTTGTCCAAGTGATGGGGTCGGACCACAAATCCCCATTATCATTTGAGGATTTCAAACGAGCATAGTAGGTTGTGGACGGATCGAGACCTTCCAGTTGGTATTGCTCTTCTCCAACTACTGCGGTACCGGCAATCTGTGCGTATTCCCAATCTGTTTCGCTTTGACCATGATCGACCTCCCCGTAGAAGATAGTGACCTCCACGTCCGTGCCATTGTCATAGACATCCCAAGTGACAAGCACCGTTGATTCTGATATTGATGATGCTGTTAGATTTCTCAGTATTGGATCAAATACGACATAATTCCCTCTAATTGGGTCGTCAACCCAAACAGGGTAGGTAAGCAATTGGGCGGCAGTGGATTGGGTTAGCGGAAATCCCCAGGCACCGTGGTAGGGGGCTAAATTGTAACCTGTTGACTCAGAGAGGTAGACTACCCATGCGTTGTATTCCTCAACATCTGAAGCTGGCACCTCGGAGTCGGGTAGGTAATAGTACACTGTCAGGGCTTCAGTTATTGGGCTCCATCCCCACTCCTCTTTGATGATTAGATATGTGTCCAACGCAGTAAAAACAGACCAATCTGTGATATCAGCCCCATTCTGGAAATATTCTCCCATTCGTTGATCTCTGGCTTCGGCGGTCAAAGCGGAGTGTCCCGAAATTCCTACAAGTTCCTCCATCAGATATACGCTGGCTAGGTTGCAGGTCGCCTCAGTTGTTCCTGGTAGTCGTGATGGGTTCCATTGGTGGTTGTGGCCCAACTCATGAAACATCCCCCAGTCCCCTTCAGATTGAAGGTGATCCAAGTCGACCGCGTCATCAGCGGAAGCGAGATGGGCCATGAAAGGGTATCCAGAGTGCATCCATCCTGCTGAAATCTGTATATCAAAAACAGCCCTCTCTATCCTAGGCCATGGTAGGTAACCGTACAGATCGTGTTCCATTTCCAGTGCTTGAACCCAGAATTCCATTAACTCGTCTGGATTCTCAAGATTCCTTATTTCGGAGGATGGCACAGTTAGGATAAACTGGTTGCTTGATATTTCTGCCCAGGGGGCAGGATTGTCTCTAAGATCGTGCCATTCAGCCAATGACGTCTGACCATAGTTGTAGACAGGCGCCTCGATGGCTCCCTCAATCTCTACCCATATTTGTCCGATTGGGGAATCAGGCGGGGATGCTATGAAGATTGGTCCTCCAAATGCATTTGAGACCTCCAAGGTGGTATTGTGGATCAGATATGTTCGGACGATTGAGGGAAATCTCCAAATTTTTTCTTTATGCCAGAGCTCATCATCATGCGCGCCTACCTGGACCATCACCCCGGACAAGGCTAAATGACCGGGTAATTTCAGGGTTACAAGTTCCCCCGGCGGAGCATAAAGGCCCGTTGTATGCAAGATCTTAGCTCTTGGGTTCGCGGGCCCGAACTCCGCCGGCAGCCCGGTCTGGTTTGAGTCGATCGTGAGGTTGCGTGTCAATCTAGGTGCTTCTTGAGGGACTGATCCTGGGAATTCTTGATGGCTGGGGTGTGGCGTCACCAGATTGGCCGGCATTATCGAAACCAACCCTGATTCGATGGTGATGAAAATGTCTTCAAGGGGGTCCTGACCGAACTCATGTCCGGTTTCGGCGTCTATCACTGTCCAGCCGCTCTGGTTCACGATTTCATGCATCTCTCCCCAGAAATTTGGAAAATCAAACGGGACAAATGAGACCATAGGACTCAAACACATGGAGATGGCCTCTGCCTGTTGAGAGGATATTTGATCCTGGCCAGAGACGTGATGCCGTAACGCGTCAAGAGTATTCCTGAGAGTCATCAGGGTGTCGTGTCCCCAACCAAACTCAACGTCCTTCGAAGTCGGATTGTTAGAAACGAGCAAACCTGTGGTTTTGGAGATCCTGTTGCCTGGATAATCATGAGCGGGGTTATCATTGAAATACGACCAATACCACGAATGCCCGCCCATTATCAGACCACCGCCATTCAGTATGAATTGCATTAATTTCTGATTGTCTGCATCGTCATAGCCGTTCCAAAACTCAGCAATCAGACAGTCTATTCCACCTAGGTCATCAGGGTGCGCATCAACAGTACTGTGTCCATCAGACCTCAGTTCGTCGGCAAATGAATCGAAGCCTGCGCCACTGGCAAGGCCGACACTGGCGTTCGACCCGCATACCCATTCTACTGCTCTCAAAGAGAAAATGAGGGCTGAATCGTTAGAGGATAGATCAACCCACGACTCGTGGCCGTACCCTATCATCTTCCCTCTACCGACATGTGATCCCGAGATAACAGGCACCTTGTCCTCCCCAGCTACGGCGATTGGGAATGCCGCGTCGCCAACTGGTAAGACGGGAGAGGCATATCCGGGATAATCCACGGTGCCAAGTCCTTGGGTGAGTTCCAATTTGTCTCGCTCGATATCTAGAACAGATATCCAGATTCTCTGTTGCAACGAGCCACCAGAGTTATTGGCCCATATTGAATGGAATGTCCAATCATGTCGTTGCTCTGGCTGCCCGACTATAGTCCCATCCGACATGAAGCTGAGCCCGGTGGGAAGCGGAGGTTCAGACTCCCAATTCTCGATAGTCGGGCCCTCATTGGTCGGAGAAAGATGGGTTTCTTCTCCCACGAAGAGTGCGATCTCAAATGATGGCCACTGTATGCCGTAGGGAGCTTGAATCTTTACTTCGAGTGTAATTTCAAAAGTAGTGTGACCGCCGGCGTTACTCGCGGTTACCGTGTAGGCCCTCCTTTCGGAAATAGAAGAAGGTGTACCGCTAATGTTTCCGCTCTTTGAGTTGATGGTTAGCCCGAGCGGAAGAGGAGGGCTCACGGTCCATGTATCCGCGCCTGCGGTGTGCAAAGGGCTGATCACTTCCATCGGGATGCCCACCCTTAGCAACAGCTCAGTGGCACCGTATTCGATTTCAGACGGAGGGTTTTGCAAAACCCTGATCTGGATGATAGTTGTGGATTGGCCTCTGGAGTTTGAAGCCGTAATTTGGTAACTTTCCCACCCAGAAACGATCGAAGTAGAGCCTGTTATCGTGCCATTGGCATCTAAATTCAATCCATCGGGAAGCTCAGGTTGGGCTGACCACTCCAAATTCAGAATAGGCGATGGATTTGGTGCAAGATACACCTGTTCGCCCGCCCTCAACTCCACAGGAGATAACTGGTAGGTGAAACTCGGTGGAATTTGGGGTAAAACAGTGATCGAGATCTCATAAGTATCTGAGCCGCCATCATTCTTCACGGATATGTTGTAATTGCCTGACCCCACAACAGTGGCCACTCCCTGAATTGAGCCATCGTATCCGAGTTTGATACCCTCAGGCAGTGGAGGGGAAGAAGACCAGGTCATGGGTAGGGATCCATTGATCATCGGCTTGCCAGTGTCGCAAATGATGCCGATAGTACATATCACCGAGTTGTTTTGGTAACTAAGAGAGGAGGGGGGCTCCACTGTTATTCTTATGGACAAGTCTATCGAGGTCGATCCGGCTTGGTTGTAAGCGACTATAGTGTAGACCCTCTCTGGACTCAGATCACGGGGTGTGCCGCTTATCACGCCCGATTCGGCGTCTATTTGAAGGCCGTCTGGAAGGCTAGGGGTCACCAGCCAAACTTCGGGCCCGTCGCCGATGAATGATGGCGATAAGAGGTCCATTTCGACCCCTAGGTGAAAGATCTTGGAGGCCCCTCCATAATCTAATTGTGAGGGGGGTATCATTTCCCGGCACATCGAGTTGTCATACACTTCGAACAGACTGCAATCTTGTGGCCTTACCTCGGACAGGAGGCAGTCTTCCATGATGGAGGGCGCCTCGCATTCATCCTCTACGGCAATCTGCTCTTGGGCCTCAGGCCCCCCCAGGCACCCTGTTACAGGCAATGACAACATTATGGCTGCCATCAAAATGGCGAGGTTCCTTTCACTGATCATTGTCTGACCTCTTTTGGCGCGCTATGGGTAGGCCTCTCCGGGCTGAAAGCAGTACCTGACTGTTCTGAATTCTTTTTTGAATTCCTTGACCTCCTGCTTTACCCTACTCGGCTCTACCTCTTCCAAAAGCACCTTCTGGAAGAACTCCCCAACCTGATCCATCTCATCTACACCCATTCCTAATCGAGTCAACTCTGGCACTCCCAGCCTCAGGCCTGAGGGGGACAATGCCTTTGTGTCCCCGGGCAGCATGTTCATGTTGGTTATGATTCCAGCCTGTTCAAGTGTTATTGCCGCTTTCTTGCCTGCGCCAGTATCATTCTCCCCATGTCTAGTCAAAACTTGATGGCTCGCAGTGTAGCCCCTGTCCTCTGCAAGAACGTCGAAGCCTCTTGATGCGAGGGACTGTGCCAAAGCCTTGGCATTTGATACGATGTCACGTGCATATCTCTCGCCAAAGGCCTCGAACTCCGAGAGAGCCACTGCCTTTCCAGCAACGTGGTGTAAATGGTATGAGGAACATGTTCCTGGGAATACGGAGTTGTTTAATTTCCTATGGAATGCAGGGTCCTCATGGTCTGAGATCAAGAACCCTCCTTGTGGGCCCGGGAATGTCTTGTGACTGGATCCGGTCATTACATCTGCTCCCTCTCTGAGTGGGTCTTGGAACACGCCGCCGGCAACCAGGCCAAGCACGTGCGCTGCGTCGTACATCACAGAGGCACCGACTTCATGTGCTGCGTCGGATAACTCTCGCAATGGCGTTGGGAACAGGAAGACTGACTGTCCGAACAAAGAAACAGATGGTTGTACTTCGCGTATTAATCTGGCAGCCGCGTCGAGATCTGGCTCCATTCTGTCCTCATCCCAAGGATATGTGTGAAGATTGAGTCCACGGACCCCCACAGCACCCATGTTCGCATGGGAAATATGGCCTCCGTCCGCAGTGGAAACCGCTGTGATGGAGTCTCCAGGTTTGGACAGCGCTTTGAGGGCAGCGATGTTGGAAACCGTCCCGGAAATAGACTGTATGTTTACAAAATTGCAATTGAACACTCTCTTGGCCGCACCGATACCCAGCGTCTCGATGGTATCAAAATCATCACACCCCTGGTAGTACCTCTTTCCAGGCAGGCCCTCCGCATATCGGCCGTGTAGATCAGATGCAACGGCCTTAGCCACGAGTGGGCTGAGGATGTTCTCACT
>DAMH01000029.1:5968-83179 GCA_002499585.1 Euryarchaeota archaeon UBA552 | reverse complement strand
AGTTTGATAGACAGCGGGTGTAAGCACCGAGGTTCGCCGAGGTGTTCAGCCCAGCTGCACTAACCCCCCGAGCAATCTTGACAATTTTATACATCCTAGCCAGAGGTGGGCCTCTGTCCAATAGGCTTCTCGATTCATCACATTCGAAGATGTAGTGTGCACGGCCACAGCGGAGGGGTAATACCCGGTCCCATCCCGAACCCGGAAGTCAAGCCCTCCTGCGTCGATTCCTGTACTGTGGTGCGAGAGCCCACGGGAACGTTCGTCGCTGTGCCACTCATCTTCACCCCGCATCCTTTTTTTTACCCCATTACCTGCGATATTCGGAGAATGACACGTGACGACCATCACCGGAGACATACTGGGACACCCTCAGGTGGGAGTTCATATCTCGATTGTCGGAGACGTTCTCTTCCACCCTCTCTCGTTAGACTCCGAAGCTGAGAGCATGCTTCTCGAAACTTTTGACCTAGAGATGGCTCCTTTCTCAGTCGGCGGATCTACACTACTTGGCAGCTTAATTAGAGGAAACAGGAATGGTATTGCCGTCGCTGACATCGCAACTGAATCAGACCTCGACAAACTAACATCATATGGGGAGGTTGTTGTCATGGAATCTGGTGTGAATGCAGCTGGAAACCTCATCGCCTGCAATAATCATGGTGCAGTGGTTGGAATGACAATCCCTGGCCCAGGATGTGATGTAATATCCGATGTCCTTGGAGTACCCGCAACTCGTGTGAGGATCGCTGGGCACGATACAATAGGGTCCTCAATAGTGGCCAACGATTCTGGTGTCCTGGCGCATCCTGACATTTCAAAAAATGAAGCAGAAATTGTGGCGACTACATTAGGAGCTCCTTTGATGGTCGGAACGGTATGCTTTGGGTCACCTTATGTCGGTGCGGGTTGCCTAGCATCAAACAAGTCTGTATTAGCCGGGACTGGCACAACTGGGCCAGAACTCAATAGGATTGAGGACGCCTTGGGCCTTATTTGACTAAATCGCGGTTGGTGCGACGTGATCATCAGACTTGTCCCCTTCGTCGGAAACCCTGGTCCAGACTGATTTCATGAGCTCTTCATGATGAAGCTCACAATAATTGAACCTCTTGTATGCTTCCCTGAATGAATATGCTTTGTTCCCGGTAGCTATGAGGTAGCCCTCTGGTGATAGTCTGCTGACCTTCTCAGAGGGTGAATTGCAGCCCTCCACATCACAAGACGCCATGTATTGCAAAAATCGATGTGACCTTTAACCATGTGCATCTTCGGTGATGAAAACTAGTTCAGCACCGGCATCCACATTATCTCCCTCTTTAACGAATATGTCCTTCACAATACCATCGGTTTTAGAACAAACTTCGTTTTGCATTTTCATCGCCTCTAGTATGAGTAACGTCTGTCCCACAGCAACTATATCACCGACATTAACATCTAAAGATATCACTTTTCCGGGAATAGTGGAAACGACAGATCCCGTTCCTCCTCCTAAGTTAGATCTTTTCTTCCTGGTTTTTTTGTGTTTTTTTTCACGAACTTGATCATGGATAGATACTTCATGCACCTTGTCCCCAAAAGCAATCTTCAGTGTGTTTCCGCTTCGATCTATTCTAGCGGTTACCTCTTTCCCGTCAATGATGAACTTCCTAATCTCTGTCACTTGGACCCACCTCCCTTAGATATCCTGCTCCGATGGGCTGCCCCCCACACAGGGCCTTCCTTCCTGTATTCGCTTTCCGGTCTGATATTGTTGGTACCTTCCTCTAACAAGATCGCCGCTATGCACAAAGCAATTCTCTGTTCATTCGTTACCATGTATTTCACCTCTTACAAGGGGGGGTTTCCATGCCTTCTTTTCGGAGGCTCCTCCTTCTTGACTAGGTTGGTCTTAAGAGCTAGAATCAGTTTCTCTCTGGTCTTTGCAGGTTCAATTATGTCATCGATGAATCCTAGTGCAGCGGCTTGGTATGGGTTTGCGAATGCATCTTCATACTCTTCAATTAGACGCTCCCTTTCTTGCTCAGGGTTGCCTGCTGATTGAATTCTGTTCCTGTGGAGTATCTGAACAGCACCGCTGGCCCCCATCACTGCCAATCTTGCTGTCGGCCAAGCAACGTTGTAATCGCCCCTTATGTGTTTCGAGGACATAACGTCATAGGCCCCACCATATGCCTTTCTGGTTATTACAGTGAGTTTTGGTACTGTTGCCTCAGCGTAGGCATAGAGCAACTTAGCACCGTGACGAATGATGCCACCCCACTCTTGATTTGCACCTGGAAGGAATCCTGGTACGTCTGTGAAGGTAATCAGGGGGATTCCAAAAGCGTCACAGAATCTCACGAATCTTGCACCTTTTACAGATCCGTCAATATCCAAACAGCCCGCCAGTACTTTTGGTTGATTTGCGACTATTCCAACGGATTCTCCGGCCATTCGGGCGAAACCGACAATAAGATTCATTGCAAAATCAGATTGAACCTCAAGGAAACTCCCTTTGTCAACTACTTCTTCGATAACTTCTAGCATGTCGTAGGGAATTGCCGGGTCATCAGGCACAATGTCCTCAAGTCTTGCGCACTCCCTATCAGCCGGATCTCCTACATCTGAAAATGGGGCCGACTCAAGATTATTGGAGGGAATCCTATTCACAAGATCTCTAACTAAATGTAAGGCCTCTTGATCACTTGGGGCAACAAAATGAGTCACACCAGATCGCTGTGCGTGGGTAGATGCACCTCCGAGGTCATCGAATGTCACATCCTCGTTTGTCACAGTTTTGATCACCTCGGGACCGGTAATGAACATATGAGACGTACCATCTACCATTACAACAAAATCAGTGATCGCAGGGGAATATACTGCCCCTCCAGCACAAGGGCCCATGATTACTGAGATTTGCGGAACGACTCCACTTGCTCTGACGTTCCTGAAAAAAATCTCAGCATAACTACCGAGACTCGCTACACCTTCCTGTATTCTGGCTCCTCCGCTATCATTCAATCCGATAACTGGTGTACCTGTCTTGACCGCCAAATCAAGAATTTTACAAATTTTTAGACCATGCATCTCTCCAAGGGAACCGCCGTAGACCGTAAAATCCTGAGCAAAGCAATGAACCATCCTCCCGTCTATTGTCCCATGACCGGTGACAACACCGTCCCCGGGTATGACATTCTTCTCCATCCCAAAATCTCTACATCGGTGTTCGACTAGGGCGTCGATCTCAACAAATGACCCTTCGTCTAATAGCTCATCTATTCTTTCCCTGGCTGTCAACTTCCCTCTTTCATGCTGGGATTTTATTCTGGCCAGACCGCCTCCACTCTTGGATTTGGATTTCCTCGCTCTCAGGTCGGCGATACGTGACTGCCCCTCTCCCATGCCCTCCGATGTTGTCATCCAAATAAAAGGAATCAGCCATATATGCCAGTTTGGATGCGGTTGGTTGAAATTGGGCACATTAACAGGACGATTAGAATAACATGAGGGTGGTCATCGCCAAGGCAGGGTTAGACGGCCATGACAGAGGTGCAAAAATAATTGCAAGAGCTATGAGAGACGGTGGTCATGAAGTCATATACACAGGTCTCCGAAGAACTCCTGAACAGATAGTCTCTGTTACCAGGGATGAGGACGCTACTGCATTGGGGATCTCAACTTTATCAGGAGCCCATTCAAGACTACTTCCTATGATTTGTGATCTTCTTAGGTCCGCTGGAATGGGGGACGTAGCCGTGTTTGCAGGTGGCATCATACCTGATTATGATCGTGATGAGCTCTATAAATCAGGCGTGAGGGCCATATTTGGACCCGGAACCAGCGTTCAAGAACCAATAGATTTTCTATCCGAGGTTTCTATCAGAAAACAAAAAGGGGAGCCCGTTGGAGTTGGTGAAGGTGGAGACTGGAGATGGCCATGATGCCCATTGGGGAACTTCTACGTAACGCTAAATCAGGCGATCGGAGATCTCTAGCCAGATTGTTGACGAAGGTCGAACAAGGAGAACCCTTTGAAGCCGAAACCAAACAATCTCCTTGGATCTTGGGGGTTACTGGTGCGCCAGGCGTGGGGAAGTCCACTATGATAGATAGGCTGGCTTCCAAATGGTCACAACATGGGTGGAAGGTAGCCATATTGGCAGTCGATCCATCATCTCCAATCTCCGGAGGGGCCCTACTTGGAGATAGGGCTAGAATGGCGTACACTAATTCAGAAGATGTTTACTTCAGATCAATATCTTCCAAAGGACATCAGGGTGGAATTTCTACGGGACTGGGTCACATGGCTGCCCTGTTAACAGAATGTGGATGGGATCGGATAATAATAGAAACTGTTGGTGTGGGTCAGGGTGAATACGCTGTGATTTCAGTTGCTGATCGTATATTGTTGGTGGACGGGCCAGATCGAGGGGATACCTTACAAGCCGAAAAGGCGGGGATTCTAGAGCTTGCCGACGTGGTTGCCTGCAACAAATCTGACTTACCGGGCTCAGCACAGGCTGTGCAATCATTGGAGGAGGGGTTGTCTCTATCTTCAGACCCCCCTGATGTAGTGTCCGTTTCATCACTAACAGGGGATGGTATTGAGGCCCTGATTGAAGTCATAGAGGCACTTAAGCCCAACAATAAAAAAAATAAATTAAAGTCAAGGATTATCCTTGACTCGATAATAATGTCCAGGATAAGGAGCCTCCCAGTTTATGGGAACGTCGTCGAGGATATTACATCAAAAAAGATAGCTCCTATGGAGGGTGCAAAAATAGTGGAGGGAGAATATGGAAGATTTTGATGTAAATATAGACCATGCTACTCATTCTGTAGGGGGAGGATACGGTCATCTCCTACGCAGACTAACTCACGTATCTATGTGCGTAATTCCACTTTTGTATTACATGTTTGGGGAACAAATATCCGGTTATCTCGATGTTACTCCCACTCAGTTTGTAAGCTTAGTATGCATATCTATTTTATCTCTTGAGGCGCTGAGATTGAAATTTGGCATTGTTGTGATTGGGCAGAGGGAATACGAATCAAATCAAGTGTCTGCTTTGGCATGGGGAACATTCGCAGTATCTGTAGCATTATTGGCCTCCCCCACAATGGGCAGGGAGGGTGTAGAATCGGGCGTTTTTGGCATACCTATCATACTCGGGTTGTGCATAGTAGACCCAGTTATGGGAGAAACAAAAAGAAGAACTGAAGGATTATCAACAGCAGTGATGATTGGTTTGTTGACTTCATATGCCGTTTGGTTGACATGTTGTTTTTTGTTGGACACGCCAGTAGCTGCCGCCATTATCCTCGCCCCGATGACAGTCCTAGGCGAACTGCCTCGTACAAATTTAATTGATGACAACGCCACCATGGTCTTCTTCCCTCTTTCAGTATTGATTCTGATTTATCCATGGATGTAGTTTTGGGTAGGTTTACATTAGATATTGATTCATAGAAGAGTAATGTCAGACGGGGGCGACGGTAACGGACCTAGGCAACTCTCTCAGAATACGTACATTTTCATCTGGCTCCTCGCATCAGTCGGATCTCTTGCAATATTCGTAAGATTTTTCTGAAATAATCAGGGACTAATCACGTAATAACTTCCAAAAATATCGGAATAGACCATGTAAATGTATACACCCTAGCCGTTCAATCAGTGGTTTCATTTTGATCTGGAGGAGAATCTTCATCCATGCCAACTATCTCATAATTCGATGGGAAGAGGGCGATTGCAACACCCGCGACTATGCAGCCAAGGCCGATATAGAATCTTTGTTGCACTATCATCAACTCCAAACCGATGGCGAATAACATGAGTCCACCAATATTAGATACCCAAACCAACGTTTTGAATGTGGATAGGCTGACTCCAGTGGAGTTTTGACTTCTTTTGGGGCCGAACTCCGCACCGAACCTCACAGGGTCTGCAGGCTTTTCACTCACATTCCCGAGAAGCCGGTGGTACATTTGAACGATTTGAATTTACGGTCTGGGAGACGATCAATTCAAGCAGTTCGCTGTTGGCGGGTCATCCGGGTCGCCATGCACATAGCAATGATATCGGCAGAATACCCTCCAAGATGGGGGGGTATGGGTAGTACCGTTCATCACCTAGCTGCGCATTTGAAATCCAAAGGGCATAAAGTCTCCATAATTACACGAAGAAATAGCAAAAAACTTGTGCACAATACTACGTCTTCGGAGATTCATGAGGTTAAGTGGGCAAAAGTTCCAATGCACTTTACACGCTCATTTGGGAGGAATGCTGTCAAAAAACTAGAAACCGTCCATAAAATAAACCCTGTTGATATAGTCCATATCCACCTTCCTATGGTGAGTCTTACAAAGAAAGAATTATCCAGATGCAAAAAAATAGGGCCATTAGTAGCTTCTCTACACGGATCATGGCGCGGTGAAAGAGATGGCTTGATGATAGCCCGGAAAATGAGAGAGCCGGCGGTTTTCAGGAATCCGAACGATCTAGCTATTCTTCTCACAGCAAACCATTATTCAAGATACGAGAAACTCGCTGCAACCATGGCGAACGTATCTATCTCGAACTCAGACGCCACCTACAGGGATTTTATCAATAGGTACGAAATGATGGACGAATGGGATTGTAGAACTATACATTGGGGTGTTGATACTGAGCTATTCCGACCTATGGATCCCCATAACAAATCAGATACCGCTGACAGAATATCAATCAGAGAAAGGTACGGAATCGAAGAGAACGACCTTGTTTTATTGGCTGTGGGAAGGCTTGCAGCCAGAAAAGGGTATTCTACTCTTCTCAGGTCATTCAAAAAAATACAAGAAGAGGTATCAAACTCGAAATTGTTGATTGTTGGTAGAGGGGGGATGAAGTCATTTATGATCAAACAGGCTAAGAAGTACGGAATATCAGACAATGTGACGATAGAGAGTAGTTTAGATTTTGAGGACTTATCCCGAGTTTACCGAGCATCTGACCTATCGGTTTTCCCCTCTTACTATGAAGGACAGGGATTGATCCCGCTTGAGGCCATGTCATCGGGGATACCGATCATAGGGACAGACGATGGTCCGATACCAGAAATGGTGGACGATCATGTAGGTGGACTCTTTGAACTTGGGAACCACGAGAACTTAGCCGATGCCATAATAGAGCACCTCACGAATATTCCCTCCCTCAAAGAAAAAGGCAAGGCAGGCAGGGACAGGGTCTTAGAGAACTTCACGTTCGAGCAAACATGTGAGAAATTTGAGGTGGTTTATGCCGACTTAATCGTAAATTCTACCGATCAATCATGACAATCGCATCAGTTGGACAACTTAAGACGCATAATCCACACCCACTGCAAGGGTCCCTGACAATTTTGGCCTTTTTATTCACATCAACCTCAATTATCGGGCTCTTCATCTTGACCGGATAGACCTCTATGGCATCGTCGTCGCATACTATGGTGCATTGGTCACAGCCGATGCACATCTCTTCTTTGACCCATGCTACATGTTCAGGACCAATCTTTAGCTTAGCTCTTTCACCAGCTCTCTGTGCCGTCATCAATGCTCTTATGCGGTTCTGTTCAACAGCCCGCCGAGCAATTAACTCCGCAATAGACGTCATCTTCACCCCAACGCAAGTCGGTCACACTCATGAACGCATGGTTGTTTCCATGGCCATGGAACCACAATCTCGGATAGACAGATTGGTGTCCGACGGGGTAGCAGTCATCATCCCGCTGTCGATATGGTTTCTTGTGGTTTTATCTTCCAAGTTCGAGTCAGGCTGGTTCTCATTTTCATGCTCTGGGCTCGTTGGCTTCTTTATGTGGTTGACCGCTTTAGCTTACGGTGAGCGTAGGTTTGCCCATATGACTGCGATTGGTGTTTTGCTGTCGGCTATCCTATCATTCCTATCGGGCATGTATGCAATATTCTCTTAATATTATGAAGCGCGTTTGGACTCTATCTGACGGGCGAGGAAGGACACAACATCCAGTATCTCGAAATCATGTCTAGGGTCTCCTTCGAATTTGAGGCACTCGAAATGGCTTACACATTTCGGGCAAGAGGTAAGCATAATTTCTGCTCCTGTGGCCTTTACTTCGTCGAACCGCTGCAGTCTGAGGGCTCTTGAGTTCTCGTTGCATGACATCATGCTAGAGACCCCACAGCATAGACCATCTTCACCGTGATGCTCCATTTCTACTAGGTTCACCCCATCCACACTCTTGACTAAATCACGGGGCTCGTCATAGATATTCATTTGACGACCCAGTCTGCAGGGATCGTGATAAGTTACTGTCATGTCCTCATCTACGGCCATATTGACATCCAGGCCTTGTTGTGTGATGAACTCAGTTGTGTGCATCACTTTCATCTCCTCTAACTCATAATCCATCGCGAAGGTTCTGAAACACTCTGCGCATGATGTGACGAGTGTTTCAATACCACTGGCCTTGAGCTTCTTCTGATTGTATGCCTTCAGCTTCTCAAAGACTTCATTCATACCTTGCCATTTTTGATCATGCCCACAGCATTTCAAGAAGTCTCTCCCTAGATATGAGACCCCGACTTCCATTTCGTCAAATATTGTGAATGCTGCAGTGGTAGTTTCTCCTAGGTTCATCGCTCCTTCGTTTAGATGACTGAAGACCATTTCTTGATCTATGTAATCCACGCAACCTGGATAGTAGCCTATTGTTGAGTCCATCGGATAGTCTTCAACTGGTATGAAAGCCTCATCTGCATCTTCATCGGCTTCCGCTGCCAAAACTGCTTGAAGGACAGTGTGCGGAATCTCTGCGGCAGGAGGCCCACCAACGATCATGCTTCTTCGGATATCTACGTAGGAGTCGTAGTCCACAAGTTGAGGGCAGGCATTCGTGCAGGCAGTGCAGGTTAGGCAGGAATATAGGGGAACCCCATCATCTTCGTTGTTCCATGTGTTGTAGATGATGTTCAGTTTGTCTCCCGCGTTAAACAGTCTAACAGGGCATGCATCGTCGCATAGATCGCAACCGTAGCACTTGTTCATCTCCCACTCGTATCCCCGGGCCATGCTTCGCAGAGCCATGTAAACCAAAGCTCCAAATCCAGCGCAGGGTATGAAAAGAGAGTAAATTAACTTAGCATCGAGACTCTTAGGGTTCTTCTCGAATGTGGGGTTGCTGACGAGCATTGTGCTTAGTTCTTCATTTGTGACCGATTCCTGAGATCTGAGAATAGCATTGCCGTTGTCAGCGAGAATCAGGGGTTGATAGGCGCTTACAGAGAAGCTGAAAATCATCTCAACCGAGGGATCGACATCCTTTGATGTACTTGTAAACTCGATTGTGTAGGATTCATCAGAATCTAACTTGATGACACCCGTCTCGCATTCATCACCTGAAAGAGCCCAGACTATCTCTTGCTTAGAATCTCGGAGAATGAGGCTCTGTGTATGAGTACCGGCCCCCCTTTCACTCGTCCTGAATGAGCATCCTATGTCTGTGACTACATTTCCAAGGCCCAAATCCTCGACAAAGAATGTTTGATTATTCTGGTAAGTTCGGGTTAGATTCCCGGTTAATCCTGGATACGTGTTTGAATGGAATGCGCCGTTCAATTCTTTTTCTGGGTTGATGTGTCCATTGGCATTGCCGAAGTCTACAAGATACTTTTGTGTGGGCTGATATATGCCCCAGGCCATAAACTCCCTTGCTGGCATGACACACCATTCCGCCGGATCATCGCCCTCTGGGAGCTCCGACCATGCATCGAGATGGCTGCTTTCTTCGTATCCGATGCAGAAATCACCGTACCTGTCCCATGCATCACCTCTATCTCCGTGGTCATATTCGATGAGTGTATCCATTGGCTGACCTCTGAGTTTTTCCAGTTCCTCGATATCATCCATTGCCCCTAGGCCCCCGTAATCCCAAAAGCCGTTTTCGTACACAGGCCATGTAACTACGCTGAGAACGATTGCTGCCACGATTGATCCCATGGCAAGTTGTTTACCCATCTTTGGTGTGAGCCTAGCACCTATTGAATTGACTAAGAACCATCGAATTGCAAAGAATATCACTGCGAATATCAAAACTCCGGTTAATACCCATGGAACCGCATTGAATACCTCGGCAGTCCAAGGCTGCTGTCTCCCACAATTGATGACATGGTGATCTATCCAGCAATAATCCAGTCTATCCTTGGCATAGAGCTCGAGAAATATGTTGATCGAGAAGACAGATATGAACCAGACATGTGCGAGGTATATTGCACCGGCTGTAGCGAATCGTGGATCCTCTACTCCCCTCTTCTCCCTGCCAGGAAGGAAGGGCGGTAGAGCAAGTATGCCTACAGGTATGCCTGTGAGGGCAGCTCCCCACCATGCAGCGTTCCATGATATGACCGGAGATCCGAAAAATTCACCAATTGGCCCCGCAGGAATTATGAATTGTGGCAAATATTCGCCCCATCTTAGATACCCATACGAGAATAGGACATACCAATCTGGAAAGACGAAACCGGCTTGAGCAAATGGATCTGCAGCGGAATGAAGCGGAGGGGGAATCAACCAGCAATAGAATGCGATTACCATTATGATTGATGCGAATATGATGGTATCGCGTAGGACCTCTGTAGGCCAAAAGCCGTGCCCAACATGCACTCTTCGCCTATCCTCATCAGCTTCCAGTAGCTGGTTCCTCTCCTCCATGTAGGTGTCCGCAATTCTACCGAAGCGCTCAATCATACCCATTGTAATCCCCCTCCTTTCAATGCGGCTCCGCGATACCTTGCACCCACACTATGAATAGGTGCACTAGAATTAGAGTGGTGACTACTACGGGAAGTATGAACACATGCAGGAAGTACATCCTGGTCACAGTTTGAGCAGTAAGAGATGTGCCAGCGAACATGGCAGTGGCTATCCACCCTCCTATCAGTGGTGTGGACAGAGCCATGTTGATTCCTATTGTAGCGGCTCCGAATGCAAGGCTGTCCCAAGGTAGCAGATAACCAGAGTATCCAAAGAATATCACAAAGAACATTAGGGCGACGCCAATTAGCCAGTTTAGCTCTCTGGGGTTTCTGTATGCACCAGTGAAGTAGACTCTGCACATGTGCAAGAATACTGCCGCGACCATGAAGTGTGTAGTCCAGTGATGAATTGACCTAATTATGTATCCGAATGGTAATTGCGTCATGATGAATTGCATTGACCCATAAGCCGGTGTGGGGTCTCCTTCGCCACCTGGAACGTAATAGAGGCCTAACACGGAACCAGTCAGCACGAGTATTATGAAAGCCAAGAAGGAAATGCCACCCAGGCAGTAAAGTGGGTACCAGTACCAAATTATTCTCAACTTGTACTTCTCGGCGTGTGTGAGGGGCATTTGCCTGTGCATGCTGTAGTATGCGTTTCGGCTCATAGACCAGTAGTCCTGAATCCTAAATCTGGTGTCTAACCAGGAAAAGGCCCATAAAAAGGACTTTTCGGCCAGCCCTATGCTTCCAGCGCTGGTCTCCACAGCCCTGAGAATTTCTTTTCTAGGGACATCGTCTCTCTCTTTTCTGAGTGTGAAGGCAACAATAACCACGACAATCGCGATAAATAGCCATAAAAACCAAAATTGCAGCATGTCATCACCTCAGTCGCAGAACGTGTACCAGTCAACATAATCAGGGAGGGCTTCAATAATATCTCCATTCAATGTGAATGGAATTAACGGTAATCCCACTGGAGCCGGACCCCCCGCCTTCTTAATTCCAAAGTACTCAAACTCGGCGCCGTTCGAACGGTTCCGGTTTCGATTTTTTTCTATGGCTGTTGGGTCAAATCTGCTGGAATGGCAGATGCAGAACAATTTATTCCCGCCGCTGTCAATCCCGCCGGGGATCCAGCTGTCATTTGTGTAGTCATTTTGAACAAGTTGCCACCCTGGAATACAACATAGGTGGGTGCATCTAGAGAAGATGACTATCAAGTTGTCATGGATTGATAGAGCTGAATATTCTTCGTTTTCATCCATTTCATACGCAGAGCCGACATAATCCCCCTCGGCCGTGTAACCATCAAGGAACTGAAAACGTGGTTTGTTTTCTTCTACTGCTGTGTTTTTGTTTTCTTCGTGGGGAACGTAAACAACATTCACTGGGAGGCCTGACCATACACCTTGTGCACCCGCCATGCCAGTTGATGATTGGGAGGCGGCAGTGACGAATGAGGAATATGACATAGGCTCCAGGTGTTGAGTACCATACCAAACTGTGTCTTCTGCCCCGGTGGGGACCCAGAATCTAACCGATGAGTCTCCTCCCGAATTTTCAGAAGTCCCCATCAACAACGATGCAAAACCCACACTACCCAGGGCTACTGTGATTAGACCAGCCGCAGCATTGAACGAGTGCCTCATGAAATCGCGTCTGTTGATCCTGTAGGTATCTTCGGGATCCTCATCTTGTTCAGATGGTATCGTACGGAGTCTGTACCTTCTGGACATTTTCAAACCTCATATTGCTTCCAAGCCTCGGTGTCATTGGCAGTGATGTATTTGTTTCTTCGATGTTTGACGACAACGACGTCCGGCATGACAAATCGGAGATATACAATGCCTAGTATGATTAGCGTCAACAGAGTCATTGCAAGATGAAAAGAGAGTTGTTGTTGATCCCACTTGTTGTACAGTCCATATGACAGCGTCCCGGCCCAAAAGAGGGTCCAAGTGATCCCCCAAAGTCCGACTAGTATCACGAGCCAGGAATCGCCCGAGGGAGAAATCGAGGCTCTGACAATAGTCCCGGGTTTGGGATCGTTAAACACTCCGTGATCAACTGCTTTGATGTAATCATCCTCGGAGAGGTCAACTCCCTCCAAAGCGTTTCGGGCATCCTCAACCGAGACAGCGCCGCTTTCCACATCCCTGAGGAGTTGAGTTATTTTGTCCCCCATCATAATTGATCTCCTCTCTTCAGATGTTTGATTCTTAGCCTGAGCAGATTAGATCTGCCCTTGTAGTGCCTTGAGAAGCCGTATCTCAAAAAGAAACCGCAGAAGACAATTACAATGATCACGGCTCCGAACCCTAGCAGGCCGAGCCAGTGGGCTCTAAGTTTAGCGCCCATCTCATGCAGGTCGACATGATCCTCTGCAGGGGCTGGTGGCTCTATCTCGCCGTTGCCTGAAAACACCGTTCGTGTTTGACCATTGTCGATCCCTTGTCCCACGGATGCACTCAGTCGATTCCATCTGTCCAGTTCTGAGGGGGCGCCATCACCGTTGACTGCATTCCCTACAACCCATATTGTGACGGTTCCAACCTCTTCATTAGGGGCTATCCAATCAAACGTCCATGTACGGTCTGCTACCTTGCTACCCAGCTCGGTATGAGTCAGAGCCGTGTCTTCTCCATCCCAGTTCTGGACGAGTGCTGAGTCAGCCGGTGAAAGTACGCCTCCATTCACCCTCATTGCGAAACCGCCTGTGTGCGAGGATGAATCTGCATCTGGTCCGCCGATTATCTGTAGTAGTAGCGGATAGTTCTTTCCGGTTTCGTAGTGATAGGGCAGTCCATCCAATATCACGGTTATCGAATTGTCCGGGTCAGAGGCGTGACAGGTGCAGCCCCCAAGCGCAACGTCATCATCGCCATCTTGTTGCCCACCGATCCCTGATGGTAGTGCTGATGCTGATCCGATCAAGGCGATACACATCAGGGCTGAAGCCATAATTCTACGAAGCCGGAGCCTGTCCATGTGCATCGACCCCACTCCGTTATTTGCTAATGGAACGCACCGTCCTATTAACGTTCCATTTCGCTGGACTAGAAGACAACCATGTACGGACCCACTCTAGAACCGACAACCCTCAAGTTCAATGCGCGACACCGCGTAACATGAGCGGCCCTTCTTGGGTGAATATATACAATCTCAGCGATGAACAAATGGAAGCAATTGACACTGCAGAGGACGCCATGGAAATGCTGAATTTAACGAAGGCGGAGGAGATTCTAAACGAGCTCACAAAAGAAGATCCTAATTGCATTCCAGCACTCAATCTCCTTGGCCATCTGTACGGTAGGCATTTGAGTGACTACCCTATGGCAATTCAGTATTATTCAAAAGTCCTTGAACTGGAACCCGAAAACGCTTGGGCGAGGGATGAGAGGCGAAAATTTCGTAGATATTCCACTTATGCATGATATTTATGATTCATCTTCAAGGACTACCGACACCAGAGAGGCACTGATGGAACCCGACAATCTGCTGGTGATCGGGGTCGGAGGTCTAGGTTGCAACTGGGCAAGAGGTGCTCACACCCGGGTATCAACTGAGTCTGATCTTTTGTTGGTCGATGCGGACATCAACAGTTTCCTTGGAGCATCGCATGCACACTGCATGCACCTCGATCCATCAGGTACCGAAAGGGGGAGCGCAGCACTCCCTTCGCTCGCTGGGCACAGGACCGTGGAAGGACTGGAAGACGTCGAATCCGTGATAGAGGCATCAGAATTAGTGATTATACTAACAGGATTGGGAGGCGGAACCGGAACGGGTTCTTCCGTGGAGTTAGCCAAAGCCGCCAAGAGAAGCGGTTCACTCGTTGTCGTGGTTGCGGGGCTTCCATTCGCTGAGCAGACTTTTCGCACCAGGATGGCAATGGACGCCCTGCCGGTGTTAGAGAGCGTGTCAGATGTTTGCATCCGAGTTTCTTTAGAGAGGTTGGCATGGCACGCTCGAACAAGGCGGATGAAGTGGTCCGAGGGTTCAGGGTGGATCGAGGAGTTGGTTGAAGGCCTGGTTTCCACGATTGGAAAATTAGGAAAAATCAATCTTGACATGATGGATCTGAAGTCAGTCATCAGACATGAGGGAAGGGCGACCCTGATAGTTGCATCCGGACCAGTCGACGATATCGGAAAAATAGCAGACGAGGCCAGGAGGTCACCGCTGATCGATATATCGCTGGACAACGCCAGAGGATGTTTGATCCAAGTCGAGGGCGGCCCGGACATGACCCTTACACACATAGCATCGATCACGGAAGACTTCACTCAGAGATTCAATGAAGGGTGTCAGGTCATCCTAGGAGCCAGAGTCTCTGATAGGTTAATCGGAAGGTTGAGGATCATTGCCGTCGTCAGCGGATTGGATTAACGCCTCACTAGCACCTTCAGCAATCCTCTTAGAAATGGATTTAGACCCCAGCATTATTGCCATTGCCGTCAAACCATGGCCGACCCCCAATATCGATGTTACATTCAGGTCTGTTGAAGCTGACATGGATGATATCGATCCGGCATACATAATTACGTACGCAAAGCCGAGCGACAACGCCGCATGCGTCTCTGTTGAATCGACTGTTCTGCTGGTTCTGGTCCAAAGAATTACCAAAATTATGAATGTAAACATGAACACTTCCTCAATCATCGTGGAGGAGACAGTTCCGTCATCCAACATTCTCAGCGAGGAAACGATCGACCAGTCAAAAAATAGAACACATACACCTGAGAAAGATGCAATTGACCGTGTAGATGATATCGATACATTCCTATTTCTTCTGTCTACGATTACGCCCGCGACAAAAACAAGAATGAACAAAGAAGTCCAAATGAAAGCCCGCATGGGGTCAATGCTTGAAGGGCTCCTTGCCGTGAAACCAAACCACCACACCAAAAACGATAGGAACATAATCCTCAAAGAGTGAAAAACAAAAGAATTGCTCGTAGCTAGGCGGGTCAATAGAGTTGGTCCTGTCGCAATAGCCTTTCCAGACAAACCAATCATCAACAGTACCCCTTTGCCGATAGCAATGAGAGGAAAAGCAAGCGCCAAAATTATGCCAAGATCATTCGAAAATGGGTCGTAACGTCCGCTGATGGTGTACAATATCGAAAACAGGCTAAGACCGACAAAACAACATGCTGCAACCGAAACCCACGGGGGCTTTTCCCAACCAACTACATATTGAACTGGTCGGAATGAGAACAATACATAGCAAAACGAGAAGGAAATGAACAGCGCTGAACCGATTTCCAACCCAGCCCTCAGCGATAGCAAATGGAAGAAGCCGACAAAAAATAAGCAGGCCCAGACATGGACCAGAGGCGTTGGCTCGAACAGTAGCTCTCGTAGAGAAACCACGTCTCGTCTGGGCCCTTGCATGACACAACCGGACCGAACCTATCGTTAAGTGATGCCCTCTCCCGACTAATATGCCCAACGTCAAGAAGGCCGCTAGAGGAAAAAGGAGGTGGATTGGCATCAAAATAGAGGGCAACACGAAAATATTGGATGAGATTCTTGAAAATTACACCAGTTCGAAACTGGCATGGAGATCCAATGACGCCGCACTTGCCATTGTCGGAATCAGTCTAGTTGAATACAACAAGTTCCTCTCAGATGTTGCTGAGACTAAGTATTTGGAAAGCATCACCTCGAGTGGGAAGATTCGGCTTGTGAAGATGAGGTTGGGTATAGTCTGATCCTCATGGAACATGTGGGAATAACCATTGGATGGAGTCTACGTTAGAAACAGCATGCACATCACCTTTGGTTGATACTATCAACTCACCAGTGCGGGACACCCCAACTACCCGCGAGATTAAACCTTCAAATCTGACCTGAACTCCAAGTGACAGAATCGAGGATAGAGAAGACCATATATCCTCCATGAAAAACCCATCCAGGAAGTCGCCAATCAACTCGTGATGTTCAATGCAGGAGGATACAGCAGCGTCAATTAGTTTCGTTGCATCCTCCGTTTCTAACGATTGGTCATAGTCGTACCAACCCCCTGTTTCGATTCCGGATGCTGGCTGGGGGTGTTTATTGACGCCCACACCAATCTTCAACCGATTGTTCGAATCTAGGATCGTCAAAACGCCGCCGCATTTTCTGAATTCTTTATCTACAATATCATTTGGCCATTTCATTTTCATTCCGAGTGCTCTTGAAACCATGACTCCGATACTCAATTGAACGAGTCCGGGGTTTAGATCGGTAGGTGTTGGAACTGACCAAGTGCCAGTTACACCCTTCGGGTCGGTCACCCACCTCCTTCCTTTTCTTCCTCTTCCATTGGTTTGATAATTGGAAAACACTCTTTCTGATTTCCTCAAATTGGGGAACTTGAATTCCATTGTGGAACCTATTTCTTGCACCCTGAGGGGTTGACTTCCTCCCCATGGCAACCAATGGGCATATACTGAGAGCGTCTCATCACCCAACTGTTTGGATTCAATCCTTCTCACGCTCCAACCAGATTTCAGCCAATCGTAAGGTCTAGAGGGACTTTCTGGCAGGACACGATACAGTAACATCACGAGACCACCTGGCGAGAGCATTGCATTATTTTGTTCCAGATGTAACCTGAGTTCACTGCTCCACCCGCCTATCCCGACATCTATCATAGACGACTCCTCCATTGCTTCAAGTTCGGGTCTGTTAACAGGGACGTCCAAGTATGGTAGGTTCCACACTATCAAATCAAAAGCACCTGATTTTAGTTGAGGGATTTCGTCAAAAGAACCCTCAATTACACAAATTTCCATGTCGAGATTTAATTTGGAATTGATCGATGTTGCTGCCACAGCCATTGGATTGACGTCTATTGCTGTCACATCCCAACCTAAATTGGCCATTTCAATGGATACAACTCCAGTACCGGAACCTATCTCCAATGCCCTACGGCGATCTCCAGTTGGAGAAGGAATGCAGTTAATCAAGAGATGCGTATCTTCCCGAGGCGGGTATACTGTGGATGGGATTTTCAGCTTCATCATTGGGTTGGGATCCGAATCGTTCATAGAGTATCCCCGTCCATGTCATTTCACTGACCCGCAGCATATGAGAATTGTCTTACTTAGTAACTTTCATAAACACTACTAGGGTCCGGTGGCCTGCCCAGCATATGCCATGGGCCTGTAGCTTAGTCAGGTAGAGCGCCGGGCTTTTAACCCGGTGGCCGGGGGTTCGAATCCCCTCAGGCCCACCAGACTCTGCACAGGACCGTGACACTGCTCGGATAATGGAGGCTTCGGTTTGGCAGTAAAGAGCTCAACAAAGAAGCGGCTGATTGAACTTGGAATAGCAGAGGATCATGCTATTGCACTGGCAACAGACGCTAACTTGGATGCAATTAGAAGAATGACAAGGGAAGAGATAGCAAAAAGGACCGATCTAGTAGATGATCAGACTGAACTCGATCGTGTGATGGCGATAATAGAAGAGCAAAGTAAGTCCCGAAGGAGGTCCTCAAGCTCAAGCGTTACCCTAACTAGGGCAGCTGCTCTTCTGGAAGACATACCTGAAGGGAATGACAGGTTTAATGTTCTCAATCACATCCTCGTTCCCCACCACGAACTAGTCGAAGTAGATCAAGAAATTTCTGAACTGTCGCCATGGGACATGATTAGAAAAGACCAGGAAGGGAATGATAGGCTAGCAAAAGAACTCCTCCCAAAGATACTGATAACAGATCCAGCCGTCCAAGCAATCAAGGAAACAACTGAATTAGAAACTGATGACCTTCCAGCTGGATGGTTAGCCAATCGCGTCCTGAAAATCGTCAGACATAGCCCCAGCGCTGGCAGCAGCGTGGCTTACAGGCTAATAGTGGAGAGCGCATAGGTGGTAAAAATGAAAGAAATCGTAGAATCCTACTTCAAACAAAGAAGCCTAGTTAATCATCAACTTGCATCATACAATGACTGCATTCCCTTGGGCGATGGCTCCCTGAGTAGAATGGAGCGGATAGTTCGGTCAATCAGAATTGGCGAAGATGAACCAATAGAAGATGATGAGGGCGGGATGATCAAACTCGATGTTTTGGACAAAGAAATCATTGTTAGATTGAAAAACATAAGGTTAGGCAAACCAACAGTCAGAGAAGCCAATGGGGCTGAACACCCTGCAACACCTATGGAGACTAGAATCCGAAAACTCACATACTTCTCACCAGTTTACATGGATTTCAAGATAGTTCGCGATGACAAGCCCTTACCTGACACAGAAGAGGGTGTACACATCGGGAACCTTCCAATTATGGTAAGATCGGCAAGATGCAACCTCCATGCCTCTCACGCAGATGAGAGGCCTCTTCACCCAGAAACATCGGACGAGGACGCGATCACCTACAGGAGACTTCTTGAAAAGGCAGGCGAGGACCCCCTCGACCCTGGTGGTTACTTCATCATAAACGGAACCGAGCGAGTCCTCATTTCCATGGAAGATTTGGCTCCCAACAGAGTAACAGTTGAGAAGAACAAGAAATACGCCCACGAGACAGAAGTCGCAAAGATTTTCTCACAAAGAGATGGAGTTAGGAAACCTCTGAACGTAGAAAAAAGAAGAGACGGAATGCTCATGGTTAAAATTCCAAGCGCAGGAACCACCGCCATACCAGTAGTTTTGCTCATGCGTGCGCTCGGCATGGACAACGACCGAGACATTTTCGCTGCGATCGCCGGGCCTGTCGAGGCGATGAAATTCACTGTCGCTAATCTCAATGATGTGAAGGATAACGAAGAATACGCTGTTGAAACAGAGGATGAAGCCCTGGCATGGCTAGAGAAAAAATTTGCCGCTGGACAGCAAAAAGAGTACCGCGAAACTAGAATAATGAACCTCCTAGACAAAGAACTCCTCCCACACCTAGGTCAGGGAATGGAACACCGCAACAAAAAAGCGATTTTCCTAGGAAGAATAGTTCGACAGGTCTTGGAAATGGCCATAAATGACGAAGACCCAAACGACAAGGATCACTACGCTAACAAAAGGGTCAGGCTAGCAGGAGATCTAATCGAGGATCTCTTTAGGGTAAGCTTACAGCAACTTGCTAGAGATCTAAAGTATCAACTCGAAAGACATCACAACAGAAAGAGGGAACTACGGATAAACGCGTGCCTGAGGCCTGATGTCCTTACCTCGAAAATAATGCACGCACTTGCAACTGGTAACTGGGTAGGCGGTAGATCCGGTGTCAGCCAACTTCTGGACCGGACAACCTACTTGGCCGCACTCTCCCACATGCGGCGCGTCACGAGCCCTCTAGTCCGTAGCCAACCACACTTCGAAGCTCGGGACCTTCACCCGACCCAGTGGGGCAGACTTTGCCCCAACGAGACACCAGAAGGGCAGAATTGCGGTCTCGTCAAAAATGCTGCCCAAATGATCGACGTATCCGAGGAAGTCCCGGAAGAGGAGGTCAAGGCTCTGCTCAGTGAAGCAGGCGTTAACTCAAACCCGGAAGGATGGGCAGAAGGCTCTAGAATTCACGTCAACGGAGACATTTTCGGTCTGCACAAAGACCCGAACAGACTAGTTGCACAGTTCAAAAGACGAAGGAGACAAGGCAAAATTAGGCCCGAAGTAAGCCTAAGACATGATGCCCTGAATCGAGACATATACATCAACACCGACAGGGGAAGAATGCTGAGGCCGCTCCTTATCTTGGATGGTGGTAACTTGACCCTAACTCCAGAAGACCTGAGTCGACTCAGAACAGGCGAATGGTCGTTCAACGACTTGGTTACAAATGGGATTGTCGAGTGGGTAGATGCAGAAGAAGAAGAGGACCTGCTGATAGCCCCCCGTCCGTTTGATCTACCGGAGTTTTCACCTAAATTTGGAAGACCCATAAACCCAGCTAAGGTCGAGTGGTTAAATCTAGGGGATCCGGACGCAACAGATGCAAAATTGAAGGTCGAGGTGTCAATGCCCGACGGATCATCTGAAATCGAAAAATTCAATGTTAAACTCGCTTATCATCAGCCAGAGATCGACTCCCTCAAGAGAAAAGAGCGCAAAGACAAGACAGTGTTGATATACACTCACGTGGAGATAGACCCTCAACTCATTTTGGGAGTCTGCGCTGCCTTGGTGCCGTACCCAGAACACAATTCGACACCTAGGGTCACTGGTGGTACAGCCATGGTCAAACAGAGCCTAGGCCTCCCCAGTGCAAATTACCGAATGAGGCCCGACACCAGAGCACATATCATGCACTACCCTCAACAATCGATCGTAGGCACAAGGTCAATGAAAACGACAAAGTTTGAGAAAAGGCCGGGTGGACAGAATTTTGTCGTGGCGATTATTAGCCACCATGGGTACAACATGCAGGACGCTGTTATCATGAACAGAGCTTCCGTAAACCGCGGCCTTGGTAGATCTGCCTTCGTTAGGACCTACAACGCCGAGAACAAGAGATTCCCTGGCGGCCAAGAAGAAAGAATAGAAGTTCCTGGGACAGGTTTGGATGAGGTCAAGGGTCTCAAAGCATGGGAATCCTACAAACACCTAGAGAGAGACGGACTCCCCTCACCAGAGGTCGAACTTTCTGGAATAGTCGATCACAGAGATTCTGTACCATCCGTACTGGTCGGAAAAACAAGCCCACCGAGATTCCTTGAGGAAAGCCAAGGTGCATTCCTTCAGGCCCAAGAGCGCAGAGAATCATCCATGGGGGTGAGAGTCGGTGAACACGGATGGGTTGATCACGTATTCGTTACTGAGTCACTGGACTCGGGTTTATTGGTTAGGGCTACCGTTCGATCCCAGAAAGTCCCAGAATTAGGAGATAAATTTGCTTCAAGGCACGGGCAGAAGGGCATTATCGGAAGACTGGTAGACGAGAGGGATATGCCTTTCACAGAGGACGGAGTCATACCAGACCTCCTTGTCAACCCTCATGCAATTCCGTCAAGGATGACTGTGGCCCACGTCCTAGAGATGATTGGAGGAAAAGTTGGGTCGATGGAGGGGAGACAGATTGATGGAACGGCCTTCGACGGCGAAAAAGAAGATTCATTGAGAGCTGGACTTTTGCGACATGGATTCAATCATACAGGTCGCGAGACAATGGTCAACGGAGAGACCGGGGAGTTATTCCAAACGGACATATTCAGCGGAGTCATATTCTACCAGAGGCTACACCACCTTGTTAGCTCAAAACTCCATGCAAGAAGCCGTGGCCGAGTTCAGGTATTGACCAGACAGCCTACCGAAGGAAGGGCCCGCCAAGGTGGCCTAAGGTTCGGCGAGATGGAAAGAGACTGCCTTATTGCCCACGGAGCCTCTATGGTAATCAAAGACAGGCTGTTAGACGAGTCGGACGGCTGGCCATTGCACGTCTGTAACAATCCTGGCTGCGGCCACATCGCATATTACGACTGGAAACGAAGAACACCCGTTTGCCCGGTTTGTGGAGACAGGGCTGATGTACATCAAGTACAGACGTCTTACGCTTTCAAATTGCTACTGGACGAGATGAAGAGTCTTGGCGTGGCCATGAGAATGGAACTGGAGGATCAAAGATGAGAAATAAAGGACCAGCACAAATCCCAAAGAGGATCGACTCGATCAAATTCAGCCTGATGAATCCAAACGAAATCCGTAAAATGTCATCTGTGGAGGTCAAGACCGCTGATACGTACAAGGACGACGGCCATGCCTACAAGCAAGGGCTAATGGATCCGAAAATGGGGGTCATAGATCCAGGAGTCAGATGTGATACCTGCGGGAACAAATACGAAGACTGCCCAAGTCATTTTGGACATATATCCCTTGAACTTCCAGTCATACACATAGGATTCACTCAATTGATAAAATTGTCATTGAAAGCCACATGCAACAGCTGTAGTAAGGTTCTCCTTCACGACAAACCAGGGACTCATCCAATAGATCCGGAAAAGTCCGAGCAGGACTTCTACAGGCAGCGGATTCACGACGTTATGATAAAACACGGCGTCGGCTCAACAGAGTTCGCGAAAATGATAAAGGAAATCGAGAAGGTAACCACTAAAGCAACTAACGCAATTTGTATGCACTGTGGTTCAGCGCAAGGGAAGATACTTCTGGACAAGCCCACGACCTTCAAAGAAAAGAAAGACAAAGGCGAACACAAGCTAAATCCAAGAGATATAAGAGAGTGGCTGGAAAAAATCCCCGACGAACATCTGATATTCCTCGGTATGGATTACGCCTCGAGTAGACCAGAGTGGACTATCATGAAAGTCCTGCCTGTGCCTCCTATAACTGTCAGACCATCCATCACCCTGGACAGCGGTGACAGAAGCGAAGACGACCTCACACACAAACTTGTAGATGTACTTAGAATCAACCAGAGACTTAGAGAAAACAGGGATGCAGGGGCCCCCCAGCTGATTGTTGAGGATTTGTGGGAGTTACTGCAATACCACATTACTACCTACTTCGACAATCAAACCAGTGGGATACCACCAGCCAGGCACAGATCCGGTCGCCCTCTCAAAACCCTTACACAGCGACTAAAGGGTAAGGAAGGAAGATTTAGAAGCAATCTATCTGGCAAGAGGGTTAACTTCTGCGCAAGGACAGTAATAAGTCCAGACCCAAATCTCGGAATAAATGAAGTTGGCGTGCCAGTTGTTACCGCCAAAGAACTGACGGTCCCCATACGAGTGACAAGCAGGAACAGAGAACAACTCAGACAAATGATATTGCGAGGACCAGATGTACATCCCGGGGTTAACTATGTCATACGAAACGACACAAGTAGGGTGAGAATTACCGATCGCACCAAATTCATCTGGGCTGGTTTTAGATGTTTGAATTCGCAATGCCACTCTGGTGGAGATGATGAACCCTACCCTGGCATGAGGCCCGATCTGAATTCAGTACTTCCAGCTCCTAACTTTTTGCCGGGTCTAGAATTAAAGAGGCGAATGAGAAGAACCCAACTCGGGGACTTCGAGGAGGAATGGATCGTAGATCTAGACAGGACCCTATCGAATCTTCGAGGGGAAGATGACCGGGGAAGGACACTACCAGAGGATGATCCCAGAGCGATTATACACCAAAGATGGATATGGGAACAAAGCAATCCAGAAGAGTATTTGCCCGAACACCTAGAAGTCCACTGTCCACACTGCGGCAGCCCGGCCACAGAAGATGAGTACGGGGACGCCTATCGGACAGAAGTAGAGGACCGACTATCAACATTTGACAGGGACGGTAACCCCAAGCCGGGCGTAGTTGTTGAGAGGCACTTGATAGACGGCGATGTTGCAATATTCAACAGACAGCCTTCCCTACATCGAATGTCAATGATGGTTCACGAAGTACGTGTGATGCCAGGAAAGACATTCCGGTTTAACTTAGCGGACTGCACGCCGTACAATGCAGATTTCGATGGTGATGAGATGAACCTTCACGTGATTCAAAGCGAGGAGGCGAGAGCCGAAGCCAAGATACTAATGAGAGTTCAGGAGCACATTATCACGCCGAGGTACGGAGGAGCTGTGATAGGTGGCATTCATGATCACATATCCGGAGCCTACCTTCTAACGCAGGGAGATCGCGTCCTCCCCAGAAACCTCGCAATGGAGATTCTTGGTGCAGTAGGATGGGAGGGAGAATTGCCAAAGATAATCGAACAGAATGGGGTCAAAGGCTACCGCGGCGCGGACATACTCAGCCTGATTGTGCCGGGAGAATTCGCACTATCATACATGAGCAGGAGCGGCGACCAAGTAAGCGTAAAACAAGGAAATGTCAATGGCACGATTGACAAAAGGGGTATCGGCGCAGAAGATGGAAGACTCCTTGATGCAGTAGTTCAAACACACGGTACTGAAGTCGGGGCCGATTTCCTCAATCGTATGACCAAGATGACCATTGCTATGTGCACATCACTGGGTTTTACAACAGGCATTGATGATGAGGATCTACCGCCCGAGGCCAAGGCTGAGATAGCCTCCATAAACGAGGAGGCAAGTGAAGCTGTGGATTTGGAGCTTTCAAAATACGGAAACGACGGGCGAAGATACGAAACTAGGCCTGGCAGAACACCCATCGAAACTCTCGAAGAGAACATACTGCAAATTTTGGACTCCGGCAAAGCCAAATCTGGGGATGTCGCAAAGAGGTACCTAGGAGAGAAGAACGCTGCAGTCGTCATGGCAACCTCAGGCGCCAGAGGCTCAATGGACAACCTTGCTATGATGGCAGGCTCAATAGGACAACCTAAAGTCAGGGGTAAGAGGCTGGAGAGAGGATATCAGGACCGGGTGCTGTCACACTTCCCACGAGGTGTTAAGGGCGCCAAGGAGAAGGGTTTCGTATCCTCATCTTTCAAACGCGGTCTTGAGCCGACGGAATTCTTCATGTTGTCTGTCTCAGGCAGAGAATCCCTCGTCGACACTGCTGTAAGAACCAGCAAGTCTGGTTACATGCAAAGGCGACTGATCAACGCTATGGACGATCTCAAGGTGAACGACGATCTAATGAGGTCAGTGAGGAACACCGCGGACAGGATAATTCAGTTCGAGTACGGGGAAGACGGAGTGGATCCAGCTCGAAGTCGAAAAGGTGACCCTGTCCCCATCGACCAAGTATTAGATGCCGCACTCGGAGGTGATTCCTGATGGTAGTAAAGAGCGCAACTAAGAAGAAATTAACAGATCTAGGGGTCGATGAAGAGCATGCTCATCTCCTCGCCGATGACAGAAAGTGGGACGACGTCAAAATCCTTAACCCCCAACAAATAGCGGAGATATGTCAAACCGATTCTGGTACCGCCCAGTCAATTCACACCAAAATAATCACGCCTGTGAAATCTGGGAGAAGAGATTCTGCAACGACTACCAAAAGAGTCAGGATACAGAAAAGACGGGCGACCAGAAAAAAGACCACCCTACCTCTACAGGAATACAGGCAGGATGAGAAATCCTCACAGATTCTCAGGGAAATAGATTCCCTGGACCCTGTCTACAAACAGATAGAAGAGGGAGCAGTCAAACATAAAATGGTCCTGACTCCAAGAATAATCAATGACCTAGTGGAAGGTGTCAGAGCAAGAGGGCATGACAAACTAACAGCGAAGCAACTCAAAGGCATTCTCAACGAAACCAAGTCAAGGATGGCCGAGTCTCGGGTAGATCCTCACGAAGCCGTAGGCATAACCACCGCACAATCCATCGGTGAGCCGGGGACCCAGATGACCATGAGGACGTTTCACTACGCCGGTGTTGCAACAGTGAACGTCACCCAGGGTCTACCTAGGGTGATCGAAATAGTCGACGCCAGGAAAGCCCCCAACACCCCGACAATGATGATTTACTTGGAGGAAAAAACACCAGACGGAAAAAAGGCTCTCAAAACCAATGAGAAGCAAGTACAGGCCATCGCAGCTGGCCTTGAAACAACTACAACCAGAGACATAGCCTCGATTGATGTTGACGTAGCACAAAGAGTCCTCACATTAGATCTGAAAAATCAAAACCTTCGATTGAAAAATATGAATGGCAGAGAAGTAATGGACAAATTATCCAGAGCCCTCAAACTGTATGTACAGGCAGATAACCCAGATAGGCCTAAACAGCTCAAACTTATACCAGGTGTGTCCAAAGAAGACGACCTCGCTGGATTGGCTGAAGATCCACCTACATACACTGCTCTCTTACAATTAGAGGACAAGGTAAAGAAACTCAGATTGAAGGGATTACCAGGCATTTCTCGAGCAAACGTTCAGGGACCGGATAAAAACACAGGCGAGTATTACATTGCAACCATTGGATCAAATCTCGCTAAGGTCAGTGAGTTTGCTGGTGTAGACAGATCCAGGACCTACACGAATAACATCGTCGAGATATACCAATACCTTGGGATAGAAGCAGCTAGGCAATCGATCATATCGGAGCTGAGGGACACTCTGGAGGGAGCTGGACTAGATGTTGATGTCCGACACCTGATTACAGTAGCAGATGTCATGACGAGTGAGGGCGAAGTGAGAGCCATTGGAAGACACGGGGTTAGCGGAACAAAACACAGCATACTAGCCAGGTCTGCCTTCGAGGTAACCGTGAATCACCTACTCAGAGCAGGGATTATAGGAGAGAGGGATTATCTCAAAGGAGTCACAGAGAACGTCATTGTCGGCCAACCTGTTGCTTTGGGGACCGGCTCTGTGGAACTTTTCTACGCGCCAAGGAATAATTAAGGAGATGATGCATTGGACATATCCAGACAGATAAAACAGGGAATAAGCACTGGAAGATTGGTTTTCGGCCAGAGGGAGACCATCGCTGCCTGCTCGAGGGGCGACGCAAGGCTCGTACTTATAGCGGCGAATTGTCCACAGCAACACGTCGAGATGATGGTCAATGATCATCCAAACATACCTGTGCACCGTCTTGCAATGGTGAACCGTGAACTAGGCTCTGCATGCGCGAAACCATTCTCAGTGAGCTCTGTATGCGTAATCGATGCAGGCCAGTCGGAATTGATGACCCTAGATCACAACCTTTGAGATCGAGGGATTGATGTCCAGAGACCCTATCCCAAGCATATGAGCGACGCTGTCCTACGGGCGTTAGAGCTGGCAGGGATTTCGTTTTCATCTAGGTCTGAAGAAAACCTCATTGCTGGATATTCATTTTTGGGGAAAACCACGATCAAACCCGGGGTTACTCAGGAAACTCTATCCGTATGGCATGCGGTAAAATCTCACATCCCACTCACAAAGCAAGATGCAGACAGGCTCCTCCTCAGGACTGGGGAAGAGGACAAGACCTTGCTGGTATCAGAAAGAGAACTTAGTGATGATGTTATGTCTATTTTTACCAAAAATGGGGTCGAAGTATGGGAGAGGCAGGACCTGATAGAAATACTGGGGCAGGCCGAACTCTCCCATGAGTCAGAAAAAAATGACAAAAAGGAGGCTAACAATGAAATTAGGACGTTGCCCAGCGATTCGGTGTTAAAGGCGCGATATTCTGTTGACCAAATTCTAGGAAAGGTACCCATAGACGGTAACACGAGGCCGGTCCATATCGAGGTTAGGGGCTACCTTGCATCAGCAATGCTCAGATCTGAAGACGGCGATCAATTCTTTTCCTCTGCTGTCTTCATAGAGAGTCCATGGAACAAACAATTCGAGTCAAATGATGAGGGATTACTCAAACCTCTATCAATTGAGCGTCTAACTTGGGATGGTGAATGGACGGATGACGAGGTTATAAGGAGTAAAATAAAGAGTAAACTCGCTCGAAGAATATCTAAAAGTGGTCGCGATCAAACTACCACATCACTTCTAAGATGGTATCATGTTGTAGAGTCGACGTTGAAAATAGAGAGAAAGAGAGTTTGGGCGCCAAGCTGGATTCTCATTGAAAAGGAGTCCGGAGAACAATATATTTTGGATGGACTAGACGCGAGTGCGAACAAACGCTACAATCACTAACCCCGCCTCTGGATCATCATAAGATCGTCTGTCGAAATAGTCCCCCCAGACATCAGCTGTTCCATGATATCCGAGACCCCGGTAGATTGGTCTTCGGAATCATCAACGAGTTCGCCTCTTTCTTTGGCAGATAATGCAGTCATGAGATCACCCATTGAGTGCATGCATTTCAAGGATACAATGTATCTTGAGTGCATGAGGTCTGCTTCTCTTTTTGCCCGTATCAGACCTGAGTGAGATTCATTCGCCGCATCCCTCAATTTGTCGACCTCATCTGATATTCTAGACATGATATCATGTGCCTGTTGGGCTTCTTCTACTGCCTTCTCGACATCGTTGTGGGCGGATTCCTGTATTCTTGCTGCCTGTTTGACCGCTGACCTTAATTCGCTGTGACTGCCAATTGACGACTTCTGACTCTTCGCAGCCTTTAATTCGGAACTCAGTTCTTTCATCCTTTTCATGAATGACCTCTCGTTCATGCTGAGCCTGCCACGTTCAAATTTCTGCTCTAGTTGGTCCATCTCAATACGGATCCTCGATGCAGATCTGCTCTTACCCTCTTTCTCTTCTTGAGACTTTTTCTCCGCTGATATTTCTAATGCTTGTTTGAGGTTATTCCTTTTTTCTTTCAGTGTTTTCGAGTACTCAGCACGAAGCTCCTTGAGTTCCTTTACCTTGTTGTTAGCCTCATCACGGATCCCTTTTTTTATCTGAACCTCGGTGATTAATTCTTGAACCTGCAGGTTGTATCCATTCCGCTCCTCAGATCGTTGTTTCACCTTTTCGTTCCATTCATCCCTCATTTCTTTGAATCTTGTCGCCTCATCCTCTATCGTTTTCGGCTTGCCGCCAAACAAGGATTCGAGGTCAGAAGAAGATAACGCCCCCATTTGCCTTCGTCTCTGCGTGAAGTGTTGCCCATTTAACAGCCACGTCGGAACATCTAGCGGTCGGGCCTGAGGCGTGTCTTTCTTGCACCCCCTCTCGCGACAGATATTCTTCTAGATCTGGGCTTGTTGTGGTTTTTCTTCAATTCAGTCTTTTTCTTGGTTTTGTCCTCGGAGATCTTCCCTAAGTCCCCTCCTTTTTCTAAGATTAGTGCAATATCATCGGCGACGAGATCAGAGCCACTGCGTACCCGCTCTAATGCATCAGAAACCTTCGATTCTGACTCTTTCTTCTTGCCAAGTTTCGTCAAACTCTTTATTTCCTTATCCAAGTTCATTAGCTTCTTATCCAACTTGTCAATTTTGTTAGATATCTTTCTTATTTCTTTAAATTCAGATCCAGTTTTGTTCTTCCCATTTTCATCTAATTCATCTCTGGGATGGTTTTCTTCTAATTCGTCGAGGTTTCCTTTCATCATTTTTATGTGTTTTACGTATTTAGCATGGGATTCCTCTCCGATTTTTTTAACCATTAGAGATGACATCAACTCAAAATACCTACTGAACTCTCTGATTTCTCGGTTTAGCGTGGGCATCCCCGTCAAGTCGTTGTCAACGCCTTGGAGTTTTGTGAGACTTTTTTGCGCCCATTCCTCAAGAACCGTGACTGGCGGCGGCACAGCTTTGTTTATCCTATCTCTTTCCTCTCGTGCAATATTTGCAATCTTTTTATTTTCATGGAATGCTGTGAGGTGCTTTTTCCTTGAGGATGACTTCTCTTTCTGCACTGTAGCGGCAGCCCTCATTCCACGTACCGTCTCGACCAACATAACCCTCTCGTTCTTGAGATCTCTCTTGAGATCCCTGAGGGAATACACATGTTGCCTTATTTCGTTAGGAGTTCTGAAGTCGTCACTCATCCTCACCTTTCACCTCCTCAGCAGGTTTCTTTCTAGTCTTCTTCGCAAAAGAGGCGACGTTGCCAGCCTCAACAGATCTTGCGTTTTTCAACAGGTCCATGCCTGCGCCTTTCTCAAAGCCAGATTCTATGACCCCCTCCCAAAAGGATACGGCTGCATCAGATTGAGAGTTTAGTTCTCTGGCCCGATCCAGTTGCTTCCTAATCTCTGAATATTCTCGTTCCAGATCCAGCCTTGTTTGGTGAAGAGGTTGTCCCCTTTCAACTAAATCTAGCATTCTCGAGTGAATCTTGTCGGCCTCTTTGAAGTATTTTGCCATCGCCCGTCTTTTTGAAACGTAAGTGACCATCATAGGATTAGAATCCCGTCTTTCTTTGAGCCATCTTTCATTCTCCTTGAGCAAGTTGCTTCGCATTGTGATCATTTTCCTCTCTGCCTTATGATCCAATGCTTGCGTTTCTATCCTATTCTCTATATCTGTTAATTTCTCTTCAAGGCGTTCCTTGGCCCAGTTGGGATCTAGTCTAACCATCCCGCCTGATTCTTCTATTTCATTCCTTATATTTTTTAGATCATTAAGTAGGGTTGCAGCCTTTTTCTGCAAGACGTCTCTCTCATTTTTTAGAGACGCAACATTTCGATTTGACTTTTCGTGCCGTTCTATGGCTCTCTTCATTTTAGGTAAAATGGACTCCTCTTCCGCCTGGAGGTTCCTGATTATCCCGGGCAGCGCTTCCCTAAGCATAACCCTCCTTGCTAACAGAGATTCCGCTAGCTCCATCGCTGTGGGTCGGGGTTCTTCCATTTTGGACACATGCCGCTGGCCCCCATTCTCTGCTTAAACTACACGTTTCGGACCTGATCATCCGTTGAATTCAAACGGTTTGTGTCCAGCACGTAAACGTGCTGAGACCGTGGGTAGCTACCTCAACCATCTTGTTGACACTGATAATATGCAATACGCACACCGCTTCAGCCATTGAACAAGAAAATACTGCAACATGGGATTTCGATGTATATGATGGGTCTACAGGTCAACCATCTTCCAATGGTTCACTTGTGCTAGTTGGAGACACAATCAAGGTAGGCTTTACGATATCCTCCGCCGACTCAATGGAGGATGATAGGTGGGAACTCTGGATGAAAGTAGACGACGTGTGGTCTCTGATAGTCGGCGGAACATCTGACGACGACGGGTCAATTTCCATGTCGAATGTCGAGATTATGGCGAACAATACCGGCCCCCATAGTTTGCATTTGAGACTTTTCCCAAGCAGTCGTACCGATGTGTTAAATTTCTACGTGGACCCTAACCCGCTTGATTTGGTACCTGCAGGGCAAATGAGCGTTGCAATCCAGGGAGAGCCACTGCATGAGGGGGATGTAGTGTCCATATCCGCACTTGTTCACAACAGGGGGGAAAGGGTAGTTGATGCCTATTTGTTATTATCTTCGGGGAATGACGAATCACGTGGTTCAGAAGTCACAATCAAATCAGGATCCTCCAAAGAGATCCAAAATTCGCTGCGGTTGTCTAGTACTGGAACTCAAGAAGTCTTTTGGTCGATAGAAGGTACTGATGTAGGGGTCTCTAACCTACTTTCAGGATCTGTTGATCTGACAGTCCTTCCGAGACAAATAGTGCAGATCACTTCCGTCGAACATCTTCCTGGAACCGATGAGTTGTCAATATCAATATTACTCTCCGAGGGAAGGAACCGTGAAATTAGTATTTCTGCCGGTTTAACATCTCCGGATGGGACCCAGTCAATGTCGCCATACCTCACTCTTAGCATAATGCCCGGTCTACAGAAGGTATCTCTACCGACTTCATCGGAATATTCAGGCCAAGTGGAGATATTAGTCGAACCAGTAAATTGGCAGGGCAATGTCGCAACAGAACAATTTTCATTGATTCCGATTGTTTTTGATGTAGCGATCTCGAACCAGATCAGCACACTCAGCGATGGCTCCCTGTCAATAGATGTCACGCTAAAAAATACTGGTTCTGGTACCCTAAAACCAGGGGTTTGTGACTTGATCTGGTCATTGGATGGAAAAATCCTCGCATCAATATCCACTCCTAACATACCGCCGGGTGATGAGACCAGTGTCACAATCACAACGTCTGACTTGCCTTCTAATACTGCTGGAGAATTAACAATTTCCTACACTTCCGATATTAATTCCTATCTGAGCTCAGCGCAATACGATCCGCCTACAGAGGACTCGTCGGGCTTCCAATTGCCGTTTCAGCTTCAAGCAGCAGTACTAGGATCTTTGACAGGGCTTGTATTCATTTTAATGGCCGTGTTGGTGATGCGCACTTTTGAAAATGAGGTCTCGGACACTCGATCAAAGAGCTCGGAGCCAAGGCCAAAATCCAGTTTGAGAGTTACTTGTACAACCTGTAATGCGAAAATAACCCATGCTGAGGGAGTAGAGAATGTCAGATGCCCAGCCTGCTCGACCATAATGCAAACCCAAATGCAGATGGGCAGACAAATACCCAATGATTTGTCGAAGGATGTACCCTTGGAGGTCGCGAATGATAACGATATCATAAATTGCCCCTCCTGTGACCAATCTCTCAGGGTACCTCTAAATCGAAGACCCGTGATGGCCCGTTGCCCCGCATGCAGGTCTACCTTCAAGGCATTAATGGGGTGAGGTGTTGATTATGGACCTATCAAAAGGCGAAGAATCATACTTAAAACGGGCACTTGAGGCTTTTGAAGACGATCCCTCTGCAATTGTTAAAACAAGCGATCTAGCAAAGAGGCTGGAAGTAAATCCCGCGTCAGTAACGGAGATGATCAAGAAGTTGGCCGGTCGTAATCTCATCACACATATTCCATACAGGGGTTCCAGATTAACATCAGAGGGTTTCGACCTAGCCAACAAAGTAAAAAGAAGGCAGTTGCTGATAGAGATTCTTTTTTCGGATGTTGCTGGTCTGCAAACAGATGTAACATCATTGGCTGCTAAAATCGAACATCATATGGATGAGGAATCTGAGAAAGCACTGGATGCCGCGCTCGGATATCCTCTGGAAACACTCGATGGGAGGAAGATCCCAGACATCGGACGTCAAATAACTGAGGGAGGAGTAGCGAGGAAATTAATTGAAATGAGTGATGGTATGACCGGTAAAATAGGCTCCATCAAATTGAAAGACCACAATCTGGACGAATTCTCTGCGATTGGCATTCAGTTGGGGGAAATTATCGAGAGGACCTTGGAAGGGGCGAAAATTGGCGAGGTAAATCATAAATTAAGCACCTCAATGATGGAGTCGATTATTGTTAAGGCGGTTGATTAGATATGGAAGGAAACCCCGAGGACATCAAGGATAATCCTGAAGTTATGCATGATCAATTGGAACCTGAGTATTCCGGCAGAAGCGAACGAGAACAGAACCTACATCAAATCATTCTGCGCCTAGAGAGGTTATTCATCACCGGTGGACTTAGGATGGATTTCCTAACACCCGCCGTCCTCCTAATTGTTCTGGGCGCCTCAGTGGCATACACTGATTCATCACCTGCATGGTGGTCGAATAGTTTGCAAGGCCAAACGGGAATGGATCTCCCGATATTTTTGTTGGTAATTTCGGCATTCATAATAGTCGCAAATCTGTTTTTGATAATCATTTTATTCCTTAGCCTTAGATTGAATATATCTATGTTTGACGAACACGAGAAAAATATGTTTTCCAAGGGCATGGCGATGAATAATTCTCATGGCTACGCAGAGGTTAGGAGGATATTTGACGTGACTAGGAGGATTCTTCGGGGAAGGACTCTTGTTTTGATATCAAGTCTGATACTGGTTGGACTCTCGCTGGTACCTCTTTTGCGAGAATATCAAGCCTCTTTGGCCATACTTGCACTGTCATCCATTCTGGCATCATTGGGTCTACAGGTCACAGCACCACTCGTCTCCTACAATACATTGGAACCCTGGGGCTTGTTAGAAACATATCAACCGGCTGTCCACAAGACACTACTCTCAAACCCGTTTCTGGATTTAGTCAGGGCTCATGCAGATCCCTTACTGCACACCAGAATGTCACTTCACCTAAGAGAAATTTCGAAACGATTGCCTGATTTAGATATGACAACTTTTCAAGAGAAGCTATTACACCTTCTCCACCTGAGGGCATCAACAGCCATAGAAGACACAGAAATGAGAAATAGGCTCACGGCGTACATAGATGAGAAAATGATCGACGAACTTTTTGGTCACAAAGAGTTAGGTGAGGCAACTTGGGTAAGACTTTTGTCACACTCAGCCAACTCATGTGCACCTTTCTTCAGGTTATATGACAGGCTCAAGCGTCAACAGGTCGGGAATACCTTTGGCGATACATGGTTTGATGTCGACATTGAGAATCTTGCGAGGGGAAGGACCAATTTAATGGCAATAATTCTGAATCAGGGCAAGGACCCAATTGACCTGGTACTACGTGTCCAAACACCAGACTTTAGGCCAAAAGAGGGCATCTATCGACTCACAATACCGCCATGTGTAACCTCATCGAAAGATAGCGTTGAATTGCAGATCGAAAGTTTGCGTGAGTCCACGATAATTTGGCAAAGTTTGATCCCAAGTGTTTTCGGTGAAGCCACTGTTTCAATAAGACTTGAAGATACGAATGGCAGCCTGGTGAATGGAAGAGTGCTCAACGTGCAATCACGCGCCGACTTGACGACTAGGTTCCGAAGAGGATTGGGTTCCGCCATGATCGTAACGGCCTTATTCACTGCACTTATACCAGCAATCACGGCCCTAAGCGCAATCATTCCTGCGTTATCATGAGGCAATTCCTTCAATAACAATGGGTTTTGTGGACAATCATGGATGATCAATCTACATCTCCTGTAGAGAATGACCTTCACACCAGGCTTCATGCTATGGAGACCAAGGCCAAACGTATGAGGAATCAGAGAAATTCCCTAAGTGATGAGGCAAAGTCCGCTGCAGAAAAAAGAGATGGCTTGCAATCACAGGCAAGGGAGACCATGGATACCGTCAAAGAGAAGATGGAAGAACAAAAAGCAATCAGGGCCAAGGCTACAATCCACAAGAACAGACGAGATGAAATACAAATTAGAATCAAGGAATTGATTGGAAAATCAAAGGGACGGAGAGACGACGGAAAAAATTCTAGGTCTGTAGTAATACAACTCGCTGAAACAGAGTCGGAGATTGCAAATATAGAGGATCGGATTATGACCGATGGTGGTTTAAGTTTAGAAAAAGAAAACCAATTTCTGAAAAAGCTAAAGACACTAAAATCTAGAAGAGTGAAACTGCTACCGTCGGTAGAGGAACACTCGATCATAAAACTTGATTTGAAGGATCTCGACGGCAGCATCTTAACCTTGAAAGCAGAAGCAGATGCAGAACACCAAGCTATGCTTGAGGCACACGAACAAGCAGACAAAATATGGGAGGAGATCAAACCGATGTTTGAAGAACGTGACTTTCTCAGGTCTGAGGGCGATAGGTATCACGCCCTATTCGTTGCTAAAAGGAAAGCGGCAGACGAGGTACACTCAAACCTAATGGAGCTATACTCTGAAGTCGATGAAATAAAGAAGGAATTAAAATCTAATGAGGATGAACAAAAACAATCGATAGAGGAGTACAACTACTTAGCAAAGCAGTTGCTAACCTCACCAGTAGACTCAGAAGAGTTTGCAAATGAATTGGCCGAACGGCTAATTTCTTCTGGCGAGATTACATTAGGCGGAACGGGGGCTGAAAAATCAAACCAAAGGAAAAAGAATTCTTTGGGCAGGAAATCATCTCGTCGCAACATTCCAGCTAGAAGAGGGCGATGAATCACCAGCCGCGCTGGTCCATCCTTACCTCTAAAGTTTCAATTTCTAGTCCGGGCATCGGTTCACCGATCATTCTTGAGGCTTCAGCTACAATCTTGGGGTCATTGAAAGAATGTGTGGCCATCACGATCGCTTCAGCGGTTCTTGCGGGGTCTGATGATTTGAATATTCCAGAGCCTACAAAGACACCATCCATCCCGTGTCGCATCATGAGAGCAGCGTCAGCAGGTGTCGAAATACCTCCAGCGGAGAAAGTCACAACTGGAAGTCGACCTAGACTCCTCACCTCGGTTAGTACTGACAGAACCTCGGCTCTCAAATCGCTTGTTGAGCCAAAAGGTGTGCTCTTGGGCTTGAGTTGGAATCCAGAGGCTTGTTTGATCCTATCAAATCCCGACATTACTTGATCAGTCGCCTCTTCCAGAGATTCAGACTCCATGATGTGTTCAATTTCTGATGATACAACTCTTGCATGGTGCACAGCACTGACGACATTACCAGTCCCCGCCTCTCCCTTCGTCCTTATCATGGCTGCACCTTCTGCGATCCTCCTTACAGCTTCACCGAGGTTAGTGCACCCACAGACAAAGGGAATGTCATATGCCTTCTTGTTAATGTGGTAGAAAGGGTCTGCCGGTGTCAGTACCTCTGATTCGTCGATCATGTCGACTCCCATGGATTGGAGAACTCTGGCTTCGTCTTCGTGGCCTATCCTAGCCTTAGCCATGACCGGTATCGATGTTGTCTCGAGGATACCACTGATCATGTCTGGATGACTCATTCTGGCGACCCCTCCTGCTGCCCTGATGTCCGCTGGAACTCGTTCCAGTGCCATAACAGCTACAGCTCCTGCATCTTCCGCGACAGCAGCTTCTTCCGCATTAACAACATCCATGATGACTCCGCCTTCTTGCATGGTAGCAAAACCCCGCTTGAGCAATTCTTGACTGCGTCCAAGTGAGGAGACGTCTAGTGACGGTGGCATGATGCTAGAGATGACACGCTTGTTATTGAATCCTCGTCTTGTGCTCGTCAATCACTTAGCAGGGACCGCACAAACGACTTAGCCTCGTCTTCAGTATTCATCCCTGGATAAGACTCAATTTTTATTTTGATCTTGAGAGGATGTTTGAAGCTCTGTCCATTTGCAAAAACATACCTCCCTCCAACGAGACCCGGAAGGTCCAATCTAAGATGCAGGAATTTATCATCGTCAATCCTCTTCGAAATTCCATCTGCGAGCAAATGCTCCCAGAAAGTGGCCCCGATTCTCTCCACCCATATCCTGATATCTCTCTTTCTTGTTATGTGAGCTTCAATAGTTGTCTGCAAGGCCCCATGATGCGACTTATGTGGTGTCACGATTAACTCTACTTCCTCAGGGAGAATGGCACTAGTAGCTTTACTGATGAGCTCTACGTCATCGACTGGTGTGGCTAATATCCTCAGGTGTACGGATCTGAAGGCCATAATTCGGATCAGAGCAGTATGGGCTATATCCCTTCCTAATGTTTGCAAAACCAATCGGCCGTTTGAAATACTGTCCTTGATTCGCAGCGGTTGCAAGCGGGGCAGCCCCCGACAGATATTGAGGTGAACTAAATGGCTAAGAGTGCGAAATCCAGAATGGCGGCGCGAAAGCAGAGGGATAAGTGGAGAGCGAAAAGATGGTTCACTGTAAGAGCACCACGCAATCCGTGGTCGTACAGAAACATCGGTGAGACGTTAGCCGAGGAAGACTCAATGTTGGAAGGTAGAATCTACGAAATGATGCAAAATGAGCTTGATGGGGATTTCTCCAAAATGCACGTCAAGGTGAAATTTCGCATAACCCATACTGTGGGTTCAGACGCGATAACTGAGTTTATCGGGCACGAAGTAGCAAAAGACCACATCCGGAGACAAATCAGACGTGCCAGATCCAAAGTAGATGATACCGTAGATGTTGTCACAGAGGATGGATTTTACATCCGGGTGAAACCAATAATAATCACCCACAGAACCGCCAAATCAAGTCAAAAACAGGAGATGAGAGCTAGAGCGAGGGATATAATCCTGAAAGCGGGTGCTAAATCTACTTGGGTTAAGCTTCAAAAATCAATAATGGATAGTACTTTGGAGAACTCAATCAAGGAAGCAGTCTCAACAGTCCACCCCGTACGTGCAGTCATGCTGAGGAAAAGCCAGCTTATCCAGTCCGGTGTCATTGTTGATGATGGGCCTACCTTGGAACAGATACGCGCCGAGGAAGTGGTACAACCTGAAGAAGAGACTCCAGAAAGCGATGTCTTCGAGGACCCAGATTCTGATAGTGACGTCACCAAGGACACACCATCGGAGGAAAGTGAAGGGATGCACAACCAGATTGATGATCCCAATGAAAATGAAACTCCATCAAAAGATGAGCTTGAGGGAATGAAGGTTGCTGAACTGAAAGTGCTTCTCAAGGCAGCAGGAAAACCAGTCTCAGGGAAGAAGATCGATCTAATTACTAGATTGATGGAGTGAACATGACACCCAGAATCGGTGTAATCGCCGGCACCGGGATGGAATCTCTGCCCAATCACATCAAGTTCGATAAATTGCTTGATCTACGTTCAGATACACCTTGGGGCTCTGTACCTGTCAGGACTATCGACGTAAATGAATCAATTATATTCCTGATCGACAGACATCACAATAACACAACCGGCAATCGGACCCCCCCGCACATGATCAATCACAGAGCCAACGTCTACGCAATGCACAGTATGAATGTTGACGTAATTGTGAGTGTGAACTCAGTAGGAACAATGTCCGCAGACTTCCCACCCGGATCTGTTGGTGTCGTCGAAGACATATTGGATCTATTCTCACCCCCCATTACATTCTTTGACCAAAACGCTGTTCATACAGATAGAACCCTACTCTTCTCCAGCATTTATCGGGAACGACTGCTTAACTCTGACATCGCTAACCTCAGCATCAAGAAAGGCATAGTATCCGCACAATCAAGTGGACCACAATTCGAAACTCCGGCAGAGATCAACGCTCTTATGACTATGGGCGCTCATGTAGTTGGAATGACCTTAGGGCCCGAATCCAGGCTAGTGTCAGAAAAGGGAACTCCGCACTTAGCGATATGCTGTGCCTCAAACTGGGCCGCTGGACAGGATCCATCAGATTCCAGAGCCATGATAGATCACCAACATGTCGAATCTCAAGCGGATTCCTCCATTCCAGTGGTCGCGAGAAGCATAATGGCAATAGTCGAATTTGTGAAATCAAAGTAGTCCTCCAGGCGTCACATATATTGCGGTGGACCATGAGTCTCCTGTATGAGGCCGATTTCTCTGCAAGAATGGATGAACTTCAACCACACAACCCCGCGCGTGCCGGACGGGTCGTGGAATACTATGATGAAAAGGGTGGCTGATTTCCATAATAAACATGATTTTTCGGACCCCGAAAACAACGGACATGACATGGGTTACAGGATTTCTCTGACAGTCGAGGAGTTAGGAGAGCTCTCGGCGGCGATTACCAAAGCCAAACCATTGGCAGACGCCGGTGATGAGCTAGCAGATCTACTAATACTGATTTTGGGCCACTCCCTCGCGATGGAGGTAGACCTTGAGCAACATTTTCACAGTAAGATGGACAGGATAATGAAGAGAGAATCTAAGATGGGAAAGTTAGGGATAAGGGTAACAGAGTATTCAGATGAATAAACTGTTAGAATTTAGTACGGAACCCAAAGGCCCTGACTATGCACCAGCCGGCCCTGGCTTCGAAAATCGAAAAAAGGCCTGCAACTAGTGCTGTGGCAACAACGAACTCCCCCAGAGTTTCGGGAATTGGTAGCAAACCTGCTCTTATGATGAGGTATCCTGCTATCCCTGCAAGGATAGCCATTATCCCTCCAACTAACCGAAGGAATCTGCCCCGAGAGTCAATATTGCATTCCAGTTGCACGGTGTCGTTTCATTCATGTGGTCATATTAACTCATGTTTTGTCATTCATCTTGTGAAAACAGAGTAAGTGGTGTCAAATTCATCTGAATTGGACTTAGGAAGGGTCTCAACTACCTTTTCGTTGAACTCATCTAGATGCAATTCTGCATTGACTGTGCGCCCTTCCACTGTAGTGTGAACTCTCGTGAGATGAACCTCCTTACATCTAGGTAACATGAGTTCGTATATTTGGGCTCCTCCGATGACCCATAACTCATCGCACCCCTCAGAATAACCGATCTCTATGGCCCGGCCGTCGTACAAGGCTAGTTCTGCTCCTTTGAGGTCCAAATTGGTATTCCTTGACATGACTATATTGACCCTATCAGGAAGCGGACGGAACGCATTTGGCAGAGAGAACCATGTTTTGCTACCCATCACGACTGCATTGAAGCCATTTCCAACTGTGAGTTTTTTGAACCTCTGTAGATCAGTCTTCAATTTCCAAGGTAAACCTCCATCTTTACCAATGGTCCCTTTTTCGTCCATTGCGAGAATCATTTTCACATCCATGTGAAAACCTCAGATGCTTATGGGGGCGCGAATATGCTCATGATGACTGTAATTGATAATTTTGATGTCGTCATACGTGAAGGAGTCTATTTCCATGATTTCCTCATTCAATACCAATTCTGGTAACGGCAGGGGATCCCTCGTGATTTGCAATTTCGCCTGTTCTAGGTGATTGAGGTACAGGTGGCAGTCCCCTCCCGTCCACACAAACTCACCGGGAGTCAGATCACAAACCTGGGCCATCATACACATTAACAGTGCGTATGAGGATATGTTGAATGGGACTCCTAAGAAAGCATCAGCACTCCGTTGGTATAGTTGACAGGATAGCTTTTCATCTACCACATAGAATTGAAAAAATGCGTGACAAGGCATCAAAGCCATGTCCTCCAATTCCCCTACATTCCATGCGGAAACGATGATCCTTCTGCTACTTGGGTTGGTTTTCAGTAGATTAACTACGCTATCGATTTGATCAATAATTTTCCCGTCGGGACCAACCCATTTCCGCCACTGTTTGCCATAAACAGGTCCGAGATTACCATCTTCGTCCGCCCATTCATTCCATATCTTGACGTTGTTTTCTCGAAGGTAAGAGATATTGGTGTCACCGCTAATAAACCACAGGAGCTCATGTATTATCGACGGCCAATGGAGTTTCTTCGTCGTGACTGCTGGGAACCCATCAGACAAATCAAACCTCATCTGGTGACCGAATATCGATAATGTGCCAGTGCCAGTGCGATCTTCCTTGTGAACCCCGTCAGATAGTATCCTGTTTAGCAGGTCCAGGTATTGTTGCACTATTGTCCCTGCGGGGCGATGGTCTTTGAACGATGTGTTCAAGGGGCTCCCATATATTCCAGTCTGGCCATAAATTGATCAGTGAATTTCCTGTATATTTCACCCATGAATTTCTGTTGTTCTGTACTGGTTGTCATTAGAATCCTTTTCAGTTCTGAATCGTTAATTGACCCTCCGTTAGGGGATTTAATCCATTGTGAAAAAGTTACAGGCGCACCTATTCTTACAACAATCGGCGTGAAAAATCTTATTTTCGCTTTACCTGGCTGCATGAAATCACGGGCTCCGAGTATCGCTACTGGAATGATGTTGCAGTGTGGAAACCTCACCGCCAGTCGAGCTATTCCCGTTTTACCTTGCTGAAGATATGGCGGAGATTCCCTTCTGGACCTGGTCCCCTCGGGAAATATTCCCATCCAACCTCCTGCTTCTAACACATCAACGGCTGATGATAATGCCTGAGAAGCCCCTGATTTTCTGTTAGTGTCTATTTGGCCCGTAGAGAGCATTACAAATCTTGTAAAACCGCCTTTGAAATGCTCAGTTTTTGCCAGATATCTGACAGGTTGTCTGGCTCCCATTATGACTACGATGGGGTCTATGTGAGAAGTGTGATTGCCAGCGAGGATTACAGGACCTTTTTTTGGTAGTCTTTCCAAACCTTCGTACCGGACGTTTGTGAGAGATCTTACAAGCGGGGGGAATATCCTCATTAGCCCACGGTAGAACATCGGAGGAGTCGTTGTTGACCCTGTTCCTTCGAGCCCTGTCAGATGTGACAGTCCCTCGACTGGTTCATTCATTGCATCTAGGGAAATTCGAGTCTGATTTGATGCTTTTTATGGCACAAGCCTTCTTGACCCATGATCGTCACCGATAGAATGTGGATCGACCCCCTAGAATACTGACGGTCGGAGTCGTGCTGATGTTACTATCTGTAACCGCACCGCCTGTAGCTGCAGAATATCGGGAGGACACATGGTTGGAGAACGTCATCGGCCCAGAATTGTTGTTGAAGGGCGATGAATTTGGTTGCCATGGTCTGGAGGATGTTGATCCACGGTTAGATATCACAGTGGTCAGTGCATGCAAATCCTATGTATCTTCAAGGATAAATGCCTCAAGATGGGGGCCAAACCTGCTATCATACGCCATTCCTGAGGGCGCTTTATCGGACAAATTAGCCGATGAATTGGTTGACAACGGCTTTTCAATTATTGGGGACCAATCTCAGACAGATGACCAGAGGCTAACCAGTATCTCGAGAAATGGTGGCTCGATCGAATCTGGGCTTTCAGACCAATCCCTAATTGAGGAAGTTCCAGCAGGAAACCTGGTTTCCATGTATTGGATCGCAAGAATCGATGACATGAATATCAGAAGAGACCGAGGACTCGTGGAATGGCTGGTCTCGCAGGATTACTGGTTCACCACTTGGGGGGAATGGACCACACATGAGGAGGCCTCACTTTCCATAAATTCCTCTGAATCAAGCGGCTCTATCACATTCACCAATCATTACGATGGGATGTGGCGCACACCCGGAACAGTAGTCATCGACGGTATTGGCGATTCCTTCGAACTAGAATGGTCCAATGTCCAGTATCCTCCACTTGGTGAAGGCGATCGTAATCTCAAACCAGGATACAGACTAGATACTTCTGGGCAGCTTTATCTTACGATACCAAAATCCGAATCCGTGACTTTTACAATAAATAACACGGATTCACTGAACTACTCCGCATCTGTGTTCAACGGTCTAGAGAAGGGACTGACGATCGCGGGGCACCACACAACAAATATGAGGGAATGGAGTCAGGATTTTAGGGATACTCCTCTTAGGTTCACTTGGTTGATAGAACAATCAAAGATACCAGACAAGACACTCGTACTTCCACTCCTAGCTCTAGGTATTCTCATTGCCACACCACTTGCGATCCGGTGGGTTATTGCCAGAGATCAACTATGAACGGGTATTATGTCAGGGCCGCTAATTACGATTCCCCGATCCCTCATAACCTGGATCACTCTTTTTGCCACTCTGTGAGATAGACTCTCAGGGGGATGAACACCGAAGGAAAGCAAGGTTGAATCTTCAATCCATGCCTCTGCGCAGACTGATGTAACAAGGCCCGTGGTCCTCGCCATAGAATGACCATCTTTGCCCCCGTCATCCCTCAGATTCCATTCCATGACTTCACCCTTTTCAGATTCCACAGAGACCTTTAGCCAGGTGAATTCCGCCACCTCACTATCGTACTCCCAAGAGGAAATTAACTCATCATGATCTAAGCTACCATTCTCGCGCATATCGATGAAACATTGGATATGCCCGGGCCACCTCACTGTATATTCGGACATTTTTTGAACCTCCACGGTTGTAATCAACGAACGTAACCCATCTGTAAGAAATGCTTCCATCTCACCAGTTCCGCTAACCTCTACAAAATGCCTTTCTGACAGTGCTGGTAGTACTGCCCTGTCCCCTTCTCTAATGACTCTGGCAGGCCGAATGTATTCTTCGATAACGTCACTGGGTGAAAACGGGGCCATGTATTTCCATTTTCCAGTTGGTACTGTGGGATTCCCTCCAACCCAAATCTTCGCTTCCTTCAGTGGACCCATCACATCATCGGCATACTTTACCAACATGTTAGAGAACCCGGGCGCTATACCAACATCCCACAGGACTGTAGAACCGTTTTGCACGGCCCTTTCATCGTCATTCTCTGGGGTTGACCTGCAAAAAGACAGGTCGATTATCTTAGTAGGCTTCTCCAGAAGAGCGCTAGTGGAGGCGTATCCAATGGATCCCGGTAGCATATTGATAACTATACCATTCTCGGGAGAGTCGATACAATCATGAGGAGAAATACCCTCTTCAACATGATGCAGAATTACATTTTTTTCCCTCGATATCCTTCCTAGATCACGATCGTAGGCATGTACCTCATAACCCTTATTTGACAAGTATCTTGCGACGTACGACCCAACCAATCCAGTCCCGAGGCAGTGGAACGCAACCATGGCTATCTGAATTAGGTTGGAGTTTTAGAACTTAAACAGTACCATCAGTCAAAGGCTTGATTGCCAGATGATGTCACCGGTACCCTATGGACAACAGTAGGATAGACCCTTGGGGGTCAGATCATGATACTAACTACGATCGAGTATCATCCAGATTTGGCCTTGATGGGATTAATTTAGAGGATTTATCCAATCCAGGCATGCTCCACACGCGAGGTTTGATTTTTGCCCATCGGGATCTTGATGTGATAATGCATGCCAACCGACGAGGTAGTCCATTTGGAGTATTAACTGGTTTGATGCCATCGGGTAAGATGCATCTAGGTCACACGATGGTGATTGAACAAGCCAAATGGTACCAGTCCCTAGGTGCAGATGTCACTGTAGCTGTGGCTGATTTAGAGTCCCTTGCCACCAGAGCAGTCCCGCTTGAAAAAGGTCGACAGGTTGCTCTTGAAGAATATGTCTCGAATTACGCTGCTATGGGTTTAGATCCGGAAAAAACCAGTGTCTACTTCCAAAGCAGTAGGCCAGAAGTGCAAAGGTTGGGTTTCACTTTGGGGAGGCGGACAAATCTCTCCGAGTTGGGATCAATATACGGTTTCGAGGGAAATACTAACCTGGCCCATGTACAAGCACCGCTAGTTCAAGTAGGCGATATATTGCATCCTATGCTGGATAAATTTGGAGGTTTAAGACCTGTAGTAGTGCCGGTTGGGGTCGATCAAGACCCCCACATACGACTGACAAGAGATATTGTCTCCAAATCCCAATGGTTCAATGTCCGTAAAAGCAAGAACGGTGGGATACTAATTTCACTTAGCATACAACCTGAGAACCACAGAGCCTTTGGAGTCAAACAGAACCTCAGCGTGGATAAGTCTGAGAGGAGTAAAATCATAAGCAAGATAGAACATTTAGTTTCCTCAATGGGGTTCTCAGATATCCAGACTAATCCAAAACACGGTACGATCACTATACATGCTGGCACAGCTCATGACGTGAATGATCTCAGACTAGAATTGTGTAAGTTAGAGCGTGAACTAGGCGGAATAGGTCTGTTGCCGCCATCATCTTCCTATCACAAATTCGCCATTGGTTTGGATGGGGGCAAGATGTCTTCCTCGAAACCGGAGACAACAATCTTCCTAAACGAGAGTATAGAAACTATGAAGCGGAAAATAATGAAGGCCCACAGCGGTGGTAAATCAACGGTGGAGGAGCATCGAAGGTTGGGCGGTGATCTAGAGACTGACGTCGCATTTCAATATCTAAAATTCTTCTTCGAGAAAGATGACGCAGAACTGACAAAGATAGCCAAAGATTACACCTCCGGAAAGATCTTGGCGGGGGAAATGAAAAAATTATGTGCACAACAAGCCGAGATTTGGATGAACGAACTCACTGAAAAAAGGGCTCAATGGTCAGACAAAATATCGGATTTTCTAGCAGATGATGCCATTCAGAGCTAGAAATCTGATGCATCAAAGACCGGAATGGATGGACCAAGACTCAGATTTTCCAGGTCACTCGACTCCAGATCTTCTCGAATGGCGGTTTCATGTAAGATCATGGAATGGCCCAGAGGGTCCAACACCGCCAAAGTCAGCTCCTCAGACGTTCCATTGACGCTTCCAGTCAGTCTTTGGATATACTCATCGCAGGAATCGAATGCAAGTTGGTCACTATCATCGTGAGCCTGCCTCCTCAACATCTGGATCACCCCGACCAACCGATTGATCACGCCCTCGACATTTGTGACGTAACCATCAGAAGAAATACCAGGCTCTACTTCAATATCAAGCTCTTTGATCCTGACCGTGCCCGAGGAGGATCTGACAACCCTAGCGTCTGCTGTTTGAGGAGAGACAGAAATCGTCCATATGGAAGGAATTTTAGCCTCTCCAGCGATAAAATCAGTAATCTTCCAGCCACACTTTGAACAGCTTAATGTGAGCTCGGTGTGTTCTCCAAAATATGGAATCTCATGTGTGTTGACTGACATTTTCACTGACGAAGGGTCGCTGCATGAGGGGCATGACTGTTCGATGATAGTGTCCAATTCTCAGACCCCGTTTGTGACTGCAGTGTGGGTCGGAGGCAAGACAAGTAGCCTTTTTTTGCTAAAATTAAAAATCTCCCCGCCAATTTGCTTCTCAACTAATTGGATGAGGGGTTCCACGATCTTCTTCACACGATCTGGATTGTCTATGATGGACGAGAGATCCAGGATAATCATGTCTCCTTGGGCGACCCAGTCCATGATCTGAGGTAAGCCGTCTGGCCCGTCAATTATCGCATTGCGCAAAACTATTCCACCTTCTGAGGGTATAGGGGCATCAGGGTAGAGGCCCCCCATGTCGTGAAAATGCGATCCGCCTCGAAGACCCCCGGGGCCCACGGTCGCATTCTCTTCATTGGCCATGGTGTATCTTGCACTCACTAGGACTTTATGTAATCGCATGGAGATTGTCCAAATGGCTTCATAAGGGGGCCCCATGGTCAAGGGCCAGCGGTCAATACACGCTGGTGATTAGATGTCGGTTCAAACGGAGGCTATGAAAACTGGAACCAGCACCGTAGGCATCACTTTCGACGGAGGAGTAATCGTTGGTGCCGATCATAGAGCCACGATGGGTAATTTCATAGCTAACAAGAATGTGAAAAAGCTATTCAAAATATCCGGACGTATTGCGTTGACGACCGCTGGCTTGGTCGGACATGCACAATCACTCGCTAGAATGTTGGCCGCAGAACTCTCCCTGTACGAACTCAAAAGGAACACGCCTATGACTGTCCGTGGAGCAGCCACTTTGACGGCCAATATCCTAGTAGGGAGGCCTCATTACGTACAGCTGCTAATTGTTGGAGTTGACGAAACCGGTTCAAGTGTTTACAGCATTGACTCAGCCGGAGGATCGATACCAGATCTCTATTGTGCCACCGGATCAGGCAGCCCTTTCATGTATGGAGTTTTGGAAGATCAATTCTCACCAGAAATGTCAGAGTCACAAGCCACTGCCCTAGCCGCAAAGGCACTTCTAGCATCCGCACAGCGAGATAGTGCTAGTGGAAACGGTATGGATCTAGCAGTGATCACTATGGAAAACGGATACAGGCAGCTTACAGACGATGAGTTAGAGAAAGTCCTCTCCTCCCTCTGAAATTTAACATTCCCGGGCCGAAGCCCACCGAAGTTTGACCCTTCCAGCCCGAGGAAACGCGAGGTGCAACTATGCGACTTACATTAAATGAAGTCAAAAAGAAAATAGACAAGATGATACCTGATAACCTTGATTATGAAATAGACGTCGAAGCAGGGTCGATATCTATCATCACAAGAAATCCACAAGCGTTTGGCAGAGGAGGTGGTGAGAGTTTGACTGTCAGAATCGCTAAATCCATCAAGAGACGTGTGGTGATCAGACCACATCCTGACCTCCTTCTCGACGAAAATAAAGTTGAGCAGAGAATAATGGAAATAATACCGGATGAAGCCCAAGTGAGGAACGTATTCATTGATCCTGCTTTATCAGAAGTGACCATTGAATGTGACGATCCAACTTCAGCTGTAGGGCCAAAAGGTTCCGTCATACAATCGCTCAGAGACGACATTGGTTGGCTAGTGAACGTAGCCAGAGCTCCCGCTTTTGAAAGTAGGACGCAGCATGACATTCGAAGATATCGGCGAGAAATGGCAGATGAAAGAAGGGCCCTAATGAGGAAGTTTGGGACTAGAATCTACAGGCCTAAAAGACCAGGTCAATCATGGGCTAGGATCACAGCTCTGGGGTCATACAGGGAGGTTGGTAGAGCAATGCATCTTGTTACGACCAACGAATCAAAAGTCTTGGTAGATGTTGGCGCAAAACCGACTACCAACAGGAATGAAGTACAGCCATTCTTCACCGCACCTGAGCTGCTACCTCTAGACAACATAGATGCCGTTGTGATCACGCATGCTCATGTAGACCATATAGCGATGCTCCCCGTACTTTTCAGGTATGGCTACAGGGGACCTGTTTACTGCACACCACCTACTAGAGATTTGATGACTTTATTGCAAATAGACTACATCAAAGTCTCACAGGCTGAAGGATCAGACCCCCCATACTCCAAAGCAGACATACAGGAATGCATCAAACACGTGGTGGACATTGGACATGGAGAGAAGACCGACATAGCCCCAGACATAAAAATCTCCTTGGAAAACGCGGGTCACATATTGGGGTCATCCTCCGTTTACATGCAAATAGGAGAAGGCAGCAACGAACACCGACTCCTATTCTCGGGAGACATAAAATACGAGAAATCATGGCTTTTCGATGCTGCCACAGTCAGATTTCCTAAAGCAGATACCCTCGTAATAGAGTCAACATATGGTGGCCCTCAAGATTTCCAACCAAACCGAACTGATGCCACACATGAGATCCAAGACCTGATACGGCTTGCAGTATCACGTAGCGGCAAGGTATTTTGCCCTGTATTTGCTGTTGGTCGGTCACAAGAAGTTATGCTGGCGATTGATCAACTGTTCAAGAGCGGTGATGTTACGCCTGTCACCGTTTGGTTAGACGGTATGATATCAGAGGCGACCGCCATTCACGCCAGTCACCCAGATTATCTAAACAGGGATCTGAGAAAACAAGTCCTCAGAGGTGGCGATGAGAACCCATTCAACTCGCAATGGTTCAAACAAGTAGATTCTAGGGAACAAAGAGAGTCGATCATTAACGATCCATCTCCATGTATAGTCCTCGCTACTTCTGGAATGATGACCGGTGGACCGATAATGGAATACTTCAGAAATTGGGCACCGGAGCTTAATAATACACTTTGCTTCGTGGGTTATCAAGCATCAGGTACAATGGGGCGGAGACTACAATCTGGTCATCCCGAGGTCCCGATGGTTGATCGAGGACAAACACACATGATCCCTGTAGCCTGCAATGTCGTCACTATAGATGGATTCAGTGGGCACTCGGATAGGAAACAACTGATGGATTACGTGAAAGCACTCAACCCAACTCCAAGGCGTATTATTTGCCATCATGGAGACCCTCAGACATGCAACGCGTTCAGACAAGGACTCAGGGACGCATTCAGGGTTCAGACCCATGCACCTGCGAACCTAGAGACGATCCGGTTAATGTGATTAGAGTACAACTACCTCGTCGAGTTCCACAAAATCTTCAGTTTCGTAAGCCTGAGAACCCATGATATTTTGGGGCATATCGTCTTTAGAAGCAGATTTTGAAGAATCATCATAGCTAAAACCGAATGCTAGAACTATCGGAACTAACAGAAGTAGACCCCATGACGAGATAGTTACAGTTTGAGCTTCGATCAGGCGGATCACAGAATTCAAGACAATTAGAGACGCCAGTACGATGGCTAACTTCCTTCGCATAGGCATGCTTCGCATATAGATGAGCCTGTCAGTCAACTATCAATAACCTCACGCTATCATTAGGTATCCTGGCCCGAAGATTCATCCTCACTATATGCACTTGTGGACATGCCACAGGAGGGATTTTAGGACAAAGAGTAACTTGTACATCTTGTGGTTCACAAGATGGTTTGGTTACTAAGTCAACATACGACAATTCGAAGGATTTAGCCACAGCAGTGATGGAAGCTAATACTCCTTTGGAAATACAGCAGGAAATAATACAAAGGCTTAGTCGGCATAATAAAAATCGGGGATCCAGTTCATTGGAAAAAAAGGCACTGTTCCTCAAACACCTTTCCATAATCGCCCGGGACGATAAGAACATACTTTACGAAGAGATCAGGATTACAATGAATGAAGCTGGATTGAGTCTTTCTGAGATTCAAAGATATATCCACCAAGCCGAGAACGATGGCATCCTATGTAGGGCGGGGAAAGACAAGTGGATTTTTCTTGAACCTTAGGGTAGGTTCATGTTCTACCATGGTCTCGCATAGGACACTCACGGGCCTGTGGGTTAGTCTGGTCTATGCTAGATGCTTTGGGAGCATTTGACCCTGGTTCGAATCCAGGCAGGCCCACCATTACCACCATAGGTGAGGTTCAAAATCTATACCGGCCGGGAGGGTTTCCGGGTTGTCGCTGTGGGTGTCGCGGATTGGTATACTCGCGGGTTTAGTTTTGGAATTCTCTACGCGTGGATTAAGTTCGGTGAGATCTCAAACTCTGGTTTGGTCTCGTCTGCAACAGAAGTTGATATGATCCTTCATGGTGCATGTTTCTCATTAGCTTTTGGATACATACACAATTTCCTATCTATTATCAGCGATCTTATCATGCGGATGGAAGATAATTAGGACTGCGTCAGACGAGTAGATCTATTGCTTCCCGATCAAAAACAGAAATACAATTTGATATCGCGGTACGCTTATCGAACCACCTAGCTTCCTCTATCTCACCATCTTTTGGAGTAATTTTTTGACCATTGTCAGTATATTGAGATCTGTATGTGAAAGAGACCCAATCTAGACCTTCATCATTGAATATTGATTCTCTGATGATCAAATTTGGTTTTTGAGTCATGTCTTTGTCTACCCTAATCTTTGCATCAATCAAAATCGATAGGCCCAACTCCTCTTTGGCTTCTCTGACGGCGCCATCTTCTGGGTGTTCGCCATAGTCCACAAAGCCACCAGGTAGGGTCCAGCTGCCGGTAAAGAAGCCCCTGGTTACTTTGACCATAAGAACTTGGTTGGCATCGTTCAGAAGCACTACCTTGCTGACGATCCTATGAAGGGTCCTGTAGACAGATTCCCTCACCACGGGGTCTACTGCGTTATCCGATATTGTATCGTCTTTTGATGCCCAATGAGAGGGCCAAGGAATGTCGGGGGTCGAAACTTGTATTCGCACCTTCCTTTCGCCGATGGAAAATATGTTGACTCGCCTTGGAACCCATGGTATTCCCATGCGTTTTGCTTCGCTCGGCGTAGGTAATCTCAGAACGTCATCTTCCAAAAATTTCATTCTTCCCATTACTGGCTTTTTAGGGCCATTGCCATTTTTGTCCACCAGTAGTAGGCGACCATCATGTTCCAAGTGTACGTACTCTTCTAGCAATTCTACCTTCATCTCCAACCAATGACGTCTGTAAGTTGTTTTTTGTAAAACGCGCCGGACCGCTGCAAACTCTCCAACTCATTTTTCTCAAGATCTAGTTCTATGATCCTCTCTACTCCGTCTCTCCCCAAAATTACAGGAACGCCAATGTACACATCATTCATGCCGTATTCCCCGGTCAGGTACGCGGAACATGGAAGAAGCCTCTTCCTGTCTTGGATTACAGCTTCTGCCATGATGGCTGCTGCATTGCCGGGAGCGTAAAATGCTGAGCCCTTTTCAAGCAGCTTTACTATTTCCCCGCCACCTCCTGCAGTCCTATCTCCAATCTTTCGGATTGTGTCTTCGTCAAGCAATTGGGTGATGGGAATTCCGGACACCGTAGTGTACCGAGGTAGAGGCACCATTGTATCCCCATGGCCTCCTAATACCATGGCCTGGACATCTTCATTTGAAACTCCGACCTCCTTGGCTACAAAATGTGTCATTCTTGCAGAATCAAGAATCCCAGCTTGACCCACAACTCTTTCTGATGGGAATCCTGTAGCTTTCCACATGTGGTAGGTCATCAAGTCTAGTGGATTTGTCACAACTATGACAATCGAATCTGGTGCGTGTTTTTTTATACCGGCACCAACTTCAGTTATGATCGAGGCATTTTTTGAGATTAGGTCCTCACGTGTCATACCCGGTTTCCTTGGGAAACCAGAGGTAACTACTACAACTTCCGCCCCTGCAATGTCCTCGTAAGATGATGTGCCTGTAATAACACCGTCATAATTCAGTATTTGACCTGCTTGGCTCATGTCAAGAGCCTTTCCTTTGGCAAATCCCTCAAATATATCTAACATTATTACATTCCCGATCTTCATCTCTGCTAGGGAAAAGGCGCATGTTGCACCAACATTACCGGCACCTATCACGGCTACTGTCTTTCGGCCACGCTTCATATTTCCACCCAGTAGATGGGGGTACTTGGGCTTTCTCAAGAAAGCCCTATTGCGTCTTAGCATCCGACGTGTTCAAGAGTCGCCATCTGGAGGGGAATATAGACGAGGCAGGGCCTAACTGGGGTGATGAGCATGCGCATAGGAGTAATCAAGGAGTTTGAGGCTGAAAACAGGGTTTCGATCGTACCAAGCTCGGTGAAAAAACTTTCCAAGATTGGGTATGAGGTCTATGTGGAGACCGAAGCTGGAATCTCATCAAATCACAGTGATCAAGAATACGAAGAATTTGGGGCAATCGTCACCGACAGACAACAAGTATCGCAATCCGAAATCATATCATCTATCAACTTCCCTGCCGAGGAGTTGCTAAGAGAAGGCCAGATTTTGATATGCAATGCCGACCCCTTCCGCCATCCGAGTAGAGTGAGGTCCTGCAATGACAAAAAAATTACACTAATTAGCATGGACATGATCCCAAGAAGGCTCTCAAGGGCACAATCCATGGATGTCAACTCCAGTCAAGACAATCTAGCAGGATACAAGTCAGTATTGCTTGGTGCTTCCCTCGTTTCGAAAGGAATACCCATGATGACAACTTCAGCCGGTACGGTCAGGCCGGCCAAAGTTGTGGTGATGGGGTCTGGTGTTGCTGGGTTACAGGCAATAGCGACCGCAAAGCGGCTGGGTGCAGTTGTGTTCGCCTCTGACGTCCGGATAACGGCAGCGGAGCAAATCGAGTCTGTTGGTGGCAGATTTATCGTTGTTGAAGGCATGGAAGATTTTGAAGACGAATCAGGATACGCTAAACCGCTCACACCGGATTTCATAACCAAAGTCAACGAAACCGTGTGTAATGTAGCAGCGGATGCGGATCTAGTTATCACAACCGCAAGGATATTTGGTAGGCCTGCACCGGTAACAATCCCGGCAGACGCGGTTAAAAAATTCAAAACCGGCTGTGTCATTGTTGACATGAATGCTGATGTAGGTGGTAACTGTGAACTAACCGTCAGGGATGAAACGATAACCACAGACAACGGAGTGGTGATAGTCGGTAAAACCAACCTTCCCGGTACTATTCCCACCACTGCGAGCATGCTCTTTTCCAATAACATCACATCCTTCCTATCATCTCTAATGACAGAGGAAGGGTTCGATTTGTCCGAAAGTGATGACATACTTGTCGGCGCGCCTGCCGATTCCGATTTCCATGTGCAAGGAATGGGGGGAGTCTTGTTGTGCAGAGACGGATCCGTGCATGAAAACCAAGCTAAACTCTCCGAGGTGATCTGATGGATCCTGCAACACTAATCGGGAGTTTGACACTATTTGCCCTAGCGATCTTTTTGGGATTTGAACTCATAACAAAAGTCCCGCCGACCCTTCACACTCCCCTTATGAGCGGCGCAAACGCAATTTCCGGTATCAGCATAGTAGGTGCCATAATAGGTGCCAACGTTCTCTACGATGGGACCCAGACCGAAATATCCGGCATAATTGCATTTGCCGCACTTGTATTGGCCACTATCAATGTCGTGGGTGGTTTCGCTGTTACAAATAGAATGTTACAGATGATCGCAGGAAAGAGGAAAAGGAGAGGCGATTAGATGGATAATCAATGGTTCCAATTAGGCTACTTAATATCCGCGGGATTGTTCATTTTCGGCCTCAAGATGCTTGGCCATCCCAGAACTGCACCAAGGGGAAATCAACTTGGCGCAATGGGGATGTTGATGGCTGTACTGACTGTCCTCCTTGAGACAGATCTAGTCACAAGACCTGTATTGATCATTGCAGGCATAGCTCTCGGAGCAGCTATCGGATCATTACTGGCCATCAGGGTAGAAATGACAGGAATGCCTGAATTAGTTGCTTTGTTCAATGGTTTTGGCGGAGCAGCAAGTGCGCTTGTTGCCCTTGCTGAAATCTACTCTGCTATAGAAAGCGACACCATACCAAAGGGCCTGGAACTTCATGTTGCATGGACTGCAATCGGCCTCTCTGCACTGGTTGGTTGGATGACTCTGACTGGTTCGCTAGTGGCCTTCGCTAAACTCAAGGGAGGCTTCATGATACTAGGAAAGTGGAGAAGAACACCTACTTGGGGTCCATCGTGGCTGAACGGCGTGAAAGGGCTAATAATGCTCTCTAGCATTGTCGTAATTTACCTGTCCGTTACAACTCCAGATGATTTCCAAATGGTCTGGGTTCTGATACTACTAGCGTGCCTACTTGGCGTGGTATTAGTTCTACCCATAGGTGGGGCGGACATGCCTGTAGTAGTCAGTCTACTGAATTCATTATCTGGTATAGCAGCAGCATTCACGGGTTTCATCATATCCAACCCCGTCCTTATTATTGCTGGCTCCCTAGTCGGTGCAAGCGGACTCATATTGACTTTCATTATGTGCAAAGCTATGAACAGAAGACTAATTGATGTCCTCTTCAAATCATTCGGAGGATCAGATAAACAGTCGGTAACCCGGACTAAGGTGGGAAGCGACCCAGATGAAGTGGCGATGATATTAGACGGGGCACAAAAGGTCATCATAGTACCCGGATATGGTATGGCTGTCAGCCAATGCCAACATCAAGTTAAGGAGTTTGCAGACCTAATGAAAGAGAAATACGATACCGAGGTAAAATACGCCATTCATCCTGTGGCAGGACGCATGCCCGGCCACATGAATGTACTTCTGGCAGAGGCGAACGTTCCATATGATCAACTAATAGAAATGGACGAGATAAACCCAGAAATGCCCGAAGCGGATGCCGCGATTATAATCGGCGCAAACGATACATGCAACCCGGTAGCACGATCAGGAGAGGGACCACTGGCTGGCATGCCAATCATAGATGCTGACCTCGCCAGATCAGTGGTGATCATCAAGAGGAGTCTTTCTGTGGGGTATGCTGGAGTCGACAACGATTTGTTTTACATGGACAAAACCATGATGTTGTTTGGAGACGGCAAGAAGATGATGATGGCCCTAAATTCAGCCCTAAAAGAAGCATGATTATCAAACTAGACGAGGAACGATTATGTGGGTCTGAGGAAGAGGAATAAGTATGGGAAATAGACTGCTAAGGAGAACAGGCCTAGCTTTGGTCATAATCGGCCTTTTGTCACTCCCAGCACTAGCCAACAGCGGGGGTCCCCCCTATCTGAACGGCGATGGAAACCCAACCGCCGAATATGGTTGCAGTTGCCACAACAATGGACAGATCTCAGATCGCGCAGTGATCATGATTACAGGTGTTCCGATACAATACAATCCATCAGAGGACTATGATTTTACTATCAAAGTAGCAGACGCGCATGTCCTAGCAGGCGACGATGGCAATGTTAAGGCAGGTTTTGTAATAACATCGGGGGAAATAGGAACGTTTTCCTGGGATGATGAACAGAACCTCAGAATAGCCGAAGACAGCAACAAAGACGTCTCACATTCTGAGACATCTGACACAGGAGTATGGGACCTCACTTGGACAGCACCGTCAGAAGATAGCGGGGACATTCATTTCTGGATAGCGGGTAACTCTGTAAATGGAGATGGAGCACCCGGTGATGACGATTATTGGAACATGCTATCATTCACAATCAATGCCCCCGAGACTATACAACAAGACGACACCTCGGCCACGCTAGAAACTAGGACAATATCCGTTGGCGCATATGATGCGCTATTCCTAATCGAAGAATCCCCCGAAGCGGAGGAGCAGGAAAGGCAAGCCAGAATAGCAGAATCTGTCTTCTCCAATGGAAACCAACTATACTGGGCATCACTCGTAGCCTTGATTGTAGGTGCAGTGTTCCAGCGAGAGCTACTAGAAAGGCGGTACGGTGAGGGCCCCGAACCACTTGCAATGGAACTGGCCTACCCTCAGGCGTTCAGACGCAGCATCGCAGCTATCCTATCTCTCTACATCGCCGTAAACTGGACCGCAGATGGCAATAATTGGTTCCTTACCGGCGTCGCCTATTTCTGCGCCGCCTGGGCGTTATATGGAGTCTACAGGACAATATTAGCAGCAAGGGCTCCTGTCAAAGCCGGGGACATGATGTAAGAGGTTAATCAAAAGATGGACGAGCTGAGTATTCGAGGTCACATATCAGATCTCAGGAGGGCGATCATTCCCTCTGTGGTGATGGCCTCGCTACTCACCCTGATAGCCTCGTTTTACATTACTGATCTCCTATTCAATTGGGCAGAATCCTTTCAGCTTCACACTAATTCTGAATTGGCTGTATACTCGCCATATGATTGGTATGTTCTGCGTTGGTCAGCCTCAATATTGACCGGCGTCATCTTAGCTTTCCCTTTACTATCCTACGGATTGTACAAATTTATCCAACCTGGCCTTCTGGAGCATGAACAAATCTTGATCAGAAACATAATGTCCACAACATCTTTGATAATAATATCCTCAATTGCCCTCATCGTATACTATACTCCTGAGATAACTGCAAAAATAGTTACACTAGACGGAGTCGAAGGTGTTAGAGTGGCGATCAATCCGATTTCAATAGCCTCGATCGGAGTTACAATATCATGGTTGCTAACCATGTTTATCATACTCACCAGCGCCTTGTGTTCCGCTAGGGCCTTGACTCAGGATCATGATATCTTAGATGGCGTGCGATTGAGGATACACATCATTTTCGCAGGAATGACATGGGTCTTACTTTCAGAAGACTTCGAAGGCATCAAAGTAACATTAATCCTACTAAACGCACTACTCGCAGAATCCCTGTCAAGAGCCTTATTGAAGCTCACAATAAATAATTCACATGGAATTACACTCCCCTTGGATACAAAATAGGGTCGTGTTAAAGTCAGGCAAACCGACCCAACGTCTGTGGATAGAATCAATGCGCTATCAGCCGGCGGCCTCATTCTATTGCTGATTGTGGTCCAAGCTAACTCTGCCATCATCAACGATTTGGTTGCATCACGATCTCCTGTCTATGCAGAAGAATCCGATTTACTCCCACTCCAGAATGAAGAAAAGTGGTTGATAATACCCGTACATTTCAAGACCAATGTAGGATCACAAGATTCTGTATCAGCAACATCAATAACTGATATTATGGAAGGAGAAAAGGGTGCTTCAGAGTATATACGGCAGGCCAGTGCCGGTAGGTCATCACTATCATATTACGTATCAGCCCCTATCACAACTCTTCATGAGATGAGTTGGTACGGAACCGATAATCCAGAACGTGATTATCGGGTTCAAGACCTCGTTGTTGAAGTATTTCAAACCATAGACCTGGATAACCTAGAAGAATTCGATCTTAATAATGACGGAATTCTTGACAGGGTGATATTGTTGATCGGTGAGGAGGCACAAGAAACCGGTGGAGGCCCTGATTCCATTTGGAGTCACTTTTCACACCTTGAAAACCCTGTGGACAAGGGGTCAATAACTTTCGATCATTATGCTATCTCATCAACAAAATCTGGATTGGGTACCATCGTACATGAGGTACTTCACCAAATGGGCGGCCTAGATCTGTACGACGTCCATGGCGACTCCCCCACAAGAGACTGGAATGGTGTAGGTGACTGGGGTATTATGGCCAGTGGTAACTGGAATGGGGCTGGAGAAACGCCTGCCCTTCCATCTGCATCGACACTCACACTGATAGACCCCCTAAGAGAAGTCGGTCTGGTAAATACCGAAATCAAGAAAACATACATTCTTTCCCCATATTCCGAAAACGGGTCCGTATACCAAGTTAGAATATCAGAAACAGAGTCTATCTGGCTGACATTTCGGAATGGCGAAGGTTTTGACTCAGGTCTGCCAGGGTCTGGAATACTCGTTGAATACCAAGACACACTGAATGGAGATCCCGATGGCAACATGCTAAACTCTAATCCTCTGTTTCCGTGGAGTTACATCATAGAGTCTGATGGAAATGACGCATTGATATTAGGCGATAATGACGGTGAGTACACAGATACGTTCCAAGTTGACTCATTTCTAGGATCTACAGGAGTCAGGGTGAGAGACTCTACAGGAAAACTCGTCCCTTGGACAATTGAGATAACCGATGTCAATAATGAATTTGCTTCATTTGAGTTCAATCCCGGAAATAATACCTTAGAAGCCATGTTTCCAAGAGCACCAATAATCTTACTCCCCGATCAAACTTTGAACGTAGACATCACTCTCTACAGTCCATGTATACTGGAAATAGAATCCACGTGGTCTCAAAACACACAGGACAGGATCCAGGATACAGTTTCTTATGATGCTGGAAATTATTCTCTGATGATACTAGATAATAGCGAGACAAACAGAGCTAAGGGGATGATGAACACTGAGATAGTGTGTATCAACGAGGATGGTTCCACTAATCAGGTAATAGACGTGAGCTCCCGTTGGTACACTGTTCAGCACAAACTGGATGACAAACTATTGGAATTTGATGTGGACTCGACCGGTGTGACAGACCTTAATTTCGAAGTCGGTATGGTCGGCGACGGCTCAGTAACCTATAGCTTGGTTATAGACGGTCCAGCTTCTCAGGTAGTAACATCTTCAGAGGCTGTAACAATTTCACCTAGTGAAAACGCGTTCCCGTTGAAAGTGTCACCCAACGGTCTGCTATCCCCGGGCATGATAGCTAGGGGAGAAATCATCCTCATCGATAACAACGGTTTAGAGTCAAGAGTCCCGTTTATATTGTATACTGAAAATCGCCTCCAGGATCTTCCCATTATAGGCTGGTTATCTACACCTGCAAATGGCATCAGCATTGCCCTGTTGCTTCTGTTAATCTCTACGTCAAAAAATATGAGAAGACATCATGAGGGTTCCCACTCGAGAAGTGGGAACAACGGGTATGAGCTTGTCGATGATTCACCTTCTAACCGAATTCCACCTTGAATTCGAAGGCGGCCTCAACACTGCTAGGTACCTTATCCTGGTCCCATCAATGATAGGCAACAACATTGTTTTGCTGACACCTGAAGCGAGGCGTGAACCCTGGCACGCTGAAATCCAATTTGTGGGGATGGCATCGGGGTGACACACTAGCCATGGGGCATGACCATCGTAAGATCCATTTTCATATGCTCTCCACCTGACTCCGTATTTGAAACCTGATTTTACGAATAGACGACGTTCTAACAGATCCTCGTATACCATGCTCCCTTCCGAGTAAACCGGTAAATCCGAGTGGTGCTCATCCAGTAAAACACCGTTCAGGAAACTTGGGTGTTGATTATTGAGTTGTTCTCCCTTCGACCATGACGTGCCACTGTCGATTTTGATGCTGTTTTCTTTATCATGCCTTGTTGAATCGAATACCCCACTTGGGTCTATCTCCTTTACCCTGTAACAAACGACATCCAGATCGTCATCTACAACCATTACCTCGGCTATTCTACCGGATTGGTTTACCTCGTCTGACCAATTTAACAGGTCTGACGCGTCGAATTCAGTGCGAGAATGAAACCATCTGACCTCGGCGTCCGGGCTAAACTTGCTGGGGTGTTTGTTAGAATCCCATCTGAGTGCTGTGGAATTTTTTGAATGCTCATGACTAATATCATCAAAATGGTCGTACCAAACTACCTTGTTACCGGGGCTTCTAAGGGCCTGATCTACTAAGCATTCAGAAATTATAGTGGGCCTGATCTCAAGAATATCCTCGAACCAGTTTGAGGAGGGTAATTTCATACCCCTGTGCAAATGGCAATATAGAATATCTACAGGTCCTAATGTCAGACCTTCTTTGGTGGGCATCCCCAGAGCTGACCGATCCCACCATTTCTTAGATTGGACATGAATAGAGTGACTTCCGATATCTGCCATGGATGTGCCAGTCAACCACCCCACTTTGATTAGTCGGTTAAACCAAACACTCATCCATTAGGTATGACGAGGTAGTATCGTGGACCAACCAGCATTGACTGCAGATGAGAGGAAATCCATCCTCAAAAGCCTATCAGAAACGCTTCGCACATCAGACTCCGAGAGGGTCGTGCTTATTGGGGATGTCATGTTGGACAGATATCATCACGGATTTGCAAATAATCTAAACAACACTGCTCCCGTTCCAGTAATAAAAATAATGAGGACGGAGGAGAATGCCGGTGCTGCTGCGCATATTGCTCAAAGCCTTACGTCGTTGGGAATATCCGTAGATTTTCATGCCGCTATTGGTTCCGACAGAGAAGGAAACGTCATTATCGACAAATTGAGTAATTTAGGAGTAAAGACTACCGGTCTAAAGGAAATTCAAAACCACTCTACCATGGTGAAGATTAGGTACTTCGCCTCACGTGAGAGTTTGTTAGATAGGCCACAGATTCTACTTCAAGCAGACATAGAGGACAGTCATGGCATCCCAGAAGAAATCTCTAGATCCATCTCCGCAAACGCAGTAGCCGATATCAAAGGATCTTCCGCCTTGGTGATCTCCGATTATGACAGGGGGGTCATTAACAGAGACGTCGCAGAATCACTCATAAATGAGGCCAAAAAACACAAAGTTCCGATAATTATGGACCCAAAGCTCACTGGTCTTGACAGATGCGGAGGTTCTACAATAGTTATTTTCGAAAGGAGAGGATTAGACCTCTTGAGAAGAAGAATGGGTCAAGAAACATCCAGAGATGCAGCAATGACCTTGGTACAAGAGTATGACTGGGGCGCTATTTTGGTCCTCGGTGGGAATGCGGGAGTTACACTCTACCACTCTGATGGCAGAGAGGTTTTCACTCAAACATCGGTCACCAATCCACGGCAACAAATAGGATTGCACGATGCCGCGGCTTCTGCAATTGCCTTTGCACTCGGTTGTGGTCATGACCTTGTAGAATCATCTATTCTGGCAAGTGCGGCATGTGACTGCATACTCGCTTCGCAGGATGGACAATCAATACTCTCGAGAGAGGACTTGACACTCAGGATAGATGAAATTTCATGGCAAATGCAAATATCTGACAGGTAAACAAGTAGGCGTTGTCTTCATAGGCAGAATGTGAAACCTATCACCGTGAGGATTTGCTATCACACCATCAGAACGTTCACTGTCTTGTCTGCACTCGCGATCAGCATCATGATGCCCATTGGAGTCCTTGGTGAACAGACTGAAGATGACACCACACCTCCAATACCAATTTTTGAATTAAACTATGATCAGAATGAGCAATCTGCACCTCTTTTACTTGACGGATCGATGAGTTATGATCCTGATACCTATGAGCCACTTCGTTATGTTTGGACCGCAATGCGAGGTCCGACAGACGCCCCAATCACATATGATGAGAACGATTCTAGTGCCACCATGAATATCAACGTTGCAGGAACGTACAAAATCAGGTTGACTGTCTACGATACTTCGATGAATTCTGCCACACTTGAGAGGGAGATTAGAATAATAGACACAGAACCTGTTATTTCAGCATCAATAGGTGATTTTACAATAGGTGAAAATTCAAGGATAGGAATTCCAGAAGATGAGGGCCCTTGGATGATCATGGCTTTAGCGACCAACTCTGGTGACGAGGGGGGAATTAGTTGTAATTGGTATCTAGACCAAAATATATGGCTGGAAGGCTGTGTACACACCATTCAGGAGTGGCCATTAGGTGAATATGAACACAGAGACGTCATACTGGAGGTTATGGATGATGACGGCTCTCAGAAAACTCTTAAATTCCAATTCAGAAAAGATGACAACTCAAGCGATCGGACATTTCTTTACCTATCCTTATCCATAATCTCACTGTTTTTTGTTACCTTTCTGTACCGCCGAAGACGAACAAACTTCAACATCCCAAAATGGAAACCAAATACAGTTGAATGAGACCACATACTCAAGTATCAGTTAGAAACCGGAGATATTAATGGACAGTGGACCTGTATTCGGTGATGACGAGTATACCCGTCGACAGAGTGTACTGTTATCTCAACTTAGCACGGATTCAATCCTGCTGATCCCTACGAATCCTATGAAGATAAGATCCAATGATGTCTATTACCCCTACAGGCCATCCTCTGATATCTTGTATCTCAGTGGTTGGGAAGAGCCTTGTTCATTATTCTGTGCCTTATATGATGATGATCGATGGGTTACATCCCTATTTGTCAGAGAGAGGGACGAGTTGGCTGAGAGATGGGAAGGAAAAAGAGTGGGAACGATAAATGCGCAAGCCCATTGGCCGGTTGACAAAGCATTTCCATGGTCGACTAGGATAGAACAACTTGAGCAAGAAATTAAACAAAGAAAAACCATATTCCTTCAACAGGGATTGGACGATGAGCTTGATGCTTGTGTAGCTAGGATATTAGGGTACAAAGATCGGAAGCGATCAGTAACAGGAATAGGGCCGGATTCCATATCGGACCCTTCAAACCTTTTAGCAGAGATGAGAATGAGAAAATCGGATCCAGAGGTCGAAATTATGAAAAAGGCAGCTAATGTTGCCGTCCAAGCCCATATCAGAGCTATGAAACAAACACTAGGCGATACCAGTGAACAAATGATACAGGCTGAGATAGAGCATGAGTTCACACGAAATCTGGCTGAGCCGAGTTACGGATCCATAGTAGCGGGCGGCGACAACGCAACCATACTACATTACCATAAGAATGACGAGGAGATCACCGAAGGGTCACTTGTACTAATCGACGCCGGATGCGAGGTAGACGGTTATGCTTCAGACATCACTCGTACATGGCCCGTGAATGGCAAGTTCAGCAAAGCTCAGAGGGAAATATACGAGTTGGTATTGGCTGCCCAAACCCAAGCAATACTTGAATGCAAAGTTGGGAATCATTGGCTGGACCCCCACAAAGCGGCCATGTCGACAATATCCATGGGACTCATAGAATTGGGCATTTTGAATTGTACGTACGAAGAGGCTATGGGGAAAAACCTCGATGGAATGTCCAGAAAGTATTTCATGCACGGAACTAGCCACTCCCTGGGCTTGGATGTACACGATGTAGGTGTAACAAGGCCCGATGGAGTAGGTGATGGTAGGATACTCGAATCTGGCATGATCTTAACAGTGGAGCCAGGGTTGTATTTCCCCTCATGGGTCGACGTTAAGGAGGTAAACGACACCTACACAGGTATCGGTGTCAGGATAGAGGATGACGTCCTCATCACTGATGCTGGCCCAGTGGTTTTGACAGATAAAGCACCCAAGAGTGTTGAGGATCTTGAGAGGATTATAGGTACGGGTGTGTAATTTGTCAATCAGTAACTTATACGGATCCTCGTTTGCAGAGAGAATTGGCCCAGATCAGGCCCTGGAAATTTACGAAAATATGCCTTTTTACGAACTTCTTGAGATCGCCAACAGAAGGAGGCTAGAATTAAACCCGGGAGGAATTGCAACATATCTAGTCGATAGGAATATCAATTATACTAACATATGTACAATAAATTGTCATTTCTGCTCTTTCTACAGGCCGCCCGGGCACCCAGAAGTTTACACTCAAGATGTAGACGAGATAAGCCAACGAATCAAAGAACTTGAGGAGATTGGTGGTACACGAATCCTGATGCAAGGCGGGGTAAACCCCGATCTTGGAATTGATTATTATCTTGATCTCCTATCAGAATTAAGAAGGAGGCATCCTACTGTAGCCCTAGACTGCTTTTCACCAATTGAGATAGAAGGAATATCTGATGTGACTGGCCTGACCACAATAGAAGTTCTGATACAATTGAAAGAGGCAGGAATGACTGGTTTACCGGGGGGAGGAGCGGAGATGCTTGTGGACGATGTTAGGTCAAATGTCTCCAGACTAAAAGGATCATCAGATCGCTGGTTGAAGGTGATGGGAGAGGCACAATCCTTGGACCTCACAACGTCGGCCACAAACGTCATTGGGTTTGGCGAGAGTTTAGCACAAAGAATACAGCACTTAGATAAAATCAGAGCATTACAGGATGAGGCCCATAACAACGGTAGAGCAGGCTTTACATCGTTCATAGCATGGCCAGTTCAGCTTGAGAATAATGCATTTGGGAGACGAAATAGAGGCAGGAACAAATCAACAATGGGGGCTGGCTCAGTAGATTACCTTAGGCACCTCGCTATTTCTCGACTCTATTTAGACAATGTAAAGCACATACAAGCCTCTTGGCCGACCATGGGTCTAGACATAGCACAAATGGGGTTGAGTGCCGGAGCGGATGACATAGGGTCAACGATGATGGAAGAGAATGTGGTATCTGCTTCCGGTACATCTAGGACATCGGTTACAGAAAAAGAACTGCGGAATTTGATTAAAGAGGCCGGTTTCATACCAATGAAACGGGATTCAGATTACAATTTCCTGAGAAATGGGCCAACCACCGATGGGGTCTAGGTCCCTGGCCTCAGAAAGCGGCATCCTCTCAATCTTAATCGGGAAATCTCTTGGTGGTACTATAACCACTTGGGCCCAACCAATGTCAGTGGGTTCTCCTGAGGACGGATTCGCACCCGCTTTAGCTTCCTTCGAGTCCGTGTGTATCTTCTTGCCTATCATCTGAACTTCCCAATGAACAGAGAATAATGGCGAGTACATGGAACCAGGCCATTTTTCTTCTGGTTCTGGGAGAAAAAAAGAATCATGAATTGAACTTAACGAAACCCAGGTACCGGAGTGGTAGACTCTCAAGGGCTCCAACAGCAATGAACCGGCCATGTCAGATGGCATCGGTACTGATTCTCCTACACTAGTGCCGTCGGACTCTCCCAGAGCTATTACTGATACTGGTGTAGGAGTTGATAGTCCAGGTGGCGGTTGACCTCCGCTGTCCCTACCGATAACATCTAGGACAGCATCCCTTTCGGGTACAAGCATACCAACCACTAGCCTGGCCTGTGTGGGTTCAAATTGCTTTGGCAAATTCAAAATTCTCATTGTGACTCCATCTCCGGTCCAATCGAGTTCCATCTCGATGTCGTCAAGCGGATCGTTTGAGAATGCTCTTTGTTTTCTTATATCACGTAGATTTGAAGCAACTCTGAGAAATATGGGTACAATGAATAGTGGGAATGCTATGAACAAAATAGCGGGATAATCTAGCGGCCCTATGGATACCGGACTGCTTAGTAGGTCGCCGAAAAACGGTACACTAGGTAAAATTGACCCGAATATGGCTTGTATAATCAAAGCACTAAAGATTGCAAATACACCATAGGGCAGAACCTTTCGAGAGAACTTATGAAGTGGGTCAGGTTTTATGAACCATCCATGCCTCTTTGAAATAACTCTGTCATCCGGGTATCCAATCACTCCCATCTCTATTTGTTTTTGATTTTCATTCTCTGTAGATGGAATCCAGTGTGCGTGCCAGGACGACAAATCGCCGATCTTAATTGGATGTTTGGAGATGGGATTACCATGAATTTGGCAAATTACTCTCTCCATATTTTCCGGATTTGCCCTGTCCCGGTCAAACGGAGGGTATCTCATGGATATTTGTGAAGTGGACATGATCATCACGCAAAAATCAACGAACCAGCGGCTTTCGAGGCGACTCTCCTGAACTCCGGTACCTCTTTCAGCATTTTTAGGCCGAGTGGTATGGGATTTTCGATTTCACCATATTTCTGTATTAATTCTATCACTTGCGGCTTAGCCCAAATTTTGAATATTGATTCCAGTTCTTCGTCCGTTGTACTAGTTAGAAATGCGTCTCTGAGCGCTCTTGCCCTATCGTGTTTCCGAGATATCGGTTTTATTATCCCAGATGTCACCTTATCGGCCTTTCGCTTATTTATGGTGTCCTTACTTATTACTCGGCTAATGTGTTCCAATGATGAATCTACATGATCAAAACCTGGCCCTATTCCGCCACCAGTAGTTGGTTTGCACAGCCCAGCTGCGTCTCCAAATAACATAATCCTCCCACGGCTGGGACGGGTCAATGGCTTCGCAGGTACGGGGCCACAGTAACGTCCTACGACATTACAATTAGAAAAACGATCTGACCAAATTTCATGCGTAAGAAGTGAGTTAAGCGTCTCCTCGCTAGATCTTTCTTGGAGTAAATCCGCTCGACTGAATGTGCCTATTCTGGTTGTAGTTCCGGTCGGTATAGCCCATGCGAAGAAACCTGGGGCGATGTCGTGACCTGTATACATGTCTAATTTCCCTTCTTTGTGACTATAACCTGTCACATCGATTTGATACCCGATCATCATCTCTCTGATGTTCCCCATCCTGTGGTATCTCCTTACCCATGAATGTGCCCCATCGCAGCCTAACAGGACCCTTGATGATACTGTAATTTCACTACCATTGGTTACACACGTAGTTTCAATTCTATCATCCATGACCTTCGTAGCGGTTGGTTTGGTGTTAAGCTTCAGAGTCGCTCCGGCTCTGAGGGCCTGGGTAACCACCGCCTCGTCGAATAACTTCCTGCAGACCGACCAAGTCCTTGTCCTTTCAGGCGTCCCTATTTCGACTAGTGTGCCAAACGGACTATGTATCCTCGCCCCCCAAATTCTAGTTTGCGCCGTGCTTTCTAGACCGACCTTACCCATGGAACCTGGATTAATGAGGCCAGCGCATTGAAATGGCCTTCCGATTTGCTCGTGTTCCTCGATAATCAGGGCAGAGTGCCCCATGACAGCCAGTTGTTTGGCTAGATAGCCTCCGACTGGTCCCCCACCAATTATGAGTGCGTCTACCTTCATCAGTCTACTTCCTCTTCTTCCCTCTTCCTTTGATCCCCAACTGATCTCTGAGCATTTGGATTGCCTCGCTTACGGTCGAGGACTGCAGGGTATCCAATGATTCCACAGACCTACTCTTGCAGAAGACAGACTCCTCGGTCCCTGCCTTGGCAAGTAACGATCTAAGGTAACTTAATTGTCTTTCCGTAGGGGGTCTGGGGGTGTTGGATTGTATCTCAATGAGATTGGAAATCAGTTGCGAAGCAGAGCCGTTTCTACCGCCAGTTAACTGTTCCAGTTCCTCTACATCAACTAATTTCGATGCATCTTGGTAAGACATGTTCAATTGATCGCATAACTTGAAGATTAATTTCATTTGCTTTTCTGACGCCCCAGCAACAACGTTTCTTTCTGTCAACTCGTCTATTACCCTCTTTGCAGTATCACCATCTATTTCTTCGACGTCTTGTCCTTCAAGAACTTTTTTTTGCTCCTCTTCCGTTAATGAATTAAGTAATTGTTTTAGGAAAGAAAGTTGTTTCGGAGTTGGCTTTGACCTTCTTAGATCAAGGGCACAGTTGTGGGCCTCAGAAAAATCATTCACGAAGTTGGTCCATACATCAGGGGCCTCCAATAAGCCGTGTTCGATTCCGTCAAGACTATCCTCCATTTTTGCAGTAAATTGAGTTTCAAAGACACCCCTGTCTCCGTCTGTGCCATACATCGGGGCTATTTCCTTCCAAAGCATGATACCTCGGTCTGTGGGGACCAAAGATCCATTTTCACTGGTCACATACTTTCTCTTGTCATCAAGTAATTTTTCGACCGTGGTAGCGTATGTCGACGGTCTTCCTATACCGTTTTTTTGCATGCTTTCAACCAGGGTATGTTGCCTAAGACGATTCGGTGGTTTTGTCTCGTCAACTATTAATCTTGGAGAATCTTCATCGATCCTAAATTGTATTACGGAGCCTACTTCAGTGTCCGTTTTGGGTGGCTCAAGTTTGGGAGGCTCTTTTAATTCCCCAAAAGCCCACTCCCAACCCTCTTTTACTCTCCATGATGTACTGGTAGTGAGCATTTTTGGGAAACCTTCTACATGACCCTTGATTGATATCGTATCATATTCGGAGTCGACAATTTGGCTTGCAACAAATCTACTCCAGATCAATTTGTAAAGTGTCATTTGAGATTTATCTAACCCCTCTGGTTCTCGTATTGACGGATTCGTGGGACGTATAGCCTCGTGAGCGTCTTGTGTGAGATTGCTCTTTGATTCTTTATGATTGGTACCCGCTTGTCGTAAAGATTCCTTACCCAGTTCTTTCAGCAAAAAATTCCTAAGTGATTCCATTGCTTCCGGACTGACTCTCGTTGAGTCTGTTCTTAGGTAAGTAATGAGCCCCTGTTGGTACAAATCATTCGCAACTTGCATTATCCTCTTGCTACCCCACCCTAGTTTTGGATGGGATCCGGCGGCTCGAAGGAGTGTGGGAGTGGAAAACGGGGGTTGGGGCTTCGATCGTCTAGATCCTTTTCTACAATCGGTTATTGTGATTGCTCTGGAGAGGTTGATTGATTTAACGGCCAACTCGGCGAGCTCTAGATTATTAGTCCGGTCAGGGTAGTGCTTGGGTTTTTCTGAGGAGTGGTCGAACCATGCCCCCTTTTCGTCCTTTTCATGGAACCTAGTCTTGAAGGAAAATTCTTCCGACTCAGCTGTAACAGCATAGTATGGTTGTGGTTTGAAACCTATCCTTTCCATCTCTCGTTCAACTAATATCCCCAATGTAGGAGTTTGAACTCTGCCCATTGAGGTAAGATTCCATGATCTGGAAAATTTAGACGCTCTATAGCCAACTAATCGATCCATAAACCTGCGAACCTTTGCAGCCTCAACGAGATTCATGTCCACATCTCTTGGATTTTCGATAGCCTGGCTAATAGCTTTCTTAGTAACTTCATTGAAAGTAACTCTCACTGTTTCGTAATCTGAAAATATCTCAGCCAACCTCCAGGCTATGAACTCGCCTTCTCTATCCGGGTCGGTGGCTATGTAGACACGCGTTACATTATTTTTCTTGGCTTTTGATAACATGGTTTTGATGGTTTTTTCAGCACTCTTTCCACTATGGTCCGTCCATGCCCAAGGAGGGGTTGGTAGAACATCCTCCTTTGATGCCCACATGGCTTTGTTAGCTTGTTTCCGATCTGGATAACCCTTTCCCGGTAGGTCTTGTACGTGTCCTCTACAAGATTCTACGATGAAATCCTTCCCGAGATAAGATTGTATCTTCTTACCCTTAGCACCAGATTCTACTACTACAAGGCTGACCATCTTTGTTCAATCTCCTCGGCTAGTGGGAGCCGTATAATCTAAATGGGCATACTATCACTGATTTAATCTGATGTCACGCCATTTAGATTCTGACCAGGGGGTGTTATCAACGCAACCAATGCATCCGGGATAACCAGCGGATGCCAACAGTTGGATCTCCCTCATCAGATTTTTCGAAACATAAGGGATGTCATCCCATATCCATAATAAATCATGAGAATGAGGCGGGTCTTTACTGATAAAAATTCCATGGGCGCCCATTGGGGTGATTTTGATAGGTAGGCCATTGGTCTTGAATTGAATTTCCATCTCTACGTTTACTTTGGGATTGATGTCAGATGCTTTGATCAGATAATCAGTTAGATCAGTTGCAAATTTGACGTCTCCAGAATATATGATGCCCCTCGATCTAAGAATCCGTTTGGCCATTTCACGGTACCCATCAATGGATGCCATGACCCATCTAAAACGCCAATCCTTCAATAACCTGTTACTGTTTGGTGAGGTAGGTACAATGGTGTATAGACTGATTGTAAGGCCTTTTTTGAGGTTTCTAGATTCTGAGAGAACCCATGGTGTCAGCATCAAGATTGGTGCCGGATTGGCATCTACAATGGTCGGACAGAAAATGTTGGGCTCCTTGTATGGGACCCCTTCCCTACCCACCGAGGCATTTGGCATGTCATTCAGACACCCTGTGGGTCTGGCAGCAGGTATGGACAAGAAATGTGAGGCCTTGTCACTCTGGCCCTCTGTGGGGTTTGCTTGGACTGAGGGTGGCGGCGTCACCTACCATGCACAGGATGGTAATCCAAAACCACGAATGTTCAGATCAGATTCCGATAATGCTTTGATAAACAGAATGGGGTTCAACAATCCGGGAGCCGTATCTATCAGAAAAACACTGATCACAACCATGGAATCGGGTGGTTGGCCCACTACTCCTCTGGCTGTCAACGTAGGGTGTAGCAAGGTTGCCATGGGAGATGCCCGTCCGAGTAAAGATTACATCGCTACGATGCAACAGCTGTGGGACCTTGCAGATATGTTTGTTATCAATGTCTCATCTCCAAACACAGCAGGCCTCAGGGAGCTTGCGGAGCCAGATATATTGGACACTCTCCTAAGAGAGATCAATGAATTCAAAATCAGTCAAAAAGACAAGAAGCCTATATTGTACAAAATATCACCCGACGAATCAAATGATGCGATAAGACTGATGGTCGAGATTGCGATAAGAAATGGGATAGACGGATTCGTAGCTGTAAACACTACCGTCAGCAGGCCCAAGCCTACTTCTACACGCTCAAGACGAGCATTTAGTGAAATCGGAGGCCTGTCGGGTCGACCTCTTCATCCAAGGAGTCTCGAAGTTATAAGAAACGTCTACAACCAAGTCGGTTCCGAATACCCGATTGTTGGTGTCGGGGGAATCGACAGCGCCGAGTCCGCATGGGACGCGATAACTAACGGAGCGACATTGCTTCAAATTTACTCGGCACTAGTGTTTTCTGGGCCGGCCGTGGTAAAGAGGATAATACGAGGTTTGCAGAAGAAAATGAAGCAATCCGGCATTGAGAATATACAAGACGCGGTCGGTATTCACTCAAACACTTGAAGGTAAGTCTGATGAATACCCTCCTCATCCAACAATTGTGACTACAACCAGGGTTGCTAGACTTTTTACCGTCGGCAGCTTACTATCGATCCTTGTATTAGCGATGCTGATCCAAGCACGTCCATTACCACAAATCACAGTAGATGAAATGATTTCCAACCACGAGGATTACATAGGGAAAGATGTACATGTAAGAGGCTCAGTGAAAGAAGGGTCAGTTGATGAATACGGGGTCATCTTCGTTTTGACGGGAAATGAACACGAGGTAATCATCGACGCCTCAGGCATAGCAGTGCCTGACGGCCTGACCGAGGGCACAACCGTTGCTGTGCAGGGCAAATTGAGAATTGGAGACAATGGTTGGGAGATCGATGCGACCGTAGTTCAAACCGGATGCCCATCAAAATACGAAGCTGTAGAATAAACATGAATACCTCAGATGGGTATCTGTATGGATTCGTTAAAATGTGTACCCGTTGCCGGGGAGCCGGGCTAGGGGGAGTGCTGGCGTGCTCTGTATCACAAATCGCCGATATGGTGACCCGAAGTCTGAGGGCGGCGGAGACGATTTTCGAATGTACCATCGATTAACTGAGATGCCTCGCCCCCGAGAGATCGAGGTTAACAGAGGCCTATTCCGGAGGGAATCGGTGACTGTATCACCCGGGAATCAGGTCAGGCGCGGAAGCGAGCAGCCCGACTGGGGACTCTGGATGCCTCGGGAAAGCGGGGCGGAGAAGATTGGTGTATCCACAGACGAAAATACGACCGTCCACCAAAGACGCGCCCACCTCGCTGTCAATCAAACTGACTAGCTATATCGGAGGGATCGATGCCCCCCATTTTGCATATCACATCAAAATGGATATCTTCCACAGGTTGAACTGAGAGCCTTTGTCCCTTGGCTAACAGTAGCATTCCACTGAGGGCCGGGTTCTCTCTCATGGTTAGTAGGCTTACGTCATTAAGTTTGCAAAGAGGTTTGATGTCCACCATATACCACCTTGGTGATTCAGGAGAGGATTTTAAATCATGATATTTCGAGTCAGGATCCCAAGAAGTGTGATCGGGGTAACCCTCCCTCACAACTATCGCAACACCAGTTACGTGTGGGGGTTTACAATTGGAGTGATAGTACAATATCTGATCTCCAATTTTCATATCATCTCTCATGAAGTTCCTAGCCTGATAGTTCCTCACTCCGTCCCAATGGGTTCCTCCGTCCTTGACCAATTGACTCCATGGATATACATCTAGTTCACTTTTCATTAACCATTTCTTCATTCACCAAACCTCCTTTGCATCGTACATGGGTACCTGAACTTCCTCATCATTTTGCTTGACCAGATTTCCAGAAATTTTCATTATCATTGAGCTTGACCCCCCTGTCAAAGGAATACCTGATTTCACAAGGAATGCATATATCGCTGGTAGAAGAAATAAAGCAGATAAAGATGCTACCACTAATAATATGATTATGACTGTAATAAAGGGCTTCAACGCAGGAATGGGTATTAGGTAAGCACAAGTCATCCCAGAGGCCGTTACTATTGTTGCTTCAAATAGACTCAGACCGGTACTCGCACACGAGGTCTGTATAGCCTCTATTGTGCCACCCAATTTCTTGACCCTATTTGCAATGTGTATAGAGAAATCCACTCCCACACCTACCAAGATAGATCCAATCATCACAGTTACAAGTGACAATGTTACATCACCGGAATCCATAACCATCCATTGCATACCCACAGTAAAGCCCACAGGGATAGTTGTCAGCAATGCGAACCTCAGATCTCGGAAGACTAATCCAAGTGTTATCACTGTGAAGAGGAGTGCGAATCCTAAGGACCTCCATTGTGAGTCAACGATCAACTCGTTGACTTCGATTGTGATTGAAGCAACTCCTACCAGAGGCGTAGATGTCAATGCACCAGAGGTGTCCTGACTGGCGTATAGGTCAATTTGTTCAGTTGCAGACTTGGTGCTCTGAACGTCCATGAACGGCATGTCGATGTATATCAGGCTTGATTGGAAATCGGGTGCTATGAAGAACTCTCTCATCTCCAGTGAGAGACTGTTGTAAAAGACGTATATCAGGAAATTTTGGGCTTGGACGCCGCCTGCCTCCTGGGCATCTAGTAGATCCAATGCTCCCCAAAATGACACATTTCCGCTACGACTGTTGTTGAATATAATGTCTGATACTTGATCCACGGGATCATCGATTGGGTCGGGTAGCGGCAGGTCTTCTATTATGTCATTTATTGGTGTCCCCGATACATTCACCCCAACAGCAATTGCCTTCATCAGAAACACTACAGACAGGGCAGTTGTACTATCGACTTGATTACACTTGGACTCTAACTCTTCCATCCCTTCCAGATTAGAATATGGATCTCCTAGTTCGACTGGATCTGAGAATAAGGATGGATCAGCCGATATGTCCGTTTCTATGAGTAAGAAACCAGGCTGCCCGCCTTCAAACTCATCTGAATAGGTACCAAGTTTCTGAACTGCATCGACATCCTGTGGCGCCATTTCTAGGAGGTCTATGTTTTCCTCCACATTAGTTCTACTCAAACCCGCAGATATCAGTACAAAAGTCATGAAAACCACAAGCGTTAGTTTGCTCCACTTCGTAGGTATCCCAACACCCCACTTGAAAATGCGTGGCGGTGGGTGCGATGGTTTCTTCAAATCTAGAATCATCGTCAGATTAGGAACCATCAGCATTGTCATGATATAGACTACGACTATGCCCATAGCCAGGCACCATCCTACAGTCTGAATGGGTGCCATCGGCGTGAATGTCAAAGAAATAAATCCAATGATCGTGGTTATTGCTGAAAGTAAAACTGCCCTTCCGGTAGAGTCTAGTGCCTGTTTTATTTTCTCCTCAGGGGACCCCTTATTCTCAGCGTAGCTGTTGGTTATGTGTAAACCATAAGAAACGCCTAGAGCTAACACTATTGGACCAACGATTATTACAGTCATGGTCACTTCATAATCGGTAAACCCAATTATGCCCATTGTGATGAATACGGAGCATAAGGTAGGTAAACCAGAAATAATTACGACTTTTATCCCTTGAACGAACCTAATTCGCCCGGTTTGTAAGAGATCGCAGTGAAAGAAGAATAGGGAAAGAGCAACAGCTATTGCTCCAATGGGAAATACTTTCCAAAACAGCTTAAACGACTCTTCTGTGACGGCGTTTGTAAGTGGTACGGGGCCTGTTAATGTCATTTTTAGATTTAGACACCTGTCTCCGTCAGTGGAATTGGCGTCTTGGATACAATCTGACTCGTCGCTGTTCCAATTGTTCACCCGAGCTACTTCGGTAATGATGCCCTGGGTCCTTTCAATTAATTGTGAAACTGATGAGTCGGCAACCCCGTCTCCGTCACGGTCTATGTCATCGGCAACCCCGATAATTATGACCGCCCTGTTCCAGTAGCCAGCTTTTTTTGCCTCTTTGAAACCGTCGTTGTTGTAATCCCTCCCAACGTCTCTGACAAGTTTATCAAGAGCATTCTGTGGCATTTCATCCAATATTTGATCCACTCTTTGTTGTTCATCAGGTATGTCATAATTTCCAATGAAGTCTTCATTCTGCGCCAGTGTAGCATTTATTGATTCTGAAAGCTCTTCATTTCCTATTGCAGTCGCAATACCGGATCCAAATGAGCTTATCACCCTCCCTGCGCTAGAATTAACCTCTTTCACGACTGTAGAAATCGAAAGGGCGTAAATTATGTCGTCTACCTGTCCGTTGTCGTCCCTGTGTGTGTTCAAGCCCCTTTCTATACGGTCCATCTCTTCTAAAATTCTGACAGTTGTTATGTTATAGTCCTCAGATTCTACGTATATGATCATCACATTGGTCGTCCAGATTTCCTCTACCCTATACAGGTTGGCACTAATATCAGATCCTTGTGGGAGATAGACTTCCAAATCTCCGTTAACGTTCATAGCAGATTCTTCACTGCACCATGAAGGTTGATATCCATCTCTACAGTCATTTATCCCTGAGTGACCAAGAAAGAACCCGGTCACGGATAGGCATAGAATCACTATTACGACTGGGGCTTTTATGAGGAGGTTGCTTGTATCTATCGGGGGTCTGTTGGTGCCGTTGATTTGGTCCCCCTTTCTTATTCCATGAAATCCCTTTTTGACGTTAGAACTGATGGATCTCAGTCTTGAAGCAACGTCGTCGCCTCCCGCCATGCCCCTTGGAGAGAGAACAACTGCTTCAATACCACTGACACATTGCATCAAAATTGTAGATTACCCAACTCAATGACAATTGTCAATAGGTACGGCCTTGGCGAGGGGTTCGTAAGCATGGGTAAACCTAAACTAAAGGACAAGCGTTGGTCTGTAAATCTGGAACACAGAATATTGGAAGAACTCTCTTCGGTATCAAATAAGGATACTATGTACAGATTCAACCCTGCTTCGGATAAGGAGGTGTATGTGATAGATACTCCGCCTCCGTACCCTAGCGGAACGTGGCATATCGGAGCAGTAGCTCAGTACAGTATGATTGACGTCATTGCAAGGAGTCAAAGATTGCTCGGGAAGGAGGTCTTCTTTCCATGGGGCGTTGATCGAAATGGCATAAACATAGAATTCACGGTTGAAAAGAAACACAAAAGGAAAATGAGATCTTTTAACAGATCTGACTTCATACGGGAATGCAAGGAAACCATCGACGAGTACACCGAAGAGATGAAGCTCACAGCTCACAGAGTCGGATTATCTTGTGACTTCTCGAGGGAATATCATACGGATTCTCCTGACTACAGAGCAATCACACAAAGCATATTCAGAGAGATGCTCTTAAAGGGCGTAATAATTGAAGATCTACGGCCTAACCTCTATGATCCAGTCGAGGGGACGACCATAGCTGACGCAGAGGTCAAGAGGATCACGAGAAAGACACAATTGGCTAATGTGATATGGTCCACAGTCGACGGTGAAGAAATTGTAATATCCACCACTAGGCCAGAACTGATTTGTGCCTGTGGAGTAGTTTTAGTTCACCCTGACGATCCAAGATATACTCACCTAATCGGAAAAGAGGCCGTTCTCCCGCTTCCAGTAAAAAAACGTAATGAAACCGTTACGATCCAGGCACATCCCTCCGTTAAGATGGAATTTGGTTCTGGTATACTGATGGTCTGCAGTTATGGAGATCAAAATGATGTATCCGTTTTCAGAGAATTGAAATTAACTCCATTTCAGGCTATCGACTTAGAGGGAAAAATGACTGAAGTTTCCGGTCCATTGGAAGGATTAACTGTGAAAGCCGCAAGGGAAAAGTCCATTCAATTACTATCAAATAGTAACCAAATTCAAAGCCTGGAGGACAGAGAACAAGAGGTTCCAGTTAGTGAACGGGGTGAAAATCCGGTTGAGATAATCCTACTGAAAGAATGGTACGTAAAACAAACTGAAATCCAATCTAGGATTAAGGAATTGACTGATGATATTGTTTTCGTCCCCCCGAGAAACAAACAACTACTGTTGGACTGGATGGATAACATTTCCATTGACTGGCCAATTAGTCGCCGAAGATGGTATCATACAGAGATACCCCTTTGGTATGGCAAGGACGGTACTATCCTGATTTTGCCACCCGCGGGAACCTATGTCCAGCCATGGAATGAAAATCCCCCCGCCGGCTCTGTAGTACTAGACAGGCATACCAAGGAAATACTGGGAACAATAGAGGATATTGACATTGGAAAAATAACTGGTGAAGAAAAGGTGTTCGATACATGGATGGACTCTTCTAATTCGAACCTGTTTGTGTCTGGCTACGGAAAGGAAGCTATCCTATTCAATAAGTCGTTTCCAACATCCTTGAGACCACAGGGAAAAGAAATAGTCAGGACATGGTTGTATTACACTTTGCTAAAAAGCGCCCATTTACTCGATAAGCCGGCATTCAAAACCGTGTGGATTGATGGACTAGGCATGGATCCATGGGGACGAAAGATGTCCAAGTCATGGGGGAATGGTATAGACGCTAACTCTGTTCTGGATTGTGGTCTCGATGGTAAGACCGGATCTTGGAAAATCCGGGGCCCCGATGGTAAATCAGTTAAGCTGCAAGCCAGTAAAATCGGATCTGAGTGTTTCCGTTTGTGGAAGGCCGCTGATGCTCAGGTGGGGGATGATTTCCACATCAACCCCGAAGAGATTGAATCCAAATATTTTGGCGTTCTAACCAAGATTTACAATGTCGCGAGGTTTGCAAGCCAATTCCCCACAGAAATTCCGAAACCAATGGATTTGAGACCAGAGGATTCCTGGATCATTACAGAATATCAAGAGATGCTGGAAAGTACCAAGGCCCACTGGCGCAACATAGACATATACTCTGCGA
>DAMH01000029.1:0-5616 GCA_002499585.1 Euryarchaeota archaeon UBA552 | reverse complement strand
TCTTTCCGAGCCACTGGATGGAAATGGCCAAGGGGAGGCTGTATGATGGTGATGCAAGCGCCACTTGGACGCTTCACACTATACTGAGGGGCTCTTTGAAAATCTTCTCTCCCGTTTGTCCTCTATTCTGTCACCACCTTACAAAGGTCCTTTACGATGAGGGGACCATTGACGCCAGTGCATATCCTGACCTCATTTCGACGAATCTAGAAGATTTAGGGGGGGTTACCAAGGCCATAGTCGAGTTTAACACCATGGTCTGGAGAGAAAAGAAATCCAGAAACATATCTTTGAAGTCAGCAATCAGCGGCATTAGTATTCCTGAAGAGCTGGAGAATTACAGTAAAGCACTTACGTCTATGCATAACTTGGATTAGGTCAACAGGTCTTCTATTATGTCGACAACCTCCCATCCTATTCTCAATTGTGCTTCCCTTGTAGATGCTCCAATGTGGGGGGTGGAAGTCACGTTTGATAGGGCTGTGAGTGTTGGATTTCCTTCCGGCTCCTTCTCGAAAACGTCAACACCCAGACTTGTAATGAATCCAGACTCGACGAGAGTATACACATCCTTCTCAACCATAATACCCCCTCTTGAGCAATTCACTATGTGACGCCCACAAAGGACCCCATCCGGCGATTTATCTGGCATCAACATTATCAAATCACCATTCACGATGTTCTCTGTAGAATCATTCTTGGCACAATGGATGGAAATATGGGTACAATTTGTGAACAGTGACTCTATAGAGTCGTGAATAGTGATATGATCATCATCAATCTTATTGCGCAGCAATAAGGGGTCATATGTGTGTACGTTCATACCAAATGTTCTGGATATGTTGGCTACACTCCTCGCTATCCGGCCGTATCCGACAAGTCCCAGATTTTTACCAGACAGCTCACTGCCCCTAAGCAGGCCCTTTGTCCATTTGTTACCCCTCAGGTCTCTATCTGCTCTGGATATCATACGTATGCCCGTTAACAGATGCGCTATTGTGAATTCAACTACGGCATTTGTGGATGCTGCGGGTGTATTCCTCACAACAATTCCGCACGACTCTGCAGCCTCTAAATCAATGTTGTCTAGGCCCACCCCTGCTCTTATAATGAGTTTAAGTTTAGATCCAGATCCTGAATTGGCGGTAATTGCATCAGAATTCAATTTAGTAGCTGATCTAACAATTATGCAGTCAAAGCCAGATAAAGCTCCGTTTTGAACGTCTTCTTCTCCCACACGATCAGACACTACCACGTGACCTCGATCTAGGAGGTATTCGATGCAGGATGAGTCAAGGCCGTCGTTAGCCAGTATACGTGCCATGGGTATGTATTTCGTAAGTGGTACAATATACTTAACCTCGACACCTTGATAGATATGTCCTGCTAGGGTGTAGTATGACCTTCGAACTCCCTACGTTGGATTACAGTTATGACGCACTAGAACCGCATTTAGACTCCCTCACTATGGAGATACACCATTCCAAACATCATGCTGGCTACACCTCCAAGCTAAACGCGGCCATCAAAGGGACCGAACACGAGGGAAGATCAATAGAAGAAATCCTCAACAAATGCGCTGAAAATGCAGCGGTCCGAAACAACGGAGGTGGATATTGGAATCACTGCTTCTTCTGGGAGTCAATGTCTCCAGCAGATTCAGGTAATTCAAGCCCAAGTGGTAAATTGCTGGCTTCTATAGAGGCTAAATTTGGTTCATTTGATGAATTTAAGGCAGCATTCAAAGCCTCTGCAATGACAAGATTTGGCTCCGGTTGGGCCTGGTTGTGTAGTAATAATGGAGAGCTCTCCATATGCAGTTCTCCCAATCAGGATAACCCCCTAATGAACATAGAGGGCTGCAGCGACACTCCAATACTGGGAATAGACGTTTGGGAGCATGCATACTACAAGAAGTACGGGCCCGGGCGCGGAGACTACGTAGATGCCTGGTGGAACGTCGTAAATTGGGCCGTTGTCGAGGATAGATTCAACTCCACTACCCAATGAGAATCAAATGTGTCTGAACACTCCGGGGACATCATCTCTGCGATACTTATCCTAATTATACCGGTTCTACTAACGGTGCCCTTGAGAGTTCTATGGTCTTGGTGGATCGGTAATGAGCCCGAGCACTTACATTACAAAGAACGGTTCACATCCGTAATAGATTCTGGATATCCAATTAAAAATTTCAGAGCCGAACTCGACAGAACCGCCAGACAGTATGACATCGATATTGAGAGGCAGACCAGAATAGAAACAGATATGCTAAATCCATTGGACATGAGGCATTTCTTGTTAGTACCATCATTGGTTGTCTGGCCGATCCTTAGCATACCTGCCGGATTTGTCTTTTTACCACTTTTACCCGTGACTAGATTTTTTGAGTGGATTCTAATCGAGAAAAGAATTCTTCTTTTGGTTCTCAAGTTGGTTAAAAGAGCAACAGGCTGGGATGTTGTTTGGATGGAAAGGCCTGGTGACCCGAGCCGTCCCCCAGAACCAGTTATCGCAGCGATTCACAGATTACCTATCACTGTTCTACTAGGGGTATTCGCTTACCTGATAGTTTCCTACCTTTCCTTTTCCTTCAACGTTATAGCTGCCATAACAGTAGGCGTATACGTTATTTTGGTGGCTGCCATCTCGATAATAAGAGCTGCAACCAGTGGGTCCCTAGTTTTCATCGATGCCAGGAACCGAAAGGTAATACCAGCCGATAGTTTTGTTGAGCAATTAATTGGACCATGGGTAGGGGTTGGATTATTTTTCCTCCTATCCCGTCAAATAGCACTCTCATCGACTATAAGGGACGGCACTCTGTCTGACCCATCTTTTTTTGCCATAACAGTCGTACTGGTTTTGTACATAGCGACTTTGATAGGCATTTCACTAGAGTTATCCTTCTTTCGAACGCGTGGTAGGGCCGTGGAGGTTGCCTTTGAGGAGCAAGTAGAGGATATCATGTCTCCAGACCAATACAGTTTTGTGAGACATTTAGGGAGATATCAATTGGTCGACGCTGGCATCAATAACCCTGAATCATAAATACTAGCAACATCCACTACTCGCGTCTTTAATTTCCTGTGCGCAAAAGCATGTCCGTGTTGGTACTGTATCAGCACGTGAACTCCTTTGTTTGAAGAGTTTTGTGACTTCGTCCAGTTCTCCCGATGTATCTCCCCTTGCCTCTAGGCATAATTTCAACCCTAACAAACCCCACATGTTATCCTTCCAAAGTGATATATCTTCTCTGTATACCTCCTCGGCTTCGGCGATGTATCCTTGCTCCAATAGAAGTGCGCCCAGGATGTGTCTCACTGGTTGCATCTGGCCCCATGGTTCGTTGTATGCCAAATTGAGTGATAATTTTACACCCCTTCTTAATTCATCAAAGGCTTTCTCGAAATTATATTGGTCACCGTTTTCTTTGGCGAGATATTGTCTTCTGTACTCTATCTCGCCCTCCAGTATAGCGGCATTTACGTTCAAAATAGACGGGCCTTCCTCGGGTGGTTGATACATGAAGTTGTTATGCATCATTCTGCCAGTGAGTGCAGGATTTTTCAGGGCGTCCTCGAATAATTTCTGCTCGGCTTCGGCCTCTGGAACCCTTCCCAGAGAGGCAAAGGCTACTCCTCTCGCATAGTGCTGCGTTGCAATTGTAGCCGGGAATGCGTCTTTATCTGAATACATTGGTTCTTCCAAGATTTCATTCCATTTACCGAACCTAATCATCACATGCCATGGCATTGTAACATATGACTCCAAGAAGATTGCCCCCATAGGAATTACACCAGCCAACATAAAGCTGACACCACCGTTTTCATCGCCAACAGGTAAGGTGTCTACTGCCTTTCTAGCGTATTTTATTGCCGTTTCGTACTGTCCGTCGAACATGGCACACCAGACAACGAAATGATGGTTATGCATTCTGTAGAATTTGTAAAACTGGGACTCATTTCCAGTAATTTCCACATATCTGTCATCTGCCTCAACTGCGGCTATGTTGCAATCTATTGCTTCTTTCCACTGACCTACCCATGCATCTATGTGAGAAGGCATGTGCACGAGATGGCCTAATCCAGGCATTTGAGTGCGTAGAACGTCTGCTGCTGGTAATGCGCGCTCCGGGAATGGAGAAAGCTCTAGTGCATGGCAGTATAGATGGCAGAGAGCAGGGTGTTCTTTAGCAGAATCTGACTTGTTGAAGGCTTCCTCTAGTATATCCACTAACAATAGTGTATTATCATCTGCGGGCGTTATCTCACCTGTGGTCGTATTCTTGTCCCATAACTGCCATGCTTTCAGATTCATGAGGGATTCCACATATATCGCCGTAACATCGAGATTATCGGGATATTTTTCGTATAACGGGGCCATAGCGTCTGCGAATGCAGCGTTAAGCTCCGGCGTGTTCCCCATGTTCAATACGCTGGGGTCCGCACCGTCCCTTGCTTCCTTGGAGTGCCTCAATGACAGAGCACGGATTAGGTCCATCTCTAATTCTGTGCAGTTGTCCATTGTGGAGAGTGCTTGTTGAATGGCGTCATAACCTGGGCCTAATCCTGGTGCCCAATTGTAGTTTGAAGAAACACAGTAGGCCACACCCCACCAAGCCATTGCACAGCCTGGATCCATTTCCGTGCATTTGGTAAAGCACGCAATCGCTTCTTCATGATTGTAGTTCAACATGTGTCCATATGCTAAAACGAACATTTTACGCGTCTCTTCGTCTTTGCAGGTTATGTCGTTGACAAATGAATAATTCTTGGGATTTCCAAAGTCGTAATCTAAAGGTTTTAAGCTCATATCGAAGCCAATGATTGCTACAATTTAACACTCTCGTTCATATTCTCAAAATACTTGGTTAGAAGACCGCCTATTGCTACTTAAAGCTGCGATGGCCAGCGCAATGAATTGTAATAGAAGAGAAGGATAAGGCAGTAGTGAGTCCTGTGTGGTAACTGATTTAATTTGATCGTCACCGATAGGTTCTGTAACCCATTGCGAGGAGTCTATCACTCTTTTTTGATAGTATAGCGCCCATTGCCCCATGGAGCCTGTGATATCTGTGAAATTCTCTAATTCTAGGTCGACGGATGTAGTGGCATTTACAGAAAATGTTTCCGACTCCCAGAGAAGATCGCCGTTTTCCGTCAAATAAACCAGTGAGGCGTTACTGGTTGTCGCGTGTCCAAGATTACTTATTTTCAGGTTTATTTCAGTATCCTGGACAATCATCTCGTTGATTACTAACCTTGCCCTCCAGTACCATACGTTCTCTATCAAATAGACCATAACTTCCAATTCCTCTGCCAGGCGATCTGAAAGTGCTTCAACCGTCCCCAGCAGGAATTGTTCGTCATCAGTTTCAAAAGTAAATGTAGGATAGCCCATTACTCCATAGCCATAATCCCTGCTTGTACCGCAATTGGGATACAGCCCTTGATTCGCATTACGTATTGGTATGTCGGATATGTTTGAGTTGACTTCGTCTCTAACATGGTGAAACATCTCCCAGTCTGGGGGCTGATTAGGCCATTTCCCCCAAGGATAAAGCATAATCCATACTCCTGTGTGCATGGTGACATAAAGATCAGCATCGGGAAC
>DAMH01000026.1:3507-3968 GCA_002499585.1 Euryarchaeota archaeon UBA552 | reverse complement strand
GTCGGTTCGACGAACCTCCATGAGAGGTACGACTTGTTTTGGTTGATTGAAAAGGGGAAATATTGGTCGAGGCACAGCTCGAATTCTATGTCGCCGCTGGTTGGGATCTCCACCTCTGAGGGACTTTGCAGCCAATGTCTTGCACTCATGTTTTCCAGCCCGTGGACTGCTCTGAAACGTGGATCGTCTGCGATTTCCACCATGTAGAATGGAACCCCGAGGTTCCGGGTGGCGATGTGATGTATGTCAGCGGGGTTCTCGTGAAAGTTGTTGCCGATTTCCATGGTGTAGCAGTACGATCCATGGACGCCGTAATGCCAATCACAGAAATCTCCTGTGGTTGGATAGAGGTCGGACGACTGAAGATTTTCGTACAGGGTCATCTGAGCCATCTGGTCGCCGTGATAGACTAGGAATTCGTGATCGGGGGACTCGCAATCCGTGCAGTGGCCCCACGGGTA
>DAMH01000026.1:0-3090 GCA_002499585.1 Euryarchaeota archaeon UBA552 | reverse complement strand
ATGAATTTTGTCTCGGGCTCGCTATTCCCGCCGGCCCAGTCCTCGTCGACCAACCCATCTGCGTCGTCATCTTTTCCGTCGACGTGGTCTTCATTGACGCAATGTGGACCTGGTGCACCGACGCAATCTCCGTCGTTGTCTGTATCGTCTGGTGGGCCGTTGTAAACATCGTTGTTCACAGCCGGGCCGTAACAGACACCTGGAACCAACGGCCCGGTGGCTCCAAGAGGAGCGCCCCACTCATACTGGTAGTTCCTGTTCAGATCCACGCCGTCGCAGCCCTCATTGACATCCTCATCGGTATCTGGGATCGGAGTTGTGCCGGTGACGGTGTTGTCCCTGAGGTTCTTTCTCCATCCACTTCTCGGGCATTCCTGATATGCTGTCGCAGTGGTGGCTCCGTTGCAGTTGTTTGCCAGCCACTCCGACTGATCATAGATCAATCCGTCTGTGTTCAATATGGGTATGAGGTATATCTCACGCAGGTCGACCATGTCCGTTATGAACTGCTCAGAAAAGTCCTCGTCCACACCGAGGTCGCCGGGCCCGCAAGGCACTCCATCGCCATTTGAGTCTTGGAAGGATGCATTCAGGGACTGGCAGTCTCCATCATTGTCGATGCCGTCCCAGCCGTCCTCATCAACCAGCCCGTCCCCATCATTGTCAACTCCAGCTTGTCCGTAGTAGTGGGCGACAGTCTCCAGGAAAAGCATCGGCACTTCGTACGACATCCACTCTCTTGCGTGGTGATTTCCCACGAGCATTACATCAGCACGGTCCGGGTAGTTGCCGGCGTCTCCGTTGAATGAGTTGAAGTCGCCGTCCTCCACTCCAGCTGTTATCTTGACCCACGGGCTGGGATTCTTGTGGTACCATCCTTTGTAATCATCCAGAGAGGTTTCCTGGCCGCGGGCGTTCAATCCTCCAAACAAGCCCTCATGAAACGATATGATGTCCGGGTTGGTATCAGCGAGATGTTGCATCCTTGCCTTTGTGGATTCATAGTCGTGATACTCTTGAAATTGAACTTGGGCATTTCCGCCCCAAGGAAGAATTCCATTTGCGTACTCCTCAGACCAGATGTCGGTGGGTTCTAGCCCGGATTGGGCCTCCTGTGCTATTGCAGATGGTGCGATGGCTGCAGGAGCCACTATCGAGAGCAGAAATGGCAGCAGAAGACATGCCAACCGGGTTCTGAGGCCTCTAACAGGGTTAGCGCCGGTCGCCCTCTCTGCAGCCTCCATAGGGTTACGTAGGGGGCAACATCCTTCAATCCCTCGGAGAAGTGCACCTCACAACCATGAACTGGGGGGCGTTTATCAGGGCCAACATTGGGGGCGGGGCATGAGCGAGGCAGTTCCGGGGCAGGGCCCATTCTCCGACTTTGGATTGGAGACCGACATTATGGGGTTCTCATTGGGCACCATTGCTTGCATTGCAGTCATAGGGGTTCTCTCCCTTCTTGCTGGTCGATTCGTCAGGATGGTTGTTTTACCTAGGATCGTGGGGAGGGTTTTCGATCAGGAGAAGGCGGATGAGATTCTCGGTAAAAGAGGCTCAAGGGGGCTTTCCCTGGCTGTGGCTCTGGTCTTCTTCGTTGAGCTTGTCGAGGTGCTGGATGTAATAGTTGAACCCGTATGGGACGACGGGGGCGTCACTGAGATTCTCTCTTGGCTTGTCTCACTCTACATCCTTGTCTTCTTGTTTGCTGCGTACGGTTTGGTCGGCTCCTTGGGACAGATCCTCTCACACGATGAGGATTCAAGCGCCTCACAGAAATCTCTGGCGAGCATAGCCGAGTCGCTCGGAAGAATGGGGGTATTCGTCCTAGGCGCCTTCGTGCTAGCAGGCGTTGCGGGATTCGATCTAAACGGCATTATCGCGGGTCTGGGGATAACAGGGCTTGCCCTTGCTCTGGCGGCAAAGGATTCTGTCTCCAACATGTTCGGCGCCCTGTCCATAATAATCGACCGTCCGTTCAATCTCGGTGACTGGATAAAAGTCGGCGGGATAGAGGGCGAGGTCATTGACATCGGGATGCGAATGACAATACTCAGGACGGGTCTGGATACCATAATCACTGTCCCCAACGCCAACCTCGTCAATTCCCCCATAGAGAACTTCTCCCAGCGGCGATTCAGGAGAGTAGTGATGCCTTTCGAGTTTGAGGGTGAAAGCGACACCGACGCACTTCAGAAATTCTGCGAGAGGATGTCTGAGACTATCAAGTCTGATGAGCGAACAGTGAATGAGGATTCTTCTTGGGTCAAGATTTTGTCCATGGGAGCCTCTAGTATCGTGGTTCAGGCCAACTTCTACACACAGCAATCATCTGACATTCAGAGGGCTATGAGCGAGTTTGCCCTTGTCAGTGCAAGGAAAATATCAGGTGACTTGGGACTTTCATTCCATGAGCCGCGGTTACGGCGATCATGAGATGGTTTTATGGGCATTTTAGTTCTAATACGGCATGGTCAATCGATCTGGAATGCTGAGAACAGGTTTACTGGCTGGGTGGATATCGACCTATCACCAAAGGGGATTGATGAAGCCAAGGCCGCTGGCGTTATTTTACAGGATGTCAACTTCGACTCTGCATTTGCGAGTGGATTGAAAAGGGCTCAGAGAACGGCTGACATCATACTGGATACGAACAAGCATTGGGACAATGGAGATATGATACTCGACAAGCGGCTGAATGAACGAAATTACGGAGATCTGCAAGGTAGAAACAAACAGGAGTGTCGAGATCAGTTTGGGGACGCCCAGGTCAAAATATGGAGGCGGAGCTACACGGGCATACCTCCGGGGGGAGAGAGTTTGGAAATGACCGCTGACAGGACATTGCCATGTCTCTTCGACGAAATCGTACCTCGATTAGCCGCCGGAGAGACTGTGCTGGTTGCAGCTCATGGTAACTCGCTTCGTTCGATTGTCATGGAGATAGAAGACATGACCCCAGAGTCGATTGTCAAAAGGGAGATTCCCACAGGGGCGCCCATGGCCTATGAGTACACTTCTGGAGTCTGGACCAAGGTTGAACTCAATTGAAGACTGCCTCTGGTGGCGGAGCTGCCTTGGCATACAGGA
>DAMH01000008.1:20328-70666 GCA_002499585.1 Euryarchaeota archaeon UBA552 | reverse complement strand
CACAGGATTAACGGGTTTACCGGGCTTGTCTTGACAAAACTAGATGTGCTTGCAGGTCTGAAGGAAATCAAAATCTGTGTTGGTTACGAACTAGACGGAAGGCCGATAACAATTCTTCCCACAAGGGCAGAGGAGGTTGCACGATGCGTACCCGTGTACGAGGTGCATTCCGGATTTGAGCCTCTCAGCGACAATGAGTGGATGAGACTTGCAGAGGTCTCAAACAGAGAAAAAAACTGGTTGAGCTCACTGCCTAATGAAGCTGCATTTTTCGTCAACAGAATCGAAGAATTGTCAGGCATTGAGATTCAGTGTGTTGGTATAGGAGCCGATAGGAGATCCACACTGAGTCGGCCTGGCGGGATATTCGATCATTCCTTCGAACTGGAAGATTTGTGAATTTTAAGGCGGAGTGTAATTTTACATGGGATTTAAATCTAGAGCAAAGAAGTTGAAAAAAGCAGCAGATGCTGCAAGGCCAAATGAAGCAAGTGACCCAGGGAAAAAATCAGGAACCGTTCGATGTGAGATCAGCGGATGCAAGAACTGGGCTGACAAGTCTATGGGCGGCAGACGAATTGCATACGACAGAGCTGCTGATGTTTGGGGCGAGCATTCACTATCGTCAGATTCAAGGAGGATATCCATCTGTAAAACACACTACAAAGAGTGGAAAAAAGCTCGTCGAGACGATCCTGACGAATGGTCGTAGCAACGCATCCTGTACTACAAACCTTCAATATCCCCTGCCCAAGTCTGCCGGCGGGGAGCTTAGCGCTGAGAGGTTACCTTTGGTGACGACCCTTTGACCTGATCTGGGTAATGCCAGCGGAGGGATAGTGATGAATGAAAAACACAGCCACAAAATCAAAAACGAACTAAAACTAATGAGCATGATACTAATAGTCTCCGCGGCAACGTTGTCAGGATGTATAAGAACTGGCGAGTTAGTCGAAAATGAAAGTCTCGATGACGGGGAGTTGGTGATATTGACCTACGATGTCTATGCACTGACTGATGGTATGATAAACACCTTCGAGAACGAGTCGGGGCTCAGCGTGAGAATGATTAAGGTCGATGACGCAGGCTCCATTCTTGATTACTTAATTCAGAACAAGGGAAATTCCAATGTTGATCTAGCTATTGGCCTGGACAATACCTACCTGCCCACAGCCATTCAATTCGACCTACTCACCAATGTAGATGTAGACAAATCGATGTTATCCGACGGATCGACAAACGGGGGAATGGATCCCCTCACTCCGTACAACGGTCCACTCGCAACCCCTTTTGACATGGGCTACATCTGCTTGAACTATGACACGAGCGCTGTCGATGGTGAAAACCTCTCATTACCAACTGACTTATGGGATCTGACTGAGCCGGAGTGGAAAGGGAAGGTAGCATTCCCCTCGCCTGTATCCAGTAGCCCAGGCCGTGGCTTCATGCTCGCCACCCTAGATTATTTCAACTGGTCTCAGGACATGGCCGAATTCAAGTCGTGGTGGTCCTCCATGGTGCAGAACGACCTGATACTAACATCCGGCTGGACAGAGTCCTATGAGACGCACTACAGCGGAGGTTATGGCGTGTGGAACGAAGGCCACATTGGAGATGCACACATCACGGTGTCTTATTGCCACTCGCCCGGAGTAGAAGCCTTTTACGGAGAGAATTGGACCAATTCTGCCTCGCTAAACTTGGCAAAAACATCATTCTTCCAGGTTGAATACGCTGCAGCAATAGACGGCGGCAATTTCGATTATGCACAGCAATTCATAGAGTACCTACTCTCACCGGATGTCAATTCAAAAATGCCCACGGAGAATCTGATGTACTCCGTCCTGGCTGGCGAAGACCTTCCTGACACCTTCGGCTACAGACATCACTCCCTGATACCTGATGCTCCATCATCAATCTCCGGTGATGAAATAAGAGATAACATGGACACTTGGCTAGAGGAATGGAACAAAGCGGTTACCTCAGGTGAATGAGTTGAGGAGATCCCTCGGGACAGTCAGTTTCGCACTGTATTCAGCAATCGTTGTCATTCCTATCACACTGGCATTAATCCGACTTATATCAGTTACAGGCTTCAATCCGACCGGGTGGTTTGCATCCCTTTCTGAAAATTATGTATCCCTAGGTGTAACCAACTTCACCGTCGTACAAGCAACGGCCTCAACCTTCGCCACTTTGGTAATATCGATGCCAATCGCTTGGGTCCTCGGCCGATACAAATGGAATAATGAGCCAATCATAAGGTCGATATTGACACTTCCATTCGTGGTACCTTCAATCATTGCAGCCATGGGAATCCTAACTATCGTAGGCTCTCACGGATTGAATATACGAAGCGATCAATCAACATGGTGGTGGACCTTAGTAATCTCTCACGCATGGTTTAACATGGCGTTGTTTATCAGATTCTGCGAGCCACTATTATCCTCAATGAATCCTGAACTCGAAGAACAATTGCGGCTTCTACCCCACGGACGAACAAGACTCTCCCGCATCAGAAATTTATGGCTGCCTCTATTGATGCCGCCAATTGTTGCAGCCGCCTGTATGACGTTTGTCTTCTCTTTCACATCTTTCGCACTCGTTAAGTGGATAACTGTTGGGAATAATACACTTGAAAGCATGATGGCAGATGTGTCATCTTCTGCAGGGATAGCCGGGTACATGGAGTCAAGTTCGAACATCGTCATGGGAGCGTCGTTGATACAGTTCACGATACTCCTGACATCTCTGTGGCTTACATCTGTGATTCAAAGAAAACAAAGCTATGCACTGGATTTTTCTCGGAGCCATCACTCAAAAAAAATAGACAGACGGGGCCTGATTGTTCTTATCCCTGCCTTAATATTCGCATCACTTCCCTTAATATCGGTACTGATCGGATCATTCAGGATCCGAAACTTAAACCCAAACACCGGTGACTTTAGTTGGGGTACTGGCGGGTGGGAGGCAGCGATCGAGGGAGGATTTTCATTTGCCCCAGTCGCACACGCATTTGGCAATTCACTCGGATATGCGTTTTTGACACTGATAGTCGCACTACCACTCGGTTACACGATGGCACTAACCATTTACGATTTAGAGAAAATAAAGCCCAGATTGGGAAGACTGTTGGATGTCTTCACCATGCTTCCCTTTGCACTGAGCGCAGCAATGATAGGCCTCGGCGTTTTGATAGGCGTAATCAAAATCAATCCATCTGCGGCTTACAAATTCTGGGCACTTCCAGCCCTCGCACACGTGATGCTAACCACTCCTTTCGTGGTGAGAATAATGCTACCAGCGATACGATCGTATGATAAATCATATGACGAGAATGCAAAGGTCATGGGCATGAAGTCGATTGAAAGGTTTTTCAGGATCAGACTCCCTCTTCTGAAAGGCTCTTTCGTCGTTTCATCTGTTTTCGTACTCGCCATGTCTCTGGGCGAATTTGGGGCTTCATTCGTAATAGCGAGAAACACGGATTGGGTAACACTCCCCCTCTTAATCGATGCTTGGCGTGGCAAACCGATGAAAGATCCCTTTGCGGCCCCCGCCTCCAACGCAATAGCCTCCGTTCTCCTCCTCATGACAATGATATTGTTTATGATTGCCGAGAGGTTTCGTAACAGCCGTGAGGGAGGGATGTTCTGATGCTCGAATGCACCGGCTTGACAAAATCCTTCTCCAAGACTTTGTTCAGCGATCTTGATATTTCCCTCGCTCCGGGAGAAATACTAGGGGTTCTTGGCCCGTCTGGTTGTGGGAAAACAACACTGCTTAGGTGTATCTGCGGGCTCGAGGGTTTGGACAGCGGGTCCATTGCTCTAGATGGAATCGACATAACAGGTACCGAACCCGAGGATAGGGGTATCGGCATGATTTTTCAAAAACCAGTCCTTTATCCTCACCTAACAGTATCTGGAAACCTCGCATTAGCTTCAAGAATTGGCCACAAGGAGGCACTACTAGAAGTCGGTCTTTCGGGGTTTGAGAAACGAACCGTGGAGAATCTTTCAGGAGGCGAGGGGCAGAGGTTAGCATTGGCCAGAGCGCTTCTTGCTGAGCCATCAGTGCTGTTATTGGATGAACCATTCAGCGCTCTAGATAAAGATCTCTCAGAAAGACTGTTGGGAGACGTGAGATCAATATTGAAGGCACGTGATTGTCCAGCAATTCTGGTCACGCACAACAGATCGGAGGCCCTGATGTTCTCTGACAGAATCATGGACATGCCGGACTCATCCTAACTTACTGAAACAGGTATGTCTGGGGTATCGAATTGATAGGCCGACACCTCGAGGCGAGGACCATGCTTGTGATGAGGCCATGGGGCCCGTTTTGGTCTGGGGCATGGCGAAGAAGAAGGAGCCTAAACGGGCACATGCTAACACTGGAGGTGCTGATTGCAGGGGTCTTACTCGTGGCAGTACCCTACTTTGCGACTAATAACATCGCCGAGGCGTACCTGTCAACAGTGTTCGATCCCGAGATAGCCTTGGACAGGCAGATACCCGTCTGGAACTGGACGATCCTGCCATATGCACTGCTTTACGCCTTCTACCCCGCGACATTGCTCCTGGCCCCCAAGGACGATGCTGGACGCATCGAGATGATTCTGACGATCCAGATGATGATCATGGTGACAGCCTTCTGCTGCGTCATCTTCCTTCTTCTGCCAGCCGAGATCGATATGAGGGATCAAATCCAATGGAGTACGATGAACGAATGGGAGGATAGGCTGTTCACATTCATACACTCTTCGGATAACCCCTGGAACGCATGGCCAAGTTTGCACATAGTACACTCCTATGTCCTCGCCAGGGTTATGACCTTCTGGATGAAAGAAAGAAGCCCCTCTTCTCCAGTCGTATGGAATTTTGCCATATTCCTCCTCTGGCTAGAGTGGATACTCCTCGCGATAAGCATCTTGACCACGAAGCAACACTACATTTTCGACCTTGCCACGGGCATATTGGTTGCACATCTCGCATGGCTGGCCCTTGAGAGGGCCATGTCGAATGCACGTGATCTCGGCCCGAGTCGATTCACCAAGGAATCTGGTTGGACAGATTAGTCGTAGACTATGGGTATCAAAGCATTCGCAGCCTTCTCGCATGCATTGGCGACATCATCCAGTCGTTGAAGCACCCTGTACATGTGAACTGCAGCAAGTGAGTTCTCCTCGCCGTTGCTGAATACATACGTAGCAGCCCTACTCTCGACAACATCAGCGTTATGCTCCGCCAAATTAACGGCATCTATCAAGTCCCCAAGGCGCTCTCTACCTGCCTTGGTGTAACCCGACAGGGCAACGGTCTTCAAGTGGGAAATCGTATCTTCATACAGTGACGCTGTCTTTGAGACGGCCTCAGCCATTTCCTTGAGCATGGACCGCGCCTTCTTGTCATTGTATAATTCTCTGAAGGACAGCTGTTCCGCCACGTTCTGGGCGTAGTCTGCGATCCTATCTTGTTTCGAGACGATCTCCAACATTGCTTCTCGGCCTTGTAGTACTGACATTTGACCAGACCCGAGCCTCTTCCTTATCTCATTCTTTATCTCATCAGCCCGAAGCTCTGCTTCGACAGTCGATTTGATCGCAGTCTCAGGATCATCTCCATCTGCTGCTGAATTCACTGCTTCAAGCATGTGGCCAACTGTCTCCTCAACAGCGATGGCGTGAGTGTGAAGGAGTTCGAAGTGGGTCGGGGCCTTTCCTCCCGAACCCCCTGCATCAGACAAGGCATCTTCGACGTAGATCTCCCCTTCCCTTGTTGCCCACATCACGTAGACCACCGACGCAAAGGCGATTGGCAACACGACTATGAGGTGCACAGGGTCGGATGCAACAGCTACGAAAATCACAACAGAACCGAATCCAGCTGCAGGGATACTTGCCACCCATGAGGCGAAGATCTTCCCGAATACCCTGAAGTCGACTGCCTTGGCACCACCTGCCAATCCGACTCCTACGACCGCTCCGACCAAGGTGTGTGTCGTTGATACTGGGACGGCTAGGAAAGGCATCGAGAAGATCAGGATGGTTGTCGCAGCCCCGAATTCCGCAGCGAAACCCCTCGTGGGAGTGACGTCCGTGATTTTCTTTCCAATTGTGTCCATCACCCTCCAACCCCAAGTCATTACACCTATTGCTATGCCAGCGCTTCCGAGGAGGACCAACCAAACTGGGACAGCCGCCTCTGCACTCAATTCTCCACCAGACTCCAACACCTGATAGACAGCTGCCATGGGCCCTATTGCATTCGACCGGTCGTTGGCCCCGTGTGCGAAGGCAACATAGGCAGCGGTGATAATCTGTAGCCAGACGAAGATTCTCTCGACACCCATGAATCCATTTCGCTCTTCTTTGATGTCGATCCTCCTGAGGACCAGGAAGAGTGTGATTGATGCAATTGCCCCTATGGCACATGCGAGAAGAATGGAATTGATTGGAAACCATGCCCCCTCATAGATCGCACCGGCGCAATCAGGGTAATCCTCAAGATTGACTCCATCGGGGCAAAAGGGTGTGAACGGGTTGAACGATCCTGACTCCTTGACCCCCAACCACTCTCCCTTGTTGAGCCTGCCTGCATCGTCCAACCTGCTGAAAAGTCCCTTAAGGGCCTTGAACTGTAGCGCTAGCCCAAGGACGAAGAAGGTCGGGAAGGCGAGGATCGGCGCCAGCCACATGGACCGTTCCTCGGGGTTCTTGGACTCCAAAATCGTTTCACGCACGATCCAGAAGGACAAGAAGGCGATGATCGCACCAAGTAATGGGCTTGCGACCCATGACATCACCACTGTCCTCACGACCTCCCAGTCGATGAGATCTGTTTGGTGCTGGACCTCCAAGACGAGGCCAACCCCGATGATGCCCCCTATGATGCTGTGTGTCGTGGATACGGGAAGACCGAGTCTTGTGGCAACGGTTAGCCATACGGCAGCAGCCATCATGGCAGAGATGAATCCGTACATCAGGTCGTTGGCGAAGACCTCAGTGACAGTATCGAAATCGACGACAAGGATGCCCTTCCTGACCGTATCCGTTACTGCATCACCCGCGAAGAAGGCCCCAGCGAATTCGAAAATCGCTGCCACGATCACCGCCTGCTTCAATGTCAGAGCTCTTGATCCGACGGACGTTCCCATCGCGTTCGCAACGTCGTTCGCTCCGATGTTCCATGCCATGTAGGCACATACCAACAAAGACAAAATTAGAACAACAAGCATTATTCCGGTAACAGCCATCTATATGTTCTAGATAGATATGAAATATAGTCTTGATAATATATAATATATATAGTCAAATAAAGAATCAATGCATAGAGAGCCTGTTTCAGTTATATACTTCTTCTATTTGGAATGGATAAGATGAGGCCAGAGGAAGGCGACAAGTCCGAAGTCCGTAGAATACAAATCACTGGGGGCTCCACATACATAGTGAGCCTTCCGAAAAAATGGGTGACACAACATGGGCTTAATGCCAGGGATGAAGTTAGGATTGAATGGCGCCCTTCTGGCAGCCTTAGGCTAAGCGCAGAGACTACCTCTGTGCGAAAGAGGAGAAGGGCCGATATTGAGTTGGACGAGATCGGATCAGAGTTCCTGTTTGACCATCTCATTGGGGCTTATCTCTGCGGCGCCGATCGCATTAGACTCTCTAGCAGGAAAGCGATCACACGTTCAGATAGGAGAATAATTAGACGTTTTATTCAAGCCACGAGGGGCATTGAAATATCGAATGAAACTGATTACATTGTTGAAATGATCGCATTGTTGAACACATCTGAAATGCCGTTGCATTCTAGTATAAACCGAATGTACCTTATAGTTTCAAGTCAGATCAGAGACGTATCAGAAGTTCTTTCTGGAGGGGATAAATCACTACTCAGTGATAGCGATGAGAGGGAGAAAGAGATCGATGCACTTAGGTTATTGTTGGAAAGGCAGGTCGGGCAAATTCTCGAGTCAGCGTCGATAGAAACAAGTTTTGGGATAAATAGGTGGGAGGCTTCAGAGCTTTCCAACATTGTGAGAATTTTTGAGAGAATCGGTGACCACTGCTACATCATAAGCAACTTGTGCTTGGAGCAAGACATTCCTGAGATCCTAACACCAAGAAAGGTTCCGGCAAGCGTGATTCCCACTTGGCAAAAATCAATTAAATCATTGATAGCCAATCTCAAGAGAAGAAAAATCAAGGAGATCCAAGAATCAAAACTTGAGATCCAGAAAGCTGTAAGGTCATTAGATGAGTTTGAAGAAGGCCTCTGGACCTCTGAGATGACTGCAACCGATGCATTGTTTTTTGACAAATTGTCCGAATCAATGAGGAGAATTCTCGCTTACACCTTAGACATGGCCGAGGTGTTGATCAATATACAAACTCATCGTGAATCAATCGAGGAAGATTATTAGATCAATCAGAGGTTTTCTCTGAATCATAGATCCCCTGTCTATAGAGAATAGATAGGTTCCAATCATCTGTTGAATATATTCAGGTCTGATATATCTTAGGCATCAGTCACGTCAGTTCGGAGGGAGAAAAATGAAAAACACTCTTTTAGCAAAAATGAGTGGATTTCGATCGGGAAACAGTAAATCCTAGGCAGCATCTCTAAAATCGTACATACGGAACGATCCATGGTGGGCTCGGCAGGAATTGAACCTGCGATCTTCGCCATGTGAAGGCGACGTCATAACCCCTAGACCACGAGCCCCATGGGGTATCAAGGAAAGCCAATGGATTTAGATTGATGCGTTGCATCAGGAACCCACTCATCTGAAATAGGGATTTCATAGCCCAAAGCACGTGAATCTCGACCTGTCGGTTCTGAGGCAAGGCACGACGTGGTCTGCTGCCGTCCTGTCTGCGATACTTTTCTCTGGCATATCTCTGATAGGCCTGTCAGCCTTCGACATGGCAGGTGAACAAATCGGTTCGGGAGGAGAGGTCAGGCCGATTCCCACGCTGGTGTTCGAGTCACTGGAGCGCGATGGGATAGAGGGTGAAATCATGAATGACAACGGTTTCATCGACACATCCCTGCTTGCAGGCAGGATCATGATAATCGACATGATGGCCCATGACTGCGCGAACTGCCACGCCATCCAGTATCACCTTGAGGAAAGGATGGAGTATTGGGAGTCTCTGGTCGAGGACAGGGAACTGGCAATTATCGCATACGGGTCATGGTACGATGAGTCGATCGAGTACCTCAATCAATCCGATAATGACTACACCGTCCCAGAGTACCCTACAGGACTCGGATCCACCGAAGCGGCAATCTTCGAAAACGGGACGGTCGGGGATCCTGTGAGGTACCTCACTTCGGGTGGAACCGGAGCTATTCCGGTCGTGCTTCTGGTCGATCACGAGGGTTACATCATCGCAAGAGAGTTCACAGGGACCCCTCTCGATGGCTGGTCATCATTCGACTCCTCAGTCGAGGCGGCCCTTACTGGTACGGATGAGGAAATAGTTGCAATGAGGGGCATCGGCGTCCCCGAGGTCAACACCTCACTCCCATCCCTCTTCCTACTCGGAGCCATGCTCTCCATCCTCGTTTTCTTTTCTCCTTGTGCCTTCCCAGTGCTTCCGAGCTTCATCGGATTTCAAATGTCGATGGCAGCCTCGATGGAGGATTCAGTCAGGAGCGACGGATCTACTGCTAGGCCACCGTTGCCCCCGCTACTGGGCCTAGCCTCCGGGATGGGAATGGTCATCTTCTTTGCCTGCCTGGGTGTTATTGCAGCAACCATGGGCGCGGCATTCGCTGCGAGCGGCTTGATCAGGTGGATAGCCCTAGTCATAGCTGGGAGCCTCGTGATCCTAGGAATCCTAAATTTACTCGGTTGGTCGAGTAAGTTGTTCAACGCCTTCCAAAGGGGGCTTGACAGAAGGATGGGCGTAAAGGGCGCGTCCGACGCACCAAGGCCGATGAGGGACATGTTCCTCTACGGTGCGGGATACGCTGCTGCCAGCATCGACTGCACCGCGATCGCAGTGATCCCATTCGTAGTCTACCTCGGAAGCATGGGGCTCAACTCTGTCTTGGCAGGCCTAATTGGATTGACCTTGGGTTTGTTGCTGTTGATGGTATTCATAGTGTCAATGGTTGGGTATGGCAGAGGGGCATTCGCCACACGAATCAACAGACACACCAACACAATAAAGCTCGTAGGCGCATGGATGATGATCTACGCAGGGATCGTCTTGACAGTTTATCTAAGACGTCCGGACATCATACAATCTGTCTTTGCATCCTAGTGTTCCAATGGACGGCAAAGTCCAATCATATCAGAGACTCCAACAAACTCGAGGCCCCTATCCTCAACCTTCCTGAACTGATGATGCTCGGATCCACCGACCTTACCGCGTCCAGCAGGACGCTGAGACCATGCAGGTCCCTTATACCACCGGAAAGCTTCAGCCCAGCTTTCTCTCCAGTCGTGATCTGGTGCCTCCGAATCTCTTCTGATACCCACCTTGCTGCATCCTCGCTGCACAAACCTCGCTTTCCAGTGCAGGTCTTGACATAATTTGCCCCTGACATTAAAGCCATCCTAGCCGCGCCACGTAATGCTCTCTCATCCAAAATCGAGGTTTCGATGATTATCTTCAGAGTTCGTCCCTTGGTCGCCAGGCGAACTCCATTTAAGACCAACATCGAAGCCTCAACTCCGATGTCTGGCTCCAGCACCAAATCGATCTCATCGGCCCCCCAAGCAATGGCATCCTCAATGGAATGAAGATATTGATCTAAATCTGCAGAGCCCTCTGGAAAAGGGTCCACCACAGCCGCAATTCTGGTCTCAGGTCGGGCTATCTCCCTTGCAAGGCCAACATGTTCGGAGAATACGCACGCGGCAGCAACACCGTGTTTGGCTGCGAGATTGACAATCTGCCGAATATCATGTTCCGTAGCGCCCCTGTCAAGAAGTGTAAGGTCCAAAATGGCTAACAGGTCAGGACGGCTCACGACATCTCGGGTCGGCCTCACCGTATCAATGGGTTCTCAGGAGTGCCTCTTTTCGAAGTCGCCCATAAATTGGACGAGGCTCTCAACACTACTCAACTCAAGTCCGTTATACATGCTTGCTCGGATTCCACCTACAATCCTATGCCCTCTCAATCCTTTGAAACCCAGCTCTTCTGCCTCGGCAATGAAAGGCTCCATTAGCGACTCATCGCTGATTCTGAATGTAGCGTTCATGATTGATCTAGACTCCTTCTCTGCGTAGGGGGACCAGAATGCGGTTGAGTCGATCGCCTCGTAAATCATCTCAGCCTTGCGCTTGTTCCTCTCGTAAGCAGCCTCAACCCCTCCATTACGACCAATCCACCTCAGCACCTCTCTGAGTACGAAAATTCCGTAAGTATTTGGGGTGTTGAACATGCTTCCCTTAGCCTTCTGAGTTCTGTAAGACAACATCGACGGGAGATTGGAATTTGCCTTTTCAATAGCCCAGGGGGATAGAATGCATACTGTGACTCCACTCGGCCCGAGGTTCTTTTGAGCCCCTGCATAGATCAAGTCGTGAGAGCTGACATCAATGGGGACTCCGCAGATGTCTGAGCTAGCATCCACCACCAGCGGCTTGCTTCGGCTATCGGGGCGTTCCTTGAACTGAGTGCCGTAGATTGTATTGTTGGAGGTGTAATGAAGATACTTGGAATCCTGACTGACGGAGTATTCGCTTGAGATCGGAATCCTTCTGAAATCACCTTCGGATCCATCCCAAACTGGAGCTCCGTTTCTTATTTTTCGCATTTCTATTAGTGTATTTTGGGACCATTTTCCCGTTACCAGGACATCTGCAAACTCTCCCTCAGATAGCAGGTTGAGGGGAGCCATATGAAACTGGAGTGAAGCCCCGCCTTGAAGCAGCAGGACCGTGTAATCCTCTGGAATCTTGAGTAACTCTCGCAGCTCAAGGATAGCCTCGTCTATTATCGACTGAAAAGTCTTGCTTCTATGGGAGGTCTCCATCAGCCCGAGACCAGTAGTTCCCAACTCTGCTAAGTTTTGTTTGCAGCTCTCAACCACTTCCAGGGGCAAAACTGCCGGACCCGCCCCGAAGTTGTGAACCCGGACCATGACTCACGCTGTGAAGACCTGTCTTTGAGAGCATCGGAACCAGGTGAGTCGCGGTGAGGTTCATGTTCTCTTCCCATTCCCACCTCACATGCCCAACATAGGGATAGTCATGTTGCAGGGCTCACGAGAGGCCCATGCACAAGCCCTGTATCAAGCATCCAAATTACTGAAAATCAACGTCGTTATCAAAGAGCTCCGTACCGTTGGAGACTTGAATGATTCTGATTTGGCCGCTGTAGTGATCCCAGGAGGCGAGTCAACAACAATGCGAAAGGTAGGCGGTCATGAAGGAACCAAGATATTGCCGGAAATATACAAAATTATACGAAAAAAACCTTTTTTTCCAGTATTGGCTACCTGCGCTGGCGCAATTTTGCTGGCTGATCCGCAGGACGGAGGAGAACCCCTTTTGCAAGCAAAGGTTGAGAGGAACGCGTTCGGAAGGCAAGTGGATTCTTTTTTTGGTGAGGTACAAGTAGCAGGTAGCAATGAATCAGCTAACTGCGCATTCATCAGGGCGCCTAGGTTTACTGCAGTATCCGAAAATTCAGGTATAGCGTTCCTAAAAGGGGAACCTGTTGGAATAAGGGAAAAAAATCTGATAGCACTGACATTTCACCCGGAATTATCTGAAACAAGTATTTTTCACGAAATGCTACTTAGTTCAGCAATCAGCAATACAGGCGGGGATCAGATATGACGGTCAGCTTCAGACCCTCAGCGGCAACAAAAATTTTCGATGCACCAGTATCAGATGAAGCCGAAGGTTGCATTCAATGTCAAATGGGTTCGAAATTAGTCTTGTTCATCACTGGAAAATGCCATTGGAAATGCGATTATTGCCCCTTGTCGGAAAATCGAAGAGAGGCAGAATTAATGTTCGCAAATGAGAGGCCCTGCACCACATTCGATGAAGTGATCGAAGAGGCTCGTGCAATGAATGCGACCGGCGCAGGGATTACAGGGGGAGACCCTCTGATGGATCGAGAACACACGATTGAGGGGATTAAAAGGCTAAGAAGTGCATTCGGGCCTGATTTTCACATCCACATGTACACAAGTATCCCATTCAGAGAGGAATATGCCCGCTGCTTCGCAGATGCGGGTCTGGACGAGATAAGGTTCCACCTTCTAGATCTGGATGCTAGTAGGTATGCAAACGTTCTGGCAGCCTGCAACAAAGTAGGCATTGAAGCTGGAATTGAAATTCCATGTGAACCTGACAAGGAGGCTTATCTTTTCGACCTGCTGGAGAAATTAAGGGGCCTCAGCGTGCAATTTCTGAACCTCAACGAATTGGAAATAACGGTTGGCAATCATGGAAACATGGAAACCCGAGGATTCAACCTATCAGATGAAATCACTGCAGGCGCTGCTGGATCCTCAGATCTGGCCGTTAAGTTACGAGATCGTGTAATGGCCGCGTCACTCGGAATACCCGACCCGCATGACGGTCAGATAAGGGCGCCATACGGATTCCATCTCAAATTCTGCACCGCGGTGTACAAAGACGCTGGGCAACTAAGAAGCAGATTCCTCCGACGGGGCGAGGCTACAATTGCCCCCCATGAGGTTCTTACGGAGGACGGGACACTAATTTTTGGGATAGTCGAATGCGAACCTGAAGTTTCTGAGGATTACTTGAGAGAGATTAGTGAAGAAACTGGCCTTCCTGAGAGGTTTCTGTATTACGATAAAATCAGAAAGAGGATTGAGCTGCCACTCTCTACCGCGGAGGATATATCTGGGTCGGTCGATGCACCTGTTGCTTTCGTTGAAGTCCACCCCACTTACGAGAGGCTTGAGATGACCATCGTTTACCTCAACGAAAAGAGATTACAAACCTAGCATCATTATCCCAAGCGAGGCCCGCTTATGCCCGTTCAAAAATCCGGATCGGGAATTGACTCGAATGTTGATCCATACCGACGTTTGTCAGCCTCTCAGGTAATCGCTCACAATTCATGCCCTAGATATTGGTTCTACGGATGGGAAAGGCGTATGAAGTCCCCTCTGCCACCTCAGATAATACGGGGAAATGCAGCTGAATCCTGTATTTGCAGGATTCTCAGGGATTCTCCTGTTTTGGTTGAACGAGATGCAGACGACCAGATGAAAAGTCCGTTGGACCAGAACGGGGCCCCTAGATGGGATGTGGAAGCAGATTGGCCCGCCCCAGGCCTTCAAACACTGGAAAAATCATCATGGCCAGTAAGTATTGATTCATTGAGGGAGTGGGCGCATTCCAGAGCAAGAATTCATTTTCCGGGATGCTGGGATGAAGCTGTTTCTAATTGGTTGAAAAATCCCAACAGGAAGGGGTCCATCGAAGATGTAGATCCTGAGGAATGCTATGAAATGATTCTGCAAGGAATTGATTTCCATCTGAGGGAGGTGGCAGAATGCATGGAGTCAACACCTCCGGAGTTGGAAGAATGGAGGAAGGGCCGTTCTAGGCCTGAGTGGCCATCTCCCGACGGCTTTCCGAGAAATTGGATACTGCCTCACCCTGCATCACAGGCGTCTGGTGAAGAGATTCATGTTGTTGAGGCATGGGAGATTACAAGGCCGTGGTTCGTCGACCCGGATGCAGCAGCCTTTACTCAGACCGCCACTCATCCCGAAGGATGGTTCCAAGGCGAGTATGACATGGTTTACAGATGGGGCGGCAGGATTCGAATTATAGATTTGAAGGCAAGTCTCGGAAGCAGCGACAGATCCCATGGTTATGTCGATCAGCTGAAGATGTACGCTTGGCTTTGGTACAAAACCCATAGGAACCAAGACCTCGTTAAGGAGTTGGAAATATGGTACTTAGGCGCCTTTGAACCAAAAAAAGTGGATTTGCCGAGTATTGAGGACATGGAGAAAATGGACGTCGTTTTACATGACCTATACTCTAAGATTAGAAGGAACAGGCCCTCAATCGAAGAATGCCCGCCCAAACCATCCCCCCTAAGGAGATTTTTGCCCGGTGGTGTGCCAGTCGACGATGGCCAAACCAGAAACCCTAAGTCCCGCTGTAAAAGGTGTGATTACGCAGGAATATGCGAGGGGTCAGGAGCCGAATCAACAACTGTCAGATTTGAAAAAATCGAACGATTTGGGCACAAATGGCCAATCACGCCGATTGGGGAGATCAAATCTAGGTTCCGCGCTATCGGCCAAGTTTCGAAGTTAATTCCGCCGAAATTGAACGAAGACGGATCGATCGACATCCGATTCACATTGGTAGACGGATGGGACCGAGCAGTGGTAAGATCGCACCGAAGCGGGGGGCCAAGTAATGTAACTAGATCCATATCCGAGGGGACACGAATCGCGGTGGAGAGTGCAATGCCATCTCTCTGGAAAGGCCAACTGAATCTCGATTTAGACTCTCAATCATCCATAAAAATCGCCGATGTCTCTGAGGAATCAGCAATTGTGGAAATTGAGACCAGACTATCGGTTGCCGGCCGAGTGTGGTCAATTGACGCTTTTCCGGATGGCCATGGGGTTAACCGATGGTCAATCACATTGGTTGACTCATCCGGTAGCGCCTCAGCTGTCGCTTTTCGGCAATTCATACCGACATTAGCGCCGTCTATCTCCCGGGGTGATGTAATAGCTGTACTGAACGGTGAGGTCGGAGAATGGGGAGGCAGGCCTCAAATCAAGATGGGCCCCGGCACCAGAGTGGTAGTGATTGACGAGTGATGGTGAAAATAAAGCCTTTATTTGTGCGATACCACAAGAATCTTGTTGGCGCCGAGAGAGGGATTTGAACCCCCGCGTCCAAGGGACAGTGGATTTCGAATCCACCGCAATACCGGGCTATGCGATCTCGGCAACAGCTAACGGACCGTCGAATCAGACATAAGCCTGTTTGGAGTCCGGACGGTCATGAAGGTCACTGTAACACATGAAAATCAGGAGCATGTCGTGGAATTAGCTGGGCCTTCATCGATTTCTGATGTGTTGAATCGCTTAGGGATCCACCCGTCAACGGTTCTGGCGGTTTACCAAGACAGTATAGTGCCCCACACCTCCAAAATTGAAGGCGATATCAAATTGGAACTCATCACCGTCTCTTCAGGGGGCTGACTCCAAAATCTGAAGTTGCCCGTTGAAAATAACTCCGTCATAGAAATCCAATGTCTGGCCATCCGGATAGAATCCCGCCGCTCTTCCAATCAACGTTCCTGCGACCCCATCCCACCTGACATAGGAACCTTCCCACATGCCTAGTACAGGGGTGTCGTGGATACGATGATATTCCAAGATCCTTTGTCGTCGAGATTCTCCAAAGTGCGGGTGTTCTTTTCCCTGGTATTTGAAGAAAATTTTTCCCGGGTAGTAATGAGGGTTTATCTGGAAAGGAACAATTCCGAGGGAGTCATAACTATCTGGCCTCACTATCGGCATGTCGTTGGTGGTCATCATAGTTGGACAGGCAACATTGCTGCCTGCACTGACGCCTAGATAAGGCACGCCTGCGCCAACAGCATCCTGGATTTGTTGAATTATCCCTATCCTGTGAAGCTCTTTTACCAACAAAAATGAGTTCCCACCAGCAATATATATGCCGTCCGCCTCTTCGATTTGGCGGCGCTCTTTCCCCTCGTTGAGGAGATTAAATTTCCATCCTTGATCCCCCATTATCTCCCTAATCCGTTCAATCCCTGCGAAATGATTGGCTGATGCAAGCGGAATGTAGACTACATTTTTGCTCTTCTTGAAGTGATCACTTACCAGACTCTTGAACAAATCTAGGCGCTCAGGGGTCGCTACCCCTCCACTACCCAACAGTACCTTCATAGAATACCTCAAACATACAAATTTCCATGACTATGTTCCCCGGTTATTTCGGCTATAGCAGACTTGGATACGCCCACTGAGTCCAACAAATTCGCAGCTATGGACTGTGTCCTGTCCAAACTCATTCCAACCTTGTGCCCAAATTTCTCTTCAAGAAACATTGACAGCCTCTCTGCAGCAGACGCGTCAATTGCACCGCCTATTGTCTCAGCAACCAACCCGATAGTATCGACTGAGTACATGGGTGCTAGGGAGACAAGCAGTCCTGCCAAACCAATCATACCCGATTCTGGCTGACCAGTCATCGACTCCAAGCCCCGCGACTCCAAGTGCCTCTTCATTTTGACATCCGAGCAGACAACGTGAATGTTTTGTGACTCCGGAGGCATTCGAAGGCCCGCAAGAACATAGAGCGTCGAGCCGCTAAAATTGTCGATTATTTGAAGGATCTTCTCTGCGACCTCAAATTGGCCTGAAGCAGTCATCGGCTGGGCATCAGAACCGATACAAATTATATTTTCATCACCGATATTCACTGAGTTGATTGCGATGTGCGAGGGTTTGAGGATGCCTTGAGAATCAAGTGTTGCATGAGGCGGCATGTCGGGGTGGAGTATCATTCCAATTAACTCAGATTCATTTGTCGAAACTAGCCCGTCAACCACGAGTTTTCCAACATTGCCTATTCCAGGTACTGCTTCTATCACAGCTGTATGTTCTGGAAAGTCACTTAGCCAGTGGACTCTGCATCGATTCATTCCTCCTCTCCCTCCGATTTCCTTGGGGTTGGGAGGCTATCTAACCACTCACTTGTACCCCATTTTTCGCGCATCCTTCGTCTCTCTCCCTGTGGGTCTTCAGGAGAGTATTTTAGAGGAGATACTGCGACACGTAATCCCCCACATTCACACTCTCTTTTGAATCCGTATGAATGACAGGATCGGCACCTCTGCAATTTGGTTCTCGGCATGTATGCAACAACTACTGATGCAAGTGGTTCATGAAGTAATACGGTAACTAAACGCGTTCGGCAACGAATTTCCCGTTGAAATCGGACATTTCGTTTTTCGCTGCATTTATGCATGATTCCCAAGCATATTCCGCGGACTCGTAATCAGGGCCTTCAATCTCCACGCGATAATTTGGCGCACCGTCATAATGGCAACTAAGTTTGACCCCCTCCATACCCTTGACGCTCTCCTCCGCTTTTGTTAGAACTTGCATTATAGCCTCAACTCCTTCACTTGACCATATTTCTACGTGGAGACTTCCTTTTAGTTTGACAGACTCGGGGACTATGTTCTCGACGGCTAATTCCTGAACAGTGGCGGTCCAGTCGCCTTCAAAACCAGCAACACTCAGAGCCTGTGTATCTGAGGCCGCTTCTTCAAGTGCACCGTAGAGTGAGCCGAACGCTTCGACGAGTCTGTCAGAGTTTGAGTCCAACTCCTCTTCGCTCCATTGTACTCGCTCGGCTGCAACCCGCATTATCTGTCCAGCTCTTTGTTCATTCTTCCAGAATTGCATGGTGTCACGTCTGCGCTCCTCAGAAACAGATTTTATGGATAGGTCTACACGACCTCTGTCTTGTTTAACACCAATCGCTCTTGCGACGACTCTTTGCCCCTCTCTTAGATGAGAGCGAACTGATTTTACCCAACCCGCGGCGACCTCTCCGATGAAAACGAATCCTTCAACTCCGTCCAGTCCATCTATTTCCAGATATGCTCCTTTGTCACTCACAGATTTAACGACACAAACGAGGAGGTCACCTTCTTCAGGCCACACTTGCTTCCTCGCCACGGTGGCTCCCCCTTACTCAAGGATTTCAACTACGCTACTTCCAACGAGATCCGCCTTTCCGCCTTTGGGCTTTGCAAGGGTGCTCCCACAAACGGAGCATGAAATGACAGATGAGGCACGACTGAAAATGATAGTTTCATTACCGCAGTCTTTGCAGTTCACCTTTAGGAATTTGGCGCTTGTCATCGAATTTCACCTGTCCACTAGTTCGAATTTTTTTGCTCTCTTTGCAGCCGGCTGGTGTGCCTTTCCAGTTTCAGTGCACCTGTAGAGTAGGTTGACTCGCTTGGTGGGCTTTTCTCCGGAGGGTTTCGGTCTTGGGAAACCTCGGTATCCTGCAGTTACCCTACGGAACCTTCTCTGCCCCCACTTTAGCTCGCTGGCACGCCTTTTCTTCACCCGTTCCACCGTGTGTTCGGTGTGCTTTCCAGCAAACGGACTGTAGCGCATAACTTTCCGCGGCCGCTTTACCATCTGTATCACCAGCGAGCCGTCCACCGACGGTTCCTATATGAGTCTGGCGATAAGCAATGTTTCCCCAAAGCTGGTAAAACCCCCGGCTGATTCAAGCCTCACACCTCCTCCGGAGGCCCATGGAGAGTCAGCTGCTTGCGGTTCTGGGGGCAGTGTTTTGCACGGTTTCGATATCCTGGAACAGAATGGGGCCAGCATACCAAAGACACAGAATGGCCTGGCCACTGTTTCTCGCAGGTTCTGGCGCTATTTTGTCATGGGATCTAAACTACAACCTCAGTAATGATTTGCTTTGTGGGCTTTACAATTCTTGCGAACAGGCGAATTTACCCGCGAACATCAGGCATCTAGCACTATGGTCCGTAATCTTCTATTTTGGATCTGTAATTTCAATAACAAATTCCGGGGCATATGGTAAATCAAAAACCGTGTATCAAATTCTGGGTTGGTCGTTAATAATTTCCTCTTTGCTGTTGGCTGTTTATTATCGCCCCAATCCCGAGATATCATACGATCTATTCGGAGACCTACTTTCTGTAATCGCAGGAATGTTTGTGGGAATGTTGTTCGTGGCGATGATAGTAACTGTGTCAGAGATTTTTGATCGAGATGCCCCGCCTAGCAGAGCACTTTCGGGACAGGAAAAAGATAGGATTATCGCCATAATTACCGACAATTTAGGGAGGGGGGAGAAATGACAACCTCGCTTCTTGACGGTTTTTTGTTGGGGTACTCTGCAGTCGCATTCATTTTCTCAATCCACCTAATATCGACATACAGGACTGGATTAACCTCCCCGAAATTAATCGTCGGGTCATTTCTAAACACTGGTTTTAGTTTGCTTTTGATTCAGGATATCTCAAATTCCGTGGCTGTCAACAACATCAACTCCCTTGTGGCTTCTGTGCCGATTATCGGATTGCTGCTATCGTTCATAATCGCGAGAATTTCACTTAGAAATTAGAGATTTCTTGAAGGGTTAGACTGTAAGATGAAGCAACAAGCCTCATAAAATGCAGGCAAGTCGCGCGGACATCGAGGAGGGCATGGCATGTCAAAGGGAACACCCAGCATGGGAAAGAGACAGAAACAAACCCACATCCGTTGCAGGCGTTGCGGTAAGCACTCCTATCACAAATCCAAGGCGATTTGCGCATCTTGCGGCTTTGGAAAAACAGCCCGCATGCGTGGCTACAGGTGGGCAAAGAAGAACAGAAGAATGACAGATTGAAAAAAACCATGTTGGGGAATGCCTAAGTCCCGGGATCTACAGTGAGTTCTGTTAACGATGTGTGGGATCATCGGACTTGTCGGACTCGAGGGGACCAGAATATCTCCCACGCTATATGACGGGTTGCTAGTCTTACAACATAGGGGGCAGGACGCTGCAGGCATCCTAACAAGTACGGAATCGCGGGTTTTTCACCGCAGAGCAAATGGGCTTGTCAGAGATGTCTTCCAAATGAAACATATTGAACTTCTTCAAGGTTCGATGGGACTAGGTCACGTGCGTTACCCGACCGCTGGCGGAAGTTCCGCAGCAGAAGCACAACCATTCTACACAAACTCCCCATTCGGTCTGAGTATCGCTCATAATGGAAATTTGACAAACTCCGAGGAATTAATCAACGATCTGCATAGGAAAGACCACAGAAGAATCAACACTGACTCCGATTCGGAAGCCCTACTAAATTTACTGGCGGCAGAGCTTCAGCGTGTTGCTTCCGGGAGAAAGGGTATATCGGAATCCCTAGATGAGGATACCGTATTTCAGGCAATTGAACGCTTACATGAACGTGCCGTGGGGTCTTATTCGCTTTTGGCGATGATTACCGGATGGGGACTGATCGCAGTACGAGACATCCATGGGATACGGCCGCTCTGTATGGGATCTCGTTACAATGACGGACAAAAAGAATATCTTTTCGCCTCCGAGAGCGTTGCTCTTGATGTTTTGGAGTTCCAAATGGAGAGAGACATAGAGCCAGGTGAAGCAGTAATTGTCAGATCTAACGGAAAAGTATCCTCCAGAATGTGCGCTCCCGCCGCCGAACATAGGCCGTGTATTTTCGAGCACGTGTACTTCTCAAGGCCTGATTCCACAATAGACGGTATCTCAGTCCATGAGGCGAGATTGGAGATGGGACGAGTCTTGGGACAGAGGATATTGGAAGAGAGACCAGACCTTCAGATTGATGTAGTCGTTCCAGTCCCAGACAGTGGAAGGATCGCCGCATTGGAATTGGCCACGACACTGGGCGTCCAGTACAGAGAAGGATTCGTCAAAAACAGGTACATAGGAAGAACGTTTATCATGCCGGGTCAGAGTGTCAGAAAGGATTCAGTGAGGAAGAAATTGAATACTATTTCCAACGAGTTCAACGGCAAAAACGTTCTGATAGTTGATGACAGTATCGTCCGCGGAAACACTTCGAAGAGAATCGTTCAGATGGCCAGATCTGCCGGAGCAGAGAAGGTGTTTTTCGCAAGTTGCGCACCGCCTGTCATCCATCCAAATGTCTACGGAATTGACATGCCTGCAAGACACGAATACATTGCCTATAATCGATCTATCGATGAAATAAGATCGGAGATAGGGGCAGACTGGCTGATATATCAAAACCTGGAGGACCTCGTGTCTGCCTGCACGCTCGGAGGGAATCAAAAAATGACCTTTGACTGCTCATGTTTTAATGGGGAATATGTCGCTGGCAACATTGACTCAGCCTATCTGGAGAAACTTGAGTCCAAGAGGAAAGATGGGTCGAAATATCGTCAGCAGGCCATGACTTAACAGTCTAAGGATTATGTATCAATTGCTCCGGTAAACTTCCGTGATCCCCCTTCTGACCGATGTTTCTCGTGTCTTCGGGCCCGCAAATGCAGTACTATTTCAGAGACTTGCATCAAGTGGATTTGGGATAATGGCCCCTGATTTCGGGCTGATCACGGTATCCTCAGAAGGTAGTAACTCGTTCAGCAATCCCGCTTTAGGAGGGAGTAATACCGTATTTGCAATGGGCGATGAAACCTGTTTGGTGGGTCGGGACGACGGAAATGTGTACATGGTAACTGAATCAGACTTCAAATTACTCTTAAGGATCGATTCCCATGTTGTGAAAATAGTCCTTGGGAAGAACTGTGCATGGGCATTAAACGAGGAGGGGTCCATCACTTGGTTTGACTACCAAGGCAACTTTGGCACAGTCGGCCGTGTTGAAGAAGTCAATGACATACAATCGCATGGCGACATCTTAGTCGCATTGGGGGCTTTTGGAGGGTTGTACATGATAAGGAAAAACAAGGTAATCCAATCGTCCGAGCCAGACAAAGATAGGGTAGAATCTATTGGCCCAATTGAATTTAGAGGATCAGGTGTGTTAGTGGCTTTTAGAAGATCACTTGGAGGTTTATCAGATATTCATCCCGAAAACAGAGTCGAATGCTGGGATATCGATAGGGGCCTAATACACATCTCGGAAGTAGATCATGCCGTCACTTGCATGAAGTCTACATCTCAGGGGATATATCTTGGCGGTGCAAGTGGCAGACTGACATTCTTAGCTGAAGGAGGAGAGGAAAATCGAAAATTCTTTGTTGATAGTCAGGAAATTAAACAAATCCATGTCTTCAACAACACGCTCATAATCGGATCATGGTTCCATATTTATGGTGTCGAATCAGGGGAAATATCTTGGAAATTCGAGATGGATGGCATTGCCACAAACTTCTCTGATACACCAGATAAGAGGGTTCTGGCAGCCTGCCGAGACCCACAAAGCGATAAAATATCGATATATTCTTTTGATCCAAATGGGGTTACACGAGATGACAATCATGAAAATTACGATGTAATAGTGACCGAGGAACACGAAAGCCAAGATCTTGAAATCGAAGGAAGATTTGAGCACGAACCTGGAGAAAAATCTGCCATTTTGTCTGAAATGAATGAAGAGGTCGTCAGTATTGAATTAGAAGAAGAGAAAATTGACCTGTTGGTTGAGCTTTCCACAGCGGCAAAGAAAATCAATCTCCCTCCAGTAGCTGAGGCTGGTGATGATATGACAATAAAGTCTGATGAGGACGGAGTGGCCGTTGTGGTTTTGGATGGAGCCTCTTCATACGATCCGGATGGACGGATCAGTAAGTGGGAATGGATAGACGCCAATGAGCGGGTTGTTGGTAAAACAGCGTCGATAAGAGTCAAGATTGGTGTCGGTACACACCCATTCCGATTGAGAGTTACCGATGACAAAGGATCATCAGCAGAAGCAATGATCACAGTTAGAGTGACGTGATTGATTATGCCAACATGGACACATCAATACGGCCGAACGGTCAATAACCCGTCTTCACCGGCAACAACAAGGTAGATGTCATGTCAGGCTCAATGATGGGACTAGACGGAAAGACTGCGCTGATATTCGGCGTTGCATCCGAAGAAAGCATCGCCTATGCGATCTGTAAAAAGTTATCAGAAGCAGGTTGCAACCTAGTTCTCGGGTTCCAACCTAGGTTCAGAAGTAGAATTCAACAACTCCTCCCCACTCTGCCGGACGACACTAAAATCTATCCAATCGATGTGGATAAGGAAGGCTCAATTTCGCAATTCTTTGACTCATGGCAAAAGGAATCGCCAAATTCCAAGGCGAATGTTTTGGTCCATGCGATCGGATTCGCACCCCGCGAGGCTTTCGACAGGAATCTGTTGTTTGTAGACCCCGATGCCATAGAAACAGCCTTGAGAATAAGTTCTCATAGCCTACAATCAATTGTCAGGAAGGCGTTACCACATCTTGCACAGAACTCATCAACAATCACACTCACTTACGCAGCCAGCACCAGATATGTTCCAAGTTACGGCCTGATGAGCATCGCCAAAGCTGCTTTGGAAACATGGATGCGGGAAATAGCAGCAAGGCTAGGTCCAGAAGGCCACAGGGTAAATGCAATCAGCGCTGGCCCAATCAAAACCCTAGCAGCATCAGGCATCCCCGGTTTCGAGGGGATTTTGAGTCATGTTGAAAGGAATTCACCTCTGAGAAGGAACGTCGACCAAACGGACGTCGCCGGAACAGCCACCTGGCTTGCAAGCCCACTTTCCTCTGGAGTGACCGCTCAGGTAATCCATGTGGACGCAGGCTTCAGCTCAACCATGGTGCCTGAGGACGTCAATGGGTGATTATGGCAATGGCTGACATTACCGATAACATTGGGACATTCGAGCCAATCGCTATCGTGGGCGTAGGTGCAATACTGCCGGATGCCCCGGATGTTATTGCCTTCTGGAATAACGTCATTTCGGGCAAATCCTCCATCCGCGTGGTGCCGGAAAACAGGTGGAGACCAGGAGATCACTGGGTAGAGGGAGGACCGAAGAACGTCCCTGAAGGGAAAACGTACAGCAAAATCGGAGCATGGGTAGAGGGCTACGAGTTCGATTGGAGAAAGTGGAGGATCCCCCCAGGATCCCTTCCTCAGATTGATACAAGCCAACAATGGGCGGTAAGCGTCTCGTACGCCGCGCTGGAAGACGCCGGATATCTTGGGGATAATGCGGTGTCTGAACTTCCAAGAGAATCCACGGGCGTAGTATTTGCAAACGCACTGGGAGGAGAGAACCGTACAAGGTCGACCGAGAGGGTCCTCATAGACAGGTATGAGAGGCATGCGAGAGAAGTCGGCATCTCCGATGAGGATTTTACAAATTTCAAAACCGCAATATTGCGGGACGCCCCCCGGGTCAATGAGGATACAATGCCTGGCGAATTGGCAAATGTCGTCGCGGGAAGAGTCGCAAATATCCTCGATCTGAACGGCCCTAACTACACGACAGATGCAGCGTGCGCCTCGGCAATGGCGGCTGTCATGGATGCCTGCCATCTCCTCCACAGCAGGCAGGTGAGTATGATGATTGCCGGAGCTTCGGACCGGTCGATGGACCCCGCTACTTATGCCAAATTCAGTGCAATTGGCGCCCTTTCCGCCAATCACTCTGTCCCATTCGACAGCAGAGCTGATGGTTTCGTGATGGGAGAGGGTGCTGGTGCGCTCGTGCTCAAAAGGCTGGACGACGCAATCGCAGATGGAGACAAGATTTACTCGGTCATAAGAGGTATCGGCGCAAGTAGCGATGGGCGGGGGAAGGGTATCACCGCCCCCAGTCAAAATGGCCAGGTCAGAGCCATTAGCAGAGCATATGACCAGGCCGGATACCAGTCCACCACAGTCGAATTGATTGAAGCGCATGGAACCAGTACCTCTGTCGGAGATGCAACAGAACTATCTTCACTGTCCGAAATATACGGAACCTCCCTCCAACCCGGCAGCGTTGCTGTGGGCTCGATAAAATCTCAGATCGGGCACCTCAAAGCTGCAGCGGGCTTAGCAGGCCTACTCAAGGCCTCCCTCTCATTGTTTAATCGAACAATTCCGCCATCATCAGGTTTCGTCCATCCAAACCAGACCGTCCCATGGTCAGAAGTCCCATTCTATGTCCCCACAAAAGCTTCTGAATGGCCCGATCCTGAATTTAACCCTCGACGCGCAGGGGTAAGTGCCTTTGGGTTCGGTGGCACGAATTTCCACATTGCCCTTGAACAGTATCACCCCGAAATCCACTCTAAATTAATCAACTCATGGAATTCAAGATTGAATCCCGAGCTGGTCAAAAAACCAAAGCCAGCGCTCAGTTGGGAGCACCTCAAGGCGCTAGAGGGTGGAGTGTTACTCCTCAATGCCGAAACAGAGGAGGCGCTGATCGAGAAGCTCAGAAAGACCTCCGCATCATTGATTGATGGGAGTCCAAATTTTGACGAGAGCCCAACAGGAAAGAGACTGTCAAAATCACTCCCCAATGCTTCAAAACACTACACTGCTAAAGGCATCAGACTTGCTATTGTTGCAACTTCATGGGCCCAGCTTGAGAAGAGAATTGCACTTGCAGAGCAAGGAATTACGAATGCAGGAAGCCGAGACTTTCTCGCGAGTCAACAAATTCTGATCAGAGAAAATCCAGTGGATGAAGGCTCAAAATTAGCACACATGTACCCAGGTCAGGGCAGTCAATATCTCGGCATGACCCTGGATTTGGCCCAAAGATATCCTGTCGTAGCCTCAACCTGGAAGGAAGCGGATGAAATCATGACCCACATTATCGAGGAACCCCTGTCAAGGATTGTTTTCAACAGCAGCCCAAGCGGCGGTGAACAGCATGCTGCCCAGATAAAATTGACACAGACAGAGTTCACTCAACCGGCAATGTTAACCGCTGATCTGGCCATTAACCGTCTATTATCTGTACATGGAATTCAACCCGATATGGTCGCCGGTCACAGTCTTGGTGAGTACGCGGCATTGATGGTTTCTGGGATATTGAGTTTCGAGGATGCCATGAGAGCTGCAGCCGCCAGAGGGACAGAAATGGGGGCAGTGGATGTACCAGACAAAGGTTTGATGGCTGCTGTTGGGGCCCCAGCAGAAACGGTTGAGAAATTACTAGGCACAGTTGACGGGTATGTTATCGCAGCCAACAGGAACAGTCCAAAATCGACTGTCATTGCCGGGGAAACTAAGGCAGTTCAAGATGCAATGAAGATATTGTCAGAAGAAGGTGCATCGGTAATTCAACTCCAAACCAGTCATGCTTTCCACACTGATATCGTTTCTCCAGCTAACGAACCACTGAAACGATTCCTAAATTCAATTGAGTTGTCACAGCCAAAAATTCCGATAACAGCGAATGTGGACGGCTCATTTTACCCAATGGATTCCGAGAACCCACAACAATCCGTCCTCGAAAAACTAGCCCCTCAGATGTCTTCACCCGTAAACTGGATCGATCAAATAGAGACGATGCGCGGCTCAGGTGCCAAGATATTCTTGGAAGTCGGCCCCAAGCGTGCTCTAACCACCACAATAAAAGACATTCTGGGAGACGATGTGGAAACCTCGGCCACCAATCATCCCAAAACCGGAGGAATTGCAACCTTCCTGGGATCAATCGCGTTCTTGGCAATAAATGGGAAAAAGCCGATTATCGATGAATGGAACAGCGGTATGCTCTCTGCGGAATTCACTTCCATGCCTTCGGATATTGACCTCAGAAAAGAAACTCTGAGACTTGAGCAGTTGAGAACTAGGTCAAGACCCCTTCCAAAGGGTGTGAGTCATTCCGCAAACGAACTCGAACGCAAACACGAAATTGTAAAACCATCGAGTTCGGAAAATCAAACCTCCCAGTATCTAGCCGAGATCACTGGTTACCCGGCTTCTGTGTTATCCGGAAGAATTGCGCTTGAAGAGTTGGGGGTTGGAATGTCAGACATTGATTCTATTATTGAAAAAATTGGAGGAAACAGGCGTTTTGATGAGCAAGATCGCAGATCGATGAAAACTGTGGAAGACCTCGCTTCATTTTTGGATCCCGACCCATCACTCGATATTACAGAGGAGGTAAAACTCACTCCTCCAGTGGTATCAGGCGTCTCGTTGGGCGTCCCGGGAATGGAGGAGGTATTCGATGAAAATGTCTGGGAAGCAATATTCGAGGGAAGGAACCTCATTTCAGAAATACCCGACGAGATGAAAAAGAAACTCGTTGATCAGAAGATAGTCAGGTTGGTCAAAAGCGAGGATGGGACTTCTAGGTTGGTTCCCGCCAACAGCTTCGAAACGGTTCCACAGCTCGCGGGCGTTGGTGGAAGATTCGACCTTGCAGATCAATACGGCGTAGACAAAAAATTAGTCGAAGCGTTCGACATCGCGACATCACTTGCCTTTGCCTCCGGAATCGAAGCTCTGAGGGACGCAGGGCTTCCTTTGTTCCCCGTGGAACAAAAAAACAGCAGCGGACTAAGGGTGATCCGTGGCTGGAATCTACCTGAAAGAGAGAAAGACAGGACCGGTGTTATCTTCGCATCTGTATTTCCAGGCCTAGAGAAGGCCATAGAACACGCATTTGCCCGGCAATCGTCTGAATACACCCAATTTGATAGAAAATATCTTCTCCAAGTACTATCAATGGGACACAGCCAATTCGCATCTTGGATCGGAGCCAGAGGTCCAAATTTAGCCATCAACAACGCATGTGCCTCCACTCCTGCCGCATTCGCGATAGCAGAAGACTGGATGGCCAGAGGGAGGTGCGACCGGGTGATAATAGTCAGCGGAGATGATTCCACCTCGGACAGTTTGATGCCCTGGATAGGCGCTGGATTTGCCAGCGCAGGAGCTCACGCTATGGGTAATAGCGTCGAGGATGTCGCACTGCCGTTCGATGCCCGAAGACATGGAATGTTGCTCGGAATGGGCGGGGCTGGCTTCGTTCTGGAGCGGATGGAGGACGCCATTGATCGTGGAGTCGTACCCTACGTCGAGGTTCTAGGAGCCGAGATAGCAAATAGCGCATACCACCCAACCCGGCTAGACACGGAACATGCTGCGTCGGTCATGGATTCATTCATAACTAAGATGGAACGGAAATGGTCCCTTGACAGGGAAAAAATGGCCAACAGAATGACATTCATGTCACATGAGCCTTACACTCCCCCCAGAGGAGGATCGGCGTCCGCTGAGGTCACTGCCCTGAGACAAGTCTTCGGCAAAAAAGCATCTAAGATTCTGATAACAAATGCCAAGGGGTACACTGGACACCCAATGGGGGTCGGACTGGAGGACGCAGTTGTTATCCGATGCTTGTCAGCAGGCGTATTTCCGCCTGTGGCCAACTACCGCGTGGAAGATCCCACATTAGGGGAGCTGAATATCTCTAAAGGCGGCCCTCAGGATCTAGACCTGGCCCTGAGGCACGGAGCAGGTTTCGGAAGTCAAATAGCCCTGACATTGCTGAGGCGCGTCTCTACCTCCGACAAGCACAGGTTTGAGCCTGAAAAAATATCAAAATGGTCTCTTAGATCAGTATCTGGAAATAAAGTCGAACTCCGAGTCCTGAAGAGAAAGCTGGTGGCATATGTTGATGTCGATGACGATTTGGTTGGAGGCATATCAGGCGATTTATATGATCCACCGCCCATAAAAAAGAAGAGTCCTAGCAGTCCCAAAGAAAACTTGAAAGAAGAACCTGCAAAAGTCCAAGAGAATAGAACAAACTTGACTTCCAACGATAAAAATGAAACTCAAGCTACAGCCATCTCGACACCCGCCAATGACACCATTCGGGATGTAAATACTACGATTCTATCCATTGTCTCAGCGGCCACGGGGTATCCTAAAGAATTCATAGAAACTGATGCAGATATGGAGGGAGAGCTTGGCATAGATTCAATCAAGCAAGCAGAGATCATGGCTGAGATACGTGAAGTATTTGGGTTGCCCGAGGACGAGTCCTTCCAACTCATGGATTACCCAACCATCTCTCATGTTGAAAAATACATCAGATCGTTCACCGGGGAGACTCACTCCAGCAAGAAAGAGATCCTTCTGGACGACCGATCGGAGACGATAGATGAATCCAACACTCTGGCCGAAGATTTTTCGAAAACCTCTGACAGTTCGGCAGCACTCAAGGACATCCTTCCAATTGTTGCGGCACACACTGGTTACCCGGAGGAATTCCTGGAGGCCGATGCCGATATGGAGGGGGAACTGGGAATAGACTCAATTAAACAGGCAGAGATTATGACCGAGATACGGAGCATCTTCAATCTGGAATTGGATGAGGAATTCCAAATAAGGGACTACCCGACGCTTGGACAAGTTGCTAATTACGTGGCCGGATACCAGAAATCCACTAATGCCCCTGAAACTGTCAACCCAGCCGATGAGGCCGTTGGCTCCGAAGACGTCACTATCCACAGACACACGATCTCCACTGAAATAATGGGCCCTCTGAAAATGGGGGAGATCCCGCCTGTCGTCTTTTTGACGCAGGATCAACATGGGATATCAGGCGTCATAGCAGAGAAATTAACCAATCTCGGATCCAAACCTGAGGTTATTGATGAGAATTATCTTTTTGAAGCCAAGCACAAAGATGCATGCGTCATCTACCTCTCAGGTGTCTCAAGTACTAACGATCTTCAATCCGACCCTGATCCCCTTTCATGGACTGTAGAAACCTACAGGTTACTGAAGAAATTGGATGCCCTGCCCTCTGGATCAATCAAGAAAATAGTCACAGTGACATCAATGGATGGAGCGCATGGTTTCAACGGAGGGACCTACAACTCATCCGTCGCAGGGATCCATGGCGCAGTAATGAGTTACGGAAGGGAGAGGAATAACGTGGATATTCGGGCGATAGATGTAGACCCGACACTGTTAGGGAACATGGATGAATTGGCAGAATCAATATTGCGAGAAGTCACAAGAATATCCGGGCCGATCGAGGTCGGGATATCATCTGAGTTTGAAAGGCGAAGAATCACACTTGAGAGAAAACAATCTCCAGAAACCATCAGAGATTTGAGTGACGAAGGCGCGTGGCTTGTCAGTGGAGGCGCAGCAGGGGTAACGTCCGAGTGTGTAATCCAACTCGCCCAAGCCAACCAAAAATCTTCACCCACGTTCGTACTTCTGGGACGCACTCCACTAGACCCCGATCTCGAGCCCCTGGTGAGAGCTTCTGACGAAGAGTTGGAACAAGAGAAGATCAAAATTAAACAATTCATGGATGAGCAACACGAGAATGGCCGGGTTAGCCTGAAAGAGTGGAATGCCGCATGGGAAAATCGTAAACGCGGGATTGGAATTCACAAAACCCTTGCTAGAATAAAATCCACGGGGGCAGAATGTGATTACATCTCAGTGGACGTAACATCGGAGTCTGAGGTTGAAGAAATGGTGTCCAAAGTAATCCAAAGGTATGGGAAGATAACCGGGTTAATTCACGGGGCCGGAATCGAGGACTCGACTCCCTTCGAATCAAAAAGTGAGGAAGTCGTAAATCGAGTGTTAGATGTGAAAGTGGGCGGTTTCCGAAACCTTCAAAGATACATATCAAAAATGAAACAATCGCTAAATCTGGCGTGTTCCTTTACCTCAGTGGCAGGCCGACTTGGAAATGCAACTCAACTGGATTATTGCGCAGCAAACAGAATTTTGGATGCCGAACATTCTAGGATCCGCAACGGCGAAATTGCTTCCTTCTCGATCGCATGGGCGCCGTGGTCTGGTATAGGGATGGCAACAAAGGGGTCTCTTGAGACTGTTTTCGCCCGGTCTGGGGTCGACATGATCCCATTAGACGTAGGCGCATCTATGTTCGTGCAAGAGGTGATGGGTTCCGGAGAAGACTCGACTTTAATATCCGGGAAGCTGGGTATCTTGGACAACAGAAGCTCTGTTCGAATGCCCGGAATCACACTTTCAACCCCATTCTCGTCTGATTTCGGCACACCTGGATACTATCCAATGATAGACAATATCACCTCCTGTCAGCTTGGGCATCGTGCCACGACGTCCGTGGTTCTCTCCACTGATAGGCACTCATATCTTCTAGACCACTCAATCTCAGGGATACCGTATCTCCCTGGCGTCATGGCTCTTGAAATGATGGCTGAGACGGTACTTGCGTGTGAGAACGAGCCATTTTCAATCCATTCTTTTGATGATGTAAATTTCCTGATCCCTGTAAAATTAACGCGGTCTGAAAAGGAGATAATTTGTACAGTTGAACGATTGGAAAACTCCGATGAACATATTTACGCCTGCCGCATAGAGTCAATATCGCCAATTGGGAAAGGGGAGGTCTTGCTCCATCACTCAGCGATCATCACCCTGCGTGACTCTAATTCAAAGTCGATTGTTGAAGACATCATTCCGACTGATGAGGATGGGTCCCGTGTTCTTGGCTCAGGAGAAATATACCATAGAATGTTCCACGGTCCAATGTTTCAACCGCTCATGGGGGTCGTGGCCTCTATCCAAAACCGTAATGGAAAGGGAATTGAAGCACGAGTCCACGCGCTGAAAAACCTCCCGAACCCGTACCTTTTCAACATCCATGGCGAAGGAGTGATCCCCACGATGAAATCGCATCCTTTGTTGGTAGAATCGTGTTTTCAGGCCGCAGGACTGACATCAATGGACCTTGATCTGACAGATTCCCTCCCTGTGGGAGCGGATAGAATTACAATCTCGGACGATGATATATCCGGGTCTATTACCGTGGCCTCCCTCAGATTAGAGGCGAAAGGTACCACTTCCTACCATGAAACTGTTGTCAGAGTGGATGGATCGCCCGTCATAAGAATTGAGGGATTAAGAATGAGAGCGATGGGGGAGATTAGCTCGGGGCAGCGACCAAATTTGATCGATCGTGATGAGTTATGAATGAGAGACAGACAGGAAACCCTCTCCTCTTCGGTTACGATATTGCGTATACTGAGCACTCACACACAAGTAAGTCAACCGATGATCTGCTACTTTTGGATGCAGAAAGGTACCGGAAAATGAATGAGAAAAGAAAACTCCATCATCGCTCCGGAGTGACGGCTTTGGAGATGATATTCGACCCTGATTTTGGAGATAAAGCAATTATTCTCGAGGGCAGGGGGGGTTGCATAACCCGGGGCGAGGATGTGATATCGTGTTGGAGCATATCACACACTGATTATGGTGCTGTGGCTGTTCTCTCGGCATCCGATTCTCAGATAGGAGTGGACATGGAACCAAGGGGCCGCGAAGTTTCGGATGGCGCTTTGCATGAAATCACAGGTTACAATCCTGGTTGGAGTCCACCATACAGGTCAAATCTGAGAACTTGGATGGCAATTGAAGCGATTTCCAAGGCACTCGGCTACGGGTTGAGGATCTCGAAGGACGTGGTTTACTCCAATGGGAGATGGCGATACGGGGAATTGCAATGGAACCTTGATTTCTTGGATACGGTGTTAGGGGAGGTGCCACATATTGTGTCGGTTGCCAGTGTGATCAAGGAAGGGCCTTGATAGCATCGTGCATTGCAGGGAGGGCATCTTCCCATGAAGCCACAATACCATAGTCTGCGACTGCGAATATTGGTGCATCGGGGTCTTTGTTTATTGCTACAATGTATCTGCTAGATCGCATCCCTGCTAGGTGTTGAATAGCCCCGGATATCCCCACTGCGATGTACAGTGCAGGCGTAACTGTCTTTCCAGTCTGTCCAACTTGCATGCTGTGTGGCAGGCCCCATTCGTCGACTACCGCACGACTCGCACCGACAGCTGCACCCAACGTTGATGCAACCTCCTCTAGTTTTTCAAAATTAGAGGCATCACCTAGCCCCCTACCTCCTGAGATGATGATATCGGCTTCCGAGACGTCGATTTTCTCGCTTGCCTTAGCTATGGCTTCCAAAACAGCCAATCTGATGCTCTCTGTTGAGTCTTGGCTTGTGATTTCCGCTGAACCGCCCATCTCAGCCGCTTCGATTGAATTGGGGCGGATTGTTATCACACAATTTTCTGATGTTGTCAAATTTTCAATTGCTTTACCGGAATAAACCGGACGTTCCAGTTTGATACCAGGAGAAATTGACGTCACATCTTGAATTACCGATATCCCAAGTTCTGCTGCAATGCTGGCTCCGAGTTCTCGGCCAGCTGGAGTGGCCGCAAGTAGCACAGTACCTTCTATCGAATTTTTCATGGAGGAGGACCAAGACTGGGAATCAAATGAGGAGAAACATTCGCCTGTCATCTTCATAACTTTGTCAACACCACTTATGTTGGATGCTTCCTGTTCTCCTGAACCTCCTGGAATGATAACTTTGCAGGTTCCACCAAGTCCTTTCGCGGCACTCACCATTTGGGCGAGAGTTGGATGCGTTCCTTCTTGTTGTTGTTCGGCTATTATTGTCACTGTCATATCATACCCTCCTCAAATTACATTGGCTTCGTCTCTAAGTCTGGATACTACTTCTGGAGCCGATGAAGCACCCTCAAACTTCTGACCAGGGGGTTTCTGTGGCGGGTAGGTAACGGATGACTCTGTGATGCCTCCGTTAGAAGCGTCGACTTCTAGATCCGCCATTGTGTGTTTTTGTACTGGTTTCTTCTTCGCCATCATAATGCCCCTTACATTCGGAATCCTCAATTTATCCTCTCCTTTGTCGAAGGCAAAGACGCAGGGGGATGACACCGATACCCTCTCCAATCCGGCGACTGTAGACCTCGTTGCTTCAAATTCGCCTTCTGAGGCATCGATTTTGGAGACAAGTCCCACGCAGGGCCAGTTCAATATCTTGGCCACGCCGGACGCTGTGGAGCCAGCATTTGTGTCTGCAGCCTGTTTGCCTGCTAGAACGACATCGGCCCCGACCCTCTTTACAGCCTCGGCAAGCGCTGTTTGGAGTGCAAAGGAGCCGATAGCCCCCTCATGAGAAATGTGTACTAGTTCGTCAGCCCCCACAGCAGCAGCATCAACCAAGGATTTGCTAGCTCGATCTGGGCCTAGGGTTATTGCGACTACAGTAGCCCCTACGTCTTTTTGCATCTGCAGTGCGGATTCGAGGGCATATTCGTCATAGGGGCTGATTGACCACTTTGCGATGCCAGATTCATCGACCTCTCCTCCTGAAATATCAATTTTGGCTGTGGTATCTGGAACTTGCTTGATCAGGACGGCTGCCTTCATGCGATCACGTTACAACCCCGCGGTTGCAGACCTATGAAGTCAACGGATACTTCACGCCTCTCGGGTGAAAGCCTGTATGCCGGTTATGTGGCGACCGAGAATCAGGTTGTGTATGTCATGAGTTCCCTCGTAGGTCTTTACAGATTCAAGATTAGCCATGTGACGCATGACTGGGTACTCGTCCAAAATACCATTGGCCCCGTGGATATCCCTCGAGACTCTGGCTATCTCGAGTGCTATGTCCACATTGTTCATCTTGGCAAGTGATATGTGTTCCGGTATCCACGTCCCGGAGTCCTTCTTCTCTCCTAAGTGATAGGCCAGGAGTTGTGCTTTAGTTATCTCACGAAGCATCCAAGCCAGTTTATTTTGAATGAGTTGATATGCCGCAATGGGGTGGTCGAACTGTATCCTACTCATTGCATAGGATCTTGCTGAGTCGTAGCACGCCTGTGCGGATCCGACGGCCCCCCAAGAGATTCCGTACCTCGCGTTGTTCAGGCAGGAAAATGGTCCGCGCAAACCTTTGACCCCCGGAAGTATCCTGTCCTTGGGGATCCTGCAATCCTGAAACACAAGCTCAGAGGTGACGCTTGCCTTCAGGGAATGCTTCCCCTTCATCTCGGGTGCCGAAAAGCCGGGATCGTCCTTCTCAACTATGAAGCCCCTGATGACGCCATCCAGCTTTGCCCAAACTATTGCCAGATCGGCGATCGTACCGTTGGTTATCCACATCTTGGCACCATTCAATACGAATCCGTCTCCGTCTTCAACGGCTTTGGTGACCATGTCGCCGGGATTTGAACCGTAATCCGGTTCAGTCAGGCCGAAACACCCAATCAACTCCCCCGTGGCCATTTTCGGCAGGTAGCGCTCTTTTTGCTCTTCACTTCCGAAATCCCATATGGGGTACATAGCCAGAGACCCCTGAACACTGGCAAAGGATCGGATGCCGCTGTCGCCTCTCTCCAATTCTCTGCAGATGACCCCGTAGGCGGTGTACGATAGCCCCGGACAGCCATATCCTTTCAGAGGAGCTCCCAGTATGCCCATGCTTCCTATTTCTTGCCGCCATTCGTCCAAGAATACACCTTCTCGGCAAGCATTTTCTATTTTTGGTATAACCGATGAGTCAACCCAATCGCGCACAACGTCACGAATCATGCGTTCTTCATCTGTGAGTAGTGAGTCAACATCGTAGAAGTCTAGCGCCTCGTATCCCATTATATCGATACACCCGCTGAGGTAGAGTCCCTTCAAGGTTCGCACTTCAATTTGGTCTACTCCGCCTTGTTGACCAGATCCCCAAGAGCATTAATCCCATTGCTCCCAATGCCAACACAGAAGCAACCCTTGCCAGTCCCTGAGCCTCTCCAACGCTAACGGGGACAAGTAGTGCCACAGTGCCATCCCGGGTAATTATCCAGTGATCTTGAGCCTCACCTCCCCAGTGGCCTGTAATCGTAGAGCCAGCTACCCCAAATGACTGATCAAGCACATCCTCCTTGGTCAGGTATGTGTAAGTTAAACCATCAGACGTCCTATGTTCTAAAATCTCCGCAGGCGTCGATACGATCAGAATGAGATCCCCATCCGTAGAACCGATGGATGTTGGCATTCCACTGTAATCCACCAATTTTTTCTGATTCACGATCGGAATACCCGTGTCAAACGTAACCTCCGCGATTTGCCTGTCCGTTGCGATGGCAACACAGACCGGTCTACCACTTGATACACAAGTGATATCCGTCCATGACGATCCGCTTCCCCCGACCCAAGACAAGACATGGTCCCTGTCAATGATCCCAATGCCCTCGTCCTGAGATGCAACAATACACACCAGAGGATCGGGTAGGCAATCCAATGCGTTGATGGATGAACCGCCCGTACCAGGTATTGGGAGAACCTCCGCACCTCCATCTGCCGAAGTCCTCATACGAAATAGGCTGCCTTCTGCAGTCCCCAAATATGCCCACTGACCATTTGCATTCCACGATATTGCTTGAACAGTGTCATATCCCAAATCCTGTTGGCTCGCAGCGACCTCCAGAGTTTGCCCAGAACTTGAGTATCTTAGGGCGGTCCCATTCTTTCCGACTACCAATGCTGTGTTTCCCCCCGGATGATAGTCGGAATCCAACAGATCTTCCTTGGTTACCGCCGCGAGGGGTATCATGGTGCTGGGAGAATTCTTGTCCATCACTATTGCATAACCGGACGCCCCGGCGACCACAACCCACTCCGATGAATCATGGTTACTAACCGATTCTATTCCTGGGTCATAATCCATGAGTGTGAAGGAGTGATCTATTTTCACGACTGAGTTCGTGTTAGCGGTGCCTGTTGGTACGATGAGGATTAACAACACGACCAGCGCGCACCTTCGCATCATGACCCTCGGTGAGGCCCATCCCGCTTAGCCACTGCGATCCGGGGCCCACAGAGGCCATCACACGGACAGCCTTCAAATCACACAAGAGTTTCCAAGGGTCCATGGAACGCTTCGATGTTAAGAGAGGGCTGGTAAAAAAAGTAAGCAAAGATGGGGGATTGGCTGCTCTTGCAGGAAGGTATTTTGAAAAGGTTCAATCTGACGGGGAACAATCTTTCTCAGCCTCGCACGGCATCATGACTTCGATTGAGGGCAGATACAACGAGTCTGGCGCTTTGATAGTCGATGTCACCAATATCCCTCCCAACTTCGATGATCCAGACGCCGTGAAGGCCGCTATGGATGCCCGGAAGAGATGGACTCAATTTCTAGATGAGGCGACAGGCTACAACTCAAAACAGAGGGGAGACAAAGCCAAGGAATGGGCAAAGAAAGCCTCCAAGGCCAAATCTGGCATATCCTCTGCTAAGCACTTCATGGGCATGGCGACAAACCTGTCTCAGGACATCAAAGAACAGGCAGAGGAAATCATCGAAGAGATAGAGGAAGCTCTCAAACAAGGCGACAACACCCGTGCTGCCGGCCGAGCCGAAAAACTCGGAAAACTTCTGAATCCATGAGGCACTGTCATGACTGACGAAAACACCCTCAGCCAAACCACACGCCTCTCCATGGAGAGGATTTTTCTAAATGTGGAGGAGGTCGTCGGTGGAGACCATTTGTCCTCAGTTTTGGAAGGGAAGCCGAGTGCGGGCGGAGATGACATCATACGAGGCTACGTCGGGTTAGAGCCCAGTGGAAAGGCTCATATCGGTTGGATTTTGCTAGCCGACTGCATAAGAAATATGCTAGATGAAAAAATAAATATCACAATCCTACTTGCTGATTGGCATGCTTGGGTCAATGACAAATTCGGCCGAGACCTGAGTAAAATCTCAATCGCTGCAGATTACATGTCCGAGGTTTTCCGAGTACTCTTGAATTTCCCTCCAGAGGGGGATGCACCTGGCGAGTTGAGATTCCTAAGAGCCAGTGAATTGATGGATAGCGGAGACTACTGGGAGAAGGTGTTGAAGTGTTCGAAGGGAATGAGCCTAGCTAGGGCCCGAAGGACCTTTAGCATAATGGGACGCACAGAGGACTCCTCAGATGACGACCTTTCGGCTTTCTTCTACCCTCCCATGCAAGCAGCGGACATCTTCCATCTGAAGGTTGACATCGCATTGGGCGGCATGGATCAGCGTAAGGCCCACATGTACATGAGGGACGTCGCCGATAGGAACGGCTGGACCAAGGCAACATGCATCCACACCCCCATGATTTCAGGGTTGAAAGGTCGCAGAGGCGGTCGAATGGAAGTGTTTGATCACAAGATGTCGAAGTCCGACCCCGCGAATGCAATTATCTTACACGACTCACACCAGACCCTGAAGAAGAAGATGAGGAAAGCATATCTGGATCAACAAGACCGTGATTCACCAGTCTATCAAATAGTCGAAAATATTCTATTGCCTAGGAACAAGGTGATCAAAATCGAGCCTAAACCAGAGTTTGGCGAACCATCGGACTGGAACAACATCGATGAATTGGCAAATGCAGTATCCACCGGAGTAGTTCATCCCTTCGATTTGAAGATGGGCGTGGCAGATGGCCTTGCCAATATGCTTGCCCCGTTGAGAGCCCATTTCGACCAAAATAAGGATCTCTTAGACAATATGATCCAGATATCCGGTTAGTACTAAACACGACATACATCGCCTCCAAAGTTGGTTGATTGGGGATTTCGCTAAATATCAAGTCACGACGTCATAGCACGATGGCTGACTCAGTTGGCATAGATGACATCGCGATTCACATTCCTCGTCTCTACTTCGATATCAAAGATTTTGCAGAATACAGGGGGGCGGACTATGGCAAGCTCAACCGCGGTTTGGGTTTGTCCGCGATGGCTATTCCTGATGTTCATGAGGACACTGCGACAATGGGGGCGAATGCAGTTGCAAGAATTATTGACAGAAATAAAATATCCCCGGAAAAAATCGGCCGAATATATCTCGGAACCGAGTCTGCACTGGATGGATCCAAGCCAACTGCCACTTACATCATGGACATGCTAGAACAAAGGTACTCCAAAAAGCACGGCTCAGAGTGCTTTAGGAATTGCGACGTAGTGGACATGACCTTCGCATGCATCGGGGCTGTGGATGCCATGCACAACACTCTGGACTGGGTTGCCAGAGGCGGGCCGGAACAAGATAGAATTGGGGTTGTAGTTTTCGCCGACAACGCAAAATACGATCTTGGTTCCTCTGGGGAGTACACCCAGGGAGCAGGCGGCGGGGCTATCCTCGTTAGACATAACCCACGTTTATTGGAGATCCCTGACATTTGGGGCGTGTCAACAATGCCCGTCCATGACTTCTTCAAACCGAGGAGGGAGATTTCTAGGCGGTCTATCGTTGAAACCGTTCTGGAACTCGCCACGGATGCAGGGGAGAAGTTTCGCAAGAACCTCTCAGAGAGAATAATGAGGATCATCGATAAAACAGACAAAAAGGATCACACACTGTTTGAATCCGAGACGCTCAAAGTTCACAAAGATACGCCAGTATTCGACGGTGCCTTTTCGAATAGATGCTACTCCGAGTCTGTTAAACAGGCCTTCATAAATTTCAGGTCTAAAGCAATCGAGAACGGACGCTTCAATCCAGATGAAGATCAGATTTTAACCGAACAATGGTCAAGAATTATAGTTCATTTGCCATATGCATTCCAGGCAAAAAGGATGTTTCCAGATGTTTTTAGGCACGATAGGAGGAATCTTTCAACGTGGTTGGATATAGAAAAAGAAATCGGGCCTGAGCCACTCAGGGAAAACTACTCTGAGGGAGAAGATGGGGATACTGATTTCGAAAGGGCGAACGACTCCTATCGAAGAATGATTTCCAAGACAGATGAATTCAGGTCGTTCGTACATGAAAGAATCGAGAAAACTCAGCGTGCATCATCTATGGTCGGGAATCAATATACAGGCTCTATATTCCTGGCCCTGATGTCCGCATTGGAATCTGACCTAAATGAGAATGAAGACATGAAAGGACACAAAGTCGGACTTTGTGGATATGGATCGGGTGCCAAGGCGAAAGTATTCGAGGGTGTAATCCAAGATGATTGGAAGCATATCGTCTCAAGATTCTCTCTTTTTGCCAGGATAGACCAAAGACAGGCAATAGACAAGTCCACCTATGAGGCACTGCACCGCGGTTCCAAAGGGTCTTCAGTTATTTCACCATCTGGGGAATTCGCCTTGGTATCAATAGGGGCAGAGGGACATCTGGAAGGCGAAAGAAGATATTCATGGGTCAGTTAGGGAAATGTTATGACGATGAGGAATCGATGTTAATCGTCCATGCTGGATCATCATTTTCGTAGTTCTTCAGAATGTCACGGAACACGTCTGACGTGTGGTTGACCTACCTTCTCTCTCTGGATATGGCCCTGTTGATTACTATCCTTTGCACTTCCTGAGTCCCCTCATATATCTGGGTGATTTTTGCATCTCTGAAGAATCGCTCGGCTGGGAAATCAGTGGTGTAACCATAGCCTCCAAGAACTTGGACGGCCCTTTCTGAGACCCACATTGCAGTATCACCAGCTAGAAGTTTGGCCATGGAAGCTTCTGTTGTGTGTCTCGGCCCTCCGGAGTGATAGTGCTGTTGCTTGGCCCACGATGCTTGGTAAACTACTAATCGTGCAGCAGAAATCTTTGTTGCCATGTCTGCTAGATAGTTCCCGATAGACTGATGATGTGAAATTGGTTTTCCGAAAGTGGTCCTTTGCTGAGAGTAGTCTAGTGCGGTCTCGTAGGCGCCCTGAGCGATTCCAAGCGCCTGGGCAGCGATTCCTATTCTGGAATTGTCCAAGGCATTCATTGCGATCGGGAAGCCCTCTCCGGGTTTCTTGAGGACATTCTCTATTGGCACCTTGCAATCTTTGAGGATGAGTGAGCAAGTGTCGGATGACCTAATTCCTAGTTTGTCCTCCTTCTTTCCAATGCTGAATCCTTCGAAACCCTTCTCGATGATGAATGCAGTCGTACCCCCGTGACTTCTTTTGCCAAATTCAGGGTGATCGACATCCTTTGCGAAGAGAACATAGATCCCTGCACTAGTGCCGTTTGTAACCCACATCTTCTCACCGTTCAGGATGTAGTGGGAGCCGTCTTGACTCAGCTTGGCGGTACAGCTCATTGCTGCGGCATCCGTCCCGGATCCTGCTTCAGATAACGAATATGCCCCAATTTCACCAGCGGCCAGCCTCGGTAGGTACTTGGATTTCTGGCTCTCATTCCCGTGTATGGCGACTGTGGCAGCGCAAAGGCCCACATGAACGCAAAACATGACGGAAAAAGAGGGGTCCACTCGGGCCAGTTCCTCAACTACAATGGCCTCTGAAATATCGTCAATTGGATTACCTCCATATTCCTCGGGAACCGTCATCGACTGCAATCCAAGGTCACAGAAGGACTTCCACTCAGCCAGTGGAGGTAGTTGCTCTTTGTCTCTTTGAGACACCGTCGGAGACAGCACCTCTTCGGCAAAGTCCCTCACGAGTTGTCTAATCATTGATTGCTCATCAGTCTCAGCGAAGTCCATGTCTACCCTGTATGTTTGAATCAGGGGACGGTTGTTAACCCATCGAAATCCAGTCCGCTCTCCAAGCCGAAACGATCGAATGATTCAAGTCAGATCGGTGCAGCGCGCGGTCCGGATCAACATGGCAGAAGACGGAGATATCGAATTCAGTGTCGCAGAGGATAGAAGATACACAAAGGAACATCTATGGCTCCAAGTCATAGACAAAGAAGAGGACGAAGATGGAAATGTGCAGACCTCGGTAAAGGTCGGAGTCAGCGAGTATATCGCAGCTGTGTGGGGCGAATTCATCCGGGTTACACTTCCAAACTTACAGGCCCTGGATGGTTTTGATGATTCATCTGAGAAACCAACTGAGAAACCGACAGGGTTTGAAGGTGAACTGGCCGCAAAGGATATCCTAGTGACCCTGAGATCCGGGGATGACGTCGTCTTGGTAGACAGCCCGTTTCCATGCGGCATCCTTGAATTGAACGGCGAGGTAGAGGATTCCCCTGACCTTGTGAACTCTGAGGCCTACGGGGACGGGTGGTTGATGATAGTCCGCCCCCACGATTACGATGAAGATCAATTCCTCTCGCCTGAGGAGTACATTGAGTTCCTCGCAGATGGACTTTGACTCAAGGCCACGCCAACTCAGGCCAACACAGGTGGTCCTCACCTGACCAGTCAATTGCGTCCAATTCCAACAGGACCTCCTCTGTGTTAGCAAGGTCCTTTTCGACCTGTAACCTGTGCAGGTAACTCTTCAGTTTCCCAAGCCTCTGGCCCGGCCCGACTCCCGTAATTTCTGACAACATGTGGCCATCCAAGAGAGGTGCTGACCCCGCTTTCGGAAAATCAACTTCGCTCACCGCACCCCGTCTGTTGAAACCCAGTTTCTGTAAGTAAACGAGAACCATCTCTCTATCTGTTGTATTGAGAGAAACTTGAAACCTTCTGATCTCCTCATTGCTATTTAGCAAATCACAAGGGGCAAGGCCTAGCAATAGCGTGAGGGTCTTGACCTCTTGCTTTGTTGGTGCAAGCCCATTCTCAAAAGAGAGTATGGCATCATCACGAGAGCCATTCCCCTGGTGGAACATAAGGGACAAATCCACTGCGAACTGGCCCGAGGAAGAGAAATCCTCTGCAACCCTTGCACCGGGTACGATCTTTTCGAGCACTCCGTGGTCTTGCATCTTCAACAAAGAGGCTCTGTGGGAAGGCAGTTCCAATATCTTCCTGAATTCCGAGCCAATTCTTTCTGGAGATATCCTACTTAGCATTCCGATGCAGTTCTGAATGGCCAATTCAGCCCCTGGATCGAGGATCCAGTCATCGGACAATGCCAAGAATCGATATGCTCTGATAATTCTCAGGCCATCCTCGGAAAAGCGTTCTTCAGCCAGCCCAACAGTCTTCAAAATTTTGTTTGATAAATCTCTGGCCCCGTTGTACGGGTCCAGTAGTTCTCCGCTCGGGTAGGATACAGCCATTGAGTTGACAGTGAAATCCCTTCTTGACAGGTCTTCCTGTATATCCGTTCCAAACACAACATTCTCCGGTCTCCGGCCATCATTGTAGTTCGTTTCCGTCCTGAGTGTCGTAACATCCCACGATGAATCGCTGTGAGGGAGTCTCACAACCACAGTCCCATACCTCGAACCGTGAGTTAGGGAGTCGGGAAAAAGTGAAACTACCTCGTGTGGAAGCAGATCCGTGGCTATGTCCAATTCTCCCCCATTGCCCTGGGACAAGATATCTCGAATCCAACCGCCAACAATCCAGGCTCCACCTCGCGATGTCAGCCTGTCAAGTACCAATCGATCCTCACTCCCGAGGGAGGATACCAATGGGAAATGGTTGTCCACGTGGGTCCATGGGCGACCTCCGTTTGATAGTGCCGTTCAGACAGTGCTAAACACGATGGCCCCCATTGAATGCTGTGAAAGTCCAATTGGTTCCGGTTGAAGTCCTGCGCCCGCATGAAGAGGTAATACCGAAGAACGTCGATCAATTAGAAAGAATGACTCTGAAATGGGATGCCTACACAAAACCCCTTTTGGTTGACAGGTCAACTGGTACTATTCTTGATGGACACCACAGATATGAGATAGCGAAGAGGCTGGAATTGAAATGCCTACCATGTGTGTTAGTGGATTACTTGAGTGACGAATCGATAAAAATCATTCTTTGGCCCAATAGCAAATGGACTTCAATCGATAAAAGAGATGTCATCGAGGCTGCTCTAAACGGCAACTTGATGCCCCCAAAAACGAGTAGGCACCTTTTATCCGAAGATCTGCCGCCGATCTCTGTCTCTCTTTCACGTCTTCTGTCCCCTGCCTCTGATGCCTGATTGGTCATCAACCAGCATTGAAACTGCAGACCCAAGCTCACCCTCAGTCTCGATGCCCAGGGACAATATAGATTCCACGAACTTTGCACTGGGCCTCCTGCCGATCCTGTCAAGCACGATGCGAGTTTTACAGGAGGCGGACCTCCTACTGTCTTTCAGAACCCTCAGGCAAGCAGACTCAATCTTCTCGCCTCGACCCTTTCTAAGTATTCTTTCAAGGAGTCTGTCCGACGCCAACCTCATCACAGTCTCCACCGCTTCTTCATGATCAAGCCATTCACTTTCTCGTATACCTGGGGCCAGAGCTGTCAGTTGTTTCGGATTCTCGCTGGACAGGTAATCCTGTATCCAGGGGGTCTGAAGTGCTATCAGAGCTGACTCCCTGATTGCCTGGGATGCATCTGCAGCCTTCATTTCCGAGAGGCCAGATTCTGTGTAAATCCTCTTCAAATTGTCACTATCAGGTTTCATAGATATGATCTTTGAAATCGACAACCTGACTGAGGAGGACGGGTCTGACATCAGACGTGCAAGTAGCAATTCATCCACATTCCCCGATCCGAAAAGGGACTCAACACCGATTCTCCTGACAGCGGTGTCTTTAGATTCAATAGCACGGAATGCCTCATCAGGGTCAAATTTTACCAGATTCGTCCATGCAGCGATCCTAACTTTTAGATCGGCGTCTTCAGTCAACCGCGCAAGCATTTTTTTGGGGGATTCCATCCTGATTGCAACCCTTGCCGCTAGAAGTCGGCGGTCTTCTTTTTCGCTGTTGGATAGAGATTCTGGTATATTGGGGTCCAACCCGTCGTACCAACGTTCTATGGCCAACATGGCTCTGTTGACAAACCATTCGTCAGAGTCATTTAGGAATGGGATGAAATGCGGTAGAGCGCCGGGATCCCCATCTTCAAACAGCCTTCTCACTGCTTTACGCCTCTGCCTCACGTCCCGGTCCCTCAGGCGGGTCACCTCCTTTGTGAGCATGGTAGTTTGGACAGGGGGTCCCGCTTGAACGTAATCGAACGACCATGTTGTTGAATACTAGGACCTCCTCTGGTAAGCGGGGTCCGTGGTCTAGGGGTTATGACGTCGCTCTTACAAAGCGAAGATCGCAGGTTCAATTCCTGCCGGACCCACCACCAATGCAAATAGGGCCCACCTCCTACCGCGTAGCATGGTCGAAGAGATTGCAGGCCTAGCCTCGAGGATTGGTAGGCGATTAAAAAAGCGAAATTGGTCAATCTCTGTGGCAGAATCCTGCACTGGAGGTCTAATCTGCTCTACCTTTACGGACATATCAGGAAGTTCCGCTTGGTTCAAACAAGGATGGGTAGTTTACACAAACGAGTCAAAGATTTCTGAGGTCAATGTTTCTCCATCCGCGTTTGATATTGGTTCGGAGGGGGCAGTATCCCACAAAGTTGCCCTGCAAATGGCGCAGGGAGCAAGACATCATGCTGGAACCGAAGTTGGACTATCAATTACCGGAATAGCGGGCCCAACGGGAGGCACGGATACAAAGGAGGTTGGATTGGTTTATGTGGCCGTTACAGTTTCTGATGGGAGGTTCCTAGTAAGAAGGAACGATTTTGGCTCGAACGATAGAATTGAGAATAAACGCTCGTTTGTGCAATTCGCTCTGAGAATGGTGCTAGAAATGCTAGATCACACAGACGAACGGGAAGATAGACGTGCAAGGGCGGAACGAAGACGAGCGAGTGAAGACGAGGTCCCGCCCGGACAAAAAGATGAGTGGGAAGGGGCTGAGAAATGGGAACCACAGGAGCTTGGCCGAGTTGGCCCGTCCTCTGTGGATTTCGCGTTTGAAACCGACTGGAATGGAACCCATTCAGAGGAATGAGGGAGATACTCAGTCCCCGATAGCATGATGAGCGACCTTCACGCTATCGCACTACATGACGGGGGGCGACGATGCGGAACTGAGCCGCAAACTGATGTCCCATGGACTCCTGGTCAAACGCTCCGCTCTACCGCTGATTGAATCTGTAGAAGATCTTGATGATCTCATACAAAAGGCACTTGAAAAATCAATTAGACTCCTTGACAATGATGTCGTCAAATCACTGATTCAACCCGCCAACAACTCCAATGAAAAGATCGAAACCATGAATACTGCCCTTCAAACCAAAGCTTCTCCTCAGACTCCAAAACCTGAATCTGCTACAAACTTCACCCCTGGAGGTAGGGTAATTGCTCCGGTGAAAGTAGAGCACGAACATACAAGGCCGACCGTCGGCATGATTGACCATTACTCTCTATCAGACTTCCCGATGAATGCCAAAGACGTGGAGCCAGAGATTGAGATACATTTCGATATTACGGGTAATTCGACCACAGAGGGCCGTTTATCAGACATGCAATCATGTTTTATGGATAGGCTTTCAAAGATAAGGAGAATGATAACTTCGAGCGGAAACCTTCCTCGAAGGCCCATCCGCATCTCTGATGCATGGCGTGATCGTAAATCCCGTAATTCATCAGAGATGGAGGTCTCGGTTATCGGACTGGTCGAATTCAAGAGATTTGGTAGAAACGGGGACATTCAATTCGCATTGGAGGATGAGACTGGTTCAATCGAATGTGTTTTGTACGGCAATCCAGAATGGACGAAAACCCACCCCGTCAATGATGGCCTTCTAGACGACGATGTGATAGGAGTGACAGGTTATTTCACCGAGAGTGGAAGGCTACGCGCCTCCGACCTACACAGACCTTTGCTGGAGCATCACGAACGAGCTACGTCGGGCCCTGACGCAGCAGTCTCTGTTGCCTTTCTTTCAGATGTACATGTCGGCAGTAAGACATTCCTGGCTCCACAGTGGGAGAAAATGATTCAATGGTTCAAGGAGGACCCCCTCGCGAAAACCATCAGATACTTTGTAATGACCGGGGATGGGGTGGACGGAGTTGGAATTTACCCGGGTCAAGAGAGGCATCTTTCAATCAAAGATCTGTTCAAGCAGTATAGTGAGCTAGCTAGAATGTTGGAGCAGCTCCCTGACTGGGTGGACTGCATAATACTGCCTGGAAATCATGATGCTGTAAGGCCGGCAGAGCCGCAACCTGCACTGGATCCAGATGTGCAACAAGACTACTCAGGTGCTACATTCGCAGGTAACCCGTCAGATTTCAGCATCCATGGTGTGAGGATATTGGCGTACCATGGTGTCAGCATCTCCGATTTTGTCTCGAGCCTTCGATCAGTAAGTTTCGATCACCCAGAGAGGGCGATGATGGCAATGTTGGAAAGGAGGCATTTGGCTCCTTCTTGGGGCGGTAAAACACCATTATCGCCAGAACCAGAAGACTCCATGGTGATAGGGACAATACCCGATATTTTTGTCACTGGGCATGTTCATGGCCACCATGCAAGCCAATACAAAGGGACACACATCATTCACAGCTCAACTTGGCAAAATCAAACAGATTATCAGAGGATGCTCGGGTTCCAACCGAGGCCATGCATACTAACTGTTGTGAATCTCGAGACTCACGCCGTCGCGTCGATACCATTTGTGTAAGTCAGAACTGTTCGCCATCCATGAGAATGGGCCATATTTCCCTTAAGTCAAATGAGTTAACAACAGGAACACCAGCGTCTTCGAACGCCTCTCTCGACCAAGAATTACTTGGATTAAATCCAATGAAACTCGAACCATGTATTCTCATCGAAAGATCTGAACCAGAGTCTCCGACGGAGGTTATTTCCTCTGAGTTCAGATCATTTATTCTACGGAACTTCTCGACAGCCAATCCCTTTTCAAACGAAAGCACTCTCGGGCGAAGCGGCCCTATCATCCAGCCCTCATCATCCCAATCGAACCCATTGGCAATCCAATCATCAACCTTCAACATTGAAGCCACCATGCCGACGAAAATATCTACGCCAGATGAAACTATAGCCACGAGAACGCCATTGTCTTGGAGTCGCTTCACGACGTCTCTAGCTCCGTCCATGAGCTTCACTCCCGAATAACATCTGGCTATGTCGTCCTTGTGAATCCGACCTTTTTTGGCGATCCATTTTGAAACATCATCGGCAGAGAACTCTTCTTCGTCAATTTCCCTTGCTATGAATTTAGCATACATCGCTTTGTTCTCAGTCCCAAAGTTCTGATGTATCGATTGCCACGATGATCCATTTTTTGCCAGCACCCCGTCGCAATCGAATGCAACAGCCAACGGTATAGCCATGATCAACCGGAGACGTGTTGGTTAATGCTTGTTCCGTCATGGGATTTTTGACGTGTGGCCTCCCGCACAGACCATGGGCGAGATCATGGCTGTGAAGGTCTCACTGGTGCTATTTGGTAATCTGAAGGACACTATCGGAGCTTCAAATATAGATGTGACTTTGCCGGTCGGATCGACTGCGTTTGATCTTCTCTCAAGGTTCGAGCTGGTAAAAAACCTGGAAAATGGGGCAAGGGTTGCAATCAACGGACAAATCGGATCTCCGATCGATACCAAATTAGAAGACGGATCGGAGGTGGCACTTCTGCCTCCATCCTCCGGTGGTTGAAGAGGATTGAGCGAAGGGTTTGAGATGTAGAGCACTTCTAGCAGATCATGGCGGGAACCCTCGGCGTGACAGAGTTAGCGATACTTGCTTTCATTGGGATCCTTTTTTTTGGGTCCCAAAGGATACCTGCTTTGTTCAGAAGCATGGGCCGCGCCAAGGGAGAGTTTCAACAGGGCCTCAGAGAGGGGCTCGTAGGCCCAACAGAGACTGAAGAGGATCTAGATAGAGGCGGTAGGACCAAATCTCAAGCCGAGGAATGATCATTTCTTTAACAGCCGAACATCCGAGCCGCACACGTCACAGACACCGCCGTCAAGGATTCCCTGTCCTTTGCTCCACTCCTTCTTACAACCTTGACAAATATACCTCCACAACCAGGTCTTGGAAATTCCAGCACCACTTACTGGCATCCAGTTAATTCCGTTCGCAGAGGCGACATTTTGCATTCGGTGGTCGTCGGTTGCAATTTCACAGTCCATTTGATGCCCCAATGCGAGAACCTCAAGATCCACTTTTGACAAACCCCCCAGATCTCCTGTGGTCGAGGCCATCCTGAGGACTGCATCCAGACTGTCGGGTTCCGGTGACTTCACTCTAACGTCTAATTGGTCCAATAGCACAAAATTATTCGGCGCATGTTTCTCTATTTCAGGCAATTGTAGAACGGATATGATGCAGCCTCTAAGACGATCGTGAGGCCAATGAATGAAGCCTGCTGTGTCAATTACGATATCGTCCATGAGGCATCCCGGTACGAAGCACTGTATGATTACATTGCAAAACTAACCCGGGTAACGTTGATTCAACCATGTGATGTCCGAGCGGCATGGTCAGCATCATACCGAGGTCTTGGATAGACTGGACGGTGGATACTGCAGAATCTTTTGGATTGATCGGTCTGTTCATAGTCTCCGCAACTGAAGCAGCCCTACAGCCCGTGCCACCGGATTTACTAACTTGGCCAATGTCATTGGGAGCCTCAAGTGCCTCTGAAGTTATGGCCATCGTCATAATCGCAACCGTGGGGTCTGTGTTGGGTTCTCTAGCGGGTTACTGGATCGGATCTGCAGCCGGAGATATGGTTTTGGCCCGCTATGTGAGCGAAACAACAATGTCGCGTTTGGAATCGATGGTGAACAAACATGGAGAATTGGGCGTTTTTTTTGCTGCATTGGGACCAGTCCCCTTCAAGGCACTAGCATGGACAGCCGGCGCAGGATCAATGCCATTGAGGTCCTTTGTGTTCTCAGGAACAGTGGGTAGATTCCTAAGATTCGCCATCCCTGCATTTGCTATCTGGCACTATGGGGACGCAGCTCTTGATTGGTTCACACCATTCAGATTCTTGATCATCTCTTTGATCGGGGTGATACTGATGGCTCCGGTTGTGAAATGGCTTCGTGCAGATGATAACTTTTGAGATCGCTGTTTGCGAACCGGTTAAACCCGGGAGGCACGGCCGAGTGCCAGCGCTCGTGTGGTGTAGTTCGGTCCATCATGCCGCCCTTTCGAGGCGGCGACCCGGGTTCAAATCCCGGCACGAGCACCAGGACCCCTAATGCATTATTCTCGGCTTGGCGTATATTTTGACAGGAATTTTGATGAATTTCATGGAAGTCGCTCTCCGACAACCCG
>DAMH01000008.1:0-19951 GCA_002499585.1 Euryarchaeota archaeon UBA552 | reverse complement strand
AGGCTTTGACCGGGGGATCACACTGGGCCGGATCGTCTGAGTATACCCGCAACACCATTGAATAAGGGGCAAATGTGAAATCGTGGATAGGTATCCAGCATCATGGGACAGCGCGCTATATCCCGGAAGAATTTGACAACGATCGCCGTCCTCGTGATCCTCGGTTGGGCACTTACACCGGGCATGTCGTCACAGATGGAAGCTGAAACCGGCAATCTTGATACAACGCAGTTTTCCCAGTCGTCCGAATCCACATACCTACTCGATGTGGGTTACGCACATGAGAGCGTCAATGCAATGGCATACTCTCCTGACGGGGACCTAGTGGTTGGAGGAGTCCTGTGCGGACTCTATTATGTACCTGAAGATCCAGACGACTGCCAAATAACGATAGACGGCGCGGAAGTAGTTAGCACTGACTTCGCACCTGCATACTTGCTGACCTTGGATTCAACCGGGAACACGAAGGATATCCAGATAATTTCCTCGAGTGGCGGCGACAGAGTCGATTCAATTTCCTTTGCCCAGAACGGAGATATGCTGGTCGGTGGGAGCGCATGCTGGCTGGGCCCCTCGGGTTGTACACTTTCTGGATTCGGAATTAGCCTACCCGCGGTCAACGACAACGGTGATGCATGGTTTGCGAGGATCGGCCCGGGTGGCGAGGCCCAGTGGTCGATGTTGATAGGCTCGGAAGGCTTTGATACAATCCATTCGATTGCAGAATCTCCAGATGGGTCGATTTATGTCGCCGGAACATTCTGCCAAGACTACAACCTGTTGTGCAGGATCACGATAGGGGACACAATGCACCAGTCCAAGGGAGGTGCGGACGTGATGATAGCGAAACTTTCCCCCCAAGGGGACGTATTATGGTCAAAGACGTTCGGAAGCGGGACTTCTGACACTGACATGTGGAACAGTTGGTACTCTTTGAGCCAGAAAGGAATCGTGGCTACCCCAGACGGCGGCTTGATAGTTTCAGGATGGGGGTGCGAAGGCTGGAACGCGAACTGTGTTATGACCATTGAGACCGGCTACAGCGTCTCAAATCACAACACATTCATTTTGAAATACAGTGCGAATGGCACAATTGAAAGACTAACCGTGATGAACGGGGATGGTGCGGACTTCGTGCAAGTCATGATACCTGTGGACGACGAAAGGATACTCCTCGCAGGTAACCATTACTCCTCCAGACTCTTTGCTGGATCATTCTCTGTCTACAATTCAGGGGGGTCTGATGCATGGTATTCCATTTTCAACCACTCCTCTTGGTCCTTTGAGGCTTTATGGGACTCAAAGACCGAGGGCAACGAGGTATTCCACTCGGCAGTCGTAACCCCAGAGGGCCACTATGTGTTGGGAGGCACTCAATGTTGGGGGGGAGATGAGGTCGATTGCCCGGTTACGTTCGAGACCCAAGACGGCATGGAGGTCACCAGAAACACGAAATCTGGAGGGGGTGAAGGATTCTTGATGCTCCATGACTCAGAGTGGAACAGCATTGCATGGATCAAAGGAATCTCAGAAAATGAGGCTGGCGTCTCCTATTTGGGCGACTTAGCTATCAGCCAAACTGGGAACATCGCAGCTAACTTCCCAGTTTGTGTAACAAACAACAACACAGGTTGTTCAGCAGGAGTAGGGGGGGATGCTTACTCGTCTGTTGTGAATGGTACCATGATATATCAGATAACATTCGATGCAGACGGTGACGGTGTCAGCGACGCCGACGATCTCTGCCTTGTGAGCCCAGAGACCGGATGGACGAGCAATGCACAGACAGATTTCGACGGAGACGGCTGCAGAGACGCAGACCAAGATCTCGATGACGACGGGGACGGGTCTCCAGACGATCTGGATCTCTTTCCACTGAATCCTATGGAATGGATGGATACAGATAGCGACGGTGTCGGCGACAATCAAGATCTCGATGACGACTCTGACGGATGGCTAGACTCGACTGAAGCAGACTGCGGCGGAACTGACTCCAAAGACCCTAGTTCGACACCATCAGACACCGACGGGGACGGACAATGTGATCATATCGACTCAGATGATGATGGCGATGATGTCGAGGATGCGCTCGATGCATTCCCACTTGAGATATGTGCCAGCCTAGACAGAGATCTGGACGGCAAGCCCGACCAATTCACCATCCCAAACTGTCCAACATCGTTGGTACTGGACTATGATGACGACAACGACGGGGTTTCGGATCTCGATGATCTGGCCCCACTGGACGACAAAGTCGGCGGTGATTCAGATGGCGATGGAAAACCGGATTGGATTCTAAGCGGGGCACCCTCGACATACACAGAGGACACTGATGACGACAATGACGGCATCCCGGATATTGATGATGCATTCCCTCTAATACCAACCGAATCAGTAGACACAGATGGAGACGGTATCGGGGACAATACGGACTCAGACGATGACGGGGACGGGTGGTCCGATATCGACGAATCAATCTGCGGAAGCGACTCACTAGTGCTGACTGATATCCCTGCTGACGACGACGGTGACGGAATTTGCGATAGCATGGAGACCTCGTCGGTAAACATCGGTGGCGTGGCAGGGCTTGCAGGAATAGCAATGTTGCTCATAATCCTCGGTGTGCTTGTATCGATGCTAAGCAGGAAACAACCTGTGCCACTTGATCCCCCAAGCCCTCCTCCGCTCCCGGCGCTAGACGAGGATTAGGTATCATCGCCACTGTTGTATCCCAAATGTCCGCACTGATTATTTGTGGGGTTATTTCCCCTCGAACAATGAAGCGGTCACTTGTGGCGGTAATAGCCGTCAGCATTTTCTGTAATCAAGCCATGGCAGCCATGGTCACAAACACGCCACATTGGACTGAAGCCGATTCACTTTCTGGTTGGTGGGGAGACTCTGTTAACGACGTATTCATCGATCAGGTCTCCGGCGATGTCTATGTAACTGGTGAATACAGATTTGATCTCCACGCCGGTGATGATTCGATACAAGCAATGCAACATCACACGGGAAACACGAGCGACATCTTCGTAGGGAAGTGGTCTCAAGGGCAATGGGCTTGGATCGTTTCAGCAGGAGGGCCTGATGATGACTGGGGTTCATCGATTACCATGGCCTCGGACGGGATGATTTACGTGGCTGGCGGGTACAAATCGAATACAACTTACTTTGATGACATCTCCCTAAACAACACTGACATCACTCCCCGCACTTTGTCCACATCCCCGACCTCAGAGGCTTACGTCGCCCAACTGGATCCACAATCCGGCGACTGGATGTGGGTCTACGGACTCGCCGGCCAAACACAAGATTGGGGAACTGCAGTAGAACCTAGCCCCAACGGAGGAATATTCCTAGCGGGTAATTACGCAAGCAACTCTCTGAGTGGAGACAATGGGAGCTTGATGCCGGGTTGGGGCGACGGGGGGATGACGGACTCCTTCTTGATCGAATTCGACTCTTCTGGTTCAATGATCTCGCACAGTAGCCTCTTTGACCCCGATTCAGATCTGATGGTCTCAGATATGGCAATCACGACTGAAGGCAAGGTCATGATAGCTGGGTATTTTATTGGACAGGCAGCATATGGGATTCCAAACAAGACGGTCAGCGAGGCCCCTGGATATTCAGAGGGGATGATAGCTTCTTGGGACCCTGTGACCAGGTCGTGGGAGTGGATCGCCATGATCAGCGGTCAAAACAGCGAAGAGGTATATTCACTCGATGCTGACGAATCAGGAGGAGCTTACGTACTATCGAGATCTTCATCAGATACTACATACTCTATTGGCCCTGACAATTCATCCAGATTGTCCAATACAAACACCGGCATCACCGGCACGACAGATGTCTTAGTGTCCAGAATATCCGCAAGTGGCCAGTGGATCTGGACTGAAGCCGTTGAGGGCGTTGCAAATGATGACGCCCACTCAATAGCGGCAATTGAGGGCGGCGCAATTCTCGTGGGAGCAACGTCATCAATGTACTTGACATTCGGTGAGCATACTATCCAGAAATCGGCCGATCCAGTGAACATGGATCTATGGATGGCAGGGATCGGAAATGATGGGTCCTGGGAGTGGGCCTTGGGCCTTGGTATGGCAAAATGGCCCGAATCAACGTCAATCGATCACTCATTGGGCAAAACCATCCTCGGAGGCTCATTTTCTACGAGAACCGCTGCATTCGGAGACATCACAATACAGAATTGGGATAACCAGAGCACATATCAATGGCCTGATGGCTACATCGCTGCGCTGGATCACGGACCAATCGTTGGTTGTACCGATCCACTGTCACCCAATTTCGACCAAACAGCAACCAGCGACGATGGATCTTGTTCATCCCTGCCAGGCGACTCAGGCGGTAATCAAAACCCAGAGCCTGGGATAGGTGAAGACCTTGGAGGAAAAAACGAGCCAGGATCTTCGCAGAGTGTTTTTGGAGCGTTTTTCGCCCTGATTATAATCTGCTTGATTGGGTTCATTGTGGTGATCGCAAGAACTTCCGATGATTCAGGCGACGAATGACCAATACGCTTCTCGAATGTTTTGGTTCGCGTCCATGCAGGCCACAACATCTGCGGGCCTTGGAGGTAATTCTGTTGTACCGTCAAGATGGTTGATAATAGGCTGGATGTTGGACATATTGACTACGCCCCATCCAACTTGGGTGCAGGGGGCGATTGGAGATATGGGCAACGTCCCAGTTGTTGGGTCCCAAGTCTGGAAACTCGGGTACCAAGCAGAGAGATTCAGAGCGTTCCTGATGTCGGAATTTGTTAATTGGCTGAAGTTTGAAGTGGAATTGACTAGAAATCCGCCCCTTTGTCCTGAGGCACCGGACCTGTCGTCTCCAGCCTTGCCCCTGAGGACCTCTAGAACCTCGCTTAGGATTCCCGCAGTTCTCGGAGTTGCGAATGAGGTTCCTGAAGTGACGTGGTAACCGTCGATGTCATCGTGGTTAGGTAGGAGTTGGGTCCAGTCCGCGGCGATATCGGGATAGGAGCCGCTCATGGTTTCCTTCTGGTCGTCGTCTTCTTCTGCGTAGCCTGAGATTCCAATAGACCAGGGTGGGCCCGCAGTAGAGTCTTGAATGGCAGGAGACGGGGTGTTGTCAGATGCGCCTGTGTGTATCTTTCCCTCCTCGACCACCGCTACCCTCGTCGCATCCTCGATCCCGGGGACGGGTATGGATCCAATGGGGCCGAAGGATGTGGAAATTATGTCTACCAAGGGTTGGTTGGCGGCGGCCAGGACTGCAGCATCACTGAAGCCTTCCACGAAGAATATGACTGCATCTGGATTTGCATCTAAGACCGATCCAGTCACAGCTGTGCCATGCCCATCCGAGGGGTCGTCGAGAATTGGGATGTCTGTCGAGTCATCCGGAGTTGTGCCTATAATCCTCGTTCCAACAAACCAAACAATGTCTTGGGAGGTGATGATATCCCAACACTCCTCCTTGTCTGCTTCGTACCTCTCTGCCCAGGTACCGTTTGTGGTGAGGTTGCACCACATAGTCACCCCAAGACCCTCTAGGAGCCATTCCGGATATGTTTCATTCATCGCAAAGTGATTATGATAGACATTTATGCCAGTATCAATCGGGGCAACCACGCTGTATGACCCAAAAATTTCGAGACCCTGCTCTTCCTCTGGGATTGTTACATCTGAGCCAAAGCATCCAGAAACTGACACAGACAACAGGATCATTGCAACTGATAGGGCTCGCATAGTTTAGTTCACACCCTGCCCAGAATTAACTCCCCTGTATTTCTTTCGTGGATTTGAGTGCGTGTAATTCAATAGGAAGGGTTGACGCGCAGCAGCCATGACCGACCTGAAAATTATCGTCACAAGTGGAGGTCGAAATTTTGAGTTGGCCAAGCGAATTGAGAAAATAGCGATAAAATTGGACATTGAATCTACTATTTTGGAACTCGATGATTATGCCATGCCCCTCTACACGCGCGGCACAAAGGACGCCTCGTTCGAAGCACTTCCAAAACTGGCGGGCGATCTGGATGGCACGGCCCCGTGGATCCTATTGCTCCCAGAATACAATGGAGGGCTGCCTCCTGTCTGGATCAATGCATTAACTTGGCTTTCAGTTCACTATGATGATTTTAGAGCACTCTTCAATAGGAGGAAAGTCGCCGTGGGGACCGCCAGTGGCGGACATGGTTGGAAGGCATTGGCGGCCATGAGGGAACAATTCGCCCACCTAGGTTCAGATGTTGTGGGCAGATACCTAAGAGATGCAAAAAACTCGCCTGCGAGCGAGGATTCGATAATTGACACTCTGCGCAGGTTGGGCCTCTGAGGTGAGAGGCTCGTGACGCGGTTTCATAGCATTAGAGGGATACCGGGTGGGCAAGATGTATGACGTAATGGCCCTCAGGTCGGAATTTCCGATCCTAGATAGAATCCTCCCCAATGGGAAACAACTCGTCTATTTTGACAATGCTGCGACTAGCCAGAAACCATCCTTCGTCATAGACGCCATGAACGGTTACTACACAACTTACAATTCCAATGCACACAGGGGGGCGCACACACTTGCCGATGAGGCAACGACTGCATTGGAATCTGCCAGGGCATCCATCGCCTCATTCTTCGGCGCTGACCCTTCAAATCTAATTTACACGAGCGGTACAACCGAGGCAATCAACCTCGTTGCCTACGCATGGGCGCGCAGGAACCTCGTGGAAGGGGACGCAGTGGTCCTGACTGAAATGGAACATCACGCTGACATTGTCCCCTGGCAGGAACTTTCCAAGGAAATAGGGATTGAACTCAGATACGTGCCTTTGGACCTACAGAACATGTGCCTCGACATGGATGCATTCAAACACGCACTCGACGGTGCTGGCTTGGTAGGGGTGGTACATACCAGTAACGTGATCGGAGTACGCAACCCCGTGGAGGAAATGACAAAATTAGCTCACCAAGCAGGTGCCAAGATATTGATCGATGCGGCTCAAGGAGCTTCTCACGAAAGGATCAATTTCACACAATTAGGTGCAGATTTCGTGACTGTCTCAGCACACAAGATGGCAGGCCCAACCGGCATTGGGGGACTACTAGCTACTAATGAGGTACTCTCAGAGTGTGGACCATTCTTGACAGGCGGACAGATGATCAGATCCGTTTCAACCGATGGCTCAGTTTACAGGGATGGATCCGCCCTTTTGGAGACTGGCACACCCAGAATTGCCGAGGCCATCGGCTGGGGTGCGGCAGTGGAGTGGCTTTCGAGGATAGATTTCATGGAGATGCATGCACATATCAAGAGGTTAGCATTGATGGCTTTCGAAGGCATGAATGCCATAGATGGCATCACGGTCTTTTCAGACCCTCGCAGACCAGACAGTAACGGTACAATCTCCTTCCTTCATGAGGGGCTATCGAGTGAGGACCTAGCCATGCTACTAGATGAGGGCGGCTTCGCCCTGAGGACTGGACAACATTGTGCACAGCCCTTGATGGACGCACTCGGAGTAGCCTCCACTAACAGGATTTCTCTATGGCTCTACAACACTGAAGAGGAAATCCAATCTTTTCTAGACCACCTGGGAATGGTTTGTGAGAGATTTGGAACATGACCTGCAATGATTGAAAAATACACGGCCTGTGATAGCATTATGTCAGAGAAGCTGTGGCCTGATTCCCTTGACCCAGTGGTTAAGGAGTTTCAGGAATGCTTCGACGCCATGGAGCGATATGAATTGCTCTTTGAGTATGCGTCCAAATCTATGAATTCCCTGCCACAAGAAAATTGGAATGATGACAACATGATCCACGGATGCCAGTCACGTGCTCATGTTGAGTGCTCCCTAGACCAAGACGGCCTGTTCCTCATGAGAGGAGGCGCAGACGCACAGATCGTACAAGGGTTGATGGAAATCACGAGGATTGCTGTAGATGGGTCGAATTGTGAGGATGTTGCCACTCTGGAACCAGTTTTTGCTGACGCAATGGGGTTCAAGTCTGCCTTGACCCCAAGCAGGTCTAATGGTTTCAAAAATATGATCGACAGAGTAAAACTAGAAGCCCAGAGGATGCTGGAGGACGAAATATGACTAAAGAGGATGAAATTATCCACGCTCTCTCGCAAGTTGTAGATCCTGAAATGGGGCTGTCTGTAACTGAACTTGGCTTGATTTATGGTGTGGAGATACAAGACACCCACACAGAAGTCACAATGACACTGACCAGTCCGGGTTGCCCGGTGGCTCCAGAAATAATGGCTGCTGTTCATCGCTCAGCGTTGACTGTTGAAGGTATAGATTCAGTCCACGTGAACCTCACATTCTCCCCGGTTTGGGATCCCAGAGTCCATGCCACAGAAGATGCCCAAATGGAACTAGGAGTCTTCTGAACGATTGAAAATGGATTCCGCAGCAGTCACGGTGTTAGACATCAACATCGCTATCGTCATCGGACCAACACCGCCGGGAACGGGGGTTATCCAAGAGGCCCGCGTTGATGCGGCTCCCTCTACGTCTCCCACCAAGCGGCTTCGCCCATCTTCTTCGACCCTGTTGATGCCGACGTCGATGATAATTGAACCAATTGGAACCCATTGATGGTGAATCATACCTGCCTTTCCGGCAGCTGCAACGATGATATCCGATGATTTGCAAAGGCCTTCCAGGTCTTCTGACTTGGAATGACAGACTGTCACGGTCGCATCGATCCCCTTCTGGGCCATCAGCAATGCGGTTGGCATACCCACGATCCTTGAGCGTCCTACAACTAGGGCGCGCTTCCCTTTCATTTCGACCCCTGTGGATTCCAGTATTTTCATCACTGCCGAGGGGGTGCATGGCAAAAGCCCGCCCAGCCTACCAGTGACTATCCGTCCAAGATTGATCGGGTGGAAACCGTCGACGTCCTTTCTAGGATCGATCAACTCCGTTATCCCAATCTCGTCAAACCCTGTCGGCAGAGGGCTCTGAACCAGTATGCCGTCAACCCCAGGGTCCTCGTTGAATTCGCCAATCAGATTTTCCAGGTCTTCGGGGGAACATGTCGAAGGCAAGTCAACCCGGGTGCTGTCAATCCCGATTCTCTTGCAAGCTCTCTCTTTGTTGCGTACGTACACCTTGCTCGCTGGATCGTCACCGACGATAATGACAACTAGATGCGGTGGACGATGTACCTTTTTGATGTTCGAGACCCTTATCTTCAGACTATTTTCCAACTCTGCCCCTAAGGCTTTCCCATCTATGACATTGGAGGCCACAACCTTTCCAAACAGCACTTCTGCTTGACTGTTTTCACTGAGCCCCAGGAGGGAATCGAACCCCCGACCGCTGGATTACAAATCCAGTGCTCTACCAGCTGAGCTACTGAGGCGTGACCCACGGTCAAGCTGCCAGCCCTTGAAGCCTACTGAAGAAACAATTCGGAGATGTTGAAGCACAGGAGCCCCAGCCCAGGATATGGCGGGGGACGACCGGGGCTGGAATCTTCTGATCTCTGGTTGGATTTGCACATTACTTGGTACGGCGCTGGTATTTGCATTACCCCAGACAATGGGGCTCATGACAGGAACGCCTCTTCTTCTGGCAGGTATGCCTCTGTTGTTGATCGCCTTGTCGAGAGGAAGGCGAACTTCATCCTTTGAAGCCGACCCAGAATGGGCACCAACCGCAGAGACCCTACCTAACGCTGGTCGTGTCATGTACAGAGTGGACACATCCCTTGATCGCCCTATCCGAACATCTATTCTCTGTGGAGCCTGTGCAAAGTTGGGCTGGGTGGAAGGCCCGAAACCGGTGCGATACACTTGTGCTGGCTGCGGAACCAACCTTTGGAATAATGAGGAAGAAGAGTGAACATCCGGCAACCGTCAAGAGAGGCAACGCATCCGCCCTGACCATGAGGGGGCTTGACAACCGGGAAAAACGAGTTCTGAGAATACTCCTAGGGTCTCAGAATGGCGGGCTGGGGGTAAACCAAATCCTAGAACTCGCTGGTTGGAGTGACCAAGCCCATGCAGTTGGTGCAGCAATGGGGCTTGTCGAGAAGGGCTTTGCAAACCTCACTGAGGTTGAAAATGTCCATGTTTCGCTTGGAACGGAAGGTGTGCACGCCGCAAAAGATGGGCTGATAGAACAAAGGATCCTTCTTTGGTTGGCCAAACAGGACCGATCAAATAGGACCATTGCATCGATCTCCGAAGAGTTCGGAAGGTCTGAATCTGGTCCAGGAATTGGCTTGCTCCGAGGCATGGGAGCCAATATTGTGAATGGGAATTTGGAACTTCATGACTTGGACGAGGCAATGAAAATCGCCGGTGAAAGGATGGATTTTATCAAGGAGATCGAGGGTTTGTCTGTTAATTCCTCCGGGCTGGATGAGAAGTTGTTAGAGCACTTCTCTAAAAGGAAGGGCCTCATTGTGTCTGAGAAGTCTATCAAAAGGACCTGGTCGGCCTCGGAGCGGGCATTGACCTTGGACCTCAATGAAGTCATAGAAATCGACCAAATTGGAGAAGTTACACCTGATCTGCTCCAAGGAGAATCCTGGAAGGAGAGGGAGTTCAAACCATTCGATATCCATGCTCCTGCTCCGATTCCACTGGGCGGCAGACCCCACCCGCTGCAATCACTAATCGATAGGATCAGAGCCGTATTCCTAGAAATGGGCTTCTCGGAGATAGCCGGAGACTTCGTTCAAACTGCAGGATGGAATATGGACGCGCTCTTCATCCCTCAAGACCATCCCGCCAGAACAATGCAAGATACGTTTTACCTAAGTTCCCCCGAATCGATAAAAATCGACGAGGAACGCCTCATGCAGTGGGCAGGCACACATCAAGACGGCAGAGGCACAACCTCTAGGGGCTGGGGAGGCGTTTTCGACGCAAAAGAGTCGGAAAGAGCCCTACTAAGAACCCATACCACTGTAAACACCGTAAAACACATCGCGAACAATCCCGCTGTACCCTCAAGGGTCTTCGGCGTGGGGAGGGTATTCCGTCAGGAGACCATAGACCGGACACACCTGCCTGAGTTCCATCAGATTGAGGGCATAATTCACGAGGAGCAAGCAAGCCTCCCGATGCTTATAACCACGCTCAGGACCTTTTACTCCAAAATGGGATACTCAGATGTCAGAGTTCGGCCCGCTTACTTCCCATACACAGAACCCAGCATCGAGGTCGAAGTTCTTTGGAAGGGGGCATGGCTTGAACTCGGCGGGGCCGGTATTTTCAGGCCAGAGGTCACACAGCCTCTTGGCACTGAATGGCCTGTATGCGCCTGGGGCATGGGCCTTGAGCGACTCGCAATGCTCATACTCGGGCTTGATGATATCCGGGAGCTGTACCAACCAGATCTCGCGATCCTTTCGAAAATGCCGATTCTCTGACATAAATTACCATCCAGGTGCAGAAAATAATGCCAAGGATCGGGAATCCATTGAATGGTGGAACGGTCACCTCCAATGGAATTCCAGCCGATTTTGCATCTTGGTCTTGACTTTGTCCCTCGCCGCATCCCTCAGGAGGAGGGCCAATTCCAGGCCCCCAATCTTCTCCGTATCCCGCGCAGGGGTCGTTCTCCGATGACTCTGGTACCTGTCCCCTGTAGCATATCAGAAAGTATGGGAAACCCATGTCTCCAAGGCCGTTTTTCATAGTTGAGTGATAGTGGTAGATTCCTCCGGGGAAGTCTGGAGTGGGTCCAAAGTGGCCATTGCAGACATCCAGATCACCTGAACCCTCAACATACTCGTAATCCTCTATCCCGTTGTACCCAGTCTCCCCGTCCTTCAGCCTGTAGGAGGATTTCATCTCAGATACAGCTCCCGAGGCGTCGACTCCGTGTGCGCCGTAAATGGGGTAGCCGTCAAATGCCACACCGATCACAGGGGACGAATCTCCTTGCAAATTCGGCGGGAAGGAGTAATTCTCCCATCCCAATTCCTCTGCATGGCCGTGCCAGTGGATGCAATTGGCATCCGCGTGATAATGATATGTCCCCCCGGGGCCAGAGTGCCCATGACACAGACCCAGCCAGATGTCCTGCCTGTCTTCCTGGAACTGACCATGATGACTTGCTACAGCATCTCCGCCTGGCCCGTCCTCGGGTCCGAAAAGGGGAACTCCGTTGAGCGCATAGCCGATACTGCCCCTGATTGGAGCGCACTCGTATAACCCAGCAGCCTCAGGACAATTTGTACTGTCATGCCCTCCATGTGTGTCATTGGTCGGTGATCTGGGGATTGTGATGTTGTAAACCTGAGATCCTGCACAGCACCCGGGCCCAGACTGGAAGTCATGGTTTGGCAGGCCATTCATAGTCAGCGTCACATTGTTTGAGTCCACTACCACGCTAACTTCGCAGAGGTGACCGTCCTCGACAGTGGTGTTGTAGTCGTCGACGACGGGCCCTTCGCCGCCTTGGCATAGGAACTTGTCAATCCAGAATTGCCCGAGGTCTGATGGATCGTATACAATAATTTGATTTTCGCAGCCATCGGGAACCCCGTTCCCATCCTCGTCAACACTGTCGTCGTGACCCTGGCACTGGTCCTCGCCGTCGGGGACCCCGTCTCCGTCCGCATCCTGGTGGTATTGGCAGGTGCCATCGTCCTGTGTGGCATTCTCGTCGTAGTTGATAGCACCTGTGTCGGTGCATCCACTAGCAGACCCCTCCAGCCACGTCGCTTGAAAATCAGTTGATGTGCTTTGGGCCCCACATTCTGCAAATACCGTTATGGTGACCGTCCCGACGACCCCTTCTATCTCCTCAGAGAATCTGCCGTCTTCTTGGAGTTGCACGGGTAGGGCGCCGCCCGACCCATCGGCCTGACGCCAACTCACCTTGCAATCTGAGAGGTCATGGTGCAAGAGTGTGCCACCAAAGATAAGTTTGGACCCCTTATTTGCCGGTAGCGGATCCGACACTAGAAGCTCCATGTCTCGTGCGCGAACGGTGAACGTGCCAGACCATGTGTCTGAGAGCCCCTCATCATCAAAAACGGTGGCCTCGACCAACACTACGCCGACTTCGTCGGTTGGTATCCCTATCCACACCTCTCCGTTTTCAGAAATGGAGAAGTTGTTGTACTGAACTCCGTCGATCAGGACGGTCATTGTGATACTGTTCAGGTCTTCATCCGATACCAGGAGCATGACTGCGGGCTCAGTGCCGAATTCCAGTTCTGATCCTGAATCTCCTGTGACTGCCGGGGCCAGGTTTGGCTGAGAGACCTCCATGTTATCTAGGTCCAACATCAACATACCTGTCAAGACGCTGAGGAACATAATCCCAGCCAGTGTGAGGCTCTGCGCTCTCTGGCCCATGGCGGTGGCACACGGAACATGCATTTTGACCCATCGCGTGAAATGAGAGGTAATTCGACATCTCGGGTTATTCTTCAAGCAAAAGCTCGATGTCCATCAAAAATAGGCTGGGGTCCCAGGTCACACCTCCCCATGCTATCCGCTTGTCACCGTTCCTGTCGACTATGAACGTGGCAGTTGTGTGGCCGACTCTGTAGTCCCCGAGGGACTGCTCGTGAGGGTCGACACCGGTTACCCCATCTTCGGCAGATTCGGAGACGCAACCTAGCCAGTTTCCATCGGGACGGACATAGCCTTCGTCACACATGCAATGTGCTCCGGACCCTGTTCCCATGACCCAACCATGTCCGTTGCAGTCCACCCCAGGGGGCAGATCTGTCGTGTTGTAGTCGCTAGGTGCGAAGGCGATGTGCGTGTCCGGGGACAACAGGATGTCCTGTGGAGGAGTGTCTGTCTTGGTCCAATTTTCGGTTGATTGGTTCCAAATGAGCATATCCCATGAGAATGTATCATTGGCGGTCCAATCCAGGATGGTTCCGTTGAGGGAGTCATAAGTGAGGTTTCTGGACTCAAAGGCAAATTCTAACAGCCCCTCAGTCGTCTGAGAGAACTCCACATCTTGCCACGGGGTGTCAATCTTCATTTCCGATCCATCTGGGCCGACCACCAGCACTCTGTTTGTGCTGTCGTCTGGGGGCGTGCTCGCATTGATGTGGTCGTTGTCCACGACTACGTTCCAATCCTCCCAGACGCTTACCAGGCTGTCGATGTCCGTGGAAGTGAGGTGTGGCCAGTCGTAACCTGTGGCATCGGTCCACCTTGAGAGTCTGTCTACTGTGTCCTTGGCAGGGTCGATCGTAACGGAGAGGAAGACCACTTCATCGGACATCCCCTGTTCGTCCAATCTCATCTTCGTCCACTGAAGGTTCGAGGAAATGATCAGACAAACATCAGGGCAGGACGTGTATATGAACGCGAGTACGACGATCTTGTCCTCATAATCTGACAGAGATACATTTCTTCCGTGTTGGTCTGTAAGGGTGAACCCAGGAGCCTCGGGGGGATCTTTGTACTCGATCCCGTTGAATTCGCTTGAGTTGTCGTTGACCCCTTCTATACAGCCTGCAAAGAGGGCCATCGAGAGCATGACAGACACACACAGCCCTTTCGAAATCAAGCAGACTCCCCCATTAAGTGACGAATGTCCTCCAATACCATGTCTGCATTCCAGACGAAATCACCCCAGTATACTCTTTGATTGCCCTGCCTGTCGACAATAATGGTTCCAGTGGTGTGATCGATGTAGTAAAGCGGGTGGTGCATAGCTTTGAGCTCGCCTTCCGACTGCTGCGTCTCGACTCCGCATCCGTCGGCATCAGTCTGTTCTCCTTCAGGAGTGTCCGGACAAAGATCGAATCCATCTACAGTACCATCGCCGTCTGAGTCGTTAGCATATGTCTCGAGACCTACTTCGAAGGACCTCCAAACCGGTTCCATGACTTCTAGATCCGATGAGAGGTGGGGCCATCCAAGGCCCCTGTCGTATGCGTAATTCCAAAGAACGCTGGAGTTGTCGTACCAGGGGTCGACTGTAATTGATAGTAGGTGGGCCTCCACGCCGAGATCGTCCCCCAGCGCATCTGCAATCCAGGCCATGTTGGCGCTCACTTGTGGACAAACGTCTGGGCATCGTGTGAACAGGAAGGCCACTACAACAACGTCCCCAAGGTAGTCGTTGAATGCAACCGGATCATCATTTTGATCTATCAGGACGAAGTTAGGTGTCGGCCGGGGCGGGTTTATGTCCTCCCCGTAGAAAATGTCGGGCTCGCTTTGGTCGGCGCTGCCCAGGCAACCGGGTGCGAGTATCACGAATATCAGGCTCAGGACCCCTACCTGTTTCCTCAGTTCCTTCTTGTCCGATAGTAGGTGTACAATACCAGACATGTAAGAACTCCCAAACTGGCGATCATTTGAACCATTCCCGTCCCCGTGTTTGCATCCGCCCCTTCCTGAATACGAACGAGGAGGGTTGCAGGACCGGCTCCGTCCGGGCCGGCGATGGAGATGGTATGCTGTCCCTCAGACCAATCCTGCGAGGAGAACCATATTTTGCAGCCCGATGCCCCGGATGCATAGATCTGGCATATTTGCACGGAGTTGTCTCTGAGGATCGTGTAATCCTCCTCCCCGCTGGAGTAGATGTATAGATTACCTCCCGGGGCAATCCGGACAGAGGACCTGCTGAATGAGGACCCATTGCCCTCAATCATGACCATGTTCTCTGCATTTGGATCAAAGGTTGGCAGGAGGATGTAGGGCCCTGCGGGCGATGCCTCTGTGTGGTTATCAGGTAACAACTCGACTGTAACCTCTCTCCATTCAGAGCCATTTTGCCGAATCGAAACTGTGTATGTCCCTGGGATCCACGAGTTGTTGGCATCGAACGTGAATTGGCACTCGTCCTCGTTTGACGTCGTGTTCCTTGCGCCCATTTCGCATGTGTGGTCAAACACCCCGTCCCCATCAACATCTATGCCTGCAGATCTGTTCCATGCTGCGGTGTTGTATAGGACCAGTGTGTCATTCACCAGGAGGTCTGCAGTTTCCGGCATCACGCTTTCATTTCGGACTATGATTGCGTAACTGTTCGCCCCATGCGCAGCGACCTGGCCAGAGAGGGTGAAGATAAGCAGAATCACGATTAGACGTTTCAAATCCGGCCCCTCACAGATTGTAATCCCAGAGCGGCGGATAGTCGAATTTGGGGTCTATGTCCTCATCGAATTGGACGACATACACGCCACTCACCATTTCAGATATGAAGACGAAGCCCCTGGGGTCGAACTGAAGCCCCCAATCAAATGGTATCATGCATGAAGCCCAGCAGTCGGCCATGTCGTAACCCATGTCTGCAGAGGCGTTGTCTGACCACTCGGGGCCGGCTGGGAGGTAGTATCCAATAGTGTGGGTCGGAGCCAGCTTCTCGATTCCTTGGAATCCGAGTTCCGGGGCCGGTGCGCCATTCTTCCATTCTATCTCGTCCCATATCATTCCATGGTCTGTCGCCCATACCCCTGCGTGGTAATGGGTCCAGTAAACCATGCCGTTGGCAGCAGTGTCCCCGTTGTGGGGGCTGTAGATGTAATTCCCGGGGATGTAGTGGTGAGGATGTTCTTCTCCGTTCTTTGTGCTGGTCCCGGGAAGCTTCCACTTTGAAACGAGGAATGGCTTTGCCGGGTCAGTAGTGTCTATCGTCCATATGAATCCAGTGTGATTGTTGTTGACGCCGTATTCCGGGGCGATATACGTGTAGTGCCTCCAGTTTACTCCATGTGTAGCGTCATCCGGGCCTGTTCCGCACTTCTCAGGCCAATCTTCTTGCGGGTCTAACAGGCTGACTCCGCTGCAGACAAGGTAGTCGTTAGGCACGGCATAGTGGATGTTGTCGTTACCCTGCTCCGCATCCAGCCAGACCTCAGGGTCCATGTTGGCATGTCCCCCTCCATCTGGGCCATACCAACCTGAATCGTCAGTTGCACACCCCAGCCACCGTCCAGTTTCAGGGGGCCAGGAAAGACCGAGGGGGTCTGGGACCTGCGGGGGGGTGGAGACATCGACCAGCCTGAGGCCCGCGCCCCAGTACGATACAGCTAGCATTTTCTGACCTGTCACAGGGTGTATGAAGAAGACATTGTCGTGGTTGAATATAGAACCGCCGCAGGTGGTCTCAGGCTCAGGTGTGTAGCCTCCCCATCGCATGATCTCACGGCTGGCATTCTGCTGCTGTTGGTTGTTGAACGGATTCAGACCTTCGAAGTCTATCAGTGCGTAGAAAACCTGGGTCCCCTTGTAGAACGTCCCGCTTGAGCCTTCCACCATCTCAGGATATGGATCGGCACCGAAAAGGAATAGATGACAATCTTCCTGTGCCCAGACAGGGTTGGCAGGAGACCAGTCGCAGTATACATGCAGGTCCTGATTGTGGAAACCAGCTGGGGGGTTGTCCCACTCAGCGACCTTAATCGGGCTGGTTTTGTCACCCACATAGATCAGGTCAAGCCTGTTTGCCCCGCTGTTGGCGTCGTCGTCATTAGGGATTGGGTCGAGTTCCGAGTTGGTCAGCTCGTGGTTTATGAGGACCCAGTTGTTGTCCTTCGTGGCCTTGATGTCGATGATCCGCGCCACCTCTGCGTAGTATGTTGACAGAAGCCTTATGTCGTTCGGTTTGCTGATGTCTAGAATCTCGAATTGGTTGTAGGATGAGACATAAGCGAAGCAGCCTCCGCTGCCGTCCCCGTAGATCTCACAATCATCCATGAAATTACCCTCGATAGAAATCTCCGAGTTATCTCCCGGCGTTGGACCTACGTTCTTGTACTGGTCAAAACAAGGCCTGCCGGCCACATTATCCAGATCTGCGGGTGGTTTTACCTCGCCGTCGCAATTCAGGTTGTGGTAATCTATCATCCTTGCATTGGGCGTCTTGAGTCTGTGAGCCATGAGGTCGCTGTGAGAATGGTTGGCGTCCTCTATCTCAACCACCGGGTCGACCCATTCCCAGGGTTCGTCGTCAGACGCGGCGTCGCCCGAGCCGAAGCAGCCAGCCGTCGTGGAAATGAGAAACATGGCTAGGATAGACAGAGACGGCAAGAAGTGGTATCGCATAGTGGCCCCCAGAGACCACGGGAGGGAGGTTAGGCTGTTGAACATAATGGTTGTTCGGTCGGATCAGCGAGTTGAGTAGGGTGCGTCGATATCCAGCTGAACTATGTACAATCCAGACGTGATGCAAGAGAGGTATGTGTAACCCTCGTGGTATTCAGCAGCCCATAGAAACGGAGTCCACCCAAAGTCGTAAAATGAGCTTTCCAGCGGCGTCCCGTCCGCTCCGTGCGGGAGGTGGAAGCCAACCGTTGCTTCAAAATATGCATCGGTCGAATTCCCCCCATCTATCCCTGCCTTCATCAGGCTCTCTACATCGACTATCCAAAGCCCTGCGTGGTAGCTTGACAGGTATATCCTGCCATCCCATGTTCCTCCCAAACTGGTGTCCTCGTAGCTCCCGGTGGTGTCGAATATCTGGGTGTCTGCGTTGTGAGGGCTGAAGAGGAGCCATTCTTCTCCTCCCGGTATGTAGTGGTCCTCCGCGAACGGGATCTCGTAGTCGTAGATCAGTTCTGGAAGGAATCTGACCTGCCCGTTGACTTCCTCATAATTGGTGGTGTCCAGCAAATAGGACATCCCGGTCCCGATAGAGGTCTCAAGTACCTCCGTTGAAAGGATTGTGAGGTGCATCTTCCCTGAGGGATAACCCAAGTGGCTCGCATCTACCATGTCATCAATCGGCTCTGCGTAGTGGATGTATGACGCCCTGCCACCATTCTCATTCCCATTGAATCCACTGTCGGGCAGCCCGTCCCCGTCAAGATCAGCAAAGTCCATCCAGAGCCCGACTTCCGGGGCCCTCCAGTTGCAGCCGAGTTGGGTGCCGATGGTTGCAACACAGCCTCCAGCGATGAATGCGTATTCCAGAGGGCTATTCGTGGGATGTGGAACGTCACTAACGTCGAATATTCTGAGTCCGGCCTCCCAGTATGCACCGTAGATGTATGTCTTGCCGAAGCGGGGGTCGCTGGAATCCTCGCCCGGCCAGGTTTGGACGGTCATGTCATGGATGTAGATCCAACCACCCAGTGTAGTCTCCCAGTTTACCTCAGCTTCTCCGACTTTCAGAATGACCGGCTGGTCACCGGGCCCATCAAAATTCAAATGAGCTATGGTTATACCCCCACAAGCATCTCCCTGGCCCACATCGCATGAATCATAATCCGGATTTGCGACGAATATGTACCACTCTCCGTCTATGACATGAGTGTAGAGGTTGTGAGGTCCAGATGGGTGATCAGCATCATACCAGGCGCCGACAAACCGGGGGTCTGTCTTGTCCGTGACTTCTACCAATGTGACAGTCACCTGAGTCGGATCCTCCCACTCTCCGACATTTGGATCTGCAGCTCCGGGGTCTACTAGTTGATTTTGAACTACAACGTACTCCCTGCCATCGTATTGAAGGTACTTGACATCCAGAACCTGTGTGTTCGGGTCGTAATAGACTCCTGTGACTGATGTGTTCTCAGGGTCAGTGACGTCCACAATGTGCATTTCCGTCCATCCTGCGATGTAGGCGTAGATACGCCCGTCGGGCGATTCTGCCACTTGGACCTCCGCATTCCCCGGAGCAGTCAGCGGGTCGTAACCTAGGGGTGATATGTTCGGGGTGGAGAGTACATGCTGACTTGCATTACGATGGTCGTGGCCGTCATCTTGTAGTAGCGGGTCAACCACAGGGATAGTCGTACCCTCTGAAGGGTCTGAACTGCCTCCCATCAACAGCAGTCCGGTGGAAAATATCAGTATTGAAGTTGAGAACAGCACCCCAAGTGATAGCACAACCCTCCGGGTGTCCATGTCGTGCCGTGGCGGGACGGTGTGTTCAACCCATCGGCTCCGATTTCGAGTGGTTCAATTCTCAGAGTCACTTCAGCGAGGTTATTTTGTCGATGTCTATCTTCTCCCAGGAGAAACCTCCATCGTCATCAGGGGCCCTTCCAAAGTGACCCCC
>DAMH01000012.1:712-77009 GCA_002499585.1 Euryarchaeota archaeon UBA552 | reverse complement strand
GCGGTATCTCAGTTGGGAAAGGTCCATTTCCAACCCTTGTTGTGTAGGCTTTTGTTACACCTAGGCAATTGTCGATGTGTCCAGGGTGTATACCAGCTCCATGGGATGCGTTGGCTCGCGACGTAACCGAGGATGTGACGAAGGGGTAAGTTCCCTGATCGATGTCCAACATGGCTCCCTGCGCCCCCTCAAGAAGGATCTCTTCTCCATTTTTCAATGCGATATCTAGCATGTGGCCTGTCGGTGCAATGCATCGTGAGTATCTCTGCAATATCCATCTCAAATCACCTTCCAGATCCGATGTGGTAATTTCCTCTTGTACTCCGATGGCGTTTAATTGCGCAGTCATTCTCATTGCAGTTTCCTCTATCGAGGTCGAGTTGCCCAAGATGCCCTCGATGTCTGCGAACCTGATCCCAACACGCTCTATTCTATCTCTGTAGGACGGGCCTATGCCTCTGCCGGTTGTACCGACGACCTTGTCTGCTGAGTCATAGAGACGGTGGAAGGGCAGAATTATAGATGCGCGCTCAGATATGAAAAGTCTGGTCTCCTCTGGCTTCTCATCCGTTAAGGCCCTCCATGACTCTAATTCTTGTTCTAGGACCCATGGGTCAATGACCATTCCATCTCCAAGGACGAGGTTGCAATGGGAAGTGGGAAGCCCAGATGGTATTTGGTGGAGTTTCAGAGTAGTCTCGCCAAGTACGATTGTATGGCCTGCGTTATTTCCGCCCTGAAAACGAACCGTCCAGCCAAATTTTGGTGCCAGTTGGTCTATGGCCTTACCCTTTCCTTCATCTCCCCACTGAGCTCCAAGCACGACAGTCGCGGACACCATTAGGCACTACTTCGGGTTTGGTGTATGAACTAATCGATCATACAGCCTCCCACACAAGATTGGAATATCTTATTTGGGAATGAATTATGAAGGGGATGGAAGTGGCTCGGTCCCATGGCGCAGCGATTCCCGGTGGCTGAGAAGCGACTTCTCAGGAAGCTAGTATGCATGAGATGCTCCGCAACACACAGAGGATATCGTGTAAAAGTCTGCAGAAAATGCGGGTATACCGGATTGAGGCAAAAGGCCATGGAGAGAAGAGCTGGCTGAGTTGGTCCTGACCAGTGTTTTGACCGGTTTTGCTCTTTCCCTATCGTTGATTCTCGCCATTGGAGCTCAAAACGCCTTTGTTCTAAGACAAGGCCTTCACAAAGAACACGTCTGGATTGTGTGTTCGATTTGTACGCTCTCAGACGGCATATTGATTCTATTTGGAGTATATGCGATTGGGGACGCTGTTTCCCAGGGGGGGTATGGAGATATACTGAAGATAGGGGCGGTGATTTTCTTGTTGGGCTACGCTGTTGTCCGCTTTTACTCGTCCATAGCCGGCTCAAATGGTCTGATGGCTGATGATCAAAGGTCAAGAGAACCGATGGGCAGAACTGTATTGTTGACAATGGGCTTTACGTGGTTAAACCCACATGTTTACCTTGATACAATACTGATAATCGGAGGCAGTGCCGTTGATATGACAGAATTGGAGAAGCTTGCCTTTTCTTCTGGGGCGATCACAGCATCGTTCATTTTCTTTTTCGCACTAGGGTTCGGCGCGAGTCGTATTTCGAATTTTATCAAGAGCCCTGCATCCTGGAGGGTGATTGACTTCGTGATTGGTGTGACTATGTTGGGCGTTGCTGCAGGGATTTGGTTCGGATAATCAGGCATCTCTTACTTGATTCAGTAGACCCTCCAGAGCGGTCTGGATCTGAAGACAGAGGGGCCCGTAGTGGATGGGAAGATTCGCGTCGTTGAAAATCTCATCCAGCATAGATGCTGTCATACCAAGTCTCACGTCCATGTCCTTTGAGTCATTCAAAAGCCATTTTTCCACAGCATCTTTCACTGAGTTTCTGATGTTCCTTGGAACTTGGGTGTCCTCTAACTGGCCGAGTACCGCGGCTATCTGTTGAATTTTAGCCTGAATGTCTGTCATGTCGGCCACCGTGCGCCCTTGCCAAGGGCACACTCTGCTTAATCTCATCCCCTGAATCAAGCCGAGGACCATTGTGCCCATGGCATGCTCGTGTTTGCTCGGGCATATGTTTCACAGTCTCGATTTATCCCTATCAAACCTATTTCGGTCTCTGGACCGAACATGTTCTTTATTGCCTCATCAAAGGCGTCAGGCATGGTTTTTTCACCACTCGTTACGGTGTTGTGCACCCGAAACGAAAGGATCTGCTTGGTTATCGCCTCTCCGATTCCTGTGGCGGCAACAGCCACGCCGGAGCCGGCCCAGAAACCACAGCCTGGCAAAGGTACGTCCCCTACACGTCCAGCGGGCCTGTCACTGCACCCCCCAGTGCTGGTAGCCAACGCTAGATTTCCATCTGAATCGACCACAATCACGCCAACCGTATCTGTAGAGCCGTCTTTTCCTGTCGGTCTTGGAACTACCGGGGACCTGAGGTAATTCCTCTCATCTGCCCACTTTCTTGCGCCCACCCCTGCTAAACCATTGATGTCCTCGTCGATTAGGCCGGCAGCGACTTTCACGGGGTTTGGAGTCTCCGGCATAGACACGACAAAACCCAACCTTCCGTCGCCTGTCTGAACTGATGCGTCAACCAATACTGACCCATCTGATCGGGTCACACTGCCGGTTCCCGCGTTGAATAGGGGGTCGTCCTCCAACTTACTACAGACCAGAACTGCAGTTTCCAAGGCGGATGATCCGGACATCAGGGACGCCGCACCGATATCGACCGCTTTCTGGATGTTAGGAGCAGCATCAGGGTTGGCGCCGGCCCCTCCGTGCGCGATGATGGCCATCCTAGTCATTTGGAACGGCCTCCCTATTGTTTCGAGGCCTAAATACATCCAGATGTAAAACGAGAGTCAAGATGGCCACGAGCCCAGCGACCCTGAAGACAGTATGATAGGACCACAGCCCTGATCCATCGACTGTTTCAGCCCAAATAATCGCTGCGAGTATTGGCCCGAAAATACGAGAGAGAGCGCCAAGCCCTTCTTGGGCCCCCATGACGCGTCCTAAATCAATACCTTGAATTCTAGACTCTGTAGTCAAAAGTGTTGCCTGTGAAGGTTGAAACAAGCCATTTCCCGCAGCAATCATGGTCATCACAATCAGTGCGATTGAGATAGGGGAAGGCTGTAGGTACGGGATGGAACCAAGTCCAATTGCAGTCATAACGATCCCTACTGCCATTAGGCTACCAACATCATATTTTTCCGACAGAGTCCGTATCAACCCGCCTTGAACAATGACCCCAACTAACCCGACGTAAGCAAATATGTATCCATTCATTAATTCATCATAGCCAAGCCCACCGTTTTCTACAGCCATAGCCGTGAAGAGTATGAAAGTGGCGTGCATCATTGTAAAGGCGAATAGGAAACCTGCATTTGTCAATATCAGTCTCCGGATTGATGGTGTCAAATCCTTGAGATCAGTAAAATTTCTGATCATCGTGTTCACGCTTGTGTAACCGGGCGGGATTTCTTTTCTACGTTCTTTCGGAAGGCTCTCAGGGAGAAGACGGAAAGCAAGGAGCAGTGAGATGAATGACAGTGCGCCCGCGAAAAGACATGGCAAAAAGTATGGGTGGTCCCGCCACCACTCCGTGTCAAATTGTCCGCCTATTGTACTCGCTGGGTCGGTCAGTATTCCCCCCAACAATGGCCCAATCATGAAGCCAAGGCCGAACGACGCCCCTATCATACCCATTCTAGAGGGAAGCTCTTGTTTTGTGCTGATATCCCCGATGTAAGCCTTGGCTACGGCGATGTTGCCATTCCCAGCACCAGCCAAGAATCTCGCCACCAACGCCATCCACAAAGAAGTAGCAAGCCCAAATGCAACCACAAACACCGTATTGCAGACCAATCCAATCATTAACACAGGTCGTCTGCCATGCCTATCGGAAAGGGAACCTAGGATTGGGGTGAAAATGAATTGGCCCAAAGTGTAGGCTGCGAGTACAATCCCTACCCATCGATCCCTGGACCCCACGTCCGTCAGCCCTCCGCTCGTTGCTAGATCTTGAATGAAATAAGTCAAAAATGGAATGACGAGAGTGAAACCGATCATATCTATCAGCACTACAAGAAAAAGAACAGTGAGGGGGGCTCCGCTCACGTGTCTGCCCATGATTTGGCCAACGTAGCCAGCGGGTCTTCAATGTGAGTGTTCGGACTGATCAGGCCAACGTAGAGTCGGAGGTGGTTGAGATAGTATCAATGACCTTTGCTAGCCTTTCGACCAGTGATACCTTTTCTTGTTCCCCGACTAGTGCATGTTCTAGGACCTCGTCCAGGCTGTCAACCGGAATGATCTCCACCATCGACTCGTATTTGTCATCTATCAGAACGTCTTGGAGATTCGACCTTGGTATTACGACTCGGCCAATACCTGATTTCACGGCAGCCTCGATTTTCGCAGAAACTCCTCCAATCGGAAGCACTTCACCACGGACGGATAGAGATCCCGTCATGGCAAGGTTCTGGTCTATCGGCACCCCTTCGAAAGCTGAAATTATCGCTGTTGCCATGGTTATTGACGCTGAATCTCCGTCCACATTGTGAGTGCCTGGAAATTGGACATGTAAGTCGTAGTCCTTTATGTCCTTGCCCGTCAATTTCTTGACGACTGCGCTAATGTTTGTGACGGACTCTTTTGCTAGGTCTGAGAGGCCTCCGGTCGCGATGACCTGTCCGCTCCTACCTTGTGATGGAGTAACCATGGCCTCCACAGGAAGGACAACTCCTGAAAAGTCAGAGAGTCCGGAGTCGGCACCTAGAACTGCAAGGCCATTAATTCGGCCAATCCTCTCTCCTCGGTTGACGAGCATAGCGTATTCGGATTGCCTTTCTAGGAATCTGTCTGCTATTTGTTGCTCCAGAGGTTTTGCAATTGCCCTGGCACGGGTGACATGGACGGTTGTTGTGAGCGGACTGCCATCCTCAGATGCCAGATCTCCGGCAATCCTGATCAGGCCTCCGAGTTCCCTGAGTCTGAGTGAGAGTTTGCCTCTTCGGCCACTTCTCCTCTGAGCTTCTTTGAGGATCATACCAATCGCAGGTCTGTCGAAGTGCGGTATGGACCTACCTGTATCTCTCTTTGCTTCGTTTCTGACTTCTTGTGCAACGAAGCGAACAAGCTTCCTTCGATTCCTTTCCGTGTCCTTCATGTCGGTGTTAACGTAAACTTCGTACCCGTAACCTCGGATTCTGCTCCGCAGGGCAGGATGCATCTGTTGGATGCTGTCCAAATTGCCCGCAGCGACGAGAATGAAGTCGCTGGGAACGGGCTCTGATTTTGTTAATGCACCGGATGATCTCTCGGATCGCCCGCTTATAGCCAGAGCCTTTTCCTGCATGGCAACCAGAAGGGCCTGCTGTTCTTCCATTCTCAGCATCCTTATCTCGTCGATGTAAAGCACACCCTTGTTGGCTCTATGAACTGCACCGGGCTCGACGCGCTCATGCGCAGGCGTTGCGAGATCTGCACCAGATTGGAACGGGTCGTGCCTGACGTCACCAAGGAGTGCACCCGAGAGGGTTCCGGTCGCGTCGATAAATGGGGCTTCTTCGCTTCTTTCGTGTTTTATCAATAATTTTGGAATATTAGACTCGTCGCCAGAAGTGAGTCTTGTCCTTAGAAAGAAATATCCGAAAATTAACAGGAAGGAGCCGAATATGAATGTGAGCATATCGCCTGTTTGAATGGTGGCTAGGAGAAGGGCAGCACCGACAACAAGGGCAATCAGTAGGAGCATTTGGTTTGTCTTTTTCCTTTGAGCCCTGATTGCAGCCTTTCGCTCTGAGATGATTTTGTGTCCCCTGCCGGCAGGGACCGTCCTGACTTTTGGTTCGTTTTCATCCTCTACGTTTCTGTAGACGAGAACGTCTTCGAGTTGTTCAGGCGGAAGAAACTCGGTCATTGATCTGGCGAGCATTGATTTTCCCGTTCCCGGTTCCCCCACCATTATGACGTGCCGTCTTTGTTCTGCGGCCTTGCGGATGACGATCGAGGCTGCATCCTGTCCGATGACTTGATCGACCAGCCTGTCTGGTATTGGGACGTCAACTGAGGAGTCGATTGGGAGGTCTTTCACCCACTCCTCTACGGGCACCGTGCATACAGGGTCTTTGTCTTCGGACACGCCGAAGGCTGACCCTTCTTCCCAGTCATCGAGAGGGTCGTATTCTCCACCTTCGTCTGCCATGGTTGGCGTCCTCCTACTATGCGCCCTGTCGCTACTCCTTCTTGAAGGTGCGTTAATATCTGATTCAACGTTCCCCGCGCAAATACTCTTCGCCGTAGTAATACCACTGCTCCATCGTCCAGCCATCGGGTAGACCACCAGCAGGGAGTGGAAGATCTGAATTTCTGTATACAGCCTTCTCTGTAGGTTGGACAAGCAGCGCCCTTCTCCGTCTAATTACGACCATTCCGGTTGTGCAAAATAATACCAGCACAACTAATGATAACGCCAGGAAGTATTGGGTTGGGGTTCCTGTCTTACCAGACTTAACCCTCTCTTCTGACAATTCTTGCTGATTTTCAACTGGCTCTACAGCATAGGTCTTCAACATCTCAGATTTTCTATCAAACCCATTTGAATCGACAGCAGTGACCGTCAAACCGACATAATCACCAACTCGCAAACCTACCCCTTCATTTGCTTGAATTGAAAATGGATTGAAACCGAAAGCAGATCCTGCGTCTGTGCAGACGCCAGTAAGACTGTTGCAAACCTGCCATCTAACCTTGATGTCGACCAACTCAAGTTGAGACAAATGGGTAACTTTCACGACGGGGTTGGTGGAATATTCCAAGGTATCGAACGTGGCAGATAAGTCTCCACCTATCTCTGAGTATTGCCATGTCAGTGGCAGATTGTCAACGACATCAACCTCGATCACATGTTCGACCGAATCTCCGACAGGATCTATTGCGGTGATTCTGATGAGTTCTGTTCCAGCCTCATTCCAAGTCATTGAGAGGACCCCAGAAGAAAAATCGTAACTTAGTGAGCCTGATTCGTAGCTCTCGACTTCAACCCACAAATCCTTGAATTCGTGATCAACGTCATAGATATATTCCGACAGGTCGATTGTGCTGATTGATCCGACTTTGCTGATTAATCGCTCAATACCTTCTGTGCTGACTCTAGGTGCATCATTCACGTCGTTGATGTAGAAAGTTACTTCGGTTTCGGTCGTCTGTTGATCGTCGGATGCACCGACTGTGATAACTGCAGTTCCGACATAGTCCTCATCGACGGCGCTGACGGAGAGTGTGTGTCCGACAAGAATTGTTTCGAAAAGGGCCGGTGGTTGAACATCGACAATGTTGAGGTCGAGAGAACTGGGATTTACCGAGACGCCTTGATCGTTTGTATCAGTAAGAAATGTCGTTAAGATAAGACTGCTGGACTCGCCCTCATCGAATGACTGAGGAGGTATAGATGACCACCTGGGAGCTCCGTTTTCGACCACGTTGAATACCAAAGTGCCTGTATTTGTGTCTTCTCCGTCGCCAATGGTTATGAAGACCCCTTGGGGTATTTGAGATCCGGAGGAGTCGTATACTATCCTGTCAAATTCGACCAGTATTGTTCCATCCTCAGGAATCCATTGTTTAAATTGGTGAGCATCACTTGTAATCATCAAATTTTCAATGGGAGTTTCGGCGTCTGTGACCAGCCCTTCCAGTGAAATGTACTCTTCTGTCTCAACCTTCACCGTCGGTATGCCGGCGTGATCTGGGTCGGTGGGTGAAATGACCCTCGGTATTGCGTTGCGGAGTGTGAATGCATCCTGAGTTACAAGCCAGTCGCTGGCTTGGGATCTGGAGTCGATCCACATGACCCTTGTGTCGTAACTCCCGGTTTGAGCGTCCAAAGGCGTGGAGATTTGGTGTATCAACCTCATGTTGCCTCCTGCACCGGCTAAGTTCACGTTCGTTGTCCACTCGTCGGACCATTCTTCGGTCCCGCTCGGGGCGTATTCGAATATTGCACTCATACTCGTTATGTCGTCGACTGTATCGTCTGGAATTGCTGAGAGTTGAAAATCTAAGGTGCCGCCACGATAGATATCAGATCCTTCGCTTGTAGTGGGCCTCGTAGGAATTGGAGTCATGTCAAATGGGATGAATATGTCTGATCGATCGTTATTGTCCACCCGGTCAGAATCCACGCCAAAAAGCGCTGCTCTTAGGGACACTGCTCCCGAGGATACTGAGGTTAAGACCGACGAGTCGAATGTCGCACTGAAGTCAACGGATTGACCCGGGGAGAGTGCTGGAACATCGTACCTGTCTATTTCTACGTGGTCAAGCCCATCCATGTATGAAAATACAACCTCAGCTTCGGCTGGATGTTGTTCAGCACCGTTATTTGTCACAGACGCCGATAATAAGACCGTGTCACCCGGTATTATTCCCTCATGCCCACCATTAACAACCGAATCGAAGTCATCAACCCCCAGATCAACAAGGGGTCCCATATCTAGATCAATTGCGGCGTATACTTGATTGTAGGTGGAATGAGGCCCATCCATGAGGGCGATGACTGGCCAGTAATTCTCCCATTGAGAATAACCAGACGAAGCCCTGACTATGTTGAGAGGTTTTGTCCATGTGTGTTGGGCTGGCACATTCCTGTCTAATGTCATTTCGTGAAATCCTGTGCCTGCATTGTTCAACAACCAACCTCGCCAGTTGTGGTGTGGCCTGACCCCGTTATCGTATGAATCGGCGCCGATTTTCTCTGTGACCGCCCCGTACGCATGAACAACAATGGATGCCTGCTGACCAGTATATTCAACTTCGAAGTCGATGGTTACCGTATCCGTGGACGGGTCCAATGACATTGACAAACTCAGCTGAAAATCATTGGAGGCAGGGTCCATGCACCCCCCAGAGCTGTACTCTGGATCGTAGAAATTAGAGCCGCCGGCACCGACTTTGTAGCACGGGGAAGATTGTCTGTCTGCGAATGAGAATGTCGGATAACCGCTTGATGCGTCCATCACGTGATTCCTTCGATTGATTGGGGAATCATTGGGCCATCCGCCAGACGAGGACTCATAGAAAGAGACGTAGGTGAAGTCCTCAGGATTGGATGTTTTTAGGTTGTCGAGCGATGGAGAAGCACTGTTCATGCATGGTCCACACCAGTGTGCTCCGACATATTCTCCAAACACAGTGTGTCCGGGGCTTGATGCTGGCGCGGCGACAATGGGCTCATACAACTCCTCTGGAGAATCTTTTTGTGGCTCAAACACCGGAGACAACGACATAACGAAGATGATCGCGACACAAATTCCGCTTCTAAAAAGTGGTCCGGTACGCGCCTGCATTCGGTCCTCGTACTCGCGACGAGTTATGAATGAAACCTGTGTTTGACCGCGATATAAAATGGTCTTATGACCGAAAGTGCTTGAATGATCAACCTGATCCGAGTGTCGTGGACAGAGAGTGGTTGGCTTTGGTGGAGGATGATGGTCGGGCTTACTTGTTGAAGCGAGGATCGGGGGAAGTGAAAGTTAGAGGGCTCGGGAGGTTTAATGTCGATCAAGTACTGGAGGGTCTGCAGATTGGGGACTCGGTGACGATAGGTCAGAAGGTCCTCAGAATTCTAAAACCCGGCCTGCCCGAGGCGAGGAGGGCTATGAAGCGGAGGGCACAGATTGTTCTCGCTAAGGATTCTGGTTATTTGATTTCCAGGATGGGGATCTCAGTTGGTTCAATTGTTCTTGAGGGGGGTCACGGTTCTGCCGGCCTGGCCATGCACCTTGCGTCAGTAATGGGTTCATCTGGCTTGTTGATATCAGTGGAAAACCGGCCAGAACACGCCTCGGTAGGAAAGGAGAATATGGATGTCCTTAGGGAGATCCTGCCCGAATTCCCTGAGTGGCACCTACTGGAATCAGATCTACGTGATTCCGCAGAGGCCATATCTTTGATAACACCTCAAATCGATGCTGCCATCTTGGATCTCGCAGAGCCTTGGTCGACCGTCCGCACGATATCTGGTCTGCTTAGACCGGGGGGGAGATTGGGTTGTTACTGCCCTACGAGCATTCAACTAGAAAAGTCGTGGAATGCATGTGAAGAGGCCGGCTTGTCGATAGAGTGGGCAGGTGAGGTCATCGAACGGCGATGGTCAAAAGCTAGCCGGGGAGGTGTCAGACCTGGTAATCAGCCTGTCGGGCACACGGCCTTTCTTTTGATTGCTATGAATTCGAATGAACAAATTTAGTCCTCGAAATTGTAGATCCACAAACACTGGTAGCTCCAACACAATTCAAAACTAAGAACATTTACGTATCGTCATGAGAGACAGCGACAACTGGGCATCGACATTCTACAGATCTCACACAATCGGGCAGATTATTTCCAATGGAGAAGATATGATCGGTCAAGAGGTTACCATAGCCGGTTATGCTGAGTCAGTAAGGGGGCGAGGAGGGATATGTTTCGTGATGCTACGGGATGGTACTGGGAAGATTCAGGCTTTCTTGAAGCGGGAAAACCTCGAAGACTCTACATTTGAAGCAATCCAATCAGCATCCAGAGAATCGACGATGGTTGTCACAGGGAAAGTTGCGAAGAAGAGGCCTCCGAAAACCCCCGAGGGTTCACCATCACCTCCTCCGGAATATGAGGTTACAGTTGCCTCCGGTGAATTGCTGACTACAGCACACGCACCCCTTCCGGTTGGTGTGATTGACGATGTTAACGTCGGTTTGGATACTCGTTTAGACAATCGTCATTTAGACCTAAGGAGAAGGCACGTGAATGCTATGTTCATCCTAAGGTCGAAGGTGCTTCAATACGGAAGAGAGCACTTGATTCAGGAAGGTTTCAATGAGATCAACTCGCCTAAAATCATAGCTAGTGCAAGTGAAGGCGGGACTAACCTGTTCCCTATGATGTATTTCGACACCCCAGCCTACCTCTCGCAGTCCCCCCAGTTGTACAAACAACTTGCAGTCCTTGGCGGGCTAGAAAGAGTGTTCGAGATTGGACCCGCCTTCAGAGCAGAAAAGCACGATACTTATCGTCATCTAAATGAGTTCGTGTCCTTCGACATAGAGGCAGCGTGGTGCGACGACGAAGATGTAATGGGGGTACTTGAGAGGATGATCCACACCATATGGAAATCCGTCGCGGAACAAGATTCACACCTAATTGAAATTATCAACGAATACAGAGATTCTCAGGATTTGGATCCTGTTGTGGTCGAAGTCCCAAAAATCCCATTCCCTCGGATTTCATACGATGAGGCTGTAAAAATCGTAAGAGAGGGGGGTGGTGCAATAGAGTGGGGCGATGATATAGAGAGTCATCATTGTGACCTCATAGCAGAGAAGCACCCTGGGTTCCATTTTATCCCACGCTGGCCAATGTCAATGAAGCCCTTTTACATCCACCACAAAGAGCAAGAAAAAAGTGCTGATGGTGGACAGTTAAGCAGGGGCTTTGACTTGAATTATGGGCGGGATGAAATGACTAGCGGGGGCCAAAGGGAACACCGGTTCGAAGTGCTGGAAAATAATCTCAGAAGTATGGGATTGGATCCAAATGATTTCACTTTCTACACCGACGGTTTTCGCTACGGGGCCCCCCCTCATGCGGGCTGGGGCCTAGGGGTTGCAAGATTGTTGATGGTTCTGACAGGAGCTGGAAACGTAAGAGAAGTCGTTCTTTTCCCCAGAGATCGCTCTAGGGTAACTCCATAATCAGAGTGCATGCATCTCTAGTACAGATAGTTCGATTATGTCCAGAGTTCGCCTGTGTGTTGCTTCAAGATCGACCGGTGGAGCGCAACCTTCCTCCAACGCTTGCTTCCACCTACTAGCACACAGGCACCATCTATCCCCTGGTTTGAGGCCAGGAAAATCATAGATGGGCCTAGGAGTTGTTAGATCGTTGCCTGCACTGGCACTGAATGTGAGAAAGGCTTCATCAACAACAACGCAGACAGTGTGAACTCCTCTGTCCGAATTATCTGTGTTGCAGCACCCGTCTCGGAACCAACCAGTCATTGGTTCAGAACTACATGATTTGAGTTCAGTTCCGAGGACGTTGATTGATGGATCCACAATATCGATCGCTGCGCTATCCAGATATCAATTGTTGTTGGCCGGCTTTGATTGAGGTGTTTTATTTTTAATTCCGAACAAGAATCTGGTACGTTTCATCCTCCTGACAATCTCAAAGAAAGCCCAGCAAGAAGCGGTTGTGACGACTGAAGCGAACAAAACTGCAGAAAGGTCTCGCAGCCCCAGTTCCCCAGACAGACGGAGTCCGAGGAAAACCAAGGGCATGTGTGCGATGTAAAAAGGATAAACTCCCTGATTCAAATACGCCAAACCATTACTGGGGTGATTTAGCAAATGTGCGCCCCATGCGAATACGACGAGGCACCAGTACATGGCATGGAAACTGTGTATCAGGCATGCAATCAATGTCATCCCATTGTGGAAAACAAACGGTTCACCGAGTATCCAGCCCCCTTCAACATACGGAATGCCGGATGAGTGTTGTTCCAATCTTATCCAAATGAAGGCAATCGTGGATAATAATGCAAAGATCGTAATGATAGCCCTACTTTCATTCAAGAATGAATACCATTGGTTCTTTGCCACGATGCATGAAAAACCAATCGCGAAGAATATCAAAAACCAAAACCACTCGTAAGCGACTCCTATGAACCCGGGGAACCAGGGTTTGAACAGGATCTCTGTTAGTGACAACATAAATGGCATCAAAAATAAAGGGCCAATATTCCATCTCATGGAAAATACCCGCTTAATGGATCGTGACCAAAAGCCCTCTGGGTTGTTCCTGACAGCATTGAAAATGGGGATCATTAAGACCGAGTAAAAAAAGAGATTCCACAGGAACCACAGATGACCGAGAGCCAATAGTTTCCCGAAAATCGGAATCCAGAATATCAGTGACCGCCATAATATGCCCAGTAGAAATGAAGAAATCAGACTCTCCGCATCAAGTGATATTTCTCCGGTGATCACCTGAGACGCGAAACCCATCGTCCAAGCGCCAAAGAACATCGGAACTATGAGTCGCTTTGTTCTTTCTTTCAGAAAATCCTTCCAGATTCTCTTCCTATACGCAAACGCAGTACCCATCCCCGATATCATAAACAGTGCAGCTAATCGCCATTGGTGCATCCAATGGAGAAACATGCTTATTGGAGATACAGATTCTGCGGTGTAATCGTTGCCCTCCTCGGCAATCTCTAGTCTATCCGTTTCGGTTATTTCACCAAGATTGGGATTGATTTCTCCGCCATATGTAGACCAATAAACCCCTATTGCGACGTGAAATGGAATAAGCAATCCAAAAAGGATTATCCTAAGCCAATCGATGTCGTAGCGCCTCTGATTGATCATGTCGACTCCATGACGAGGTTTAGAATAGTTTTTCACAATATGCATTCAGAAAAAACTACTGTGGAGGGACCCCAGACATAATGGATAAAAATCGCTGTGTAGTGTAAGATTTCCGCCGAGGACATTTGTCTGATTAGATTTGTTGATTTTACAGGGTTCGTAATTCCTTTGCAGATCTGGAGTTATTGTATCGTCAATGGCCCTAATCGACCGAAAATGATGGGTATCAAATACCGCCTGGATCAGGGTACATGCCACCCGGTTCGCTGCCAAGATTTGCCTTTCTCCTACTGAAAGAGCACCCATACGGAAGAGAGATGTTTGAACGGATAACATCCTCAGGCTTTATCCCACTGATCGTCATATCCGAAGACTCAGATGTTGCTGATGAGGAGAGGGAGAAGTTTCTGAAAAGGATCGATGGGAGGACAGTAGCGCCGACCATGGAAAGTCAATTGCAATCTTTGATATCCAGTGGACATGAAATTCCTCATTTCGAGGTCCAGAGACACGATAGTAAATCAGTGATGCCCCTGTTGAAGGATACACAACTTGACTTGATTATCTTTGGCGGCACCAGAATCATAAGAGGTGAAATTTTAGATCACCCCAAAGATGGTGTCCTAAATTCTCATCCAGGCCTACTTCCCGATTGCCGAGGCTCGGCTTCGCCTGCTTGGTCTGTATATCACGACATTCCAATTGGCTCGACCACACACTTTTGTGACAACGGAATTGACACTGGTGATATATTGATGAAAAGGGAGTTTTCAGTAAAGAGGGGCATGACCTACGAAGACTTGTGTTACGAGACACTCGTTCTTTCTGCGGTTTTGATGGAGGAGGCTTTGCAAGCATACAGAAATGGCGGATGGCATGATTTACGAACCCCTCAGGGCGATAGTGACTATCCGACCTTCAGAAACGCTCCAGAAGACATCCTTAAACTGGTTTACAAAAAGTTGGATGATCAGACATATTTACACTACATCGACTGAAGGGATTGTTATGGTCGGCGATCTCCTCGGCAAAGACTTCCCCTTCTCCGAGGGGGTGCTGTCAGGAAAGATCGCACTTGTATGCGGTGCATCAGAGGGAATAGGAAGGGCGACGTCCCTCTTTCTGGCAAGAGCAGGTGCCCAAGTCATAGCATGTGCTAGGAGTGAAGGAAAGCTGGACGACCTGATCAACAACCTGCACGGCCATGGACATCAGGCGTTGCCCCTTGACCTTGAGGACACAGAACAGGTCGAAAGAACAATTTCAAAGCTTAGTTCGACCGGGGTGGAAATACTGATCAACAATTCTGGCGGGCCACCAGGATCCCCCCTCATAGAGAATGAAATAGGAGATTTTGAAGGTCCATTGAGAAGGCATTTGTACGCATCTCATTTGTTTGTCAAGGGTCTCTTACCTAATATGGAAAAATCAAATTTTGGGCGTATTGTAAACATAATATCCACTTCAGTGAAAGAACCTGTGGACGGCATTGGCCTTTCCAATACTTTGCGTGGGGCCATGGCCTCATGGAGTAAGTCTCTTTCCAATGAACTCCCGCCTTATGTCACAATCAACAACATTCTACCCGGGTACACAGATACAGGCCGGCTAGTTTCACTTTCGAAATCCAAAAGCGACAGAACTGGACTAACAGTAGAGGAAGTATACTCTGACTGGATGGGACAAGCACCAATCAAGAGATTGGTGGACCCACTGGAAACTGCATCTGCGGTGGTTTGGCTTTGCTTGCCATCTAGCGGAGCGATCCGAGGAGTCAGCCTAGCAGTTGATGGTGGAAGAATGCGGTCGATATGAGGTCACACCGATGGAATTCGATATTTTCTTTTCCATCTCACAAACACCCGACTCCAGAGGGTACAAACCCACGGAATTGGAGATGTATTCAAATTTTCTAGATCAAGCTATCAAGGCTGATGAGTTAGGATTTGGAGTTGGTTGGATCGCCCAAGCCCATCTTTCCACAGAAGTACAAAAGAAGAATTCCAGTCCAGTTGTTCCCCACTACCCAGGAGAGGTCGGTCTGTGTACTGATTTCTTCCAAACCGCAGGAGTGGTCTTATCTCGCACAAAAAAGATGGAGGTCGGAAGTGCAGTTATGTCGATATTGGCCTCTGGCGGCCCCATCGCTCAAGCTGAAAGGGTGGGGTCCCTGATCACACTTCACGGCATGGATCCATCGGAATCGCGGCGCATCCACATCGGATTTTCTGCAGGTAGGTTCGAGTTCATGGCTAGGCCTTACGGTATTTCACCGAGAAACAGGCTAGAGGAGGTGTCTTGGAAGGTGCTCAGAGGCAAGATATTTTCTGAAGCCAGTGAGATTTTTCTCCGGTTAATATCAGGTGAGGTGATCGATTCAAGCATGATCAAAGAGACATTCCTGAGACGTGACGACTTCAGATCGGATAGAGAATGGGCTTTGGTTCAAAACACGGCGATTGAAGAATTGAAGCTGGATGAACCTCCCGATAACATACTCATTCCAAGACGGTATGAGTTTGAGTCGATCGCAACAGTACCTATGGAATGGAACAGAGATCTTCTCAACTTGGTTCTCGGCAGCCATGATAAGACACTGCAGATAGAGGTAAACAAATGGCGTCCGGTTCAAGTGTTCAATCTCAGTATCACACCCCCCGAAGTCATCGAAGAGACCCATGCAAGGATGAAGGCAAATTACCATGAGGACGGAGGCCCGTGGGAGAGGTCTATGATGCCTCGAACGGTGATGGTTTTCCTCAATGACGAGCCTGGCCTCTCAGAGTCTGAAAAAAGTTATGCGGCATTAGAGGAGTCCCGCTCCTCAATCAAAACCTATTGGTCAGCCTTGGAAGGTACAATCGATCCCAGCAAGGTGGAGAGGGCGGTTGACAATGCGGTCATTGGAAATGTCCAAGACGTTGCTAATCAACTGAGCGAGAGATTTCATCCTGATGACAGGATTATGTGCTGGTTTGATTTCTTTAACCACGATAATGAGAGGGTTAAACGAGACATGGAGTCATTCATGACCAAGGTAGTACCCAGAGTCAACGGAGGTGTCTAGATGGGAAAAGACCCAAACAATCGCCCTTCTTCTGTTTCAAGCGGAAGGCCAGGGTCGAATGTCTATCCGACGACACCTCTCGGTGAAAAATTCGAGAATATTGCTACAGGTCGTGATGTTGAATGGGAGCCACTTGTTGATTTCAGACGCATGGATGTCTCAGAAAACACAATTCATGGTGCAGTGGCATGGGCCCACGGCGGTGAAATAATACATTCCTTTGGAGGGAACGTCCTGATATATGGACGATCAATGATGAAGCCATTCATGATGAAGGTTTTCGCAGAGGTTCTTGACAAAGAACTTGATTGGAGTCAGAAGTCTATATCATGCTCGTCCCACAACGGTGACACTGAACACGTTTCTGCTGCGCAGTCAATACTCAATGAATCAGAATGGGGGTTGATGCAATGCCCCCTCGATGTTCCTCTTGTGCAATTTGGCAGACAAGTCAGGCGGCCTCGAAGGTGGTTTCACACTTGCTCTGGTGAACATGCTGCAGTACTGAAGGGAATGCGATTAATGGGCATCAAAAGAGCAGGTTACACCCTTCCCAACTCTGCCTGGTTCCCACTTTACGTCGATGTGTTGAGGGATTACATGGAAGATCCATCGTGGAACCCAGACAGGGTCGCCAAGGACGGGTGTGGTATGCCTACCGTCTCAAATACAGTGAACGAGCTTGCCGTGATGTTCGCAAATCTGGCCAACAGAAGGGACGAGGACTGGATATGGGAGGCTATGAACAAAAATCCGGATTTAGTCGGGGGATTCAACAGATTGGACTCGACGTGCCTCAAGGCTGGCGATGGTTCCATCCTAGCAAAAGAAGGAGCAGATGGCCTTCTTGGGCTGTCTGTTGTCCACAAAGACTGGCCGAAAGGACTTGGGATAGTAATCAAAATCGCGCACGGGTGGAATAGTCAAGCTACATGGTACATATCAAGAGCAGTGCTGGGCGTTCTAGGAATTCACCTTAGGAATCCCTACCCACTGCACCGTCAGAAGGCTTTCATCGTACCAGGAATAGTCCCACCACTATATTCCGAAGCACTGGAGTCAATTGTCACTTGGGACGAGTGGGACCCTGACAGAGACAGATTTTCCCTTGATTGGAGGAATTACTCTGATGCAATGACAAGATCAGACCCTTTCGCAAATGAAGGGGAGAGTGGTTCTTGATGGATTTGCAGAATTTTATTGGAGGGGAATTCAAACCCTCTCTGAGTAATGATTGGATAGACATTCTTGAGCCCTCGACAGGCTGTAAGTTTGCTCGGGTCCCCAACTCATCTCGAGGTGATGTAGACCTCGCAGTGTCATCTGCGAGGAGTGCGTTTCCAATGTGGGCGGGCCTAGAATCATCTGAAAGGGCTGATTGGTTAGACAAGATCGGGGACGCACTGGAGTCAAATTATGATAAAATAGCGACAACAGAAAGCCGAGACACTGGGAAGCCAATAACGTTAGCACGGCAGGTTGATGCAAATAGATCGGTGATGAATTTCAGGTTTTTCGCACAGATGATAAGGGAAAGGAGGAGTGAAACCTTCGAAATGAGTGATGCAAAAAATTTCGTGTCATACAATCCCGTAGGAGTTGGTGCACTCATAACGCCCTGGAACCTACCGCTCTACCTTCTGTCTTGGAAAGTTGCACCTGCGATTGGTATGGGAAACACAGTTGTTTGCAAACCAAGTGAGCTTACTCCGATGACTGCTAACTTGTTGATGGAGACCATCAATTCGGTCGGCCTTCCGCCAGGGGTCGTGAACCTAATTCACGGAAATGGCGAGGGTGCGGGCCATGATTTGGTTGCTCACCGCGATGTCAACCTAGTGTCATTCACTGGTGGAACGGCCACTGGTGCAAAGGTAGCCTCTGTAGCTGCTCCCCATTTCAAGAAATTGAGTTTGGAGCTAGGAGGTAAGAATTCAAGCATAGTTTTTGCTGACTGTTCGTTGGAAGCAACGGTCAGTGGTGTAACCAGATCGGCGTTTTTAAATCAAGGGCAAGTTTGTTTGTGTGGATCTAGGATACTTGTTGAAAGAGAAATTTACAATGATTTTACGAATCGGTTGGTCCAATCGGTCAAACAGTTGAAGATAGGAGATCCAGGTCACGAAGAAACTGAGTTGGGGGCGCTAATTTCAAAGGATCACCTAATGAAAGTCATGAGATACGTAGATATTGCAGCTGAAGAGGGTGGAGAATTCCTCACAGGCGGTCACAAAAATATGTATCCGCAACTGGAAAGACGGTTTTCAGACGGTTATTGGATGAATCCAACTGTTATTTCAGGGCTCTCCGTGGACTCCAGATGCTCGACAGAGGAGATATTCGGTCCCATCGTGACCATACATCCATTCGATGACGAGGAACAAGCCATAGAGATCGCAAACAACACGAATTATGGTCTGGCAGGCAGTGTGTGGACCGAGGATCTGGAAAAGGGGCGAAGAGTGGCAGAGAGAATCCGAACAGGAATAATGTGGGTCAACACTTGGTTACACAGAGATCTGAGAACACCTTTCGGAGGAGTTGGAGACAGCGGAATAGGTAGGGAAGGAGGGCGTTGGAGTCTGGATTTCTTCTCTGAACCACTAAATGTCTGTATTTTGGACAAAGACAACCAATGACGCCTCAATCTCTATACCTGTAAGGTATAATCTAGATGCATGGAAGACCATGTTCCTGATAGTGCTACGATATCATCGGGTGGATTTGATGAAGCAAAAGTAGGATTCTATGCCTCAATTGGATTAGGTGCAGCAGTGCTGGCCTACGCCATTTATTTTGTTACATTTGAATTGACTGCGGAAAGTAACGACTCGTATTTGATTCTTGGGGGGATGCTTGGTATGATCGCACTTTCATGCATTGGTTTTCACGAGTGGAAGAGGATGCAGGAAGGAAGCGTCAGGGAACAAAACATGATCGAAGATTATGTCGGTGGAATTGCCGTCCTTTGTGGATCTCTATCCTCAATCTGGTTGACAAGATACTTGGCCTATGCCCTCAACGAAGCAGGATTCTATGATGGACAAATTATTGATAATCAATGGGCTCCGACTGAAGAATTGGCGATCATTCAGGCAGTTTCGTTGTTGCTGGTGATGGAGATATCGACCAATATGATACAGAGGCATGGGCTCGGTACTCTTCCGAGAACGGTGGTAATACTGGCCCCAATTTCACTATCTCTGTCTGCAATTACAATATGGGTAGATTACGCTGGCGGAGTGTTCGACAGCTGGAATACCGTCTCCCACGTTCTGCTTTTAGGGGCGGCAATGATTCATGCTCTGAGACTTGATAGGTCAATTCTGTACCTGATATCAGCCGGAGCAAGTATGGTAGTCCCCGCTCTGGTAGCGGCAATCAATTCTGTCGAATCCGGAGGATGGATGGTGCTAATGGTAGTACTCGTTGGAATGACAGCTACCGATAGGGGCCTGAAAAGGGAAATGATGGAGCAAAGCTCGGGTTTTGTCATATTTGGGATTCTTGTAATGCAATTTGTAGCTGCTTCAAATGATACGGGTTTCCAAATTGGTAGTTTTGAGGTATCCAACCACCCATTTGGATTGGCATTCTGGCTATGGGCTGCACTTCTAATCGGGTGGTTCGCCCCGACCACAATGCAAAGAACTCCTGCAATGCCCATTGGACTTGCTTTGGCTCTAGCCCTTCTGGAATCTGAGGGGGCGTTAATGGCCTGGGCTGTTGGCATTGCAGCCTTCGTCTATCTTGAGACCCGAGACCATGCAAGAGACTGGGTCGTGCGCTCAACCTACTACGCGATGATCACTGCTTGGACGATTTCAGCGATCATAGCAAATCAAAATGGCGGGATATTCATTGAAATCGGTGAATATTCTTTCTCAAACGCCTTTGTATTAGGATTGATACTGCTACCTGTACTAGTGGCTCTGGGGCTATGGAGCGAGTCACGTGGAAGATTTGTATCAATGAGTGCATCATCAGTTGCAATTCTGGCCGGGGCATTAGTCCCACTCGCTGATCAAACAGGATGGGTCTATGCTGCACTATTGTTGTCTATCGGAATCCTACAAATTAGGAGGGTCGACGTTGATGTGCATGAAAGTCAAGAGTCCGTTTGGAAGTGGGGCTGCATACTTGCGCTTCTCTCAGCCGTGTCCCTTATATCGGTTCGAGACAGGGCGATGATACCTCTCGAGTTTGGAGATTTCCACCTTCTTCCGCTGGTGGTCGGAGCGGTCATTTACGGAGATGCTAGATTCAGAAACCCTGATGAAGCATCCATACTCCTATCTCCGGTCGTCCTTGGATCGGTTGTTTTGATACTGGTTTCAATGCTTTGTCTGGAAACCGATATCACCGTAGATGACATAAATCTGTACAGATTTACCATACTGCACATCATCCTTGCAGGCGGCATTCTGGTGATGGAATGCGGTGGATTCGGCGAGGTGAGCCCGACGCGTAGATTGGTTGGTGCTGCCATCGTTGCCACCTTCGCGATTCCGTCTACGGGGATTTTCAACCAAGAGGATTACTACTACGAAGTCATAATCGAGAGGATGATCAGAGATGTGGCAATTTTAGCACCCCTGGTTATTGTAGATAGACTCTTGAAGAAGATTGATGATGTCTCTGATGAGGCCCGAAGGATAGGAGTTGGTACGTTATTCACACTCCTGTTGATTGGGAGTACAGATGTCTCGGGAGGGTTACTGGCGTTCCCAGTGTTCATTATAGTTGCATACCGAGCTACCACCCATGTCAACACGGGTGTCATGTTTGCTTTGCCGATTGCTGGTATAGTGTACGCTGGACTCCTGACAGCCCCGGAAATACCCTCAATGAACATTGTTCTAGCTCTGGAAAATATACCGTATCTCGGAGGAGACACGAGTCTTGGCCCGAGATGGATATGCCTCTTCATGTTGGCTCAGTTGCTGTTCTCATTTTACGCAATTCGAACTGAGGATCGCCCACTGGGTGAATCCAGATGGGGGAAAGAGGAAATGCTCACGGTTGGAATAGCGGGGGCATTAGCGTTCTCATACCTGATACCAGATTTCCGAGTTGCTTGGATTTTCATCGTCGTAATTTTCACCGGTTATGCTTGGAAGAACGGTATTATCCAGTGGTTCTACGTCGCTCCACTTGCGTTTGTTTGGGGTTTCTACAATCTGCTAGATTGGTTGGAACAAGAAGAATGGATAAGTCGTATGGGTACTGATGATATAGTCGCATGGAGTTGTCTCCTAGGAGCTATCATCGCTGGCATGCAAATCGTTATCCTCAAGACAGGCGTGTTGACCAAATACCACGATTACGAACAGGAGGACAAGGGACAGGGTAATTTCTTCTCCACCGATCTAATATCATACAGGTTCAACGAGGTCGAAATAATTGGACTTTCAAGCAGAGGTTGGCTGTACGGATTGCTCGTATTGTCTGCTGAGATTGGATTCTTGACCTGGATAGTCTCCTCCCTGATAATGACGCTTGACGGAGTTGTGTCTGGAAAAAAATTGTTGTTGTATGTCGGGCTGATGTTCCAAACTATCTCTTGGCCCATCATGGCAGCTATTGACCTAGATTGGACCGACCCTGAAATCAGTAAATTATTCTTCATCCCGATGGTACAGTGCCTAGTTCTGGTATACTTGGCATGGAAGGGGCCGAAGGAATTCGGTAAAATTTCTATGAGAGATCATGGCGAGGAGATCAGTAAATTTGCTAGTCTTTGGGTCTTCTTGGTTGGCTTCCTATACTCCATTGATGGGTCGCACATGGTATTCCCATTAGTCGTCCTAGGAGTCTCGGGCCACCACTCTTTGATCGGATTCTCGATGGACCAGCCATGGAGGCGTGGATTTGGCCTGGTTGGAATACCAATTGGATTCTTAATCGCAGTTCCTCCCGATGCCGGTCTATGGTTCCCTGTGATGTTGTTCGCAGCCGCATTGTCCTTAATCGGACAAGGTGTTCTCTATGCCTCCAGAGGAGGTATGGGTATTGGGACTGCCAAGGAAGGATCAGAGTCAGTGGTTGAGCGCATAGGGGTCAGTAAAATCAAAACTGAACAAGAAGACTCTGACGAGGGTGATGTCGACGACCCTGGAAAGAAAAGTGAAGGGGGCGGAGAAGACGGCGGCCCAGATGAGGTCGAGGGGGATGAGGAATTAGAAACCCCGGAAGCCGAGGAAGCTAAGTCCTACCCCGAGAAAGGAATGGCTCCCCCCCAGAAAGCGCCCCCATCGTGGATACCGATTAATATTGGCGAGGGCGTATACTCCTCGGATGGATCGTCCCTGTCCGTTTTACTGCATCCTGAAGTCATTGGGACAATTAGAAGGTCGATTCCTGCTGACACCGATGGTGGAAAATGGAAGCCGGTTTTGCGTGTTGATCCCAACGGTTCCTTGAATGTCCAATGGGATCCGGTCAACTGACGGCGATTCGAGAACAATCAGGAGTTGCCTCACACATCATCCCTCTGCACAGATTTTCGATTGTGGTTTATCTTCGCCTTGAGTTTCTTTTTCTCTCATCTTTCTGGCTTGCCTCGACGACTATTTTCCGGCCACCAAATTCTGACCCATTCAATTTCTCTATTGCAACTTCACCAGAAGATTTGGGCGACATGGTAACGAATGCAAAACCCCGAGGATTGCCGGTTTCCCTATCTACAGGCATGTGAAAGTCTACAACATTTCCATGTTTGCCGAAAAGATTTCTCAGATCCTCTTCCAGAGCATCCCGAGGTAATCTCCCTACAAACAAGCGCAATGGAGCGTTTTTCTCATATTCTTTCTTTTGTTTGATCAAGAGATTACGTTCTTTGGCCAGCATTTCTTTATCTGCGACACCTTGTTTTACCTTGTCTAAACAATCTCTGCACCTTATCGGCTTCCCCATTGTAGGCTCGAATGGCACCTTGGTGTTATCTCCACAGAGCGTGCATTTCGCGTCATGCATCTCTCTTCTAGGACGATTCTGCCCTCGATTGGACCTAGAATTGATACCACTCTTTGGCGCTGAATGAATCCAACCCCTCCGGTGGTCGGCAACAGGTGAGAGGTATGGTCTAGCCCCATCGTGCCCAAGCATGTTCTCGGCTTCAGCGGACCATCGTGTTCCCTCGCGATTTATTTTTACAATGTCCAATCCGTTGAGATTGTTAAAGTCTGAAGAAAGGACCCGATACCCCCTGTAGTCACACCTTGGGCATTCCACATTGAAATCTACTGTCTTATCGCTTGCTTGAAGTGTGTAACCGCAAGTTGTGCAGATTGCATGCAACACGCCCAAAGATTTGTGAGACTTTGTTGTTGCACGGGCTATCGGTTCTGTTGTAAGGATCATGGCCCTTATGATGTCCCTTTTTCGCATCGCGTCCCCTGCTGAGGGCATGAATCGATCGCATAATTCTGTCACAGTTATGTCTGCGAACATCTGTTCTGCGGGCAACGACTTTTCTTCACTACCTTCCTTTTGGACGCTTAATATTCGGATTATAGCGACTTTTGGCTGTAAACCGTGAACTTCCCCGATTATTTCATCTCCAACCTCTAACGAGTTGACGGTTGAATTGTTATTGACAACATGCCAAATGCCCTCTTCTTGGGATAAAAAACCAGATGCAACTGCAATGACCCCGTTGTCTGAGAGTGCGAGCCCATGTCCCAGTTTTGATTGAGGATCTATGTGGGTAAGTACCCCGGGAGTAACGATCTCCGGCTTGGCTACCATAACCGCGCCATTGGACGTCCCGCTATGAACGGTCCGGCCCTGTGATGTCCGGTGGTGTCAGTCTCCAAAGTGTTGAACTCGTAGACCCCCTCATTTTCTTATGATGGGAGTAAGATGATCCCAGTGGGAACTCATGAGAGAATAACTCAACGACGCTCCAATTCCATGACTGGAATATTTTCTCTATGTGATTGGAGCTGCTTGAATGAAGGATGTACGAAACGGAATTCAATTCCTTAATTTTCTCCAAAAAAGGTCGATCGGCACCTCTCAACTGTGTTCCCCACGGAGGATTGCAAAATACTAAGTCGGGTCCGATTTTACCAACGTGGGATACATCAGCCTGTATTGTTGTAACTCTATCTTGGACCTTCAGTACTCTGCTATTCTGTTCCATGATAAGTAATGAGTCAGGGTCTTTATCTACCATGATTGCCTTTTTTGCTCCGTAAATTAAGGCCCCAAGACCTAATGCGCCATTACCACAACCCAAATCTAGGACAATTGATTCTGAGTCCAAATCACCAGAATTAGAGGCCATGATAACCCACTTGGCGACCAAATCGCCTGGTGTTGTATATTGTTCCAATTCGATTCGGGGGGAATAAATTTTTTTGAGCTTGGATATCCTCATAGCCAGATGCTTGGCCTTCATGTGGTTCGACAGAACTTACAGTAATTCATACCTTACTGAACCAGACATCATTGTGCTTCTTTATTTACCTACGTTAGTGTAGGTAAAGGTGTGGACCCCACCTCTGTTGCACTTGTTTTGATAGGGCTGGTCACCGGGGGTTCGATAGGGTGGTTGCTAGGAACCCGAAAAATGAGTGTTGAAAGGATCAGGACTGAGGAGAGGATTCGTGCTCAAGGCATCTCAGAGTCAAAATTAAAGGCGGAAATCCAGAATTTGGCAGTTGAGATTGGAAGGAAGAATTCAGAGGATTTCCTCAGGGTCGCTGCTGAAAGACTTGGCAAAGTCCAAACTTCCGCGGAAAGGGACATGGAAGCACGCACAAAAGCAGTGGAGGATCTCATTGCCCCAATACGTGAGGAGCTGAAGAATCTCGAGAAGGCCACCAGCGATATGGAGATTAGTCGAGAAGGGGCTTATCAGGGCCTTAAACGAACAATAGAGATTCTACAGAAGGAAACAACTGGACTAAGGGACACAAATATACAGTTGTCCACCGCTCTCAGAGGCTCCGTCAAAGCAAGGGGAAGATGGGGGGAAATATCACTAAAGAATATTGCTGAGTCAGCTGGCATGTTAGAACACTGCGATTTCAATGTCGAAGACACGCTCGTCTCTGGAAAGGGGGGCTCAAGGGTGGATATGATTGCCAAAATTCCAGGCGGTGGTCGAATTCCAGTAGATGCAAAGGTTCCATTGGCCTCCTACTGGGACGCACTCGAATCAGAGGATATTAAAATAAAATCAAATCACATGATGGAACATTCAAAGGCGGTGAAATCACACATAGACGAACTGGCCTCTAGGAATTACTCCAGTTTCGTCAAGGGTGCTGATTTCACAGTGATGTTCATTCCTGCAGAACCAATCCTCTCTTCAGCTTTCGAGGTAAACCCATCCTTGCAAGAATATGCTTTCCGAAAGCATATCTTAATTGCAACGCCAGTTACATTGATTGGTTTGCTCAGAACTGTGGGGATATACTGGCAGCAGCATTCTGCTGTTGAAAACTCAAGAGAGATCCTCGATAGCGCCAAAGAATTCTATGATCGCGCCGCAAAGTTCGGTGATGACCTATCCAAAGTTGGTAATGGTCTGACGACCGCTTTGAATGCCTACAATCGTGCCGTTGGTTCATACGGTAACGTCATCCCATCTGGAAGAAGGCTGGAAGCTCTGAGAGTTGCTGACGGCTCATCAAGAAAGCTTCCCGAAATTAGGGAAATTGAAAGCAAAGCGCGTGACGACGTGAAGAAGAGTTGATTTGGAGATGAATATTCCTGACTGGTCGGCCAAGCAGTTTCATGCGGTTGTCCACCTGCCTGATGTGTATCAGGTGCGTGACTTTACAAAAGGAGTGTATGGTCCCTCGGATTTTGATTTTGATATCGGAAGGTATGATGAGTTGCGGCCTGGGATGTACTCATCCGAATTATTCGAAAATTCTAGATTTCTTCACATCGGAATAGATATCGGAGGCCCAGTAGGCACACCCTGTATGGCATTTGAAGATGGTGAGATCGCATATTATGGATACAATCCATCGGAAGGAGACTATGGGAATGTGATCGTGACAAAACACGTTATCGAAAATAGGAATTTGTGGGCTCTTTACGGCCACTTGGACAAAATTTCAATCGAGGACAAGGAAGTTGGACAACACATTTCGAAAGGAGAGGTTATCTGTAGAATTGGGAATAAACATGAGAATGGCGGTTGGGAGCCACACCTGCACTTCCAATTGTCATGGTCAGACCCGGGTACCCACGACATGCCCGGAGTCGTGAATCCAGCAGACAGGGACATTGCTCTATTGGAATATCCAGACCCCAGAATAGTCCTTGGGCCGATCTATTGACCTTCCTTCAAGAATTCCTTCAACTCCGGTATAGCATCCATGTCAGACGGGTCGACTCCATTTGAGACTGCCAACATTATGCTTATCCAGTCTGACACGTGGGCCACATAAAGTAGATGTTCGACAAGAGAGGATCCGACAGCTTCGATGACGAGTTTATGTGTGAAAATGGATTTTTCTTCAAACCACTCAATCCTTTTTTTATTTCCCAACTCGGCTAAATCGGATTTTATTAACACTAATGTCCTTCTTCCCGGATGCTCATCTGTCCAGGGTATGATTTCATTGTGACTCATTTCAGGCATGACAGAGGATCTTCCGAAAACATTCGAGTTCTCATTCAATTGGTTTACGAATCTTTGAGAGACGCAGCCTAGATTGCTTGAGGAAACAACCCCAATGTCAGAGCCCGACAACAACTCAGCGGCCTTTAGTGCGAGCGTGGATCCTTGCTGAGGGTCCCATAACCGAGTTGCATCCCTGAGTCTGTTGATCATTAAACCGAGATCCTCGTCTGTGGGGGCAGGAAATATTCCTAGAGTCCACATCAATGATAGTTGCGTACCAAAAAGATGGCCGAAAGCTGAACGCGGCATCTGCCCAGCTGGGACGTTAATGTGATGGCCCTCTTCGTTACTGTCGAGCAATGATTCCAACCTCCCCCCAGAAGAAATTCCAATCACAGTTCCCCCTTTTTCTAGAGCCAAGGTGACCCCATCTAGAGTCTCTTCTGTGTTTCCAGAGTATGAAGTCGCTATTACCAACCACTCTGGGCCCCACCAAGACGGTAAACCATAATCCCTCCAGTTTACGATTGGCAAGCCCGCATAATTGTCTGCCAGTGTGCTCAATAGTTCTCCTCCGGCACCAGAACCGCCCATGCCTATGCATAGAATGCCATGCCAGTCGTCATCATCCAGGATTCCAAGATCGTGCTGAAAGGCTGTCTCAAGGTCGTCGATAAACTTCCTAGTCCAGCTCGCCATGTCCTGTTTGTCGAATTCTTTGAGCATTGCAATTTGATCCGTCATGTTGGGCCCCCACCTTTGGACGAGTATGGGAGCGCAACCCATGAATCCTCAACCATGCCTATCCGTAAGGTACTCTCACCTTCGTAATCAAATGGCAAGGCCACTGTGGCAATATTCCAATCGACCGGGATCATCACATCTGCTGCTGATTCGTCTTTATTCAAAATTTGAACCTCCAATTGATCATCATTTGAACAAATAACGGAGGACTTTTCCATGTCCCGCCATGTTTTTCCTACGCGTTGATTATTTTTCAGAGAGCCGAGAATGGGTCCGTCCTTCTGCCAACCCACGACTATCCAGACAGATTTTTTTAGTCTCATAACATCGCCTATGGAGAATGCTGGTTTTCGATAAGAGATAGTTAGTCTGGTGACTTCCGATCCGTCTTTTACACCTATCACAGTGGAGGTTTCTTTTGCAGATCCTCCGAACCTCTGAATTAATTTTCTAGACCATATTCTTGCCATTGACTTGGATCCCAATTGGAGATCCCAGCCACCCTGCACAGGACCTTCCTTAGTCACAAAAAACATGGGATCTGATGAGGAATCTCCGAGCATTTCATCAAGTGTCGCCCTGACCTCTGACAATTCGTCAGCGCTAAGTTTCCTGCCAGTGGACCTGATTTGGAACTCCGCTTCGAAATAGGCTCCGTCCTTTCGTGAACAGGTCTGACAAACTACATCGCTTGTTTGCAAAAGAGTCATGTGGCTGTCACTAAATTCTAATCCAAACACTGAGGCACGGACATCTATGTTTATTCGTGAGGATCTTTCATCGATTGTTTCAACAGATAATTGTAGATCTACATCGGAGGCGTCCGCGAGGATTACCAAATTCTCCCTTATTCTTCTCTCTGCAATAGCGAGGTCATCATCATTAGCCCAACCAACGCCTATTTGATGCAGGTTACACTTTGAGCATCTGTTTTGTTGAATACGGTCAGAGATCTTTGACAAATGCGTTCTCTTCCTCAAACAATCCTCGCACAAACGACCTTCGTATATTGGCGGTGGTGAGCCGCAGACAATACAGAATTCGTCAGTCATTATGCCTCGCCTTCATCTGGTGGCAGGGGTTGGATTTGAATAATGCTGGTCCTAAAATCCTCAAGGGATCGATGCCTCAGCAGGACCCATCGGCCATAAATGACAAGTATGCCAATGAGTATGGAATCTGCAAGCAATAGATGATAGAATCCTGACATTCACTCGCCCCCCGGCCTCTCATCCATGTCTTTTAGAATGTCCTCGGCGGACGCCTCCAATGAGTAGAGGTGGTTTGAAATTATTGAAAAGCCAATGAAGAGAAGGGTCAAGGATGCGAACCCAAGAAGCATGACGGCCCTGATCTGAGGATCGAGGCCGGTATCCTCTGTCTCCAGAACAACGATTCCTGGGTGCCTTTTTTGATAAATTGTGGTCGCAATTATGGTAATTGGAACCAACATGAAACCGAACAATCCTGCCGATGCTATTGTGTCTCTGGATGAATCATGATCTGGTTGAGACCTTCTGGCCATCACTATAAACAGGGCTATTGCTGTGAGAAGGCCGAATGTATTCAACCTTAAATCAGCCCAATCCCATGGGACTCCCCACTCAGCCATACCCCAGATTGGACCAGAGGTAATTACTCCGATTCCGAATAATAAACCTAGATCTGAGCCTGTTTGGACCAACCTCCATGATTTGTCTGAATGGGTTATGTACCAGCCTAGCGAGCCTATGAAAAGAACAGTGAAAGCAAGGAATGATGTCCAAGCGAATGGGACGTGCAAGAATATTATCCTGTAGGCCTCTGGAGCTCTCCATTGGCTTGGATTAACATCTGGAGCCCAGAAGGTTCCTAGAAAAACGGTTATTGCAACCCCAATTCCACCTACAAGGACAAGGTAATTAGCCAAATTGGGATAACGATTTTCACCCAGCCCGGCGGATCGGCCCATGCACCACCGGCTGAATCATCATGAATGAATGAATGCATTGATTCATTGATCTGGAATTACCACTGCCGATAGCCAGACTCCCGCTGATATCAAACTGGAGAGGATTATGAGCCCCAGCGGTGTATCAAAACCCAAATTGTATTGAAATCCTTCTTCCAACAACAACGCAGTGGCTTCGAGAGTCATCATAAATGGCCAGATCAAAATAATCATCATTAAAGAAACAGCGACTGCTCCACTGCGCTCCAGGCCTGATACAAGCATCTGAATGGCAGTGGCTGCGATTCCTATATCGATCAAAGCGAGTGCAGGCAACCAGAGCCAATACTGCGCACTTTGATCAATCTGGGTGGCATTGAACGAAATCACAGCAAATGATAGATAGACAAGTGGAAGCGGCAATAGCCACGGGCCTCCTAGTATTGTAGCATATGGTCGCACTGATCTCCCGAGGTGGGCACGCCACCAATCTCCTGATCGCTCTTCAGATAGTCTGTCAATGAGTGCAGGGCGAGCCATAACAGACACTAGCGCTGGGATAAGCAAATAGAAAGCAAGGGAATATGTGTTTTGGTTAGTTATGTCCTCTAACCCTACAGATCTTATCAGGAACAATGCGAGAAGAGCGGGTACGAGTCTCTGTATGGTGTCGACTGGATTTCTTCTTTCAATTGCGACGATCCATCTGCAAAATTCTTTGATTCCGGAATTATCGTCGTACGAATCTAGTAACGGCACGTGAGAGGGTTTCCTAGATTTCTGAATTGAGGTGGTGATTTTTCCATTGCTGAGTGCGACTGTCCTGTCGGATAACTCTACCATTGAGGTATCGTGGGTGACGATAACTATTGAGTGCCCAGAGTCTTTCATCATCATGATTGAAGATTTGAGGATATTCTTTGATTCATCATCCATCCCATCACCCGGCTCATCGAGAAGGATGAGTCTTTGATGGTTCGAAAACATGGCCGGTAAAAGGGCTGATAACACTGAAACTCTTTTTCTCAAACCATTTGAGAGGATGGCTAATCTGTCATTCGCCCTGTGGAGAACGGACCATTTTTCCATCTCCGTTTCCAGCGCCTCATCATCGATTTTGATTCCGGCGACGGATGATGCTGTTCTTAGACGCTCGATGACCGACTCATCTAGGCAGGCACCAACAGATTGTAGCGCCAATGAAACGCCGGGTGCAGGTGTTCTTCTCCCTTTCAGATCTCTGATTATTATGTCATTACCGTTTGTATAAGTAGCCTTTACTCGGCCTTTTTTTAGCGAGTGCAACCCTGCTATTGTCTCCAACAGAGTTGTTTTACCTGATCCATTTTGTCCTGTGAGTGTGACTATTTCTCCCCTTTCTATGGCAAGGTCGATATCTTTCAAAACCACTCTTGTACCCCTCTGAACGGTTACTCCACTGGCCGTCAAGAGGGGTCCGGTCACGGTCATTGGAGTTGGCACAGTCCTTTCAGTTCACCGGATTCAGCCGGAGGGGCTATCGTGGGAGGGCTGTTGGGTGTGTTCGGGGTGCTATCTTGGAAGTTTGGTGGTTCGACCTGACTATGGGTGATTACTTTTTGTTAGGGCTACTACTTCTTTTCGCAATCGGCCCATACATCTACTCGATCAAAATGGAAGTGAGTGTCGCACTTGCGACTGTCTTGTCACTGCTTTTAGTATCATTTTGGCAAGAGGCTATCAGGGTATTCGGACTGAATTTCCAACCTTTTGATTTTCTGTCGTTGATTCCGCTGATTGCATTTGAGCCTTCCGTGGCTCACAGGTGGATTACTGCTGCATGGTTGCACTCAGGATGGTTGCATGTTCTATCAAACATTCTCGTCATAGCCCTATTGGGGGTGCCGTTAGAACAAAAATTGGGCGCAAAGCGATGGTTGGCCATATACTTCCTCGGATTGCTATCCGGGAATATTGCATGGGTACTGACACATGCAGAGGACCCGACAAGGTGCGTGGGCGCAAGTGGTGCTGCATTCGGTTTATTGGGAGCTTACATGGCATGTTGGCCGAGGGATGAGGTTGAGTTCCCCTTGCTTTTCTTAATCAGGGCCTGGCCAGTCTGGGTCATATGTATGGTACGACTTGGCTTGGAGGTTTTCATAATGTACGATGTTTCTGACCATGGCGGTGAAACGAAAATAGCACATCTTGCACACGTCGGTGGGTTCTTTGGCGCGTACCTGGTCTCCAGGCCCATTGCGAGGTCGGGGCCTGTTCCACTTGAAGATGAATTTGAAGAGGACGTGGCGGAAGGAATGCCATCAATAGGGCCAGACCCATGGAGTAGCGTTGGCTCTGACACTCCTGTGGAGGTGTCGAGAATACTGGGGAGATTACGGGACGAGGGGGATGAGTTGGAGACTCGCAGAGCATGGCTTGAGGAACTAGCAGATCACGCCACCTGCCCAGAATGCGGGGCTTCTTTGATTGCCGGGCCTGATAGATTGAATCGATATCAAGTAACATGTTCAGATGACCGCAAGCATCTTTCATGGCCCTGATACAGGTGATGATGATGAGCGGGCCTGTAGACAGGGGGATGTCATCCTTTGATGTCGCCAGAATGAATGTCGAATTGAAGGATTTGATAGGAGCAAGGGCACAAAAATCGTATCAGCCACATTACGAACAGATAGTACTCAGGATCAAAAAAACGGGCTCTCCACCCATGGATTTGGTAATCGTGAGGGGAAAAAGGGCCTACATTTCAAAGCGAGACAGGCCCATGCCACAGAACCCATCACCATTTGCAATGACAATGCGCAAGCAACTGAGTAATGCTAGGTTAGTATCAGTTCAACAAATTGGTTTTGACCGGATCCTTTGGCTTGAATTCGAACATGGCAGAGGAAAAGTTTCGCTTATCATCGAGTTGTTCAGAGATGGCAATGTCATATTAGTCGGCGAAGAGGGGAGGATAATTCAGCCCCTAACAAGCGCGGCTTACAGATCTAGGATACTGAAGAGAGGAGAAGTTTACTCGCCGCCACCTGCTTCGATGGACCCAAGAACCCTCGGTCATGAAGAGTTATTCAACATGTTCAGGGAGGCAGATCAGGATTTGGAAAAGACTCTGGCAGGTCGGGCTAACCTTGGAAGATCCTATGCCAACTTAGTCTGTAGACTTGCAGATATCAATCCGAGATCCTCGGTGCGAGACTTGGAAGAAGGGCATAAAGTGCTGATTACCGATTCCATCAAGGAATTGATCCACCAAGCGAATAGTCAAACCGAGGCTTCAGTTTGGATTGAAAGTGGAAATCCGGAAAAAAGATCCTATTCGCCTTTTTCTCATCCTCCTTCTGAAGATGCAAAAAGAGAGTCATTTCAAACACTCAGTGGGGCGATTGACGCAATTTATGGTGACTACGATTCGGGAGCATTTCAGAGACGAGTGAAAGAAAAGATCTCAGAAGAAGTAGGGGAGCCGGAAGGTGACAAGTTGTCTCGCCGGGCTGAGCAACAGAAAAAGGGAATTGAGGCTTTCACTGAGGAAGCCCGTCTCCTTCAGAAATCAGGATCTGCGATGCTACAATCTTGGGCTCATCTGGAGAGCATCAGATCCCAATTGAAAGAAAGCATATCAAAAGATGGTTGGGGGAGTACTGTCTCCACCTTCAAGGCGTCAAAATGGGTGTCGAAAATCGATCCCTCAAAAAAAACTGCCCTAGTTTACCTACAGAATGAGCATGGGTTGCCTGAAAAGGAAGTGGAGATTCAAATTGATAAGACCATACACCAAAGCTCGCAGGTTTATTTTGAAAGGGCCAAAATTTTGAAGTCGAAATCTGAGGGGGCGAAAAAGGCGTTCGAAGAGACACAAAGGGAACAGAAGAAAGTCGACAAGAAGATGCGAAAGGACAAAGCTCTGGGACGAGTAGCCACAGGAAATAGAACCAGAAAATATTGGTTTGAGAGACACAGGTGGGCAATTATCGGGAAAGGTAGGATCATGGTCGGAGGAAGGGATTCAAAGGGAAATGACGCGATAGTAAAGAGGCATCTCACCAAAGGAGATCTTTACTTTCACGCAGACCTGCACGGAGCTCCTTCCTGTGCGCTCAAAAAGTTAGACAGACTACATTTAGCCGAAAATAGTGGCAAGATTTCCGAAGATCTGCCACAACTGATTATCGCTCAGACCACAGAAGATTCACCGGAGGATCTCTACTTTCTCCCTGACCATGAGAAATTAGAAGCAGCAACAATAGCTGCTTGCTGGTCCAGAGCATGGGGTGCAGGGTCTGCTGCTGCTACAGCATTCCACGTCAGGCCCTCTCAAGTCAGTAAGGCCACCGAAAGCGGTGAGTCGCTTGGGAGGGGGTCATTTGTTGTTCGAGGTACGAGGGGATGGCATCGAGGGCTCACTATGAGGATGGCAATTGGTTTGGCTACTGTAAACGGCATTCCAATCCCTATACCTGGTTCGGTTGAGGCGGTGAGTGAGGTTTGCCTTAGATGGGTCGAGGTCCTCCCGGGGAGGGTCAAAAAGGAAAAAATAGCATCTTTGATTTCCAAATCTACAGGTTTGAATCATGATGAGGTTTTGAGTTCTTTACCTCCGGGAAGTTGCGATCTGAAAGACAATGGTCTACTCAGAATGTAACTACTTTTTCTCCCATTCAGAGGCGGTTATGGCGAACTGTGTGCTGTTCACCCAACGGTCATACATCCATAGCCTCTCAAGACTTGTCCCCTCATTCCTGAATCCCATCCTCTTGGGTATCGCAAGGGAGGATGGGTTATTCTCCCCTACCTCGATAACGATTCTATTGAATCCACAACTAACCAACAACACATCCACGATCGCTGCCACAGATTTAGTCATGATTCCTCTTCCAGAGTGATCTTTGTCCAGCCAATAGCCTATCCAGCCCGTGAGATTTCCAAGGTCTATGCTATTCAGGCTCACAGTGCCCACGATATCGTTTTCAAGTTCAATTAGAAACAAACAGCCTTTCTTGAGGGAGGCCCTTTTTTGTTGGTCTTTGATGAAATCAATTTCATCCTCAATAGATTCTGCGTCGTCTAACCAGGGGAGCCACTCTCTGAGGTAAACTCGATTTTTTTCAACGAGTGAATAGAGTTCTTTAGCATCTTCTGGGCGTGCGATCCTCAGCAATAAGCTTGGTTCCACCCTCACAGCATCAGGAATCTGAACCACACTCTCGTGGTCAAGGACGAATGTTATCAATGCTGGCCATCAAACACCTCAACTGATAAGTCAGGTTAGTCATTGGAAGGCCATGGATGACAGTGCCTCAGTACCAGAATTGACCTACGGATCCTACCTTCAACTGGATGATTTACTTTCTCTTCAGAGGGACGGCAAGGATATTTCCAACGATGAACTACACTTCATTATCGTACACCAAACTTTTGAGTTGTGGTTCAAACAGATAATTCACCAACTGAAGGAAGTTAGGGATGAGCTCGGAGCCTCGGAAGTACCAGAAAAGGCCATACCATCGTGCGTGCATGGAATGCGTCGAGTGACTGAGATTTTCGGTCTCATGGCACACCAGTGGAGTGTTCTTGAGACCCTGACTCCTCAGGGTTTTTTAGCATTTAGAGACGAGTTGGGGACGGCTTCGGGCTTCGAATCGTACCAGATGAGAGAGCTCGAAATTGTACTGGGGCTTACAAACTCGATGAGAGGTTCTAATTTCGACCCCATAGAACAGTTTAGGAAGATCGTCAGCGGTGACCCAGGCCAGCAACACGCTCTGGATAAACTGATAGAGGCTAGTTCGAAACCTTCCTTACTGGAGGTGGTGATGTCGTGGGTGAAGAGAACTCCGATCATGGGCTCACGGGTTGACGACCCGGATGATGCAATTACTGTCGAGGATTATGTTCAGGCTCACCTCGAGGCATTCAACAAACATTCTCACGATCAACAGGATTTCATGATGAAGACCACGGATATGAAGCAGGAAATGGTTGAGTCAAGATTCGATGCGGCTAGGTCACAGGCACGAGATTTCCTATTGCCAGGTGGTGATGTGGATAGGGCAAGGGCAGGTTTGCTCTTCATTGAGTCATATCGTGAGCTTCCACTTTTGACATGGCCAAGGGCGCTGGTTGATGCAGTCGTGGAACTGGAGGAGTCTATGGTGAAGTGGAGGCATTCTCATGCGAGGATGGTTGAAAGGATAATCGGGCGCCGGGTTGGGACGGGAGGTTCTTCCGGAGTAGACTATCTCGATGCAACCGCAGCATACCGAGTCTTCACAGATTTATGGGGAGTTAGGACGGTGCTGGTTCGCCCGGGCCTCAGGCCGAAGATTGGAAACCCGGAATTCTATGGATTCACGGTCGGATCCTGAGTTTGACTAAATTTTTCCCGAACCTCTAACCGTGGTATTGAAATCTATCTGACACCAGCATGCAATGTGCCTCAGCCTGTCATTGTGGGTTATTCCAGAACTCCATTCGGTAGATACAGGGGGAGTCTAGCTCGATTTAGTGCCATCGATCTGGGTTCAAAGGCTATCTGTGGTCTGATGGACTCCCTTGATATAACGCCGGCTGACGGGCATATCGACGCAGTATACATGGGCATGGTACTGCAAGGAGGTGCTGGCCAAGCTCCGGCAAGACAGGCTTGCCTTGGCGCCGGACTTCCTGTGGAAACACCCGCCACAACAGTCAACAAAGTCTGCGGTTCATCATTGAAAGCGGTCATGATTGCTGCCATGGAGATCGAGTCTGGTCGATCGAAAGTTGTGATAGCAGGAGGGATGGAGTCTATGACAAATGCACCGTTTATCGCACAAAATATAGACAAGAGAACCCCAATTGAGCAATCCAGTCTGATCTCTTTGTTGCAAAAAGACGGTTTAACAGATGCGTTTTCCGGCGATCACATGGGGATATCAGGGGAAACTATTGCCACAGAAGAGGGAGTAGACCGCAATACGGCCGACATATATGCCCTAAACTCCCATCGAAGGGCTTCCCATGCATGGTCGACTGGTTGGTTTGACCGAGAGGTTGTCCCTATGGAATGCCTTGACAGGGATGAAGGGATTAGGGACGACACGTCTTTGTCAAAACTCGCCGATCTGAACCCTGTTTTCAAGGACGGCGGCGTTGTTACGGCCGGAAATTCAAGTCAACTTAGCGATGGTGCTGCCGCAGTCATGGTATGCTCGAAAGAGGTTGCTAAGAAGATGGGGTGGCCGATAATCGCGGACATTATTGATTTTGAGACCTCAGGGGTCTCCCCCTCAAGAGTCATGTCCGCGCCCATCCCTTGCATTGAATCACTCTTGACCAGGAACGATCTGACTGTGGAGGATATAGACCTCTTCGAACACAATGAAGCCTTCGCAACCGCCTCATGTGGTATCAAGGATCATTTCAATGTGGACGAGAAGCGGTTCAACATACACGGTGGAGCGATAGCAATTGGTCACCCGCTCGGGGCCTCAGGAGCGCGTTGTCTGATGAGTTTGCTGAATTCAATGGAGCGAACTAACGGCAAGAAGGGAATCGTAACCTTGTGTCTAGGGGGAGGGAATGCCGTGGGCATGCTCTTATCTAGGGATCCGGATTAACTCGTCGGTGCCCTTATGAGCGTTGCACCGGCGCGTGTGAACATGCCTCGTACACATACCAGGTTCGAGAAAGCCCGGATACTAGGTGCGAGAGCTCTTCAGATAAGCATGGGCGCACCTCTTTACGTGACTGAAGAGGAACTTAGAGATGCATTCATGCATGAACTGGTTCAGCTCTACGGGACAGAGGAGGCAAAAATGCGGTTTGTCTTGGATCCCCTGAAAATTGCCACCTTGGAATACGAAACAGATCGCATCCCCATCGATGTCGATGCGGTTAGCGACGACTGATTCAAGGAGGTCCCTCGCCCCCCACTACCATGGTGGCTGCCATGCTGGCTGAGCGCATACCTGTAACCACCCTTGCGTTCGCTATTCTGGCTGTCACAGGCTCAGTTATTGCCATGGGCGGCATGATCCGAATCTACGATGCAGGGGAGTCCTGCCCAGACTGGCCCACCTGCTTTGGATCATGGGGCTTCGATATCTCGGAAGATGAACAGACAGCATGGTGGGAAGAGAATCCCGAAGAAATAGATTCACGCGGCGCAAATCACAGATATACGACGTTTGAAATATTCACAGAATGGTTCCACCGGTTCCTCGCTGCAGTGCTATTGGGGCCGATGGTGGTGCTTCTATGGTTCTTGACTCGTTACCAGAGTCAGGATTCAAAAGTAAAATTCGCTTCTTCCTTGGCTCTGGCGCTGATACTTTGGCAGGGTTTTCTTGGTGCAGTGACTGTAATGATGGACAATGAGCATTGGTCCGTGGCACTTCATCTGGTGAGTGCTTTGGGCTTCACACTGAGCATAATTTGGTATCTCATTCTGCGTTGGCGTGAAAAAGGTGCCACTCCAGCCCCCATGAGGATAACAGCGAATGTTAGACAACGAAAAGTAGTTGCTTTGTCCTCTATGGGTGCACTTGCTGCGGTATTCGTAGGAGTGTACGTATCCACCACCCCCGGGGCTAATTACGGGTGTGGGGTCGCTGGCATGACTGAGAGTTGGCCACTTTGCCAAGGACAGATACTCATTCCAGTTGATGACATTCCAACCGATTCTCAAATTATTCACAGAGTCTTAGTTGCGATTGAGGGTGCAGCTCTCTTCCTCGCTGCGGTTTCTTTTCGACGACAAGCCAAAGCCGATCCGCACGTGAGAACGCTCTCAATATGGGTGTCTTTAGCGACGTTTCTCTTTCTCTTCAACGGTTTACTCGGGGGGCTTTACGTAATTTCCTATGATCCTCTCACGAATTCTTTTTTCGAGTTCCTGTCCCTTGTTCATCTTCTGCTCGGGTCATTGACCTTCCTCGCACTTGCAACCACATGGATTGCGAGCAAGTATGGTGATTATGGCAGAGTATCTAGTTTTGATGGAATCTCTTCATAGCCAGAACTGAAGGTCGATGGTAATGATGATCAAGTGGGTTCAGTTGACGAAACCTGGCGTCGTCATCCTTCTACAGATAACTGCGATCTCAGCGGTTATTGTGCATGATCTTCTCGATACTTCCGATATCTCCGTAAGCCGCACCATTGAATCTGCACTGATCACACTGGTCGGTGGTTATCTTACGGCAGGAGGATCGAACGCAATCAACATGTGGTATGACAAAGATATCGATCCCAAAATGAAGCGGACTAGAAACAGGCCAGTTCCAAGGGGAGAAGTCAATCCAACTGACGCCCTATTCTTTGGGATCGCTATTTCCGTACTTGGCGTTGCATGGTTCTCAAAGTATGCCGGACAAGTAGCTGCTTTCTGGGCTGCATTTAGCGTAATTTTCTATGTAATGGTCTACACTATTTGGTTGAAGAGACGGACTGTTCAAAACATAGTTATCGGTGGACTCGCGGGTTCGACGCCACCCTTAATTGGCTGGTTCGTGGCCACGGGCCCCAAAGACATAGATTTCAGTGGTATCGATTTTTTCCTAGCCTCTCTGTTTGATACCGGGAGTTTAGTACCTTTCTTCATGGTGGGTTTGATTTTCATCTGGACTCCACCTCATTTCTGGGCACTAGCTCTGTACAAATCAAAAGAATATGAGATTGCAGGAGTTCCTATGATGCCGTGGGTCAGAGGTGTCGAGAGGACACTGGCGGAGATGAAAATATACTCTGTCATATTGTTCTTGGTTTCACTAGTTGGACCTTACTTGATTTTTAGTGGCACGATTAGTTTGGACTATCTCATATCTCAAATTTTATGCACAGTGATAGCATTCTGGTATTTAAGATCCATTTTCATGATTCCCAAAGATGAGATTCCCGATGAAAATGGTCGACTTCCATTGGCCGCGCGTTCTTTCTGGGTGTCTCAACTCTACTTGGGGCTGATGTTCCTAACAGCACTTGCTGGCGCTTCAGGAGGCCTTGGTCTGTATCTGGGAGGAACTATCTCTGTCGCAGTAATCGTGAGGAGTGAGTTGGAATATTCCGCCACTGGCAACCCTTTTTCCTGATTTTGGCCGAATGTTTCTTACACAGTCAGCACGGTAATCGCCTCGGGGGACCAGTGGTGAATGAACGAGATTTGATTTACGATTGGAATAAGGTACAATCTGAACCTCATAGAAATCCCGGTTCGCACCCGCACCCGGTGTGGTTTGATGACGAAACTCTCCGAGACGGCTTGCAAAGCCCGAGCGCTAGAAACCCCTCGATCGAGCAGAAGATAGAATTACTGAGCTTCATGGAAGATCTCGGCATACAAAAGGTCGACCTTGGCCTTCCGGGCGCTGGTCAATTCCACCTTAGCCACATCGATTCTCTGTTAAGTCACATGCGATCCAACGATTATCAAATCAGGCCCGGATGCGCTGTGAGAACTGTCATCTCGGACATTGAGCCCCTGATAGAATTACAATCCAGGCATGAAATTCAAATTCAGGCTAGTGCGTTTCTTGGGACTTCGCCAATACGTCAGTATGCCGAGGGTTGGACCATGGAGAAAATCATGAATACAGCAGAGGTTGCTGTGGAATTTGCTGTAGATAATGACATTCCGGTAATGTTTGTGACAGAGGACACAACTAGAAGCCGCCCCGATGACATAAAAGCTGTTTACACTCGGGCCATCGAATTAGGTGCTGATCGAATTTGCATTTGTGACACGTGCGGACACTCAACTCCGAGGGGAGTTCAGAGCCTGATGTCTTTCATACAAGAAGAAGTAATTCCTGATTCTGGAATCAAGAGGAGGGACATAGAAATCAACTGGCACGGACATCAGGACAGGGGCTTGGGAGTTGCGAATAATCTAGCAGCAGTTGAATATGGGGCAGATGTGATTCACGGCACGGCCCTCGGTGTTGGTGAGAGATCGGGTAACGCGCCATTAGACCAGACACTCGTAAATCTCAGTTTGATGGGAGTTATATCTAATGATCTGACAAACCTAAGCGAGTACGTTAGGAAGGCAAATGAATACATCGAGGTTCCTTTGCCCAAGAATTATCCAATATTTGGAGATGATGCATTTGAAACAGGAACAGGCGTCCATGCTTCAGCTGTCATCAAGGCCTTGAGGAAAGGAGATGATTGGTTGGCCGATAGAGTCTATTCAGGTGTGCCGGCAGGAGACTTCGGGCTCAGGCAGATAATAAGAATAGGCCATATGAGCGGAAAATCAAACATAATTCATTGGTTGGAGAGTAGAAACATAGCATATGACGAGTCCTTGGTATCCCATTTGTTTGAGACAGCAAAGTCACAGCGTAGATTGATGACCGATGATGAGGTACATGAGGCAATAAAATTACACGAAGAAGGGGTCTGATTTTTACTTAATTAGATTTCCAGAGAGCCGTGTACCAAGCTTTGGTCATGTCGGCGATGCTTATTTTATGCCCTGTGGCAGCTTTTGTAGAAAATAATGAATTCCCCCTTGAATACGAGGAGTCCCTTCTGGATGGCTTTTCGCCTGTAATTTCCTCTGCTTTCAAGAGGGGCATGAAGGCTGCTAATGAAGATGGCAGCGCCAGTGGGGCATGGATCTTGCTCTCAGATTTAGGTGAGCAGGATCTATTAGATATACTTCCAAATGGTGACCTGCGAAAATTAGATTTGTTGAAAGGGGCTTACAAATGGGTTCCAAAGGAGTCTACTAACCAATTAATCAACTTGGCCGACATGCTGGAAGACGGGTACATAGAGGCATATGTTGAGGATAATGAAAAGAAGCAGAATCCCCGTTTATCACCAAATGACCCTGATTATATCGACCAATGGCACCTTTCAAACAATGGCCAGTCCGGTGGGAGTGTAAATGAAGATGTAAATATAACAACTGCATGGGACCTATACAATGGCTCAGGTGTAACAATATCAATAGTGGACGACGGACTAGACCACGGCCATCCAGACATCGCACAGAACTATGATGCCTCGACGTCATACGACTTCTGCTCGTCTGACGCAGACCCCATGCCTTCCGGAAATGATGCTCATGGAACCGCGGCCGGAGGTGTTGCAGGCGCGACTGGAAACAATGGGATTGATGTTATTGGAGCTGGATTCGGAGCCAACCTTGCTGGTAGCAGACTGATAGCGTGTTCGATTAGCGATTCCATGGAAGCGAATGCGCTTTCCCACATGCCTCAGAGCGTAGATATTTATTCAAATTCATGGGGTCCGGCAGACGACGGAGCAACTCTGCAGGGACCAGGGCCCCTCACACTGGCTGCGATTGAAAACGGAGTCTACTCAGGAAGAGGGGGGCTAGGTAACATATACACCTGGGCTGCAGGAAATGGATTGCAATCTGATGACGATTCCAATGCAGACGGATATACAAACAGCAGATACACAATTGCTGTAACCGCTGTAGATCACAATGGAGAACAGTCTTACTATTCCGAGCCTGGGGCCAATATCCTAGTTTCAGCCCCTTCTAATGGAGACGGGGTTGGAATAACGACGACTGATATTTCTGGTCCGAGTGGATACACTAACGGGGATGTCACCAACAACTTCGGAGGTACCTCCAGTGCAACACCGTTGGTGTCAGGAGTGATATCAATGATGCTTCAAAGCAATCCAAACCTGACATGGAGGGATGTTCAAGAGATATTGGTTTTGACCTCCAGGAAGAACGACTTTACTGACCCATCTTGGGCTCAGAACGGGGCAGGTCATTGGTTTTCACACAAGTACGGGTTTGGAGTAGTTGATGCCGGAGCTTCAACCTCCCTCGCATCAAATTGGTCTTCACTCTCACCAGAGAGTAACTTAACATACTTCCCAAACATCAGTCCTCTATCTATCTATGATACTGATGACTGGGTTGAAACGGACATAACGGTATCAGAAGGGATAAAAATCGAGTCATTGGATATAATAGTTGATGTGACTCATCCCAGTCGTGGCGAGTTGGACATTGAGTTAGTTTCACCTCACGATACGGTTTCCGTCTTGCGCAGCTCGAATGACGATACGGGAAGTGACATCCAAGATTGGAGTTTCGGATCGGTATTGCATTGGGGAGAGTTATCCAACGGTACATGGACCTTGAGAGTCAAAGACTCATCACCCGGTAATTCTGGGACGTTGAATTCCTGGAGCTTGATATTGCATGGTGTAGATTCAGAGAGCGATCATGATGGGGATGGATTGCTCACTATCGAAGAGGTAGACACATACGGGACAGATCCATATGATCCTGATAGCGATGACGACGGCCTGAGCGACTACTCTGAAATAGAGAACGGAACAAACCCATTATCGCCAGATACTGATTCTGATGGCCTATCTGATGGGAGGGAAGTCAATATCCATCATACTGATCCTCTACTCTCAGATTCAGATGGAGATGGGTTATTGGACGGACAGGAGGTCATTGTTCATCAGAGTAATCCGCTGCTGTTCGATAATGACTCAGATCGAGATCTTTACTATCATTTTGATGATTGCGATGACGATAATCCGATGATTAATCCAGGCAGACCAGAAATACTCAATGGGATCGATGACGATTGCGATCATTTTATTGACGAGGGTTACAACTTCACAGATAGGGATTCTGACGGACTCAAAGATTGGGATGAATATCACATCTATTTTACTGATTTCCAAAGTGGGGACACTGATTTAGACGGGATTTCTGACGGTGATGAGGTAATTACATTTCTCACCAACCCACTGGTTTACGATGAGGACAGTGATGCAGATGGGAGTTACTGGTTCGAAGATTGTAACGATTCGGAACCAATGATTTTCCCCGGTGCTCAAGAATATTTGGACGGAATAGACAATGACTGTGACGATCAAACCGATGAAGACTACACTGATACGGATGTGGATCAGGATGGAATCTCGGATTTTGAGGAGTTTAATGTTATACTAACAAACCCGTTCCACCCTGACTCTGATGGGGATGGGCTCTCTGATGGATTTGAGATAAGTGAAAGCCTCACAGACCCTTTGTCTTATGATCAGGATTCTGATTCCGATGGATTTTACTGGTTTGAGGACTGTGATGATGAGGACTCGTTTACATCGCCATTGAGCACAGAGATACTGGATAAGAAGGATAATGATTGTGACGGATTTCAGGACGAGGATTTCATTGATATAGACAGCGATGCAGATGGTTTGTCAGACTTTGATGAATTTCACTTGTACAACACCAATCCATCAAACCTCGATACAGACGGCGATCTGCTATCAGACGGCACAGAGGTGTTAACCACTGAAACCGACCCAAACGCACTTGATCCGGACAACGATGAAGATGGCTACTATTGGTTTGAGGATTGTAATGATGTCAACCCCAGAATTAATCCCCGGGTAATAGAAATCTGGGACGGTATTGACCAAGATTGTGACGGCTTTGTTGACGAGGATTTAGATCGGGTGACAGAACTGGGTTTCTCCGGAGGTTCGATAGTATGGGAGGCATCAAATGAATCCCTTCACCTGGAGGCCCCAGTTCTACCTGAGGGCGTGTCTGCAGAATTTGAGTGGTCGTTCCATGGGGCAGAAGATGGACAATTTCGCAGCAGTTCCTTGACATTAGATTCCCTTGACTGCGACGAGATTGGCGATAGTGACCTAACACTCATTTTGTGCGAATCGCCAAACCCGGTGTCCATTGAATTAAAAATCACGGACTCCGATGTGGAAACTGTGTTAATCTGGCCGCTAGAAGTTAAAATTTGGACGCCTCCTTCGAGTTTGTTTGAGAAAGCAGTAAATGTTCTGAAAGGGCCACTAGGCTACATAGCAGGATTCTTGCTGATTTCACTGTTATTTTCTTGTGCGATAATAATCACAATATCCAGGAGGCGAAGAAATATCCTAGTGGAGGCCATCAGGTCATACGGCGGTTATGAAGGGGCCCAGGTCGCTTCGAACAACGATGTTCCAAGCGCACCAGATTTCAACCGTAGATCGTAGCGATTAATCATCCTCTTCTTCAAATACCGGCTCATCAACGCTCGCCCACCCCTCAGAGGTTATATCTTCAGATGATTGTAGATCAATGTCCTCGGTTTCTTCTTCTCTCCAAATTGGGTCATCCATTATTCCACTGAGCATCAAAACATCGTCTTCATCCAGCCTACTCTTGATAGTATTCAAGCCTTTTTTCAGCGGCAGTAAGTGTCCAATTGGAGTTCCGGATGTAACGAAAGGATGTGTGGCCATCCCGATAAGTAATCCTCTGTTGGGGGATTTTATCTCGACTGAGTCTCTGGCATGTTCGGGGTCGGTGACAGTGGCCACTACTTCGCCGGCCTCTATCACAGAACCAACCGGTGCAAGTACATCTAGGAGACCGCCATGATCAGATCTTATCCATACCGAACCTGAAGCGAGAAGGCGAAATCTGGGGCTGCTGGGGTAACCTGGTATCATTCTTAGAGAACGCAAGACATTTAGGATCCCGTAGGTAGCAATTTGGACAGCATCGGAATCTATTGAATTGGCCCCGCCGCCCTCAAATGTGACGCACCCAATGTCAAACTCATTTGAGACCCTTCTCAACGACCCTTTTGGTCCGAGTCCATCTAGTAAAACCTCAGTTCCGAAGGATCTCGCCAACATACTACTCTGGGAGTGAGCAAGATTTACTCTTATGTGAGGCAAATTTGTCCTGCCACTAGCTGCAGAATGTAGATCAATTATGAAATCACTCGTTGAGATTATTTCATTCCAGAGCTTGCTTGAGATTCTTTGCGTGGTGTTGCCACCTGCTTTCCCCGGAAAGAAACGATTGATGTCTCGTCCATCAGGGGCATACCGAGTTCTGGTTCTATATCCGGGGAGGTTCACTATGGGCATAATTCTCAGAGTTCCCGACATGACGCCGACATCGATTGACTTGCCACTTCCGAGAATCTGATGTGATTGGAGAAAAGTAAGTGCCTGAGGGCCGACTAACTCGTTACCGTGTACAGCTCCAAGAAGAGTTACGATTGGACCTGGTCTTACCCCATTGACGACAGTTATTGGTATGGGCCATGATTCTCCAATTTTGGAGTCGATAAGATTGAAAGGAATTGTTTTCACTTCGCCAGGTTTCGTGGATCTACGGCCAATTTTGTGGTTCTCAAGGCCTGATCTCCTAGACCAGGATTCCGGGCTCGAGGATTTTTCAGAATCGGATTCTTCGATTTCTTTTCGTCTTCTTTTGGGAATCTGGTTGACGATCTTCAATGGAGACCTACGTCTTTTTGATGGTCTCCTTGCTCCTTTTTTGGAGTCTTCTACCTCAGGGTGCTCCGTCAACATACCGCCCCAAGCAAGGGCTGCAAATAAGTGACACTGATGTCCAACATTTCCAAAATGATTGAATTCTTAGTCGGCTATCACAACACATGGTAGCGACCACTGGCAAATCACTGCAAGAAACCTATGCACCGAAAAGCATCTGTTTTGGATGCGGGCCCTCTAATGATAGTGGCCTAAGAATCAGGTCTTATCGAGATGGAGAGGAGTTGTTGATGTCATTTAGACCGTCAATCGAGCATCAAGCCTTTCCTGGAATAATTAACGGAGGGATAATTGGCACACTCATGGACTGTCATGGCAATTGGACTGCAGCCATTGCTTTGATGGACAGGGATAGTTTACCGGAGCCACCCTGTACTGTAACAGCGAGTTACAATGTTCGGCTGTTGAGGCCCACTCCCTATGGGAAAGAAATTACAATCAGGGCTCGTTCAGTTGATGTTTCAAAATACGACGATCGAGTAGGTGTTCAAATGGTTCTTGAAAGCGAGGGCAAGATTTGTGCCAAAGGCGAAGGTTTGTTTGTGGCTGTCGAGGAAGGACATCCCGCATATCACCGTTGGTCCTAGGAACGTCATCCTTTTGCGCCCTGACTTCAGAACAGCGATCAATGGGAAACACCTCAGGAGGAGATCACGACTTCCTCGGGATTGAAGAACAACTATCAGCAAGCATTCAAAGTGTCCTTGGGATCGAAAATTTCTATCCCCCCCAAAGACAGGGAATTGAAAAAGGGCTTACAGGAAAGAACCTCTTGTTAGCCATACCCACTGCGAGCGGTAAATCGGCAGTTGCTTTTGTGTGCATGTTCAACAGGATTCTCCAGAATAAGGGTATGAAAGGAATATATATTGTCCCTTTGAAGGCACTTGCTTCGGAGAAGTATGAAGAAATTGAAGCTCTGTGCAGTGAGTTGGGTCTGAAATCATCTTTAGCTGTTGGAGACAGGGGTCAGGAGTCAGGGTCACTACATGATTGGGACATATTGGTATGTACGAGCGAGCGCCTTGATTCCATCATTCGCTCGAGGCCGAATTTTCTTGAGGGGGTTGGCTGCATAACTGTTGATGAATTCCATCTCATGGATGACCATACCAGAGGTCCGACGCTAGAGATACTGATAGCAAGGATCCGACACGAGGTTCCTCAGTGTCAGATCATCGCATTATCAGCAACCGTAGGTAATTCGATTGAGGTCTCCAAGTGGCTTGGCGCAAACTTAGTTTCCTCAGATTGGCGTCCTGTAGATTTGAAATCTGGAACTTTTTCGGACATGACCCTCAAGATTCACAGGATTGACAGCCAAAACAAACTCTCACTCCCCAATCCTCGAAAGATCGATGGGAATCCGAACAGAGTTCTCAATTCCTTGTTGGAGGATACGATAAACGAAAAAGGACAGGTATTGATATTCGTAAATTCCCGAGCTTCCGCGCAGAAAGAGGCCCGCGAACTATCAAAATACATCCTTAGCCGATTGGATCCCGAGGATAAAGCCCAACAAACCAAAATTTCTCAGTGGAATAAAATATGTTTGGAGCTGAGAGATGTGGGCGAGGGCACCTTCATGGGAAGATCATTAGCCGATTCTACATCAGGCGGAATCGGTTTCCATCATGCAGGCCTCTCGCCGAGACAAAGGTCGATTATCGAAAAGTCATTCAAAAATGGTGTTTTGACGGCCCTTGTTGCTACACCGACACTTGCTCAGGGAGTGAATCTGCCTTCAAGGAGGGTTATTGTCAGGGATCATCGGAGATGGAATTCAACAGCAGGGGGTTCCATGCCAGTGAGGGCCATGGAGATACGGCAAATGATTGGAAGAGCCGGCAGACCAGGATATGACCCCCATGGGGAAGGAATCATATTGGCTAAGAATTCCAATGAAGAGCAGTTCATTGTGGATAGGTACCTATTGGGCGGAGTGGAACCCATAGTATCAAGATTGGCGAACCCGTATTCAACAGTTGCAACAGAGGATCCGTCTCTGTTAACCCACTTGCTAGCATTAATCGCGACGGGTGGAATCCAAGATAGGTATTCCCTCGGCATGTTCTTGGCGAAAACCTTCCTTGGAGCCACCATCTCAAAAGAGGACCTTGAGGCAAAAATCGACAGGTCGATAGTTTGGCTGTTTGAAAATGACATGATAACCAGAGAAGGCGATGATGAGAAGCTAACAAAGAAGATCAAGGAGACTGAGGCTGATTCACTGAAAGTAGAAAACTGGGGGGACGACTTTCCAGATTGGGTAAGAGCTGCAGAAGGTATCGTAGAACTAGAAACTACGGAGGTGGTCTCAGATTTTAGAAGATCTAGATCTCCCAGAAAGGGGCCAGCCATTTTTGGGTTTAGTAAGGCGACCTTCGTCACAAGACATTCACAAGACATGCCTGAATCAATCACTATGACTTACGAGGCTACAAATCTTGGAAAGACCATATCGAGATTATATCTAAATCCTGTTTCGGGTAGAACTCTGTTTGATGGACTTCTGCAAGCCGGTCGTATTCTGGCTGATTTAGACGGTATAGGCCAAATATCGCCTTTCTCGATAATTCATCTTGTGACTTCGACTCCAGATTTCCAAAAATTCTGGGTCAAGACCAGTGAGATTACCAAAATTGAATCCAGCTCCGAGGCCCATGACAGAGAGAAGCTCCTGCCGCTTGATCCATCCGACGAGTTGGAGAGGGTAAAATCCACCCTGATTATTCTAGATTGGGTAGAGGAGTTCAAGATGAGTGAGATGGAGAAGCACTGGGGAGTTCAGCCCGGAGATCTGCGTTCAAGGGTTGAAGCAGCAAATTGGTTGTTGCGCGCTGCATCCAAAATCGTCTCCGACTGTCCTAAGGGAGTCCTAGCTGATGATTCAATCTCAGGTTATATTTCAGAGATTCTCAACGAGGTAAAGACCAGAGTTCAACATGGCTGTAAGGCCGACATAATTCCGCTTGTCTCAATAAAAGGAGTAGGGAGGGTCAGGGCCAGAGAGATGATTCAGACGCTTTCTGTAGAATCCACCCGAGATATCGCTAGGATGACCCAAGGAGATTTGGAAAAACTCTCAGGACTTCAGGGTTGGAGTTTTAACCTTGCTTCTTCAATCAGAGATGAAGCCAAAAGAATACTCACTGATTACAATGGCAAGGATTGATTATCCCTTGTCGCCAGAGAGAATCATGTCAGAGCTAGTCCCTTGGTTTACCACATGGGGTTTCGATTTGGACACGAGTAAATCAATATCTGACACTATCTCTTTGTTTATGGAATCGCGAGAATCCCCCAGATGGGGGCTCCTCGGCAATGGAGTAGTGGCTAGTGAGCGACACGCCTGGTCAGCATGGACAATTCTGAGGAGACTTGAGCTACACGGGAAGTGTGTTGCGAAGAGTCCGGATACAGAGTTTCTGAGAATAGTTGCCGGAACAAGGCAAATCAAAGAAGGAATAAGAAGATCAGGACTGTCTCAAGATGATAAGATTGGTTGGGTCTTTTACCTACCAGAACACCGGGGAGAAACGCCACTTGGATCCGAGAGGATTCCGCGATCCTGTTACAACACACACAGCAACAATGCGATGAGGATTATCTCATCATTAAATGGTCGCCTTGTCGTCAAGCGCCCCGTGCCAACTGAGTTTGGATTGAGCAGAATCGGTGGAGACGTATTGGATGGAGAGTCGGACTCCTTGGAGACCTCATTTATTCATCACCTAACTAACTCCATTATCAACTAAATCAGTCAATCTGATAGGTGAGTCCCCTCTGGGTGTGACAATGTCGAGATTCCATGGATATGGGACGTGCTCCGTTTGCAACGTTGGATGCACCAAAGGAAATTATGTAGATCATGAAGGGACCAGATATTGCTCGGCATGCTGGATAGAGAAACAGAATCCCGATCATCCGGACCTTCAGAAAATAAAAGAGGATGTGAAATCAGCGGCTAATCAGTGGAAACGTCAGAAGTACGTGAAGGAAGATGGACCATTGCCAATTGGCCCGTACTCGCATCGGAATTAGGTGAAAGTAATGTTCCCACTGGAAAATAAATTTGACGCTACTAAATGGGAATCCCTCGAACCCGTCGCAACTAATCTGTTGGACAGGGAGATCAACAACATCGAGGATTTGGAGTCCCTTTTTACGGACATCTCAGATATGTCCGAACATTTGTCTGAAGCGGGAGCCAGACTCTACATTGGTATGACATGTGATACCGAGAACGACTCCAAACAGGAGGCTTACATGTCGTTTGTTGAGGGAATAAGGCCCAAAATGGCCGAAGTATCTAACAAATTAGATCTTAAGATTGCTAATCTTAGCCTCTCAGATTCCCTGCCAAAGAGATATGACCTGATACTGAAAAGCATGCGGAACTCCATAGAGCTATTTCGCGAGGAGAATATTCCACTGATGGTTAAATGCACAAAACTTTCAACAGAATATCAGAGAATAACTGGAGCGATGACCGTTGATTTTCAGGGAGAAGAATACACCTTGCCCCAAATGAGGAAATTCCTTGAAGTCAACGACAGGCAGATTCGGCGTGATGCTTGGACCGCCGTAAGAGCCAGGAGAATGATGGATTCTGAGAGGATTTCGGATATATTTGATGAGTTAGTCAAAACTAGGCACCAAATCGCCGTCAACGCGGGTTTTGAAAATTACGTCCAGTATGCGTTTAGGTCTATGGAAAGGTTCGATTACACACCCCAGGATTGCAGATCATTTCACAGTTCGGTTGAAGAGCACTGTATGCCTTTGATACATTCCATAAATGAAAAGCGAAGGAAATCGCTGGGGTATAGAAATCTCCGTCCATGGGACATAAACGAGAAGTCTGGAGATTCGCCAGATGTTCTTGGTAGAGATCCTCTAACCCCGTTCAATAATGTGTCAGAATTAATATCCCAGACTTCAGCCGTGTTTCATTCCCTTTCAGGTGAACTGGGTAATATGTTTGATCGTCTTGTTGAGGGGGACGTGTTGGATCTGGAGAGTCGAAAGGGTAAGGCGCCAGGAGGTTACCAATACAACTTGGAGAAAACTGGCCTTCCATTCATATTTATGAACGCCTCAGGCCAACAGGCTGATGTTGAAACGATGATACACGAGGCAGGTCACGCCTTTCACACAATGTATTGCAGCGATTTAGGACTGATTCAGGAACGTAATTATCCAATAGAATTCGCGGAGGTCGCATCCATGTCAATGGAACTCCTTACTCAGCCACACTGGAATGAGTATTATGAAAGGGAGGAAGATTGTCAGAGGGCGAAAAAAATGCATCTAGAATCAACAATTGGGCTCCTTGCTTGGATTTGTAGGATCGATTCCTTCCAGCACTGGATTTATCAGAACCCAGATCATACAAGATCGCAACTTTCTGAAAAATGGCTCGAATTGAGAGTTCGCTTTGGTCCCAAAAGTGACTGGACCGATTTCGAGGAAGATGAGGCTCTCTTTTGGCAGACTCAGGGGCATCTCTTCGGTGCTCCTTTCTATTACATAGAATATGGAATAGCCCAACTAGGAGCCTTACAATTATGGATCAAACAAATGAGTGATCCTGAACAAGCTCTGAAAAGTTACAAACAGGCCATGTCACTAGGAAATACGGAAAGGCTACCCGATCTTTTTGCTGCGGCCGACATACAACTGAAATTTGATTCAGATCACATGGGTTATCTGATTTCTCAGGTAGATTCAGCACTGAATGCATTGTCAGTATGATCCGGTATTATTCACGGATGCCTTCTGCTGTGACAGTGAACACTGCCTCTCCCTCAGGAAGGTTTGGGCTGTCGATGAGTCTAGCTATCCTTCTCCCACCCTTAGATTTCCTGAGATAGAGTCGGAACGTGCTTGCATGTCCAACTATATGTCCGCCGATTGGCTTTGTTGGATCCCCCCACATGGCATCAGGCCTGGAATGAACCTGGTTGGTGACAAGAACCAAGGCGTTATTCACATCGGATAGTTGTTTTAGCTCCTTGAGGTGTTTGTTCAGCTTTTGTTGTCTGTCAGCCAACATCCCTCTACCCACGTATTCCGCCCTGAAGTGACTCGTCAAAGAGTCAACAATCACAAGTTTGACATCGATATTTTTCGACATTCTCTTGATCTCATCTACCAGGAGCATTTGATGAGCTGAGTTGTACGCCCTTGCAACGTGAATCCTATCCAGAACCGCATTTGAGTCTAATCCAACACCTTCTGCCATTTGTGCTATCCTCTCTGGGCGGAAGGTGTCCTCTGTGTCTATGTAGAAGACTTCGCCATCGAACCCGCCCTGTTCTTGAGGCAATATCGTGTTCACCGCCAATTGGTGGCCTACCTGCGTCTTTCCACTCCCGAACTCGCCAAACACCTCCACGATAGCCTGAGTTTCAAACCCACCACCTAGTAACTCATCCAAAGCGGCCGATCCGGAAGTTAGTTTCTGGACCTCAGATCTTCTCTCGAGCAGCGAAATCCCACTCACGAAACCCCCAACATTTGCCATTTTTTTGGCTCCCGCGATAATCTTGGATGCAACAGCTTCTCCAAGCTCCGCTTGGTCGCCGAGTTCCTTAGGACTCATGACAGCGATTGTCATAAGCTCATCAAAGCCAGCCTCCCTTAGTTTCTCTGCCGTTGCAGGCCCTACGCCAGGTAGGTCCTCAATCTTGGGCTCATTCTCATCTGCGTCGATCAAAATCCCCTCGTCGTTAATTTCCTGAACTGTCTTCCTTGCTGGCATATTCACGACTCTAACTCGGAAGTATATCAACTAAGCATTGACCTATTTTGCATTTTTATGAATGACTTTATTCAATATTTAAGAGCAGTGACACGTTTTTTCACTTTCATTATACATTCATCCAAAAGTGGAAGTGGTAGCGGATGGTGGATTTGAACCACCGGTCTCCGGGTTATGAGCCCGACGAGATAACCTGACTACTCCAACCCGCTGACTACTCCCAGTCATATCGCTTATTTGAAGCGAGCGGGACCGCGCACATACTGAACGCTGGGACAAAACAGTATTGTGATTGATTCTCTGTGGTCAGCCCGGGCGGAACTATGGCCGGAGACTTGCTTGTGCAGAACGCGACCATGATCTTACCAAAAAGAGTGGCAATAGGTGATTTGAGAGTTGTCGGGGGTAAGATAGAGGCTGTGGCTCCAGGAGGAGGCTTGGATGCCAAAGATGGCGAGTCTGTGATAGACGGGACTGGATTGCACTTGCTCCCCGGTGCCATAGACCCCCATGTTCACTTCAGAGAACCGGGGAATTATGACAAGGAAGATCTGGAGAGTGGAAGTAGGGCTGCGGCTTCAGGAGGAGTCACCTCGTTCTTGGATATGCCAAACAATTCCCCGAACACCACTAACAAGGCAACCCTACAGTCAAAGATCCAACGTGCATCAAATAAGGTGGTTACCCATCACGGATTTTTCATAGGCGCGACCAAGAACAACCTAAACGACCTGCAAAGCGTGGAGGGGATGGATGGTTTATGCGGAATCAAGATCTTCATGGGTAACAGTACAGGGGATCTTTTAGTACACGAACAGAAAGATCTTGAGAACATATTCTCGAATACCAGCGGGATAATCGCGACCCACGCAGAGGATGAAGAGAGGTTACAACATAGGATTGAGAAGTTCAAGGATAGAACGGACATCAGGGCTCATGCAGAGTGCAGAGATGCAAAATGTGCAATGATTGCCACCAAGCGCGCTGTTTCTTTAGCAAAAGATCACGATCACAGATTGCATGTGGTGCACCTTACGAGTGCGGAGGAAGCCAACTGGCTTGTAAAGAACAAAGGAGATCTTGTAACCACAGAAGTGTGCACCCACCACTTATCTTTCAACCAAGAGGATGTCGAAAGATTGGGACCTCGTGGATTGGTAAATCCCCCAATTAGGTACGAAGAAGATAGATCCACACTGTGGAAAAGGCTGAAAGACGGTACAATAGATTGTGTAGTTACAGATCATGCACCACATACGCTTGAAGCCAAATCAAAGGGGTACCCGTCGGCTCCGGCTGGGATGCCAGGGGTTGAAACCTCATTGCCGTTGATGCTGACACACGCTAAAAATGGGAGATGCAGTTTTTCAGATGTCGTGAAATGGATGTGTGAGGGTCCTGCTAGGGTTTACGGTATTGAAAAGAAAGGCTCTTTGATTGAGGGTTTTGATGGCGACCTAGCGATTGTTGATTTGGAGAGAAAAAGGATAGTGGCAGATGATCAAACATGGACGAGAGTCCAATGGAGTCCCTATGAAGGAATGGAATTAACCGGATGGCCTACTCACACCGTGGTAGATGGCGATGTTGTGCACAGAAGACATCATCATGGTGGAGTAAAAGGCGAACCTGTGGCGTTGCCTGGGTCGGCGGGTAGAGTGTTGACCTTCAGAACACAATAGGTCAATAATATCCCGTTGTAAGATTGTATCCTGGTATACTTATCTGATCGCTGATCGCCAGTGATTCCGTCTCATGCGCGGTGACACCCAGGGCTGAGAAGGCATAAACGAAATCTCCCATGAAGATCGACCGTCGAATACTTGTTGAGTAATGGTGCCACCAAACATCTTCAGGATTATCATTGTAGAACCCTGAATGATTCACATCTCCATGATGTGCTAAACTTAGATTCTGGGTATCTACGGAGACTAATTTCATCAATGATACGTATTCATATTCACCTATGCCGTATTCATCATAGGTGTAGCGGTAAGTAGAGAGTGGAACAGCAAGAACGCTGTTTTCGGGCCAGTATGTGAAAGCCTTATGCTCATATGTGGCCTCAGAGGTTGACCAAGACCATCCACAATCCCAGACATCAAGGCAATTTACATCAGCGTAAGCAGGAGTTAGTTTCAGCGAATCTGCTAACGCCGGCTGGTAAGGGTTGCTAATATCGAAGAGGGATACTTGAGTTGTGGACCAATCCAAGCCTAAACCATCTTGACCTGGTCCTATACCTATGGTCAAAAGCGTATTTTCATCGATAGGATGTATGTATGTAGAGACGCCGGGAACCTCTAACTCACCCAGTATTTCCGGATTTTCAGGGTCCGACATATCTAGAACCCAAAGCGGGTCTATTGTCTCAAAGGTGACAAGGTACGCTCTGTCCCCAACAAATCTAGAGCTCCATATCCTCTCACCATCGGCGATACCTTCTATTATGCCAATTTGGTTTAGGCTTCCTGATCCGTCGGGCAGAAGGTTAGTGACTCTATTTGAAGGGCCGGTAAATGTATTCAATCCGGTTATCGGGTCTGTTTCCGTGGTTATCCACCACCTCCCCCATGCATCAGTGGTTGAGGCGACCCTGACAATCCCCTCGTATTCAGAAATTGAAAACTGATCTTGAACAGTGCCTGAAACGCGGCCTGAGCCCACATATGAGGTACTGCCTATTTCAGAGATGTCGAACATGTGTATGTTTGTTGCATCTTCGTAGTCGTCATTCCCCCAGAACCACCACCAATCATTGGCGGGTTCAGCCAGCACCAAGGCATCCTCAGAAGAGTACACATGAGCCCATGATGATGCAATGTGATCAACCTCAATAGATACCTCGATGTTAGATATGTCCATCGTGGCTATTGTCAGAAATCCCTTAGCAACACTGTCGGTAGATGCAGCATAATCGCTGCATTCTCGATCAGAGTAGGGTAGGGTTACAACCTCTCTGTCACTATTGAGGGCATATCTCATTGGTACGATATCCTCGAGAGAAAGTGACATTATAGTGTCAATATTTGCAGAAATAGTATTTTGCAATGAGTTATTCCAGACCGTCATTCTCTCATCAGTATCGTCTAATCTCCAAAAATCATATGGGACATCGACGTAGTAACTAATCCCCTCGATAGTTGGGCTGAAGTGAGTGATGCTTCTAACAGTCCCTTGAACTAGGCGAGCTGTGTTGTAGTTTCCCTCAAAATAGACTTCTTGCTCGACTATGGGGTTAGATTTGTTGTCCATATCGAGAATGGTGTACTTCACTAAGTTGGACTTGTAGTATTCGTATGCATAGGACGCTTCTTCATTGCTCGATTGTCTAACTATGAGTTCTCGCAATGGGTTGCCCTCTGGTAACATCCAACCATAAACAGATGAGGCTATTACCATTTTCCCACCCTCTATCATCATCGCAATTGGGTCTCCCTCGATGGGTAATGACGCGATGAGTTCTATCTCTCCAAACTCAGGAATTTCCATGATCAGGAGTAGCCCGCCGTTGAGCATGTACGTATGGTAGCCGTCAGTTTTCAGAAAATCAGCCTCATCTACCCCACTCTCCTGATTATTTGTTCCTGAGAAATCGCCATCTCGGGGTGATACCATGGCGGTTCCGGAAGTTGAGTCCCCATCCATGGATGTCTCTGGAACCGCTGAGTCGTCAGCAAACCATAGGCCAGACCATGTGTAGTAGGATTGTTGATCCAGTAATGTGAGCATTTCCTCGTACAGGTTCTGTTGCAAGGTTTGCAACAAGAGGTCGCAATCATCAAAATTCTCGAGAGATGGGCTTGCTCTGATTTTTTGAGGTAACTCTAGCATGGGGTATTCCGCGTCGTCCGTATTGTCGCCTTGTGTGAGATCTGTTGTGGATATGCATCCCTGCATGAAAAGGATGAATGTGACTGCTATTGTCAGTTGCCTGTTCATATAGGCTCCTAAATGGACTATAGATATGAATAACTTGGTGTGCTGATCTGACAAGTTTTTGTCAAACTTCGATGATTAAATTGTCAAATATTTTTTCCAGTTATGCATTATTAGGAGTATATCAAGGCTCCACCCGTGATAGGATTACACCTCATTCGATTGTCGATATTTCGACCCTGTGGCATGATACTTGTCAGGATTTGAGTTGTCGACATCATCAGACATTTATGCCCCTCTTTACCAGCCCACCGTCCCTTGTTCCGTCAAGTTTCCAACAGGACGTTTTACCAACCCTTGCCGTTTCCTAGGCATGAGGGGGACGGGCTACAGTGACTGATAAATCAAAAGATAGTGTTACTGAAGAGGACATGCTAATATCCGCAAGAACGGTGCTTAGATCCTGCCTTGAGGTCAGAGAACATGAAAACGTGCTAATCGTAACCGACACGGAAACTACAGACATAGCAAAGGCGATTTACGAGGCTTCGTCGGAGATCACATCTCGTGTTCTTCTAATGATGATCCCAGAGTTAGATGAAAATGGAATGGAACCTCCTGCTCCCGTCGCTGATTTGATGAGGAGGCAGGATGTAATTTTCATATTGACTACCAAATCAATGACTCACACTAGGGCAAGGGCCAATGCATCCAAGGAAGGTGCGAGAATCGCTTCCATACCCGGGGTTTCACCAGTCTCATTTGCAACAGGCGGTTTTACCGCGGATCATAACGCTATGGCCACCGAAATATCCAGCATGGGATCAAAACTTAGGAGGGTTCGCGAGGTTCGAATAACTACAACGCTCGGGACTGATTTAAGATTCGAACCCGGCAGTAGGTGGGTACTGGAGGATACTGGTATTTGCACTCGTCCGGGGCAAGTTACCAACTTACCGGCAGGCAGGGTTTTCGTTATGCCAAAAGAGGGCACAGGACAAGGAAAGATAATTCTCGATGGTTCTTGGGAGGGTGATGATTTGATAGATCCGATACAAATCATCGTGAAGGATGGGCTGCTTGTATCTGCCACAGGAGACCCTACTTCTGCTGATATTGAAGCTTTTTTTGAGGCATCATCTCAAGCGATGAGGGCTGGAAAGGGCCATTTGGTAAGGACGCTGTCAGAGTTCAGTTTTGGTATGAATCCGAGGGCCAAGAGAGGTCTCGGTCTCCTCGAGGACCAATGTTGGCGAGGGGGGGCAATGTTCGCATTTGGCAATAATGTTGTTCTCGGGGGGACGGCCAGTGTTCACACCAGTGTGAGAGGGTTGATGACTCGTCCAACTGTGGAAGTCGATGGCAGGCCGCTCGTCATTGATGGCAAGTATACACCGAGGTCGCAGTAATGAAGGCTCTACTTTGGTTAAATTCAACGCCTCCTTCAAGCACGCTGGTCGAGGAACTAGTCGAGAGTGCAGAGCTATTAGTCGGAGTGGACGGAGGAGCCGATCTGGCATCCAATATGGGCTTCCAGGTGGATTTGATACTGGGCGATATGGATTCTCTCGGCGGGGTTTACTCTGAAGCCGAGTATGTGTCTCTAAAGGATCAAAATTCCAGTGACCTCACGAAATCTATCCTATATCTATCTGAAAGAGGATACGATGAGGTGGATGTTGTGGGCATAGAGGGAGGTGAGGTAGCCCACCAACTGGGAATTATGGGGAGTTTGGCAGAGGCCCCAATGCAAGTCTCAATCAAATTGCACACGGACGAATCCTTGATCCTTAGGGTCTGCCCTTCTGAGGCTCCAAAAGAGGTGGAGGTCAATATTGGCGATATTTTTTCCATTTTTGCCCTTAGGAACTGCGATTCCATCTCCGTCAGCGGTGGTAAGTGGACTTTTGCTGATGAGAGTTTGAGTTTGTCAACCAAGGGTTTGCACAATGTTGCAGACTCATCCAAACTATCAATCGATACTGACGGAGTCATCATTCTTATCCTCAATAGATGACGGCGGATTCCTAGACAACATGATTGCAATCGGTAGTGTTCTTTCGTCCGACTCGAGTAAAATCTTCATTATTACCGCAAGAGGAACTCCAAGTATCATACCAGTTAGGCCCCATGCCCAGTACCAGAATGCAACAAGGAATAACAAAACGATTGGAGACATGTCCAACCTTTGTCCAGCAAGCTGAGGCTCTACAAAACTTCCCCAAACCTGTTGGTTGCCCACAAGAAGCACAACGACTGCAACAAAACCTGTTATTGGTAATTGAATGAATGCAAGGATGATAGGTGGAATGAATGATAGGAAGGCCCCGAGATATGGGATGAAATCAAGTATGAACACCAGGAATGCCCAGATGAAGGCACCAGGTATCTCAAACATTGACAAAACGATCCCTGCAATGATCGCCTGACCAAGAGCGACGGTAGCTTTCGTCTTGATGTAGACGTTGATGTTCTTCTCCGCCTTTTTTGCTATACTGTCAAAGCGATTGGACTCATCAGGGAACGCAGCCATTATCCTACCGGGTAGGGATTCCGCCTCCAGGATGATGAATGCAAGGAAGATTAAGACTGTCAACATATTTGCGGTAAATGAAGCCAAGGACCCAATGAACTCTGTAACCAACCTGTTGATCTCCTCTATAGACACCACACTCTGAAGGCCCTCAAGGTCAACACTGTAACCAAAGAATTGGAGGCCTTCTACCCATTCGATTTTATCATTAAACTTCGGAGTCAGACTTGGTACCTCCGATGAGAAGCCAGACAGGCTTGAAAATAGGATTTGACTGATCAATATAATGAACCCTAGGAAGGCAACAAGTACTCCAGTGTAGGAAAGAAGAGGGTGTCCTATCCTCTTTTCTAACCAGGCGGCTGGAGGTCGAATGGCAAAAAATAGGAAAACCGCGACGACCATTGGTTGGATTATCGTTGAAAGTTGTTTGATAGCAAGGACGCTCACGAAAAGTAGTACAGCAAGGTTAGTTGCAGTCCGGAGGCGAAGGCCGCTGGTTCCCAAACGTGTTGTGGCGTTCATGGCCCCTACTGCGGCATCATCAAAATGAACTGTTCGCCGTCTTACCAACATCACCAGTGGTTAAGTGGGGGCATCTGTTGGGGCAAACATGGACAACGAGCAGTTGGACGTGAATGTCACCGTTGTGATTCCAACACGCAATGAGGAAGAGGCAATAGTCGACACCATCAAATCGGTGCCAAATGATGGATGGTGCAAGAATCTATCTTTTTTGGTTGTGGATGGGAATTCATCAGACCGTACCAGAGAACTGGCAAGGGATGCGGGAGCAGAGGTCTATGTCGAGTCTCGCAGGGGCTACGGCAGAGCATACAAAACAGGGTTTTCGATTGCACAGGGGGATGTGATAGTTACCATGGATGCCGATTGTACATATCCGGGCGAGGAAGTTCCCCGTCTTGTTAGAGAACTCATCGACAGAGACCTCGAATGGATCACTTGTGACAGGCTCAAAAGAGCTGAGGAGGGCTCCATGCCGGGATTGCACGGATTTGGAAATTGGGTGTTATCAACGACTGCTAGATTGCTGTATTTGTACGGGATAAATGATTCACAGAGCGGGATGTGGGTGTTTCGTAAATCAATATTCAAAGATGAACGTGTCCGTCCTAAACATGACGGAATGCCCCTGTCCCAGGAATTCAAAATAAGAGCAAGGCGTTACCTAGGTAAGGAGAAGACAATGGAGATTAGCGTGCCCTATCGTCCGCGGGTTGGTGAGGCTGAGATCAATACTTGGGGTGATGGGCTTCTGAATCTGAGATTCCTTTTCACACACAGGCTCGGTCTGACTCGACAAGTAACTCCTTGGGGTCCAGAAGAATTGTCTGAATGAGGCAGCGTCTTTTTGTCTTGCAGACGCACACCCAGAGATCTTGATGTCGAAGCGATTCTTGAAAGATTTCCCTTGTCGGATTATTTGCGGGCAAATTCCTCGTCGTCAGCCGAAAAATTCCCCCAAGATTCTATCTTTTCTAGATCAGCTCTCATTGCATTTTGACTACCCATGTATGCAAAGCGACCTATCAAGAGCATCACAGGTAACAATATTGACACCGATATCAATACGAAATCGATTATTTTACTCTCATCAGGCTCCTCATTTATTGGGATCGTCTCAGTGAGCGTTGGGCTAACAGTGTCTCCGTCCCTAGCCCATACATCAAGACGTACCCAGCTTCCGCCCTCTGGAAAAAAATCAACCGTTCTGGACCAAATGCCGTCGTTCTCCAACCTGTCCCCCAATATGCCGTCATCATTGAGGTCGAAATGCACAGGTTTGCCCTCTGTTGTCAACGTGCCATATACCTCTCTTGTTGATCCATCCAAGTCAATGAGGCTAACTTCAATGGTTATCTCCTGTGGCTCACCTCGAACAAGGTTAGTTGGTAAGATATTCAATGATGAGAGCATAGGGGCACTGGAACCAATTACAACTGATACTGCAGTCTCACCATAACCGCCCCTAGAATCCGAAGCGCGAAGCTTGATGACATGCTGTCCGGGAGGTAGATCGACCTCAATCAAAGGCCCTATCCCGATCAGAGTCCCACTTTCCAAGAACCACTCAATGGTTTCGAGGTCTCCGTCGTGATCGACCGTTCCGAAAGAATCGAGAGTAATCGGATCCCCTGGAGGAATATATGCTCCGTTCACAGGGGCAGAGATGACTGGGATCGGAGAACTTGGAAGTACTGTCACTGTCACCGTGGAAGAGCTCTCCAAGCCGGTAGAATCTCGCATTAAGAAAGTTAAATTGTGGACTCCGGAAGGTAGGTGGCTTTCATACATATGCCCTCCAAAAAACACATCCATCACTGGGACGGCTAATTTATCTGAGAACACTTTGACAGTGAAATCATCATTTTCTGGATCGAAGGATCTTGAAATGTCGAATTTGATAGGCTGGTCTGACCTTCCGTATTGGCCTTGCACAGGGCTGTCGATGATTATTACAGGCGCTGAGGAAGCAACGGTGATGTTCACCTCGGATGTTGAAGGAATTCCCTTTCCATCGTCGATGGTCAAGCGCAACACATGGTTTCCAGCAGGTAGTCTCGAAGTGAATATCCAATCGTTTGAAAGAATTTCTGAAGCGCCTTCCAAAGTCCATGTAACAGAAACTAGATCGTTGAACCCAATCCCCCTGGAGCACAGATACCCTAGCCCATCCGAGGGTAAACGAGAGCACTGCAGATCTCGGTCTCCAGATCCGATGGAACTTATTTCCAACATCTCCGATGAGTTTGTTTCGTAACCATCTGTTGGAAATGAAATCGCAGAAACAGGATTTGAATTCCACACATCTATGTCCACATTTTTGGATGTCGACCTTCCCGCATTGTCGGGGAAGTCATCCCAAACCTCCAGAGTCAGTGTATGTCGTCCAGATGACAGCATACCCTGCCAAAGGTGTCCGTCAACTGAGGCACTTCCTGACCAAAGGATGCCCTGAATGTCGGAGGATATTGACATGTAGACGCCGTCTCCCTCAGGATCAATTGATCCGAGGAAACTGAATTGAACAAAGTCACTGGATGTATTTCCGAACCTTGTTATCTCGTATTCAAGTGTCGGAAGCTGGTTGTAGTGTTCGACAAAGAAGGTCCATGATGAGGGTGAGTTATAATCATCGGAAACCCAAACAGCGACACTGAAGGTATCATCCTGGGGCGTGAATGTGACTTCGTGATTCCTTTCACATGGAGGTGTCAACGTTATGTTCTCCCCGTAACTCGTGCTCAACCAACATTGCAGAGGATCACCTTCCGGATCCGTGGTCCCATGCAGATCTATGGTTGCATTTGCAGTCATACCAAGACTCATCACACCGAAGGGAGAAATCTTCGGCCTAGCATCGACTGTTAGTGTGGGGGGAAGATTAAGCAGAGTAAGGTTTCGTGTTTCTGATACGCATTTCCCAGTTGAGTCACACAACATCAACTTGATCTGATGTGTCCCGTCACTGATGTTAGGGGAGTCACTGTTTGGATCATTCGCGGTGAATGCCGATATCTCTGATGAAGGCCCCAGAATTGTTTGGTTCTCGGTTAAATCGATCCATGTGAAGGTGAGTACATCGTTGTCCATGTCCCAAGACTCTGAGGCATTAAAAACAATTAATTCTGAGCTGCTGAATACATCCCCTTCAACCGGTGTGGCCCACATGATGAAAGGTTCCTGATTCGGGAGAACAATGACGCACACAATCTCCAAGTCTTGGTCCAGAGGAATTTCACTTGTGATGAAAATGTGATCCGCGCCGTTGTCCGCAGAATATGTGCAGTTCACTTGAACACTGGTGCTGGGGCTCCAACCGGTCGAGTTATTCCAACTCTTTTGTACAAAGGGGCCTACCAGGGCTTTACCGGAATATGGCACAATTATTGATGTATTTTGATCGTGTTCGTCGAAGTTCAAGTCAACATTGGCATATGGCAAACCATATCCATTTTGGTTTATTATTTCCATCTCAATATACCATGAGACGTGTACAACGGATTCCTCGCCATCTGTGATAGGATCGTCGATTAGCGATGAGGATATCCAATTAATTTGGCTTCCAGATGTGGCATTTATGGTAGTCGGTCCGTTCATTGTGATATCGATCATCGATGCGTTGGTTGAGTAGAAAGTAGGTTTATGGTTTGAAGTGCAGTTGATATGCAGATCCTGTATTTGGATGTCATGGAAGTTTGACAGCCTGACACAACCATCTGAATTAGACAATCTGGTATTATTCATTGTTGATTTGGTAGACCCCCTTCCAGACCATTGAAACGAACCCCCATTGAATTGGAAATCATTGAAATGTGCGTCAATCGAATCGAGAACGACCAAGCTCTGGTTGTCCTCAGACCTTATGTCGGCCCCGTTTATTTCGATCCAACCAGTTCTCTGTAAGCCACTGCCTTCCCCGATCACCGAATACCCGCTAGTTGGACTATGTGAACTAATATTCAACAATTTCAGGTCGATTGAATTAGAGATCGAAAAACCGGTTCTGTCGTTGTGTGATCTGCAGCCCTCGCACACGACATCCTTACCTGAGCTAACAACGTCATTTGAATCTATGAAATAGAATCCTGCGCCATCGCTGTTTGAAAGTGCGCCCATTCCGTTATGGCTTGTGACTGCGTTTGATATCCTTACATTTGAGGAATCCTTGATCTGGACACCTGATAATTGATTCATACTCGAGTTCAATCCATCTATCACTGGATGGAATTCCCTGATATCGACCCCGGCCCCCCCGGAGTTATTTACCGTCCAATTTGAGCCAATTGCTCCTCCTTTCCAGAGGAGTATTCCAGGCCCTTGAGAGTTGTTAATTTTGATATCGTGCATCTTTACAGGCCAGTTCGCGCTTCGTAAGTATATACCCGCAGTTTCCCCTATTCCCGCAGATATGCTCCTAGAACCATCGCCGTCTGATATCACATTCTCGAAGGTGGTAGTTCCATCTATCATGTAGGCCTTAATCCCTGGGGCATGATTCTGCGAGAGTTTCAGTCCACTGATTATGGCTCCACTAGTATTCATTTCAAGTGCGGCTAAACCGAGGTTCTGGAACTGGGCCATTGGGCTTCCAGTTCCTACAATGCTGACGTTCCTAACAACTGCATTAACAGTCAGTTCGTTCCATTTCGAGCGATTGTATTGCTCGATCATAAGCCCACGGTACTTCGAGTTTGACACCTTTGTATTCTCGATGGTTGGCCTCGTTGTGTAACCTTCGGAGATATGTCTGACGAATATTCCATTGTCAGAATTTACGATGTTAGAATCTTGTATCAATAATACGGAGTCTTCGACCCATATTCCGGTTGATACAGCAAGTGTCGCACCGGAAATATTGGCTATTGATAAATTTCTGAAGATGCCTCCGGAACCCCCCCAGATGTTTAGCCCCCTGGTTATGAGGCCATCTGCCTGTAAATTCGAAACAATGGGGGAGCTTGTGCTTCCGACGGAAAGTCCGATGCCATATCGCCATGTATTGGAAATGCCGTGAACATCCTGGCCTCCTGAGATTATGCTCAGATTCATGATGAAAGGGTCTGAACCAGAGAATAAGTCCACTCCAACAAAGTCGGGATTAATTATGGTTGCATTCTGAATTGTGGGGTTAGAATTGAAAACTGATATGCCATAAGATGAGTTCAGGATTCTTAGGTCTTTGATTGAGGATCCTAGGTCTCTGCTTTCCTCGAGAAATCGAATACCGTTGTGCTTTCCATCTATGGAATCCAACGTGACTATCCCTGAGGTTTGGCCGTGCAGTGTTAGTCTCCCTTTCACATCAATTGATTCGCCATCCCCTAGCATAATCGTCGTACTGGGGTCAACGAGGACAATCTCATCATCATCTATGACAACCCCGTCCGGGAAGGTTAGAACACCAGACCAGATCGAGACAGTCGTTTGGGGCGCTCCGAGAGGAAGTGTTGCAGAGCCAAGAAGTATCAAAAGTATCGTTCCTGGGATGATTCCAAAGTGGCCATCCCATCGTCCCATTGTGGAAACTACGACGACATCCTCATTGTATGCTTTGCCGTTTGATGCATATCATCTGAATCAGTGGGAGGCATCATAAGCAAATCTGGATCCGCTCAATCTGAGTGCTGGTTTTATGGAAACTGCCTTCGTGCTGATCAAGGCCCATCCTCTAAAAGAAAAAGTGGTTTATTCAAATTTGATTAAAATGAAAGAGGTTGTCGAGACTCATTCCGTGTACGGGGAGTACGATTTGGTCGCAAGGCTGGATTTCGAGGATTACAAGAAGATGACTCGATTTCTTATAGAGGAAATGAGACTCGTTCCCGGAGTTCTGAAAACAGAGACCCTGATCTCGGTAGAGGTATGAGATATGGCAGTTGGATTTGTTCTGATTACGACCGACCCCGGGAAGGAGATAAGCGTTAGAAATGGACTAGATGGTGTAACGGGGGTCACGGGCCGATGGGTAGTGTTTGGCAGTCATGATCTGTTAGTAAAGGTGGAGGCTGCAGATGAAGCTGAAATCACAAAAATTGTAATCGGGAAAATCAGATCCCTAAACGGCATAACAAACACCAGGACGCTTATTGGCGCTCAAATCTGATCTCTCCATGTATACGTTTGATTAACTCAGATGAGGCATTGGAGCATCCACATGATCTGAGTCTCTTTGAGGACTCTGTCCAACAATATAGTCGTTGATCTGGATTTATGACTCCTCTCCAGAACCATGAAAATGCCTCGATTCTTCCGTGTTCTTTGCGAACAGTTGGTTCGTCCCTCATGAAGCATTCTTCATGTGCTTCAATGAGCCATTTTGGTATGCATTTTTCGGTTGCAAGAAGGCCCCAGTGAATTAATTTCAGTTTCTCATACTTGTCTTGGGTAGTCGATATCCGTTCTCTCAACTCGATCTGAATATTTTCATTCCATGATTTTAGCCTAAGTTTGAGATCTGTCTCCTCTAGCCTAGGATGGCCCTCCCCGAGGGATTGGACAATCAATGAACGCAATGAAGCGGCCAAGTATGCCTCTCCGAGGTCAGATGCAACGATGTACCTCAAAAATAATGATGAAGAAGATAGGGATAATTTGACTTTACCCTCAATATCTTGTAACTCATCCAATCTCTGTATTATTTTTCTGCCTAATTCCTGAGTCAGGTACCCCGGAAGGCGGTCGTCATGCAACAAAACCGCTCCTCGGACGAGCAATGTTGCCTTTTCTTCGTCTTCTGCCTCAGAAATAATCGACTTTTCAATCTCGTAGTATTTTGATTCTAGCCCCATCAGCCTGTAACATTCCATTTCTATCATCAGTTGTTCCTTCTTATTTTCAATTCTCTTGGATATTTCCAAAGCTTTTGTCGCCTCTCCGAGTGATAGTGCCGCTTGTGCTGCGAGTAATCTCAAGTCTGATCTTTCGCCTCTTTCCAATGCGTTGGCCAACAATACAGATGCTACAGAAGGGCCGGCCTTGTCCAACACATTACTTGCCATCTCAACGCTGATCTCATGGCCTGCCGATATCAGGTGGTGTAACTCAAATCCCCTAGCAATTGGCCCCTCGATGTTTGACCACCTTGATGCGAGACGCCCATGCAAGGATTGCTTCTTGTTTTCACCCATTGCTGCAGATCCAACATTCCTGATGAGATGGGTGGCTTCAAAATTGAGACCGGTCCATTTCAGAATGCTCGCATCATCTAACTTATCGATTACCTTGTTGCCTAATCGGGATTTTACCGGGATTGGAAATGGCTCAATTATCAAATTTTCCAATTCTTCGCCGGTCTCGGAATCCAACCTATCCAGAACAGTGGTTCTGATGAACTTTGCAACGGGCGTCCCTGGAGCAGGAATTTCATCCCCTTCTCTCCACATTTTGATAGCCAGGGGATGACCGCCCAAGGCAATTGATACCTGTGATGCCTTTTTTGGGTCCAGATTTGCCCTTATATCTGCGGCAAACTCATGGGATAATCCTTCTAGAGTCAACTTTTTGGCATTCTCAATTGATGAAAATAGGGTCTGTCCTCGCGTGACTATCAATATTCGAGCGTGTTCGGAGCACTCGATCAACAACCTGATTTTTTTGGTGTTTATTTCGTGTATCTCTTGTGCCTCGTCCAAAATGTATAGTGTGTGGGAATCAAGTACACCCGACGCATGTTTATGGTCATCTGCAATAGGGAGCCCGGACCATGACTCCATCAGACTTGACATGTTTGTGACCAAGTCACAAGTATGCCAGCGTGCAGACTTATTCAATTTTTCATATCTAGATAATACTTCCCTCGCAACTGATGATTTTCCAATTCCTGGGAGTCCGGTGAGGACAACGATTCCCGGATCTCTAAGTATCTTCATTAGGTCTTCTATCTCATTTTCCCGTCCCAATAACGGTTTGAGGTCGTCGTCATTTGAATCACTGAGGCCAAGTTGTTTTGAAATCGCGAGGCCCTTTTTCGTTAGAATTAATACTGTTCGTTTTCTTCTTTCTCCAATCACGTTACTTTTGATTGGTCTGACTATACCCTTTGATTCTAAACTTGAAATCGGTTGATGTAAAGCTGACCTGACAACGCCAAGACTTTGCGCTACAGAGGGGAGAGATAGTTCTGGGGGAAAGTCTCGACGCTGTTTCCTGTCGATCTCTATCTTTCCGAGAGTGGCTACTAACCTCTCTTCAGGACCTGTCAGCACGTCCGTGGGTTAAGCCATCAGTTCATTGCCCTTGGCCTTACAGGGGCATCAAGGATGACCTTAGACCCTCATGATCTCGACCTGCCTCAAACCCCGGGGGTATACTTGTTCAAGACAAGTAACGGAGAGGTTCTCTATGTTGGCAAGGCCACGAATATAAGACAGAGAGTACGGTCTTATTTCGCAACTAATCCCGATCGTGCGATGATCCCAAAATTGGTTTCAAAGTCTGCGGATGTGGATTTCATAGTAACTAGTGGGCCAAGAGAGGCTCTGGTTCTTGAAAAGCAACTGATAAGAAAACACAAGCCGAAATACAATTCTGCTTTTAAGGACGACAAGACATACCCCTTTATTGCGATTACTGACCATGATTTTCCTCGTATATTGTATACCAGAAGACCGCCCAAGAGATCCAAGGTGTGGGGACCTTTTCCTGATGCTGGTGCTGCTAAAGGAGTAATCAAATTACTTCGCAGACAGTTCGGAATCAGAGACGACAAGAATAACCTTCCATTCGGTTACGAAACGAGTGGTGACAAGGACCATTATTTAGCGAGAATAAAGCTAGCCACTGGCGTACTCGACGGGAATGCTGGTGTAGTTATCAAAGAGCTACAAAACCAGATGGATACGGCTGCTGATAAACTAGATTACGAGCTTGCCGCCACCTACAGGGACAAAATAGGCATCGTTCAGAAGGTGATTTCCAATCAAGTGATAAAAAGTAGATTTTACACTGATGTCCATGCCATCGGCTTCTCTTGGAGGCAGGATTTTGGTCAAGCCGCAATTATCCAGGCTGAAGATGGGATCATCCAAGGTCAAGTGAACTACCCTATGATCCACAGGGGAAACGTCTCTGAGTCCATTTCTTTGTTGGTGACTGAACATTATTCAAACGTGAAACCTCCGCGAATCCTACTGGTTCCAGTTGCTCTGGAGGAGGGCATAAAACAATGGATGAGCCAAAAAAGAGGATCGAAGGTAGAAATCAGGGTACCCAAAAGGGGGAAACTGGCTAAACTCAGAAAGCTTGCTGACAGAAATTCGGAGATCCAGCTTGAAAGGTCTCTATCACGCTCCTCGGGCAATTTAGAACATCGAGCTGCAGCAGATGCTGCCTCTCTTCTGGGACTGGACAATCTGGACCATCTTGTTTGCTTCGACATGGCCCAATTACTCGGTGGAAATAGGGTTGGTGCATCTGTAGTTTTCAAATTTGGTAGGCCCAAAAAGTCGGAGTACAGAACTTACAAGGTGAAAAACGATGCAATGGACGATCTCAAGATGATGGCTGAAATCGTCGAAAGGTGGGCAATTAGGCAGGAGGATTATCCAGATCTGATAATATTGGATGGGGGAAAGACACACTTATCTACGATTATGTCGATGTTGTCAAACATAGGTTTGGAAAACAAATTTGCTGTTGTTGCTCTGGCCAAGAAAGAGGAGACTGTTTTTACATCTGACGGGCGAGAATTCGTCCTCGACAGAAAGGGTCGTTTGATCGTTCATGCGCGAGATGAGGCCCACAGATTCGTAAATTCATACCACAGAAAGCGAAGATCGAAAAGTACCTTGAGGAACCCCCTTGAGGACGTAGAGGGCCTCGGTGCAAAGAAGATACAGAAGTTGTTGAGGTATTTTGGTGGGATGCAAGGAGTAAGGCATGCTACTGCAGATGAGTTGGCCAATATTCGTGGAATTGGCCCGGAGCTCGCAGATCGAATCGTAGAATCATTCAGGAAGTTGTGATTATCAGGGAATTGATTCAATCCATTCCATAGTTTTATTCTCTAGTTTTCTTGCTTGCAACCTCCGTTTGATTATTTTCTTCCTCCGCCTTCTCCACACAAGAATTCCAATTAGGGTTAACATTGCCAAAAAATATGGAATTAATTCCCTGACAATCAATGACCATTCAACCATAATTGAAAGAGTCACAATATCCGTTATGGGTTGACAGGGGGTCTCGTCCGTGTTCGGCTCACATTCATAATGAGGGGTCAGATAGACCAGTGTCTCACGATCGCCACTCTTTTCTAGATAGCCTCGGGATAGGCTGCTCTCAAACTCTGTGAGTATAACGCCCCTCGGTAGAGTAATCTTTTCGATTAATACCGGCCTTATGGTTCCAAAATCGGTTTTTTCATCGATCGGTGTGACGCGGAAATTGAATGCAAATGGGCCGACACCAGAAGAGCTGAAATCTGGCGAAACGCTAGCCTTGACGTAGGTTATCAGTGAATCAATCGTATTTTTTTTGCTTATTTTGATTGAAACCTCATCTTCAACTAACGTTATCCTGAACTTTGCATTCTCTACTGAGACTCCGACCTTGATTGGATTTGTATCTGTGAGGTAAGGAGTATCTAATGGATCAGAATCTTCTATCTCCAAACTCAATGGAGTCATGGAGAGATCCATTTTTGGGGTCACACTCCCGACCCCAACTAGCTCAATTTCTGGGTGGTCTGCATTGCTGTAGTCCAATAATTGTAATCTCATTCTGTTGGTCATTTCATCGGCGAGATCCCTCATTCCCTTGTTGGATATATCAAGGTCAATCGGATGGTTGTCTGCGGGAAACGGCGAGTCAATTCTCTTCAGATCTGATCCATTGAGTATTCCCCCCTCTACTTTATCGCCCATGGTTATGATGTGCCTTATGATGTCTGATGGTATCGGTGAAGTCTCGATACCATCTATTCCAAGATCGACGTCCACTCTGTATATGTCTAAAGTGACGTGCATGTCAAAGTCCAATGTCAAGGACGAGGACAATTCTCGAAGAGATATCTGCTCGATGTCTAAATCAATGGTCAATGAAATGCAAGTGGGTTGATTCGATTTGCAAATCACGTCCCAGCTTTCGTCTGTGCATTGTGTGGTTTCCATACAAATTGGATGCCCCCAATCAAAGGGCCGGGTACCGGTTATCGCTATGTTTTGATTCTCGGAATCTGATTCTAGAGTTAGGATATCGGGGGTTTCTGACTCAGAGGCTATCCAGTTTGGAAGTTGCATTTCCACAGATAACTCTGAATTCGGGATTGCTTCATTCAGTCCTCTTGTCATCCAGTCAAAATTATCAGACAGGTCGATTCTAAGTACAGAAAGCAACCTAGCGAAATCTTGGTCTGAAAAAGTTGAAGTGTCGATGTTTTGGGCATCGAAGTCACTTTTCTCGATGAGTTGCTGGAAGATATCAGATATCTCGATCGAGGAAGGGCTGCTGTAAGCAGAAATGTATACTGGTATACTGCTGTTCATGGCACCTTCCCCGGATAAACAATATCGATTCGGACTTGTTTCAGCGCATAACGATCCCTGCGTGTGAGTGTATTGCAATCCACCACTTTCGTCGGTGGGGGAGAAGAATGGGGTGCCGAGTTGAACCTCAATGCCGAGTATTTCACTCAAGGTATCTGATATTTCCTCCATCGGCAAACCCTCCAGCAGACTGTCCAACCCGATGTCAGTCTCCTCGTCCAGAAGCCGGAGGCCGTCCGATGTTATCCATGGGATCTTCACACCTTCCTGTTCCAGATCTACAGACCATGACTCCAAGGTTTGAGAATCTAGGTAGTGAACTGAAATCTCGAGGCCGAAGCCAGCTCTGGAAGTATCTTCAGCATCGATGATCAGATTCGCAGATATTCCTTTTTTCGGAGTCTCCGTTAGGTTCACGGTTTGTGTATCGCCGGGTAGATGGCGAATTGTAGCATCCAGTGTCAGTGAGACTGGAGGAGAGGGTTCTGCTTGTGTTCTGTCTAAGGAGACAACAGCAATTCTTTGTTCTTGTCCTTCTGTACTCTGATGGATTTCCTGAGTCGTCCCTCGTTGAGTGTCGAACACGTCTGAGTAATCAGGAGGTATCAAAGCCATTTCCATTGTCTGGCCATCGTCAACCATCAGATCAAAATTTAGGTTTACCTCAGCACCCATTATCAACAACCCCAGCATTGTTCTGTCTAAATTCCCCCTCGTCTCATCCATCCCTATCGAGGTGGAGTTGATGGTTACTGCAAGAGCAGATCTTACACAAATTGGAGGCCAGAATGGATCATTGACACGAGTTTCCTCCTCGTCTACCGAATCAACTGATGAATCAGCAGAGCATGCGAGATCATCGGTTGTAATCCTGGGGATTGTACTTACCGTGTTTGTAACAGGTATTCCGATGGACTGAAAATTATCTCCTAGGGCGTTCAAGACCATATCGTCAACCTGACTGAACATTCGCTCGCTGACTGTTTCTCCACTGCTGGTCTGTTCATTGAAGAAGTTTCTAATGAAGTCTGCAGGAATCCCATCCTGATCAGTTGAATCTCCTCCTAGCTCCAACTGTTGTAATCCGAGGTCAATTCTGGATAGTTCATGCAGTGACATGAATACTTCTATCGTGATCTCGCTTGCACTTTCCATGGTCAAGAGGACTGTAATCTGAGACCAGTGGTCACCTATGGTAGGGTCTAGACTCGATCTGTAATCGTCGCAAATCCCCCCGGGTGTCGAATTAGTATCACAAATGGTATTCTCAACCTCTGGTGATCCAGGCGGAGGAGCTGCGCTGGCGATGGGAATCAAGAGCGTGGTAATCAACATGATTGAGGTGATTTTCCCGCCCATGTTGCCAAGACACGGGTGACCGTCTTTATGATCTCGCCTTTCCGGACGAACATGCGGAGGTATGACCCCCATAGTACCCTCCGCCAGAGATTGGCATATTTACTCAAGGAATTTGCACCAGAAAATTCAATTGATTCTCAAAATGATATTCCAAAGAAGTGGGAGAGATTCGATGATGTTGGCATCATACCACAGGGCTCCTTTGGCGACAGTGCTTGGAGTGCGATTCCTGAAAGAAGGCTCTGGGAAGTGGTTGCGGACTCATTAGGCGTCAGCAGACTGTACATGAAGGGCGAGGTAAGGGGAGGGAAAAGAAGGCCGGAGATTGAATGTCTGTTCGGTGCGGAAAAAGGATCATGGGTTGTTCGAAAGGAAAATGGGATTTATTTTGGATACGACATAGAGGAGTCCATGTGGAGCGCAGGAAATGTAAACGAAAGGAAGAGGATGGGGGATATCGTCAGTACCGGCGAGGTTGTTCTGGATTTGTTTGCAGGTATCGGTTACTACACCATTCCGATCCTTAAATCTGATTCATCCATCAAAGTCATATCATGTGAATGGAATATTCCATCGGTTGAAGCTCTGGAATGGAACCTGAAAAGGAATAAATGCCAGTCCAGATGCAGTATTCTGATCGGTGACTGTTTGGAAACCGTTCCAAAAATGGACTTGCTTGTTGACAGGGTCGTTATGGGGCTGCTTCCTGATTCGACATTCGCCATCCAGGTTGCTACAAACGCCCTTTCAGATAAGGGTGGTTTCATTCACATGCATGGTTTATCACCCTCCAAAGGATATTCGAATCAGTGTCAAGAATGGTTGGAAATAATGTCTGACACTACGAATGATCTGAAGGTCCGAGAGGCATCTATAACTCGTGTCAAGAGCTATGCTCCAAATTGGGACCATGTTGTTTTGAATGTTGAGTTAACTCCAAATTTTGATATTATAAGGGAGTGAAGACAAGGACATGAATGCAGATTGGCTCATCGAAGCGGCTACTGGCTACAACCGGGATTCGCTGTCAAAGAGAGACTCGTACCCCGGCATTGTGTTCCTCCCTATCGACTCCCTTTCTTTGATTCTTGACTGGACTTTCCATTCCTTGCCAGACGAGATACTAGTAGGGCTAGACATTGACTCATCCAGATTTCCCATGGAGGACGATGTTAGGAGGTATACAGGGTCAAATTTTCAATCAAATTTGTTCGCAGGCCAGGGGATGATCCTGGGAGAGCCTCATTTAGTCAACAGAGGAGACTCATACGAGGTTCATCATGTCCCGGAGGAATGGGTGGACGATCTGTTCGCAGAAGACAGGGGCCCAAGAGGAGGGCGTTTCACTCATTGGTTGCACACTCATCCCAACGCTCCGGCGATTCCGAGCCACGCAGACGCGGATGCATCACAATACACCGACGGCGTGGATATGATACTTGGCGTATGGTTTTCTCCAGAAGGAGATGCAGTTTGGTATGATGGTCCAGATCATGAAAGGCGGTCGTTAGCCGGAGTTCCAATCACCTCCGACAAGCCAGTAATTGGGCTGGCCGATACAGGCCACCTAATCCATGGGATCGAGTTGATTGCATTTCACAGGCGTGGATTCGCAATCAACGTGGTCATCACAGACCGAGAGGGAGTACCTATCGAATAGCACAACAGGTTTTTGTTTGAACGGAGTTTACGAGAGTTTTGGTTTTCGGTTGAATGTCTGCGATGAGGATTACTCATACACCAAGAGATATCGGATAGGGTGGCTGATTGTGATTTCATTTGGAGAACGTTCAAAATTCATATTTTGAATACATGGTCTCGGTAATACTGCAATTCGGATATTGATCCTCGTATGTCTTCAATTGCCTTGTGGTTTGGTGGTTTTATGTGTCTTGGAATTTCTGGCGACCACCTTCGTACAATCTCCTTGAATGACGAAACATCGACTATTCGATAGGAAAGGAATTTATCTAAAATCGGCATCTCCCTTCGTATGAACCTACGGTCATGATGAACAGATGACCCTGCAAGGGGCAAATTGGGAGGGCAATGCTCTGACAGAAAGGCCATGGTCCTTTCTTCAGCATCTTGAATACTGACTCCTTCCCTGTTTATCCTCTCAATGAGGCCTGAAGCATTGTGAGTTTTTGTGTTCCATGCATCCATCTTGTCAAGTTTTGTAAGGTCTGATGGAGCTACTGCTATGACAGGACCCTCGGCGACGACTGTCAGATCGGCCTCTGTGACGATTGTGGCAATTTCTATGATGCAGTCGCCCTCGGTGGGATTCAATCCCGTCATCTCCAAGTCAATCCATATTAGGCGCGCATCCCGCATGGGCTATGCGAGTTGTGGGAAACTCATAGGTATTGGCCATGTGCAACCAATCATAACCTATGTCGTCAGGATAGTGTTGTGTCAGATATCGGCTACATTGAGTTACTCAGGAATAATTCGCCGTTCCGGAGGCTCTTCGCCGCGAATATGATTTCATTCATAGGCGATTGGTTCACGATCATCTCCATGTTTTTGATAGCCGGCGAGGTCAGTGACGATTCTCCGTTGGCAATTGCGGGCGTCTTAGCTGTTAGAAGTCTGACTCATGCCCCTCTTGAGCCTCTAACAGGTATGTTGGCAGACAGGTATTCTAGGAGGGGGCTAATGGTATTAGCAAACGGAGGTTCTTTCGTAATACTCGTCTGCTTCCTCTCATTAGACTTGCTCGGGAATTTACTCTCAGTTTACGCACTCACCTCCGCTCTAGTACTTGCCAGGGTACTTTTTGATCCTGCTGAATACGCCTATCTGCCAAATATTTGTGATGAGGACGAACTGCTGACCGCGAACGCGATGGGAAGTGCTGGATGGTCTGTCTCCCTCGGTATAGGTGCAGGTCTCGGGGGGCTGACAATATCCGAACTTGGAGTGTATCAAGCACTGTGGGTTGACACGCTCACTTTCCTGGTATCAGCATTAATCTTCGCATCACTTCCGCCGGGTGGACCGGAAAAAGAAGAAGGGCGTGAATCAGGCTTCGTTACTGCCCTTTCAGAGATCAAAAATGGCTGGATCCACATAATAGAAAATTCGCCAATACGAAGAGTGGTCGTCGCTAAGGCTATGTGGGCTGCGGGAGGTGGTGCTCAAGTCTTCCTATTGATATTGATAGGTATGGAAGCTGGGTTTGGTTCGGTTGCGGCTGGGTCGATAGGGGTACTGTACATGGCTCGCGGGTTTGGATCAGGAGCTGGACCGGTGCTTGGTAGGCGCTTGATGAGGTCCGAATCCATTAGGCCCTCCCTGTTGGGTTTATCGATATTAACCGCCGGTTTGTTTTACCTAATTATTTCCTTTGTTGAGTGGACAGCAATCATACTACTGTTGGTCTTCATCTCTCACGGAAGTAGCGGAATAAACTGGGTAATGAGCACAACTTTACTGCAAGAAAGGACGGATGACGAGTGGCGAGGGCGCGTCGCAGGAACAGACTACCTATTGTTGACAGGTATAATGGGATTATCCGCACTAGGGGCAGGCTTGGTCCTGGAGGAAGGAATTTTCTCATTGAGAGAGACAATAGCTTTGACTGCAATGATACAGATCGTCATGGGTGGAATCTGGGTTTTGTTCGCAACCCCCAGTGA
>DAMH01000012.1:0-335 GCA_002499585.1 Euryarchaeota archaeon UBA552 | reverse complement strand
CCGCCCATGTTGTTGTGGCTCTGGCAATAATAGTACAAATCATCTGGTGCGTCCAGCGGCACTGTAAAGGTCAATATCTGGTTGGCTGTGGTAGTTCCTGATGTATATTGATTTCCATTAGCACTGGTTCCTAGCCTGAAAGGGTGATAATTCAGACTGGAAGACGACAAGTCGAAAGTGTAGGTAAATCCCCTGTAAAGTGTGATGTCTGCCTGTTGGATACCGTTGACGTAGTACTTCATCCCCGAGACGGTGATCGTCATTTCCATCACTACAGGCATAGTTCCAGCGGGTCCTTGTGCACCATCCGAACCGTCAGCACCGTCAGCACCGTC
>DAMH01000028.1:9024-13105 GCA_002499585.1 Euryarchaeota archaeon UBA552 | reverse complement strand
TCATGATAAGTGATATCAGATCCTTCGAAATCCTACAGCGGGCGACACGTCCTCATCATCGCCGTCCGGCAGTATCCCCAACTTCCTGAGTCCATTTGCTATCTCAAGGCTGGGGGATCCTTTGAGCCTCTTCCCAAGTGGCACCATGTTCTTGCACACTAGGTAAACTTCAGAAGACGAATTTCTGCTGGCTACTGGAGAAAACCTTCTGACGAACGAGAACCGTTTTTTACACGCCTCCACCAGCAACTCAATGCCAGTGCCCTGGAACGCCTTTGTGACAAACGAACCGCCCGGTTTGAGTATTTTTACGCTAATTTCCAATGCAACAGCAGACAGCTCAAGAGATATTGCCTGATCTGTGTCGTACCTCCCTGTAAGTCTGGGGGATATATCCGAAACCACGGCGTTGTATGGCTGTCCCCCGTTTCGTTCGATTATCGCCTCAATCGTTTCCCCTTTTCTGACATCTCCGACGAGTAGTTGCGCTCCATCGACCGGGTCCGTAGCATGCAGGTCCACTCCCACAACATTTCCGTTGGAGCCAACCTCCTCAACAGCCACTTGAGTCCACCCTCCTGGGTGACAACCGACATCCAGCACTGAGTCCCCCAACCTCATGACGCCGTGTCGTTCTTGTATCTGTTTGAGCTTGAACGCCGATCGTGCTCTGTAGCCGCTGTTCTTTGCCTGGCGCCTCCACGGATCTCGCTGGTGCTCTTGGTACCATCGTTTCGCCATGATCTCGGGCCTATGCACTCCGTTATGAAGGGTCGATGCTTCCGATGGTCGATGAGGCTGATTGTGGGCGCCGTTCTTCTGGTCGTATTAACTCCCCTTTCCTCCTTGGCAGATACCAACGTGGGAAATCTCTACTCGTCCGGCGGTTCGGCGGGAACTATTCTCATAGAAGAGCACACTGCGACCTATTGCCAAACATGCGCTGACATCGATCCTATGGTACTCAGTTTTCTTGAAGACAACGGAAACAGGGCAATTCGAATCGCAATGCATCCTCCTGGGGCCGATCCACTGGGATCTGAGATATCCACGTACAGATTGTCCCTAACCGGTGACTCGCTCGCAGTAACACCCACGTTTGTCATGGATGGTGAAGTGGTTTCACAGGGCCTCGTAGATAGGACCGACATGCAAATCAACCTACGCTCTTCTGAACTCTCAAAAAAGGGGATATTTCCTCTTGGTGGGGAGGTACTGGTCACAGAAAGCGGAATTTTGGTGAAGTCCCCCGGTTTGGAATTAGACGAATCCCAAGAGTTGACGATATTCATTACAGAGAGAATCGTTGATCTCGCACCCGGCACTGCGTCCAATGGCATGGATAGAAATCACGACGTAGCGAGGGCCATGATCTCTGTTCAGGAAGACGGCAACGTGGGATCGCTTCACCTACCAGATGCATGGTCTTACCGGCCGGTCATGGACGAGGAAATAATCATTGATTTCGACCTCGGATCAGAGGACACCTCTAAATTTGACGTGATCTTGGTACTAGAATCGACTGAATCAGAATCCCGAAGCGTGCTGTCATCAACAATAATCAGGCTCTCCCCTGGCGATCCCGCTGCTCAAGGAGCGAATCCAGCAGCGATCGTACTCGCACTCGCAGGGGTATCAACGATGGTTTTCATATACCAATCTCGGAGATGAGATTCTCCGCGCACCCTCTGACGGCCTCCTCGGAGGTCATCTTGGGTTGGAACCCCGTTGATTTTAGCTTCTCGACATCTAGCCAGGTCCTTGGAACGTCGCCGGCCCAGCCCCGATCTCCCCCTGTGTATTCTATTTTGACATCGGCTAGTCCCGTGGACTCTACCACTATCCTCGCTATGGTTGAGACGGAGACTGTCTGATCCGTTCCCAAGTTGTACAACGAAACACCGTCGTCATGCATTCCTATCACGTGGAGCATTGCATTTACCGTGTCTTGAACATCCATGTATGATTTCTCCTGCCTCCCGTCGCCCAGAACTTCCAACCGAGTATTGTCATTACGGAGCTTGTGCACGAAATCATAGATCACACCATGAGTCCCTCTTGAGCCAACTATGTTGGCAAATCTGTGTATCCAAGCTGTAATCCCGAAAGTACCCGACCAAGCAGAAATTAGTGACTCGGAAGCCAGCTTGGACGCTCCGTACAAAGATATGGGCAACACAGGCCCATATCGCTCCGAGGTTGGCATTTCGTCCGCCTCTCCGTATATGGCGCTAGAACTGGAGAATGATATCTTCGACACTCCCGATTTCCTCATTGACTCTAGGATGTTGTAAGTGGCAATCGTCCCCTGTTTCAAATCGGTGTCTGTGACTTGCACACCAAGTCGGATGTCAGGATTTGCGGCTAGATGATGCACAGTATCTATTCCCTTCATGGCATCATCCACTCCAGAAGGGTCCAGCAGATCGCAGACGACAATTTCCAAGTCATCTTTTGAATGGCCTTCTAGGAATTCCATTCTACCTGATGAGAAGTTGTCCAATACCCTCACTTTCTTCCCTGCTGAAATCAAAGCATCCACAAGATGGCTTCCTATGAATCCAGCTCCACCGGTGACCAAGTGCATGACCCCCCCGCAAGGTCATTGAGTTTGACACCTTCGGGTCCCAGTCAAAGTCAATATGGAGTCCCAATAATGATTTTTTTTGACATCTGCATGCGAACCATTCATTGGGCCATGCTCTCTCTTGGATACTGTGGACGATCCTGTTGATGACGAGGCAGAGTTCTGGGAGAGCTTCTTCCAATCCATCCAACCTGCAAGGATAGCCATTTCTGAAGCGATTGGGGCTCTTCGTAAAACCCCGCCCTTTACGATGCTGGCCAATTTCGCGGGATCCATTGAGAAACTGACCGATAAAGCCGGCATGACAGGTAGGAGAGTATCAGAGTACACATACGCAGCGATTCTACGTTCCCCGGGAATAGTGGTTGCCCTCCTCCTTCTCACCACTGCACTCGTGGGCAGGGACGCCTTGGAGTTTGAGCATCAAATAAACGGAGACGTCGAGATATACCTGCCGGATGGAGCGGATTCAACCGAGCTGCTCAAAGAAGTCAGGGAACAATGGGCCACCGACATTGTCATCCTCTATGTTCAGACGGACAATGCGGCAACGGCATCCGGCGAGCGTGGAGACGAGAACATAACAGATCAGGATATTCTTAGGCAGATATCATGGATTGAGGGCGATGATTTGAATGACGAACTCGGAGGGTATAGATCGGGACTCGATCGTTACAAGGATGATAGGGGCACCAGAGATGGCGTGGTCTGGGTCTTGTCGCCAGCTCAGATAATCAAAGAGGCAAATTCATCATCATACCGCTTCAACTGCGCATTGGAGCGATACGCTCTTCCGACCGGGCAACAAGAGAACTGCGCTCTGGCTGCTCTCAACCCCAACGCTGGATACTCGATACCACAGGGTTCCGGGGCTCAGGAGAGAATAGACAGCTATGTCGATAACGCTGGGTCACTGATGGAGTCTTTTGTCAGGGATACTGATGGTGATGGAATATGGGATACGGGAGTTGTGATCATGGGCATCACATTCGAGATGTCAGGAACCGAGATACCCCCCCGAGACGATCCGAAGGGGATCACAGATGAGAACCCCTCCGGCCAAATCCAGGACCACAAGGCCTTTCTGACGTTTGCCGAGCAGCTTATTCACGTTGAATCAAGGCCAGAAGACTGCGAACTCTGCAAGAGAGTCTATCGCGCCCCAACACACTCATGGGACCAGGATCGCATTGAAGTGATTCCAGACCGGGAGGCGGTCACGATCACGGGACTTACTCCTGTGCTGCATGACGTCTCCGACGCCATCTACGATGAGCTAATGGACGTCATGCTACCCTTGAGCCTGCTGTTTGTGGGCATCATGATGTTCGCCCTTCACAGGAATGTGAAGGTCATCTTCATCTGCGGCACTCCCATTGTGATGACTCTCTTCATCACCTTCGGTACGATAGTAATCACGGACAGGATGCTTACCCCTATGATTATCTCCGCAGGGCCGATTCTTGTTGGCCTAGGTGTGGATTACGCCCTGCA
>DAMH01000028.1:8450-8659 GCA_002499585.1 Euryarchaeota archaeon UBA552 | reverse complement strand
GAGGAGAACTGGGCCAGAAGACGAGATGGCCTGCCGGAGGAGAGCGTTAACCCGTGGGACCCATCAATCAGCCTGGGCGCCACAGTCTCAGCTGCCTTGACCACAGGTCACGCGATCCTCCTCTCTGCATTGACCACCATCATCGGCTTCAGTGTACTTATGTGGCCTTCAATTGTCCCCATAGCACCCATGAGGACCGTCGGATTGAC
>DAMH01000028.1:0-8075 GCA_002499585.1 Euryarchaeota archaeon UBA552 | reverse complement strand
CTAGTCCAGCTGTTGAAATATAGGAAAACACCATCCGCCGCCTTCGACTCTGTCTGGGACAAGATCGGAGAGACCCCAGTTCGTGTTTACCTGCTGGTACTGATCATCGCAGGTGCATTCACGGCATATGGCGTGATGATCCTAGATGACGAGCTGGGCAAGGAGATCACCGGGTCAGCAGACGAGGTTCCGCCCGGACTGGCATCCTACGAAGCTCTCAGAGAATACAGTATAGAGTTTCAAGGAGGTCAGACGAATATGTTCATAGTGGACGCGGAGAAGAGGGGGGAATTGAACGGAACTGCACCAATAAGGGACATACCGATACTTGATGCAATAGAAAGGATGCAAATAGAGATCAACAACGTACCAAACACGTCCTCTATATCTTTGGTCGATATCCTGAAGGCAATACACGTTGACACCCAAGCCATAGGCATCAACCTGGTTTCAATGAGTCTGTGGGACCTGATACACGACGAGTGCTGGGACGAGTCTCAGAATCCTTTCAGGCCAGATTGCCTGCCATATTCAGTAACCTCACGAGAGGCGATGGTGAACGTAGCGTTCGACACACTTTCCCCCGAGATAAGATCCATGCTCATGAACGCGGATCAATCTGGAGTCTGCCAACAGTCGTCTCCATGTGAAACCAAAACCCTCGTATACGTCAATCAGCCATACATCGCACTGAAAGAGGCTGGTGTTCTCAGGGACGCTATCGACAGCCACCTCAGGGGCGAATCCAGCTGCGATGGACCCCTCTCTTGCGCTGCACTGGGTTTAGACGGAGCGGTAAACAGCCTCCTGACAGGAGGCCTTCCTGTCTCGCTGGACATTAATGAAGGGATTCATGATGCCCAGCGAGACACGACCCTGAGCACTATACTCATACTACTCATAGTCATGTCAATATTGTTCAGATCTCCTCGCATGGCTTTGTTCACGATGGCCGCGGTAGGGGTGGTCGTGCTCTGGCAGCCGATTCTGATGAGAATCGGAGGAGTCAACGTAAACGTCTTCACGGCAATGATCGGGACCATAGTCTTCGGGATCGGGGTCGATGACTCAATTCACATAGTCGATCGAATAAAAGACGAGGGCGAGAACCCTGCAGGCATAGCTAAATCAGTGGCCAGATGCGGTCAGACGGTCTTTGAGACCACTGCCACTACGTGCGCCGGCCTCGCTGCAGGGTTGTTCGTTGCGATCCCTGGATTAAGGAACTTCTTCATCTTGATGATGGCGCTGCTATTCCTAGCCCTGTTGTCCAGCAGCATCCTCCTCCCGACCATCGTCGTGGCATACCGCGAATTGACTTCTAGATTGATGGGCCGGGGACCATGGGTGGATTATGATGAATCAGGCTCCATGATTGACACTGTAGAGGCTTACTGAGAAAATCTGCGCGAGTACCATTGTGAGGGTGCAGGGAGTAAGCCCCTTTCTGTTCACCTTTCGGCTGGTTGCATTCAACTAAGCATCCTACCCGGTCCTTCTAGATGCGCATCAGCGGACCTGCTTGGACTTGCTCCAGCGGGGATAGCCGTTTCATCCTCCACAGCGCAGCCTCCCTCTTCAGAGTTCATCGTTTTCACGCTGCTGGGTTCGTTTCTGTTCCAGTGCCGACCCTCCCGGGCCCCCGGCGTTAACCGAGCCGCTTGCATCTTGGAGAGGGGACTTTCCTCAGTGTCTAACACTGTCAGCAACCCTCCTGCTCCCTCAAACGTCCCAAGGGGCATTCGAACATCAAACGTTCGGTTTGTCACTTTGTCCTAGAGAACCTTTTCTTTGTCCCCCCTCCGGCACAGGACATGGACTCCAATCTGATGAAGAGGGCGGCCGGGATCGCGGCTTGTAATTGGGTGAAGGATGGTATGGCCGTCGGTCTCGGCACCGGATCGACTGTCTCTCACACTGTGGTTGAGTTGGGGAGGTTGATTTCAGATGAGGGGCTATCAATTGTTGGCGTTCCGACCAGTATCGCAACAAGGGACCTAGCTTTATCCGTGGGAGTGCCCCTTGTGGGTCTGTCAGACGTAGAGATTCTGGATTTAGTTATCGACGGAACAGATGAGTTCGACCCCTCATTCTCACTAATCAAAGGGGGAGGGGGCGCCCTAACCAGGGAGAAGATAGTCGCCCAGCGGTCCCGTGCGATGTTGGTGGTCGCAGATGAAACCAAACAGGTCCAGGTGCTGGGAACATTCCCATTGCCAGTCGAGGTTCTTCCGTTTGAATGGGAGGTGACAATGTCAAGGCTGTCTGAGATCTGCCCGGGAAAAGTCAAGTTAAGAGGCGCTTCGAAGCCTTTTGTCACTGACAACGGGGGGTACATCATTGACTGCGATTACCAGGGGGTTATCTCGAATCCGAAATTATTGGAGTCGGAGATACTATGCGTGGCAGGGGTAGTTGAAGTAGGCCTTTTCTGTGGAATCTGCGATGCTGTTGTTATGGCAGGAGGAATGGGCGTTGAGACCCTCCTCAAGGAAAACGGACGGATTGTGTAAACAATCGCTGTTGTTATACCTAGATCCCTCAACCGAGGGCCGGGTCTGTAGCTTAGTCAGGTAGAGCGACGGGCTCTTAACCCGTAGGCCGCGGGTTCGAACCCCGTCAGACCCGCCTGCCCTACAAACAAGCGCAGTGTTGAAACGGTGGCCCGATGGCCCCCAGTTTGGGTGGCGATTGTGAAGAGTCTGTGGATTGCCGAGGTCCACGGGGGAGGACTTGATGGAAAAGAAGTACTCCTTCGTGGTTGGATACACAGAACCAGGGGCTCCAAATCAATTCGATTTGTGGTTCTGAGGGACTCCACCGGAACCGTCCAATGCGTCCTCAAGAGGGCTGTGATAGGGGATGACAATTTCGAGGAGATCTCAGCGGCTTTAATTGAATCCAGTGTAGAATTATCCGGCCAAGTGATCCCCACAGACCGCGAACATGGCTACGAAATAATGGTTAAAGACGTCAAGATTGTAGGCCCGGTCAATCCTCAGAGGCCCTTTCCTATCACCGAGTCTGCCATGAAACAGGCAGATGGGGGCGAAACCGAATTCCTCTTGGACAACAGGCACCTCTATCTCAGGACTGGGAGAATGACGAAGATGCTGAAGATCAGATCGACTATCTTCGGAGCCGTCCACTCATACTTCAGGGACAGGGACTTCACCGAATATCAAGCTCCGAACTTCGTTGCTGGCGCCGTGGAGGGCGGGAGCACACTTTTCGAAGTTCCGTATTTCGGTAAAAAGGCATACCTAACCCAGTCCTGGCAGCTTTACGCCGAGGCGGCCATGCCAGCACTGGAGAGGCTCTACACGTTGGCCCCCTCTTTCAGAGCAGAAAAGAGCCGAACAAGGCGGCACCTCACGGAGTTCTGGCATGCGGAAATGGAGATCGCCTGGGCAGACAACGAAGATGTCATGAGTCATGGCGAAGGATTGGTTAGGCACATTGCCAGAACGCTACTCGAACAGAGGTCTGAAGAGCTAGAGAGCCTCGGAAGAGACATAAACACCATCCAGAAATACGCAGAAAGCCATTACCCAAGAATTCGCTATGACGATGCTGTCGAGATGCTTCAGTCCAAAGGCGTCGAGATTGAGTGGGGACAAGACTTGGATTTCAGCAAAGAGAAGATACTCACAGAGGATTTTGAGGTCCCACATTTCCTAACCCACTACCCAAAGGTCGCAAAGCCCTTCTACCACCGTCAGGATCCCGAGGATCCAAAATACGTATTGTGCCATGATCTATTGGCCCCAGAGGGATACGGTGAGATCATAGGCGGTGGTGAGAGAACCTGGTCGGAATCAGAGATACTCCAGAGGATAGACGAGGAGGGAACTCCCCGTGAGCCCTACGAGTTCTACATAGACATCAGGAGGTACGGGGGAGTCCCCCACGGAGGCTTCGGTCTAGGTGTGGACAGAGTATGCGCCTGGCTCGCAGGCGCGGATCACATCAGGGAGACAATCCCCTTCCCAAGGGATTCTCGAAGAGTCACTCCCTGATCCTGATAATCCTCATACGCACCCCCCTCCCCGTCGTGTCATGAGTGCCCCTTTCGATATCGCCAATCCGACTCAAGAACACAGGATGCTCAGGGACATGATCCGAAATTTCGTCAGTGAAGAAGTGGAACCTCAGGCACATGAACACGATAGGTTGGAAAAATTCAATTCCTCATTATTCAGAAAACTGGGCGAACTGGGCCTGCTTGGAATCACAGTTCAGGAAGAATTCGGAGGTACGGGCATGGACTCCACCGCAGTAGCCATCGTCAATGAAGAACTCTCATACTCTGATCCCGGTTTCTGCCTCGCGTATCTGGCCCATGCACAACTCATGGTCAATAATCTCGCATACAACGGAAGCACTGAACAGAAGGCCCGAATTCTACCGAAGGTATGCAGCGGCGAATGGATAGGCTGCATGGGTATGAGCGAGGCCGGCCAGGGTACAGACGTATTGGGGATGGCAACCAGCGCAAAGCCCTCGGAGAATGGATCTTGGGTCCTTAACGGTAGGAAGATGTGGATCACAAACGGCGCGATTGACGATGAGGGTACTCCTGCAGATGTTTGTATGGTCTACGCCAGGACCGGAGAAGATGAAAATGGCCGGCCACAGATCACGACCTTTATTGTGGAAAATGGCATGGACGGTTATTCCGTGGGTCAGAAGATAATGGACAAGTTGGGGATGCGCGCCTCCAGCACAGCAGAATTGGTCTTTGAAGATGTCATCATCCCTGCCAAAAACGTTGTCGGTTCGCCTGGTGAATCAATGATTCACATGATGAGAAATCTGGAGATTGAGAGGATAGCACTGGCGGCCATGGCGGTTGGAATATCCAGGAGGTGCCTCTCGATAATGAACAGCTATGCATCAGAGAGGGAGGCCTTCGGTAAAAAGATCCGGGAATTCGGACAGGTGCAGCGCCACATCGGAGAGTCCTGGGCAGAGTACCGGGCCATGAGGGCGTATGTCTATGACACCGCAATCAACACCGATCTAGGAACATCTGGGAACAGGTTGGATAGCGATGGTGTGAAACTCTACTCTACAACTGCTGCCAAGAACATCGCAGACAGGGCCATACAGGTTCTCGGCGGCTACGGTTACGTCGGTGAATACGTCGTTGAAAGGCTATGGAGGGACGCCAAGCTTCTTGAGATCGGCGGTGGGACGATAGAGTCTCACCAGAAGAACATAGCCCGGGATCTAGGCAGGGGCGGCTCCCCCATCGACGAGTGAATGATGCCAATTCGTGCCCAACACTCAACTCAATCGATATCTTCTATCAGAGTCATCCTCAACACTTTGCCATCGTAGGACAACGACTTGAAAGCCACTTTGACCTCACCGCCCTCAAAGGGGTCCCGGATAACTTGGTCAGAACCTCTGAACAGGGCCATCACGTCTGCGTATTCACCGTGGCCGACTTTTGCTTCGGCTTCGTAAACAGCGGACTCGGCACCTTCATCGAGCAGGTCATCGCCCTCGCCCCCCCTCACAACGGTCCTTTGGATCCTCCTCTCTATTGACACCGACAATGAGGTGCAGTCCAATTGCAGGTTGATTTTTTCACCGTCATTGCTCCCTAGTAGATCCGCGCTTTGTACCTTTTTCAGTCCCGACATCTCGAGCATCATGGAGACGTCGGACAAACAAGACTCTTTTTTTTGTTCCGCTCACACATCCAAGGTGGTAGTCCCGCCAGGACTCGAACCTGGGTCCCCGGGACCAAAACCCGAGATGATGGACCACTACACTACAGGACTGTAGTACTCGGGTGGCGCACTATGGTTTAGGACTTGTCGACCAAATCATCGCAATAATCATTCAGTGGCGCTCCACGGGGGTGGCATGGAAGTTGAATCAATCGGAGTCGTCGGAGCAGGTCAGATGGGAGCCGGGATTGCACAGGTAGCGGCATGTTCCGGATACCAAGTCACGATGGCAGACATAAATGAGGAGGCCGTGAGCAGGGGGATGGATACGATACGCTCATCATTGCAGAAGTTGACATCCCGTGGTAAAATAAGCCAACAGACCGCCGCATCGGCACTAGGTTGCATCAGCACCACGGTAAGCATTCAGGAATTGGGTGGGTCGGATTTGGTGGTCGAGGCGGTACCTGAGATAAAGGAGCTGAAAACGAGGACCTTCGAGCAACTCGACGAACTATGCAAAGACGAGGCGATCCTTGCCACCAATACCTCTTCGATATCAATAGACTCGATCGCTTCATCAACAAATAGGCCCGGCAGGGTTATCGGTATGCACTTCATGAATCCCGTACCGGTTATGAAACTGGTCGAGGTCATCAAGGGAACTCATACTGAGCCAGAGGTCACAGCAGAAGTGACCAGGGTCATAGAGTCGCTCGGCAAGACTCCATTGGAGTGCAACGACTCCCCCGGATTCGTATCGAACAGGATACTTTGTCCGATGATCAATGAGGCCATTATCACACTCGACGAGGGCGTCGCGGATCCAGAGGCGATCGACGGGATAATGAAACTCGGGATGAATCATCCTATCGGACCTTTGGCTCTGGCTGATTTGATTGGTCTAGACACGGTGCTCAACATAATGAGGGTGCTCCACGAGGGGCTGGCAGATGACAAGTACAAGCCGGCGCCTCTTTTGGTGTCGATGGTGGAGGAAGGAAAATTGGGGAGAAAAACGAAAAAAGGGTTCTACGAATACTGATCCCTCATAACATATATATTGTTGTTTTCGGAAGCCATATCGACGCTCAGTGCAACGTTTTGGAGTTTTTGTTATTTTTATAGGAAAAAAGGAGTTTCACACCGACCGAACTCAACCCGCAGGAGCCTGTGATACCCTGCTTTTCCTGAAGTAACAATTCGACATTGTTATATCCATCCTCGGACGTGATCACGCCCAGTGACGTCTATGTCGAACGACCGCAGCCAAACAATCGTCCTTGCTACGCTAATGATTGCAGCCCTACTTACACCGGCTCTAACGCCGGTTGAGGAAAGGGTGGAAATGAAGGAGGATCCAGTCATTATGGAAGCTCCTCTAAATCCCTGTCTGGGCTGGGACGCCTGCACCGGCGAAGATGCCGGCGGATACAATGGCAACAACCAAATTTGCCCTACTGGAGGCGCTTGCCCCCCGATCGATCTGACTCCGTACGTTGAGATGGATCAAGTCACGTCTTTCTACGGACACGTTAACGGCTTCTCTGGCTGCGGAGCCCCCACTGGTGTGTCGTGCGACGATGACGACGCTTACCTGATTGACGTACCAAATGGATACCAGGTCAACATCACAACGGCTTGGAACTCCACCGTTACTCACCACTCACTGAGCCTGAGGAATGCAGACGCATGGACCGGCAACGGGCTCGGTGGAACTCAGTACCTAGGTGCAGCAAGCTGCAATGCTGCGTCTGGTACCTGCACCGTTTCCGCATCTGCCGGCGCGGCAGAGACCCTCATGGTCTACATCGATTGTTCCTTGTCTGGCTGCCAAGGCAACAACCCATCAGACTACAGGCTCGACGTAGAGTTCTTCTTCCCCGGAGATAACGGCAACATCGGCGACTACACCGAGGAGACGCTGGTCGTCGCAGACACTCTGGCAGAGACGGTTCAACTCAGCTACCTGCCCTACACCGGTGGCGCCACCTCCGACACAGCGGATTTCGACGTCTTGGCCGGACAGACAGTCGCCATCGTACTCTCCTACTGCGACGCTTGGTGTGACACTGAGAGCAGAATCTCAGTCACAGGCCCAGGCGGGATCGACGACGAATTCGGTCCGCCTCTTATGTATCAACCTTCAGACGTCGGAACCATAGTGACCAGTTACTCAACACCCGGCACATACACACTCTCCGTGGACGACCCGGGTTGGGGTGACGGGGGCATCGGCGCTGACGCCGTGACAACCTTGGATGCAGGAAACATCACTGGGTTGTTCACCACCGACGGTTTCGATCTTCAAGACAGCTCGATGGGCATGCTTACAGACACAACCGACGAACTCGACAAGTGGGCTGTTCTCGTACCAGAGGGCTACCTAGTGGA
>DAMH01000010.1:62216-77120 GCA_002499585.1 Euryarchaeota archaeon UBA552 | reverse complement strand
TACACACGTCAAGACCTTTGGTTTGATGCAGACAGGACTCGCGTTCTGCCCTCGGTGCACAAAGAAAGAGTTGACATGGAGTTGGAAAAGAGGGCCAAGAAGGAGAAAACGAAGAGGGAAAAGAAAGCGGCGAAGGCCGCAAAGGCCGCCGAAGCTTCCTCGGGAGCATGATCAGATGGTCAGTCCAGAGGAAGTTACATTCCTTCTGTTCGCCGCTATCGCCATCGGTGGCGCTCTGGGTTGTGTCTATGCCCGCAGAGTAGCTCATTCCCTCCTTTCACTGATGATGACGTTCCTCGCAGTAGCTGGAGTGTTCATACTAGCGGAGGCAGAAATGCTGGCGGCTGTACAGATTCTGGTCTACCTTGGCTCAGTTATGCTCGTTGTTCAGTTCGGAGTCATGCTCACAAGAAAGCAAATACAGGAAGGCGACATTGAATGAGGGCGTTGGGAATTTTCTCCAGGTTCGGAGTTTTTGTACTAGTCCTCGTGATTTTGACAGAGACAATGGAATTCTCAGGCTGGACAGAATCACCGGGAGCGCCAACATCCTCATCATTCGCCATCGCAATGCTCGATGACTGGAGCATGATGACCCTAGTCCTGGGTCTTTTGCTGAGCATGGCCATGATCGGGGCGTCATACCTAGTCAGAGACGAGCGTCTCGCCAACCTGACATGGGACTTGGGGCAGGATGTTGAAACCCCTGTTGTCGGAATGCCGCCAGCTGCAACTAGAGAGGGCCTGAATAGAAACAGCCCAATGATCGGGGATGATGAGGAATGATTGACCCCTCTTGGATATCTGGGTTGGCGGCAATACTGTTCGGAATAGGGCTAATTGGGACCTTCTCCAGAAAAAACGGAATCGTAGTTTTGATGTGCATAGAGCTAATGCTCAATGCTGCAAACCTGAATTTCGTCGCTGGAGCCCTCAACACAGGAGGGGTTGAGGGTTGGGTGTACACCGCGGTAGCAATAGCAATAGCGGCTGCAGAGGTCGCGATTGGACTTGCAATCCTCCTCTCCCTCTACAGCACTCAAGAAACAATCTCCCTTGATGAGGCGACGATACTTAGAAACTGAGGGATAACATGGGCGAGCAACAGAACTACGAGTGGGGACTGCTTAAACCGTTGATTCCGGCAGTGCTGGTCGTACCGATTCTATCCCTTGCAGGAGTCCATCCCCTGAATCTGGGATTCGTCGCCATTTTGGCCCCACTAATGATGTTCCCTGTCGTGTTATTGGTGGGTCAGGTCTGGAATGGGAATGAAATTTGGGTCCACAGACTCAAAGAGGGAGGAATCTTAGCTTTAGCAGCGCTGTCAATCTCGTTGAGTGCCGGCCTCTGGATGATACTCCACTTCCTCGGGATAGGGGACAAAAAGGTCCATGGAGAACCACTCACATGGCTAAATTTCGACGTTCTGACTCATGATGGCATCCAGTGGAATGTTGACACAGGCTTCACAAATATTTCTTTCGGGATTTGGCTGGACCCAATCAGCGCAATGCTTCTGTTTGTCGCCACGTTCCTGTGCTTCCTGATCTGCTGGTTTGCAATTGGGTACATGACTACAGATGACATCAATTCAAATCGTAATCACCGATTCTTTGCGGAATTCATACTCTTTTGCATGGGTATGTTCGGCATGGTGTTGGCAGACAGCTTCCTCTGGCTATTCATTTTCTGGGAGATAATGGGCCTGTGCTCATACCTGCTGATAGGCTTCTACTATTGGAAGGAAAGTGCAGCAGCGGCAGCCAAGAAGGCGTTCATGACCACGAGGGTGGGAGATGTGTTCTTGATGGTAGGGCTCCTCATGCTCTACAACATATACGGCTCATTGGATTTCGCTGTTGTCTTCGATACCCCCATGACCGGCGTTGGAGATGCACCTGTTACCGCTTCTGAACTTCAACCTGCACTGCTGTTGCTTTTCATCGGCTGTGTTGGGAAATCAGCCCAGTTTCCCCTTCACGTCTGGCTACCAGACGCTATGGAGGGGCCAACCCCTGTCTCAGCATTGATACACGCCGCGACAATGGTCAATGCAGGCCTGTACCTTGTAGCACGAATGATACCATTTGTGGACATAGAATACTACGGAGTCGCCGGGATGGAGGAATTAGGAATAATCGTCGCCTGGATAGGCGGAATAACCGCCTTCATGGCTGCTTCCATCGCCTTTGTCCAAAATGACATCAAGAAGGTCCTTGCATACTCCACAATGAGCCAACTCGCATACATCTTCCTTGGCCTGGGATCAGCTTTGTTCCTGATTTCGACAGGTCACAGGTATGAGGGCCTATTTGTCTTCGGGGGAGCACTGTTCCATCTATTCAATCATGCAATGGCGAAGGGGATGCTGTTCATGGCCAGCGGTTCCGTTATTCACGAAGTCCACCACGCTCATCACGACCTTCACCATCACGGGCATGGCGAAGAAGATCACCACGAGGACCATTTCGACCCTCAGGACATGCGAAATATGGGTGGATTGGCATCAAAGATGCCTGTTACCTCTGTTGCCATGATGCTCGGCAGCATGTCAATTATCGGGATACCCCTGGTCGGAGGCTTCTGGTCCAAGGAGGCTATAATCGCAGAGACGTGGCTTGGGGCGTTGAAATATGAGCCGTTGATGTACGGTCCAGCCATACTCGCTGTGCTTACCGCGGGAATGACAGGATTTTACATGTCCAGAATGTGGATGATGACATTCGCGGGCCCCCCAAAGCACGAGGCATCAAAACATGTCCATGAAACAACCCAGTGGATCAAGACTCCCTTGGTCACCCTGTCCGTAATAACGGCCTTCTCAGGCGCCCTTCTCGCATCTTTCCATATTGGAGAATTCTTGAGCAGCAAGGATTACTCCCTCGGGTTTGATGATCTGGACATAGTCAGGGCCCTGCAAATCACATTCTTACCTGAAAAACAGGCCCTAATGGTCGTTGGCTACATAACCATACTACTCTCAACATTCGTCGGCCCCATAATCGCAATGAAGGTCCACGGGGGCAAACTCGAACAGGGGCAGGAAGCAAACGCTGCAGTGTCTTGGCTTGTTGAATTATCCTCGGTTTTCAAACCGATGGACGTCGACGGGATGGCGAATAGTAGTTTGTCTGAATCACTCCACAACCGTCTGTACTTTGATGATATTTACGAATGGGCCATATCAAAGACTCTTACGCCTGCTGCAAAATTCTCAGCATGGTTCGATGCAAGAGTGATAGATGGAATCATCAAACTCATTGAACGATCAAGCATCAGCGGATCACACTGGATCAGGACATATACCACCGGTAGCACCAGAGACTACATCCTAATGGTCGCAGTAGGGGCATTGTCCGTCTTCTTCCTCATTGTGGGGGTGAGCATATGACATTCACAGGCGAATTGAGCGTCATAACGCTGGTTCCACTGCTATCTGGATTGATATTACTTGTTCTCCCGAACGTGCTACCGAGAAACATTTCGCTTAAGATGCAACCATCGGTCAGGAACGTCTGCATCGGGATTTCAACTGCTCTATTTCTACTCACCACTCTTATTTTCATAGGTACCGTGGGTGACATAGATTGGATGTTGAATGACTTCAAGTCATTCAAACTACAAACTGAGAATCCTCCAATCCTGATAAAATCGATCGGTGTAACATGGCACCTTGGAACAGACGCACTCTCCTTTCCTATGATTTGGTTGACTACTCTACTAATTCCCATCTCCATGTTGGTGCAGTGGGATGTTGAGAACAGCCACCGTTTCCATGCACTATTGCTCTTGATGGAAGGAGCTCTGATAGGTGTCTTCGTTTCTCTCGACCTGTTCATTTTCTACGTCTTCTGGGAACTTACACTCGTCCCAATGTTCTTCCTGATTATGATGTGGGGCGGCGATGACAGGAAATACGCCTCGATGAAGTTCTTCATCTACACATTCACAGCGAGCGTCCTGATGTTGATTGGAATACTTGTGATGTACTTCAACACCAACCCAGACCCAATATACTCCGGGACCTTAACCGGACACCACTTCAATCTGGCGCTTATGACGGAGCAGGCACGAATTGAGGGTCTAATAGAAAGTGAGGGGTTAAGACACCTAGTATGGCTTCTTCTGCTTGTTGGGTTCGCCACGAAAATGCCCAGTGTACCAGTTCACACTTGGCTTCCCGATGCTCACGTCCAGGCACCAACAGCGGGCTCAATGCTCCTTGCAGGTGTGATGTTGAAGATGGGCGCGTATGGCTTCTTGAGGGTGGCCGTTGCAATCTTCCCGGAGTCGACATTGACTTTCGTACCTCTCCTTGTCTTCCTCGGAATGGCCAGCCTGGTGTATGGAGCTGTCGTCTGTCTCGGCCAAACAAATCTGAAAAGGATGGTCGCATACTCCTCTGTATCCCACATGGGCCTCATATTCCTCGGAATAGCTACCATGCAACCAATTGGATTCGCTGGAGCCCTATTCATGATGTTCGCACACGGTATAATTAGCCCGCTCCTCTTCGCCGTGGCAGGCTCATTCAAGCATCACTACCACACACTGGAAATCGGATCAATGAGGGGCATAGCACACCATTCCCCCTTCCTAGCCGGTCACATGATGCTGGGGTGGATGGGCAGTCTCGGGCTCCCCCTCTTGGCTGGATTCGTCGCAGAGGTTGCAATCATGATTGGATTCTGGATGGCCTTCGGATGGTGGGTCCTCCTTCCTGCATTGACACTGATATTCACGGCTTTGTACTACCTCACTTCAATGCAAAAGATGATTTTCGAATCGAACCATCCACACCAGGGCATCTTACCCGAAACATTGCATGGAGAGGAACCCAGAGATGTCAATTGGCATGAGAATGCAGGGATGTTCATCCTCGGAGCACTCACTATATTATTCGGAATACTTCCCTTCATCTTCTGGGATATGATGTCTGTTTGGAGCACAGATTTCATCCAAACCTACCTAGTTGCAGCGATGAACGCACTGGAGGCATCCCCGTGACAATGTCAACCGCCGACCTCATCAAATTGGCTCCTGAGCTCGTTATCCTATCTGGTATTTTACTCGCTATCCTCGTTCCGAACTTGGGCGACGCCAGAATTAGACTGCCGCTCACTTCGGTGAAGGTCCCTATCCTGTGGGGCGGGACGAGGTTCGAATTAACCTCAGATCCGAGGGCCCCAGGGGTACTTTCTGCTACTGCACTGACGGTTGCTTGCATACTCTCTCTGACGGAAATAGAGTCCGCAAGTGGAACAGAGATTTCTGGGGTGATGGAGATCACCAGTTTCGGACGGTTCATGTCAATGGTTTTCACGGCTGCCCTCGCTATCACTGCGGCTGCTTCGATTTATCGAATACCATCGAAGAAAATAACCTCAGCTGACATCGACGAAGAAGACGAGGAAATGATTCAGAGTCTGATGGACAATAGAAGGCAAGTAGACCTCCACATCCTGCTCCTGATGGTCGCTCTGGGCATGAGTCTGATGGCGCTTTCCACGAACCTCTTCTTCCTGATAGTCTGCTTGGAACTTGCATCAATGGCGTCCTATGTACTCGTGGGTTTCCACAAAGAAAGTGAGGTCGGCGGTGAGGCGGGGGCCAAGTACTTCATTGTAGGATCAATCGCTTCGGCTACCGGCATATACGGCATGTCTCTGCTGTATATCTGGGCAGGAAGTCTAGATTTCGATGCTCTTGCCCTGAATTGGTCCCAGATGGAATCTCTTGACCCCTTGGCAGGCATCGGCATAGGTCTGATGATGGTAGCCTTCGGCTTCAAAGTAAGCGCGGCACCATTTCACTTGGCCGCACCTGATGCTTACTCTGGAACGAATGCACCCATAGCGGGCATGCTAGCGACTGCGTCTAAGGCAATGGGATTCGTAGCCCTAATGCGTGTCTTGGTCGGTTTTGCCGCACCCAGTGATTATGTTGTAGCCTGGGGCACGGCGTTAGGCATTCTAGCACTCCTTACCATGACATGGGGCAACCTGGCGGCCCTGTCTTCTGAGAGTCCGAAGCGGATGCTTGCCTACTCCAGCGTTGCTCATGCTGGCTACATGCTAGCAGCCCTATCAGCACTGGGCTCCGGCTTAGCAGACTCTGCTACGCAAGAAATCCTGCAAATTTCGGTCATATTCCATTTATCAGTCCTGGTCCTGTTCAAGATGGGAGCATTCTTGGTTCTGACCCTCGTTGAGATCGACAGCGGTGAAGGCACCATATCCGATTTACATGGTCTGGCTCGAAGGGACCCCGTGGTCGCAGTCTCCATGTTCATATTCATGATATCTCTGGCCGGGATACCGCCATTGTCGGGATTCCTTTCCAAGCTCCTGATGATCAACGGGCTTGTGACAACCACAAGTGGCACCGGTTCAGATGGTGCTACAGATGCATTGTCTTGGATCCAATCTGTCGATCCATTCTTCCTTCTGGCACTGGCCATCGTTCTCAACAGCGCACTGTCACTATTCTACTACTTGCGAATAGGGCTTGTGATGTTCTTCGAAGATACAGACAAACAAAAACCACTTCCCAAAGCAACCATGTTGAGAGCTGTAATCGTTTTGTCTGCTGTCATGACCGTTCTGTTCGGTCTCGGCCCCGCTAGTCAATGGTTGCTAGGACTGGTTGAGACAGCTGTATCCACATTCTAAAACAAAAATGAATATACCACCTCGCATTGGAACGTCACACCCAAAGGAATGATTCTGTGATGGAGGTTTCGATCTTTATGGAAAACTACACTCAATGCTCCACACCTCTTTCATTACCTCAAACAGAGAAAGACCCTCGACCCAATCAGGGCCTGAGTTATTCCTTACATCAGCCGTTCACTTCTGTTATGGACGATATCAACAACAGGGAGATGCCATGAATCAAAAATTTGTACCCCCGAAACGTAAGACGAAGGTCGTATTCGTTCAGTTAGGATCACCCGAAGACCCAAGCCCAAGAGCGCTTCGGAAATACCTTAGAAAATTCCTCGGCGACCCGAGGTTGATCGATTGGAACCCATGGTTGTGGAAGATAATCTTGAATTTCTTCGTCCTGCCGTTCCGCCCCAGAAAATCAGCGAAACTCTACGAGAGAATCTGGGATGGAGAGAGCTTTCCTTTGATCACCAACACCGCTGAGTTTACCAACAAAGTTAGGAAGCACCTCCAAGCTATCGACCCGGAAGGACACGTCGAGGTGAACCATGCATTCCTGCTTTCCCCCCCCTATGTCAATGAAGTATACGACAGTTGGGAAAACGATCTAAAAAACGGAACCGGAGCTACAAAACTCATGGTCATACCCATGTTTCCACAGTACTCCGAGAGCACAGTTGCCTCAGGAATTGACGCACTTGCAAAAGAATTGTCCAAGCGAGTGAAAATTCCCACGTTTGAAGTAATCACGAATTTTCACCGCACTCACGCATTTATTGATAACTCTGTAAAGATGATAGATGCGAAACTTGCCGAGATGCAAGAAAACGGCATCAATCCCGATAAGTTACTTCTCACCTTCCACGGCATGCAGAAACGAAGAGTCGTCGAAAAGGGGGATGACTACTATCGCCACTGCTATGAGACATTCAGGCTTATTATTGATCGGCTTGAAAATATCGAGCCCAACAAAGCCATAATGACTTTTCAGAGTAGATTTGGATCAGAAGAATGGATCACTCCCTACACAGAGGACACGGTCGAGGAGCTGATATCAGAGGGGGATGAAAATATAGTCGTATATTCACCGAGTTTCGTCGTGGATTGCTTGGAAACTACAGATGAATTGGGGTATGAACTCGCGAAGGAAGCCAAGGAGTGGGGAGGCAACATCCACACAGTTGACTGTTTGAACATAAATGACGATTGGTGTAGAGACTTCGCAACCTACACATTGACACAGGCTGAAGGCTCCGCTCAAGACAAGGAGGATCTGGAGTATCAGATGACGTCCTCTGATTACGACGAGATGCCAGTCCTGATCCTAGAGAAAGGTGGGTATTCAGTTTCCAAGGAAGTCTTCCACCATACCCTAGAAAGTGATTGATGCCCACTTGGGCTGAAAATACGCTTCATGATGCCAATCACGGATATGGCAAGCGAGAATTGTGATATTCCAACTCATCCGGCTTCACCAAGAAAACATCAAAACAGAGCGGAGTAAACAGACTGAAATTGCAGAGAAATAGAATTTCAGAGCACTCACTTGACGATCACAAAGACGATTTCAAACTGTTACCTTCACATATGAAACCATACACGATGGACCATGGCACGTCGCACCGAGCGGGTAGACTCTGAACTATTAGCCCGCTTGGAATCCGGAGCCAGCGATAAAATACGGGTGCCACTGCCAAACCGGAAAATCAACGAAATGTTTGCAATAGCCGATCAAATACTGGGAGGAAGAAGAGTTTCGGCTGTTTGCGAAGATGGAGATTCAAGAATCGCACGAATACCAGGTAAGATGAGGCGCCGACAGTGGGTAAGAGAAGGCGATCTCATTGTAGTTCAGCCGTGGGATTTCCAGGACTCCAAAGCGGATGTCAGGAGCAGGTATACCAAAACCCAATCGATCTACCTATCGAGGAAAGGGGTTCTCCCCGAAATCGTGGACCTGTTTGGTTACTCTGACGACGACATCACTGCAATGGATGAAGGTGATATGGGTTATGACGATCAACCAACCGAAGAAAGAACGAAATCCGATGTAGCAGAAGAACCAGAGGAACAGCACCAAGAGGTAACCAAACCAAGCGCCCCAAGCACTCAATCCACAAGAGATGAGGACGACATAGACTCTTTCTTCGGTTGATTTCCATATGTCACCTGACCCAGTAAGCGTATTTTTCGCTGCGTTATTTGCAGGCATAGTAGCAATCCTCTCAACAGTCCTACTCGAGAGAATCGGCGGAGCCCTCGGAGGCATAGTAACTCTACCGACCACCATAGTTCCTGCGAGCGTGGGAATATGGAGTGAGGTTCTGGACGCCTCGTCATTTTCCTCGGCAATGTCAATGGTCCCGATAGGAATGCTACTCAACCTTCTATTCCTGGGAGTCTGGAGAGTTTCACCTGGCTTTTTGAGCCATTTCCTTGACGAGAGTTTCATTTTACCCGCCATCACTGCAATATCAGTTTCACTTTGGGTCGTTACTGCTGGATCCTCAGCCCTGATTGTGGAGCAGTCTTCCGAATCAATAAAACCGGTTTCAATAGCTCTTCTAACCACCATAGCATCGGTTTTACTAGGCCTCTGGGCCGTCAAGACGAACCCACCAGCACCATCGGGAAAGAATTCAGTCGGCATCATTGTACTGCTTTTTAGAGGCCTTGCTGCTGCTGTGGCTATCGGGGCATCAGTCTGGATTGCAAGCTTGAATTTGCCCTTTGTATCCGGGATAATCTCAGTATTTCCGGCGATCTTCCTAACGACAATGGTATCTCTTTGGTTGTCTCAGGGACCCCATGTTCCTGTCGGCGCTGCCGGTCCGATGATGTTAGGCTCTGCTTCTGTTTCGATCTACGCATTGATTTCAATCGTGATCTTCCCCATATACGGCCCTTGGGTTGGATCTATTCTAACATGGCTGATTTCTGTACTTTTATACACTATACCCGCAGGTTTGTGGACGTGGAGAAAGCTTGACGCTGGCGAGATGGGGGTGTAGCGGGCATGGATAAGGATTGGGAAGACAGCAACACATCCCCAGGGCATCAAACGCCCGATCACAACTGGATGGACGAGCCAAAATACAAGCGGCTGTTCAAGGATATCGAAGATGGAATATCAGGTGTATTGGGCAAGGGAGAGTTTGAGTGGTCAGACAGAAGAGTGTTTGATAGCGTATTCGATCAAAGCACGCTTCTCGCAATTCACAAACTGATGCATGCGGGTGAGATTGAGACGCTGGATTTCCCCATTGCCAGAGGGAAGGAGGCACATGTCTTCCACGCTACCACACCAAACGGCCCCGCGGCGGTCAAGATCTTCCACACTACCAATGCTGTGTTCAAATCACTCACTAAGTACATCGATGGTGACCCGAGGTTCGGGGGATTGAAGCGGCGTCACAGAGAATTAGTGAACATCTGGGTCAGAAAAGAGGTCAGAAATCTCAGAAGGTGTAGAAGATATGGAATACCAGCACCAATGCCAAGAGCGAACAACAAGAACGTTTTGATCATGGATCTGATAGGCGATTACAACGAACCTGCTCCTAGGATTCGAGACATTCATGTCCCTGATCCTGAGGAAGTTTTTGACCAGTTGATCATGTACATCTCAGTGTTGTGGCAGAACGCAACACTTGTCCACTCTGACTTTAGCGAGTTCAATGTACTCTATCACCGAGGCCAGCCTTGGATTATAGACGTCGGGCAGGCAGTTGTCGAACAACACCCCTCTGCCCGTGAATTCCTGGTGAGGGATGTGACAAGAATCGTCGACTGGGCAAACAGATCCGGAATGAATGTGAACCTCGAAGATTCACTGTTGAGAGTCATAGATGATCCAGCTCCCAATTTGGAGCCCCTTTCTGGATCGGATTGAATAAGGTCGATATCGAGGGAAAATTATGGAAATGCTGACTCGAATACCCAAGGAAAGAATCGCGGTGTTGATTGGGAAGGGAGGTGAAACTCGAAAATCGATAGAGGAAGCCTCTGGAGTCAAATTGCACATAGATTCTGAGTCTGGTGAAGTCTCCGTCAAGTGGCCAGATAGTGTTGATCCCGTGGTCAGAATAAAACTACCGGACATCATACGGGCCATTGGGAGAGGTCTCGCACCGAACAGGGCTCTGCGCCTGATTGGTGATGACACCTTCCTGCGAATTTACGATATCAGGGAGTGGGTAGGAAGAAAAGGAAATCACACCAGAAGGATGCGTAGTCGGTTGATTGGTAGAGATGGAAGAATACGGTCTCTGATAGAAAGGTCAACCGGAACAGAAATCGCCATACACGGTTCTACAGTTGTTGTCATCGGAGACGAACTTGGCCTAATGACAGCCTGCACTGCCATCGAGGGGTTGTTGGACGGAGCTGAGCACAGCACCGTAATCAGAGGAATGGAGAGGGATGTCCGTAGGAAGAGAATAGAGGACAGGAGCCTTGGGAGCTACCAAATTAAAGAAGAAGGAGAATCTAGGTCTGAGTTCGAGGAACTGGTCCCTGGAATCTCAGCAATCAGAAAGGAAAGAAATAGACAAGGACGGAAAACCTCAATGGAAGAATCTGTTTACGGGGACACCAACGGTATTGAAGATCTAGAATCTGATGAGTCAATCAACTATTCCGAAGAGTGAATCAGATAGAACCGAAGAAACGGACATTCATAGGATATCCAGTAGCTCTTTGTTACAATGCCCATTGAAGTTGTTTGGTTCAAAAGAGACTTAAGGCTCAGAGACCACAAGCCACTTCAAGTCGCGTCCCAATCCAAAAACCCACTGTTCTTGATGTATCTCGTTGAGCCAGAGAGGAAAAGTCAACCAGATACTGATGACATACACATCGAATGGGAGATTGATTGCGCGCTCGCGCTCGACAAGAACCTCAGACTAATCGGCGGATCTCTCCATATCATCCACTCAAATGCCATCGAGATCCTTGGAAAATTAGATCGGACACACGGTATCAACAGGATATTCTCTCACGAGGAAACAGGGACATCATGGTCTTATCAAAGAGACATGCTTGTCAAAGAATGGTGCGAACAACAGGAAATACAGTGGATCGAGTTCCCCTCCAACGGAGTCGTCAGGGGTTTGGAAAGTAGAGATAATTGGAAGGCAAGCAGGGACGCTAGAATGTCAGAGCCTTTAATAGAAATTCCACATAATCTGACTGTTATACCCGCGAAAGAAAATCCTGACCTCACTTCTGTGAAATTGAACCCAAGACCACTAAAACACCGACCTGTTCCTGGGGAAGATGCTGCAATGAGCACAATCGATTCCTTCCTGAAAGAACGTGGAGAATTGTATCGTTGGAGAATGTCGGCACCCGCATTGGCAACAAATCATTGCTCCCGCCTTTCCCCTTACTTTAGTGCAGGTTGTATTTCAATAGGACGAGCTGTTCAGATGGTCAGTGAGAGACAGAGGCAACTGAAGAACGAGGGGTTGGATCCGGATAGCAAGTCGAATTGGAAAAAAAGTCTTTCTTCTTTTCAGAGTAGGTTGGCGTGGCATTGTCATTTTATCCAAAAATTAGAGCAGGAGCCTACTTTGGATATCAGAGCGATGAATCATGATTTGGACTCCTTGATGGTCAGAGAGTTTGATCAAAAACTGTACAATGCCTGGGCCACAGGCAATACTGGGTGGCCTTTCTTTGACGCATGCATGAGGCAACTGACCTCGACAGGATGGATAAATTTCCGCATGAGAGCAATGATAATGTCTGTTGCCTCATACACATTATGGCTGCCATGGAGAAAGACAGGACTCCATTTGGCAAGGCTCTTCATGGATTATGAGCCAGGAATACACTGGTCCCAAGTTGGAATGCAGTCAGGAACCACCGGCATAAATACAGTCAGAGCATACTCAATACTGAAACAGGGAAAAGATCATGATAAAGAGGGCTACTTCATAAAAAAGTGGATTCCGGAATTGAGAAATGTCCCTTCCAAATACATCCATGAGCCATGGAAGATGCCCGAGGAAATACAGGCCTCAGCTTCATGCCTGATCGGAAAAGACTACCCCATGCCGTGTACAGATGAAGCAAGCGCAAGGAAAGAAGGTGTCAGGCGAGCGTATTCTGCAAGGAGAAATCCCGATGCAAAGACAACAAGCAGGCTAGTCTACCAGAAACACGGAAGTAGAAAAAAATCCAGTAGGAGAACTCACAAAAGCCAGGAACATCGCTCCATTCAAACTAAGTTGTTCTGATTTTCCGATTAACTCAATATACACTGCCACTTCGGTAGTACGTGAATCCCTTTGAGACCCTCTACGACTATGAGAAATGGGCTATTCGTATCCTCACCATCATATTGCTGATTTTTGGGTTTGGTTTTGGTTCGCATTTCATAGGTTTTAACAATCCAATTTCGGATTTCATCTTCAGATATTTCATCGATTCCATCATAAATGAAACTTCAGGGGACAGCGGTTACAACTACGTAAACACTGCTGGCTACGGATTGGGCTTGGCTTTGTTTGTAGTGTCACTCGCCGGGATATTGAGAGTTGCTGGTGTAGATGGATCAGATGCGATGTTGATCGCCCTGTTGCCATGGGTGCTGTGGGCCCCGCTTGGGGAGGTCGTCGAGGACGCTGGATTGTTTAGCGACTCAATAGCTCCTTGGTTCGTAAGCCCCGGAATACATTTCCATGCGGCCTTCTGGGTCGTCGTAGCTGGTTTCATTGGGCACAGGGTGTCAGTCGGCCCGAAGAAGAATACACACGATGCCGAGGTTTCACTCAGGCACCTCTCAGCATTGATTGTCGGAGCCCAGGCAATGATATACTGCACTGGTGTGGTCGGCGGGAACACCTTCGCAAATAACGAGCGAGTCATTGACAATGAGGTCATGTGGATTATAGCGCTGTTCGGAGTCGCATCCCCATATTGGCTAGCCGGTTCAAACATTGAAAGATTTGACAGCATCCATAGGATGGTATATTCCTCAGGCGTTGGCGGTTCGATTGTACTCTTCGCCATACTGTCCGGATACGCTGTTCAGGGGAACGGAGACGATCTCACATTCTGGCCCCTTTTCATTGTGATTGGAATCCCGTCTCTTGTGTGCTATGTGATTTACAACATTGGAAAGGAATATGAGCAAAAATCCGCAGATTTGGGTTATATTCCGGGTATTTTGCCGCCCGGAGTCACTGAAAGCGAATATCTCGAGTCCGAAGCTAAAATGAAACAGGATATGAGTAAAATTTGGAGACGCGGCGTCCTCGCAAGTCCTGCAGTGTTGCTACCAGTCGGAGGTCAAATCGGGGACGGAATTGCAACGTGGATAGGAATAGACTATTTCGGATATACTGAGAAGCACGTCGTTAGTTCGATGGTTACAGATGTATTGGACACCTCGATAACTTTCACAATCTTAAAAATTGGAATCGCCGGGGTGATATGCTGGTTTTTCTCACAGGCTGTGTTTGAATACAGACAACAGCACCTTAGGATACTTATTGCACTGTGCTTGATGGTGGTGGGTTTCGCCCCAGCGCTTCGGAACGTCTTCAGGCTAACATTGGGCGTCTAGAATCATTCAAACATTCAAACGATACCCCCTTGCACATTGCAACATGACCGCCCCATCGGACGAGGACCTTCCATATGAGACAGAAATGCTGGATCGGTTGGCAGAAGTATCAATTCAAGTCGGACTGAATTTGCAGAAAGGTCAGAATCTCATAATCACCGCACCCGTAGAAGCATTGCCATTGGTTAGGAGACTATCTGCAGAGGCTTACAGGCGTGGTGCAGGGATTGTAACATCGATGCTATCCGATGATATCCTGACGCTGGACAGATACAGATTCGCATCAGACGAAAGCTTGGATGCAGCCCCGGATTGGATGTTCAATGCGATGGCTAATGCATTTGACAATAACACAGCAAGATTGGCTGTTTCGGCAGCGAATCCCCTTCTGCTCTCGGAACAAGATCCATCCAGGGTTGCAAGAGCGGGGAAATCAATGTCCATGGCGTCCAAACCCGCGATGGAGAGAATCACGAATTTTGTTACCAACTGGAACATAGTTTCATTCCCCGGGGCAGCCTGGGCAAAGAAAGTATTCCCAGATCTAAGCGAGACTGATGCGATATCCGAACTTGCAAAGGCAATATTTTCAATATCGAGAGTAGACAATCCTGATCCGATAGGAGCTTGGAAGTTACATCAGGAAACCTTGAACGAACG
>DAMH01000010.1:60242-61826 GCA_002499585.1 Euryarchaeota archaeon UBA552 | reverse complement strand
GGAACCGACCTGGAAATCGGTTTGGCAGATGGCCACGAATGGAAAGGCGGAGCGAGCACGGCAAAGAACGGTATTACTTGCACCCCGAACATACCGACCGAGGAAGTATTCACAACTCCGCACTCTCACAGGGTAAATGGCGTTGTTCGAGCCTCTAAACCGCTGGTTCACAGAGGAACGCTGATAGATGGAATAGAGGTAGTGTTCGAGGATGGGAAAATCACAGATGCCAAGGCATCAAAGGGAGAGGAGGTTTTCCTCAACCTTATCGATACCGATGAGGGAGCCAGAAGATTGGGCGAGGTCGCTCTCGTTCCACATTCGTCTCCAATTAGCAAATCTGGATTACTCTTCTACAATACACTCTACGACGAGAATGCCAGCTCTCACATCGCCTTAGGGCAATGCTACTCGAAATGCTTCAAAGACGACATAGGAATTAACCCCGAGGCCGTAAGGGAGGCCGGGGGAAACTCCTCAAATATCCATGTAGACTGGATGATTGGGTCCGAGAGAATGGACATAGACGGAATAACCGCCGACGGGAACATAAAATCAGTCATGAGAGGGGGCGAATGGTCGTATAAGTGACTCAAACGCCTCCCATCGATTCTGCAATAAGATCACTCATATTCTCGTGCTCATGGTAGGCTCTGTGTCCGGCGATAAATCCACCAGCATCACGTTTCGTCCCGATGAATTCCTCAGTACAAAGAGGACAGAAAACCCTTACTATCTCTGCTTGAATGTATGTTCCATCGGGCCTTTTCAAAGTCAAGATCTCTCCAATATCATCTTCTGTAAACCCAGCAGTCTCTTCGGACATAGCCATGGGTTATGTTGGAGAGACGTAATTGTTAGGGCTTCAGGATTCATTTTCACAATAATAAGTCGTGGGATTGAAGTCCTACGGCCGTTCAGGACGTAATGCATGGCTAGGCTGACTACCCGTATGAGCAAAAATGATGAAACATGGAAGACTCGCCATGAGACTAATTTGGCCCTAGTCAGAGAACTACGGGAGAAAATAGAAGAAACCAAAAAAGGGGGAAGTGAAAGGTCTGTGGCTTTACACAGAGAAAGGCAGAAACTCCTGCCAAGGGAGAGGATTGAAGAAATCTGTGATCCAGGTTCTCCGTTTCTAGAGTTGTCCACATTGGCCGCAAACGGCCTATATGATGGGAATGCAAGATCTGCTGGCATAATTACAGGAATAGGAGTCGTAAACGGCAGGGAATGTATGTTCGTAGCAAATGATGCCACAGTAAAAGGCGGATCATACTATCCGATGACCGTCAAGAAACACGTCAGAGCGCAAGAGATTGCTGAGGCAAATAATTTGCCTTGCATTTACCTGGTTGATTCTGGAGGCGCATTTCTTCCATTGCAAGACGAGGTTTTCCCGGATCGCGACCACTTCGGACGAATTTTCAGAAATCAGGCCATGCTTTCGAGCAAGGGTATTCCACAAATTTCCGCAGTTTTAGGATCATGCACCGCGGGGGGAGCCTACATTCCAGCAATGAGCGACGAGTCAATCATAGTCAAAGGAAATGGAACCATATTCCTCGCAGGACCCCCTCT
>DAMH01000010.1:38221-59866 GCA_002499585.1 Euryarchaeota archaeon UBA552 | reverse complement strand
CGCGAGTCTGGAGTCGCTGATCACTTTGCTGAAAATGAAGGTGAGGCGTTGGAACTTGTCAGGGGGATTGTTGAACACCTCAACATCGAACCCAAAAAAAGATTGGATTTCAGACCAGTTGAACCTCCTTTCCACGATCCTGATGATCTATTGGGAATTATCCCTGAGGACAATCGAACCCCATTCGATGTTCGTGAAGTGATAGGTAGAATCGTTGACTCATCAGATTTTCACGAATTTAAGCCAAGATATGGAAGTACCCTTGTATGCGGTTTTGCGCACCTTCATGGATATCCGGTCGGAATAATAGCAAACAACGGTATTTTATTCTCAGACTCATCTCTGAAAGGCGCTCACTTCGTCGAACTATGTGGGCAGCGAGGAACACCGCTGATTTTTCTCCAAAACATCTCGGGTTTCATGGTTGGAAGAGATGCTGAGGCAGGAGGAATAGCCAAAGACGGTGCTAAGCTTGTGACAGCTGTATCATGTGTCCCCGTACCTAAATTTACAGTGATCATCGGCGGCAGTCATGGCGCGGGAAACTATGGTATGTGCGGCAGAGCTTACGATCCAAGATTTTTATTTATGTGGCCCAATGCAAGAATATCTGTGATGGGGGGGCCTCAGGCCGCGGACGTGCTGACAACAGTCAAGCAAGATCAGAACAATAGGCGCGGGTCTGACTTAATGGACAAACAACAGGTCGAGGCCTTCAGACGCCCTATTCTGGAGAAGTATGATCGCGAGGGTAGTCCTTACTACTCAACAGCTCGTATCTGGGATGATGGGGTAATTGATCCCAGAGATACACGGGATGTGCTTGGCCTGTGCATATCTGCCAGTTTGAACGCCCCGTTCCCCGAACAAAAATACGGAGTCTTCCGGATGTGATTAAATGATCAGGCCAGATACCAACCTATGTAATTTAGAGATAAAGGGGCCCCAGGCTACAATCCGTCTGAACCGGGTCGATGCACATAACGCATTGAATGAAACACTCATATCAGAAATCTCCTCATTACTCGATTGGACAAAAGAACATTCGACAGTTAATGGTGGAAGCTTGAGAATTCTGAACATTCGTAGTGAAGGAAGACATTTTTGTGCGGGGGCTGACATTGACATGATGCGAGATGGCGGGTCTAAATCAGAACAAGAAAACAGAGAGGACGCTGAGAGATTGGATAGATTGTTCCATGGATTGTGGTCTCATCCTTGTTTCACAATTGGCTGTGTTCAAGGCGTCGCACTTGGAGGTGGAGCAGGGTTGGTGGCATGCCTTGATCACGCTATCGCAGAACCCGGAACAAAAATAGCTCTTTCAGAGGTCAAACTGGGCATCCTCCCAGCAGTAATCGGACCCTATGTATACAGAAGACTCGGGAGCTCCAATTTCCGGCGGCTCTCAATGCTCGCCTCGCGCGTGGATGCTAGCGAGGCGTTGCGAGTAGGTTTTGTAGATGAGGTAGTGGAAACAAAAGATCAATTTGAGCAAGCGTCGAACAAAGTGGCCCAAGAGGTTATGACATCCGCTCCGAATGCAATCTCTGCAGCAAAGGACCTCGTAGCATCACTTGATACTTGGAATGGGGGGTCTGATCAGCTGAGAAAATGGACCCTCGATCTAACCAGTCGGATGAGGGGCTCCAAAGAAGGACAAGAAGGGCTCTCAGCCTTTCTTGAAAAGAGAGAACCCGAGTGGAAAAAAAACTCAAATTTTGAAAATTAAGGCAGGGAAATTGTGGTACTTAGAACATCAGTGACAGTCCTTGGGGTGGCACAGGACGGTGGTATACCTCATCCGGGCTGCCATTGTGAGACATGTGAATCACAGTTCCAAAATGGAAATCGGACGCTTCCGACCTCCATATGTGTCAGGCATAAAAACGAAATTCACATCATAGACGTTTCAAGGGATCTCGATACTCAGGCGAGACGTCAAAACTTCAATCCAAGAGAAATAACAGATATTTGGCTGACGCACGCCCATCTGGGTCATGTAGACGGACTGGGCCTTTTCGGGCGAGAAGTAATGGCTCTGAAAGGTGTGAGGCTCCATGCAAGCGAATCGATGATGAGCCTGTTCGACGAAACTCCACGTTGGGCGGCGATGATAGAACAGGGTGTGTTTGTAAAACACCAATTCGAATCAAATAAAAAACAGAATTTATCACCAAATTTTTCATTCACTCCGATATCTGTACCACACAGGAATGAGTTTTCAGACAACCATGCATTTGTTGTAAGAGGTCATGACAAATCTTTGTTACATCTCCCAGACCACGACGATTGGGACAAGACTTTGAAACAGGTGGGTGAGGATAACATTAGAGATTGGCTAACAAAAATCGATATCGATATTGCTCTAATCGACGGCACATTTTGGGAGAGTAATGAGATAGCCCGCCAAGATAACGTTCCACACCCTACGATAACAGAATCAATTGCGAGATTAGGAGAAAGGAAGGAAGATGATATCGATATTCGGTTTATACACCTCAACCATACCAATCCTGCACTTTCATGGGATAAAAAAGATCCAAGACTCCACGGTTGGTCTATAGCCAACGAGGGTGACAAGTTCTCACTGTAGACGCTACACCTAAAAGCACGTGGCGATGATTGGTGCTTACTTCAGAGGTGAATTGAGATGCAAGTTCCGGAGTGGATGACAAACGCACCCACTCCGTTTACTTCTGTCCTTGTTGCGAATAGGGGGGAAATCGCAATTAGAATCCTCAAGGCAATTCGTGAGTGTGGGTTAGTCGGAATCGGAATACACAATGACCTAGATTCAAACTCAATGCATCTCGATTATGCAGACAAAATTGTACACATCCCCGGCGAGGATCTCGCATCCACTTACCTTTCATCTCAAGCAATAATACACGCCGCCAGATCCATGGGTGCTGATGCGATTCACCCTGGGTATGGCTTTCTGTCCGAAAGAGCAGATTTTGCTGAAGAGGTCATTGAATCAGGCTTGATATGGATCGGCCCTCCTCCGGATGCAATTCGGGTCATGGGCGACAAAATAAGCGCTAGGGAATCCATGATACAAGCATCAGTTCCAGTTATTCCAGGCAAGTCGATTGATGTAAAGGAGGGGGAGGACCCACTGCCTCAGCTGGCAGCTGCCGCCGCGCAAGTAGGATATCCTCTGCTGCTCAAAGCAAGCGCTGGGGGCGGTGGAAAAGGAATGAGGGCGGTCAAAGAACCAAAACTCCTTCGAATGGAGTACGAGGCAGCCTCGAGAGAAGCGACGGCAGCATTCGGCGATGGGACTGTGTATGTTGAATCTCTCCTCACCGGGGCTCGCCACATTGAGATTCAAATATTCGCTGACTCCCACGGCAATATTATTCATCTGAACGAAAGAGATTGTTCTTTGCAACGACGTCATCAGAAAGTGATAGAGGAAGCCCCATCACCAGCTATGAACACAGATTTGAGAAAGAGAATGGGAAATGCAGCGATTGATGCAGCTCGTGCGGTGAATTATGAAGGAGCAGGAACAGTTGAATTCCTATTGTCATCAAACAATGATTTCTTCTTTCTGGAAATGAACACAAGACTCCAAGTTGAACATCCAGTCACTGAACTGATAACGGGACTAGATTTAGTCCACATGCAGCTCAGGGTCGCCTCAGGACAGGAACTCCAAATCGGCCAAGATGAGGTTGGCATAACCGGTCACTCCATAGAGGCAAGGCTGTATGCAGAGGACCCATCCGTCGGTTTTTTACCATCAATCGGCATGATTGCCAAGTTTCAAACACCTCAAGGCCCGGGTATAAGAATCGATTCTGGAATCCGGGAGGGAGATCACGTGACAACATCATTCGACCCTATGCTCGCGAAGTTGATCGTACATGCACCAGATCGGTTATCTGCAATTAGGAGGCTAGATCATGTTCTATCAAAGACTGTACTACACGGGGTAAAATCCAACATAGATTTCTGCAGAGAGATTCTATCCACAGATGTGTTCAGAGAAAAAGGAGTGACGACGAATTATCTGGATGATGGATATCATTCCCACCAAACCAATAAACCAACAGATGCAACCTTGGTCATCGTTGCATCTGCAGCAGACAAATTCGGCCTGCAGAGAACTCAGAGTGCGAGTAATTCGAAGACAACCATGTCGCACTCCGGACACGTCCAAGACCCATTTCTTACACTTTCGAAGAAATTTCCATGAGGTATTATGATGAGGTGGTCTGTCGAAAAGAAAACTGACATTTGGTCAGTAAAATTGGGCTCAGATAGCGGAGTATTGTCCGTTGTGGATTTGAGTATCGACGGCGAGAGTGTCGAATCAGGCGTCATTATCGAATTGAGTAAAAATAATGATACACTCATTGTAAGGGATGGTCAGGAAGCGGTTGAAGCCATTGTTACGAAAATAAAAGACTCATGGTGGATCACCATCCAAGGCCAAACCTTCGTGGTAACAGAAGCAGACGGAAATAGCAATTCCTCTGGCGAAGAAAGGGGCGGCTTGACTGCACCAATGCCAGGCATTGTAACAGAAATATTGGTCAAAGAGGGCCAAAGAGTAAGATCAGGTCAGCCACTTATGATACTTGAAGCAATGAAAATGGAGCATCAGGTGACTGCACCAAAATCAGGCCAAATTGAAAAAATATATTTCTCAGAGGGAGAAAAGGTCGATATGGGATCCGATCTGTTATCTATTTCAGATTAACAAATTAAGCCAGATTCAGTCGCAATCTTGAGAGGATCCAGTGCATCAATCTGACATTCCCATATGACGAAAGTCTTCCATCCTAATTGATTTAAGAGGTCGTCCTTCTCAATGTCCCTTTTCAGATTTCTGTCGAATTTCTCTCTCCAATACCCGCCATTGTTTACCGGCTCTGGAAGGTTGCAGGTCGGACATCTATGCCAAAAGCATCCGTGAACAAATATGGCCAGCTTCCTACCAGGATAAGATATGTCAGGCCTGCAGAGATATCTACCTCCGGAATCATTTATTCTCCAATGCAGTCGATAACCCGGAAACCCGGCCATCCGGAGTTTACGCCTAACCTTTAACTCAGGAATTGTGTTCTTGCTTTTGTTACCCTGCATACTCTTCCGAACTGCGGCAGAAGAAGCCGAAGGGAAGTTGGAAGCCATGACTAACCGGAATGGAGGCGACTCATCAGAATATCGAATACCGTCACACAGTAACAGACAAGACCACGATGTACAATTCACCATTTATGATCAAGCAACTGGGCGTTAGATGTTGAGGTATTTCCTGATGTTCATCAACGTCCCGATTGATATTGAGAGAATCACTGGCTAGGTAGATTAATGCAATCGCAGTCCTGGGGTATTTCTGTTCAGTGTTTATCAATTCTAATTTGTGATAGCAATGGTGTGCAGGTCATGCCCAGTACCTAAATCAGTGATCATCTGTTTGATAGCAAAATAACCTCTGAAATTCACACACAGGAAACCTCAACCAGGATCCGACATGACTTTGAGATCCAGTCAGACCCGACAAGCATGGAGTCTGGCTGGTGGGATCGAATGCTGAGCTCCACATGGCTTCAGGGATTCATCCTTTATTCTGTATTTAGAGCAATATACGGGGCTATCATACTGATCGTCACCTACTTCCTAGCAACGAATGAAAGCACTCCGTGGTGGACAAGTGTAATCTTCTTACTAATATCCATGGCTTTCAGCAGACTCTTGTTTAAATTGATTAAATCACGGCTTGATCAAACCAATGCCAAGTCAATCGAGAATAAACCCGAAAATTTCAAGATAGGTTGACAAATACTACTTCTGTGAGCGTAGTTCGGTCACTCCCCTCATTAGTGGTATTAAGACCTCGGGCACTCTAACAACTCCGTCCTCTGTTTGATATTGTTCGATTATAGCCACTAAGGCGCGACTCGTCGCGACAGCAGTTGAATTCAATGTGTGTACTGATTCATTTCCGTCACTTTTCCTGTATCTCATTTTTAGTCGATTAGCCTGGTAGTCCGTGCAATTGGAACAAGATACAACTTCCTTGAATTCACCGGCCCCAGGCAGCCAAGCCTCTAGATCATATTTTCTGGATGCCACAGTCCCCATGTCCCCGGTGCAAATGTCAACTACTCGATAGTGTAGACCGAGGTTGTCCCACAAAGACTTGGCATTTTCAAGAAGTTCCTTATGATAATTCCATGAGTCTTCGGGTTTACAGATGACGACTTGTTCCACCTTGGTAAATTGATGTACCCTCCATATACCCCGATCCGACAGGCCATGAGCTCCAACTTCTCTTCGAAAGCAAGGGCTAACTCCGACTAATTTTATCGGCAACTCTGTGGGTTCAATAATCTCATCCATCCTCATTGCAGTCAAAGGATGCTCACTGGTCGCTATCAGGTAATAGCCATCTGGATCAATGCCATACATCACATTTTCAAAGTCGGATAAATCCGTCACACCTTCGTAGGATTTCCTATTCATCATTAACGGCGGTTGGATAAGCGTGTAACCCCTGTCTGTCAGAAAATCTGTAGAATATTGTTGCAATGCCATTTCTAACCTTGCAAGGTCGCCGATAAGGAAATATTGCCTTGATCCTGAAACCTTAGCTCCCCTTGTCAAGTCAACCCACCCATTTTTTTCAATGATCTCGTTGTGAGTTCTGGGGTCAAACCCAAAATCTGGTGGCTCGCCGTGCCTGTTTATCTCCACATTCTTCTCATCATTTTCGCCTATGGGGACATCTTCGTGCAATAAATTCGGAACTTGCATTCTCAATGAGTCCCTTTTCTTCATCATGGATGAGGCCTTAGATTCCATTTCTTCTATGGCAGAACCCAGGCTTTGCACTTCTTCCAATGTTCTCTCCACCGCGTCGACGTCTCCGGATTTCTTTGCGGCTGCGATCATCCGTGCTGACGAGTTTCGTTTCTTTCTTAGCTGATCGACCTCAAATTTGATGCCACGCCAATCTTCATCCATCCTCAAGATGTCAGAGACAATAGAATCATCCATCTTTCGTTTTGCCAAATCAGCCCTAATTCTATCGGGGGCATCTCTGAAAACATGGATATCAAGCATCAGGATCATCACGCGGATTTCTATGGCTCTATTGAGGGATTCGGCCGATACTATCCTCAGAAGAAGGATATCTGGTGTACAAGACCAGTTGGACCAACTAGAATCAATCCTGATATAATGTATCCCAGTATCGCCCCGCCATTCAAAAGTGGTAGGCCGGGTTGTGCCTTACCCTCTGACACGTACTTCATCAAAACGACATATCCAATCAATCCGCCAACCAATGTACCTAAAGCCACAAGAAGCGGTCCCAGAAACATGGGTCCGAATGGATTGTTTATTTCCCCGCCCACTTCTGGGATATATGTCAAACTGGATATTACCAATAAACCTGGAAATATCACATCCCCAAGGCCCATGAATAGTGCATCTCTTCCCTTCCCTTTGGGCTTCTTAATCTCAATGGAATCACTTTCAGATTCATCCACTGAATCCCGGATGTTGCCACTTTGCTCCATGAAACTGTAGCTAGCGTCTTTGGGCGCGACTAGTACGACCGGCAACTTCAGATCAATCATTGTGTCTGCGAGCTCCAGCATGTGTTTAGATCGATGTACAGCCCAATAGTCATAAACAGCGGCTAAAATCATGAAAATGCAGATCAGAATCGGCACGAAACTGATTCCCAACATGACAATCACTCCCGATCCCACAAGGATTCCCGTGGTGTTGACAACCCACCATTCGGGGTACTTGGCGAGGCAGAATATGAGTCCTAAGCTGGTTAAAGGAGCAACCCAAAATGAAAAATTCCATGGCTCCTCACCGCTCATCCCCGTGAGGGACGCTATGAGGGCTATCGTTGGAAGTAATGTGTAGATCATTGAAAGCCACAACGCAAAGAGGATGACGACTTTGATAACCATCGCAGCTCCTTTTCTTGCCAGCCAAATTACCAAGGCCGTGAACAGGAAAATCATCATCAACTGAAGCAATACATTCGAAGCCTCTGTCGAACCCCCTTCACCGAAGGCCTTTGCATCTTCAAAATTCCAACTAGGTTGAATAAATATCCCGAGGCATATTGTCGAAACAAACATCGCTCCCATTCCGATCATCGATGACCATGCCATTGGCTCCAACTTCCTTTCTGCCATGGTTACCTGAGGGCCTAGGATCATATCAGGGTGACCCGTCGTTGATGCATGGGTAGATGGTCAAGTCAGGAACTCAGAGTTTGGCTGGCCCCTACTCCGGGTAAGAAAAGGATGCGTCTTGGACTGAATAACGTAAAAATGATGCTTGAAAGACTTTCAAACCCTGAAAATTCATTCCCTAGTGTCCATGTTGCAGGAACCAACGGTAAAGGATCGCTATGTGCACATTTGGCCGCCAAGGGAGCGGCGAACGGGAATATCATCGGATTGTTCACCTCACCCCATCTTGTAAATGTCGAGGAGAGAGTCAGGATAGATGGAAAGCCGATAAGCTCGATGAAATTTGATGAAGCTTTGGCTATTGTACGGAAAGCCAGCGAAATTGAACCGCCAGTCGACATAACCTACTATGAGAAGACGTTTCTAGTCGCATTAGTTTCATTCAATGATGCAGGTGTGGATAGGGCGATAGTGGAAACTGGCCTAGGTGGAAGGCTTGATGCAACAAGATGCGTAAATGCAGATATGTGTGCAATCACCACAATATCCGAAGATCACTTGGAGATTCTTGGCCCAACACTCTTACATGTGCTCAGAGAAAAAGCCGGAATTCACCGGGAAGGAGTGCCTCTGTTTATGCTTGAACCCGAAGATCAGGTTATTGAATCCGAGGCAAGGAGGATAATAGGTGAAGATCTTTCAATTCTTTCTTTCCAAGACAATTCTCATCCCTGGGACATTTATCGGTCTATGGCCACGGAAATGGGTAGAAATCTTGGGTGGAACTCCAATCATGAGGACCCTAGATGGCCGGGCCGTGATGGGGCCAGACACAGATACCAGGGGTCGGATGTAATACTAAGCGCTGCTCATAATTATGAGAGCATAATCTATGAGATGGAAAGACTGCATACCCCTCACACATTGCTGATTGGAATGACAAAAAAGCAAGACCTATCCAGAGTGATGGAGCCAATTCGGTCAGCCTTGGATGGAGGAAAGATTGCAGGGGTGGTCGTTACTGAGCCAAAAAATGGCAGGCTTCCTGCAGAACCGATTCAACATATTGCTAGAGCTTTGGGATCAAACAAGGAAATCTTTGGCCAAAAGAGAGTCCGAGATGCCTTCCAATCAGCAGTAAAGACAGCACAGGCTGGAAAAACCCCCCTTCTTGTCCTCGGAAGCATCTATCTTACCGGCCATGTGCTGAAAATGCTTTATCCAGCCGAGGAAAAAATGATGGAGATGCTTCAGGTACATTCTTGTCGGCAACCCTCCTGAGGCAAGACGCGGAGGGCGATTAGGTGACTGAAAAATGGGATAACCGCTTCCTTCAACTTGCAGAGCACATATCGAAATGGAGCAAAGATCCATCCACCAAAGTAGGTTGTGTCGTTGTTGGTCCTGATCGTGAGATTAGATCAACTGGGTTCAACGGATTCCCCCGAGGAATCGATGACTCTGAGGAACGCCTCACAAACCGCGATCTGAAATATCCTTTGATTTGTCACGCCGAGGAGAATGCGATTATGCATGCAGCCAGAATAGGACTCTCGCTGAAAGACTGCACAGCATACGTAACATGGCCACCCTGCACGCGATGTGCCCGGAGTTTGATACAGGCCGGTATATCAGAGGTGGTAATCCCATCAGGATTGGAGATTCCAGATCGATGGAGAGAAGACTTTGAGCTATCCATGTCCCTGATGAGGGAGTCTGGGCTGAATATTCGTAGTGTGTAATTACAAGTGGCTGTCCAAGAACGCTTGAAGAATCAACTCAAGGGATTCAACGTCACCGTCGTTTTCAATGACGTAATCAGCCAATTCGGCTGTGGCAATAAGTGACTGACCAACCTCGTCCTTGGAAACCAACTCCTCGTTTTCAGCATCAATGAAATCGGCCTTTGTCAACGGGTCACCTTCCCTTGACCTTTCCCTTGACCTTTCCCAGCGGACATCTTGATCGGCTCTGATTTCAATCAAATAAAAATCGCCCCTTTCTCTCAGTGCATTGACCTCCGCAGTGGTGCGAATTGAGTCTACTATCGCATTTTGGCCCTGGAACTCCTCAAGAAGCATCTCCGCAAGTATTCCGGGTCCATGCATGCTCCTGAGATCTCTACCGCCTTGTATGAGGTTCTCTCTGGTAGAATCTAGGCCCTTTTTCGTCAACCAAGTCCTAATCGAATCAGAACAAGATCCTTTCTTGAAACCCCTGTCCGCGAACCAGTTTACCACCGTGGTCTTGCCAGCTGCATTCCTTCCAGTGAGTCCGATCAGCATAAGCCTCCCAGAGCATGTAACTCAATAGCGATTTTGCTAAGACCAATATCGACGGGTTCTCGCATACTCGATCTCAGCATTGTGTATGGATCTCAGAAGGCCGGTCCTTGTCTTGTTGTGGGAGTCTCGAAGGATCCTCGCGGCAGTTTCTTCACCTACTCCCCTGCCCATTAAGCACATTACAGCATTGAAACCATGGTTGAGGAGTAGTTCTGCATTTTTTTGCACTCGCGCCCGATCCTTTGGATCCCTACTTTTGACCCAGCCAAGAATCATCTTCTCCATCCTCTCAGGACCACAACACCTCATTTTACCCCCGCACATAGCGCATTGTCCAAACCTATCCTCCAGGCGAGATACACGACTTCTAGCCACATTTAGACAATTTAAGCATACCATTATGCAACGTTCTGATAGTAATCTGTTCTCAAGTTTCTCGCGGAGATCCCTATCGCTCCATGCCGGGAGTAACATGTCTCGCTCTGATCTTGGAGATTGCCCCAGCGGGCCCGGCGGAGTAACAATGATTCTTACATCTCCATTTTGTATGTCTGACATGAGATCCATTGTGCCAGGTATGTCCATTCTTTCGTGAAACAGCTTTGAAAGGGTTTCCTCAGCGACAGGCGTCCCATCGTACCTCTTCATCATACCTGAAATATTCACTTTCCTTGGGTCTACATCTCTCCTTAGAATCCCAAATCTTCTGGCAACCTGAACAAATCTCGCTCTGACTGCCCTTCCATTTGGAATCGTCATCCTCATTATTGCCTCAAGGGCTCTGGGAGAGGTTTCCATTAGCCAACCTTCCATGTGAGAAGCTGTGACCTCTGGAATCTTGAACGATATCCTGTATGGATCCACAACTGCAATCCCAGTGCTCCCCCCGAGTCCGGAGCCCATGGCTTGTATGAAGTGAGCAAGCGTCTCGTTTATTTTTGACCCACGACAGCAGTTCAGAACCAGAGCATGCTGTCTAACCTCTATCGTCAGGGTCCTGTCGTCCGGTAGGCAACCCGCCGCTTCTTGATGATCAACCACGGATTGTATGTACATAGACGCAGCTTCTTGGGAAAGTGGATATTCTTCAAAGGGTATGCACTCAAGATCTCCCTCGGTGGGATTCAATAGCTCGATTACGCTTCTGCGAAGTTGACCAACCTCCTTAGCAACCTCGCTGGGCACAGGAGGCAATTCTCCAGACCACACCGGGGCGTTTCCTATGTCCGATATAGGAGCGACAACTAACTCACTCTGATCTGGATCTGCGTCAATTATTTGCCATGTTCTACCTGCTATTACGAATGTCCTAGGTCGCCCCTGCCCTTCTTCAGTGCCATCGGAGTTCAATGACAAAACAAATGCTTCATCTACTGTGCCGAGTATCCGTCTGGATACTACGTCCCGTATTTTGTACAACTCTTCATCCGGAATCATGGAGTAGTGTTCCAATCTAGTCGACATCAACTTCCCAGCTGGTTGGAACCATCCGTTGGAAATGGCTTCAGGGAGGTTCCTCACCATCTTTGATTTGATACGATTCAGAACTGACTCCGCATATTCATCAGCTTCAGGTCTGGTTACAGGCAGCGATTTGTCATTTATCCTCCCCACTAGACCTTCCCATAATTTTCGATTCCAAACGGTCACGTCTGACTCTGAGGGCGTCTCAATCAACCTAATGAGCCATCGATCGTCAAGAAGCCTGAGGATGCCGATAGTATCATCATAGGTCCAGTCGTCAAAAATCGAAGCCGATTGAATTATTTCGTGAGCCTCTGAGAGTGGTACCACGCTTTTTTCCATAGCCATCTGCATCAGTTGGTTTGCTGCGACAACTGATGGATTTGAACGCCATTGAATTGGAGGCAAATCTCCCGCAAGGGCTCTTCGGGATATGACGCCGGATTCTGCGATGTCATCTGTTTCCCAAACCAGGATCTCACCACGACCAGTACCTCCCAACCTATGTTCAGATCTACCTATTCTTTGCAGGAGGCTGTCCACGCTCCTCGGTGATTGTAGTTGATGCACAGCCCTTATGGAACCAACATCAATGCCCAATTCTAGACTAGATGTACAGATCATTGCGTCAATATTCCCATTTTTTAGATCGTCTTCTGTCTGCCTTCTTGTCTCTGCCGCCAAACTCCCGTGATGGACCCCAATTTTGATTTCCGGTGAGATCATACTCATCCTCTGGGCAACAGTCTCTGCGTTTGATCGCGAATTTACAAAAACCAAAGCAGGTGACGATCTCTGTATCAGCCCTGACAACCTCCTCAGAGACGAGACAGCCCTGGGGGATACATTCCACGTTACTGCCAATGCCTCATCTTCTGGTGAAGTCGCCTCAACATGAACCGATACCTCGGTGGATCTGGGTGATGGTCCTTCGATAACCTTGGTCTTATTTGACAGCCAAGATGCGACACTCTTTGGATTTCCAACAGTCGCTGATAGCCCGACAATTTGGACCGGTCGCTTTGAAAGTGCTCGAATCCTCTGAATACCAATCAGCAATTGCGCTCCTCTTTCAGAGCTTGCCAAGTCGTGGATTTCATCCACAATTATTGCCCTCACTTTGGATAAGTGCACTCTCAACCGTGACCCTAGTAGCATGATTTGTGCTGTCTCAGGAGTTGTAATCAGTATGTCAGGCGGACTTTTGGACTGCCTTGCACGCTCTTTTTTCGATGTATCTCCGTGTCTGAGTGCGACATCGATGTTCAACGGGTCCAGGAATGGACCGAGCCTTTGGTCCATATCCCTGTTTAGAGCTCTCAATGGCGTCACATAGAGTATGGATAACGGCTCCCAACCCTCACTGATTTGGTTTGATACCAAAGGGATTATCGCAGCCTCGGTCTTTCCACTTCCAGTAGGCGCAACCAACAAGGCATCCTCTCCGGATAATAGTGGTCCCAGAGCCGCCTCTTGAATTGGCGTGGGACGCCAATCGAGATTTTTCAGAAGCTTAGATACCCGCGCGTCCAAGCTCGCGTGGTCATTCACATGGAATACGACGTAAACAACCCCCAAAAAGACATGTGTGCACAAACCAAGTTCCCGTAAGGGCCTAATCATGTTCACCCCTGCGGTAAGCGTGGCCCGTTCCCCTTCTCGCGGCAAAATTCGCAGTTGGTGGAAGAATAATCCCGATCTGCATTACCCCATCACTGCATATTCCTCAATTTTGCTGACGGGAGCGTTGATTTGGGGGTTTCTTTTCATCATCCTGGGTGGAACCACGGACCCAGCAACCTCTTCGCTGGTCCCTTTCAGTTGGGCATGCCTCATAATCGGCGGTTTAGGTTGCTTCTTCCTGTTGCCTGATTTCTTTGTTTATGTTTCTCTGAGATCCAGCTTTGAGGAGATTTGCTCACTGGAATCCCGGACAGAAGTTATCCGCCGGAGTAAAGAGGTGGAAGATGCCGCGGAAGCCCTTGGATCAGGATACAGATCTCGATTGCTCGCATTTTATCGAGAAATGGAGATCAAACCCAGCAGAAGATGGCGCGAGAGTCCTAACACTACTCATAAACGTGTAACTTGGTGGTCTGGTGGAAACTCAAAGTTGGCTAATCTGTTGCCCGGTCTTGCCAGCCTCAAGAATGCGAAAACCAACAAGACGATAATAACGATGTCCGCAGTTGCATTGACATTAATCATCATTGAATGCATCACTGGAGGGGCAAACGGATCATCATTCTCCGTTAATGATGCATTGCTTGGTAAGGAACCCTCTTCCCACCCCCCACCACATTTTGACCCATTTTCCAGTGTGTTAATCCTCGCGTTATCCATCCTACTATGGCTCACCACTCCATCTGGACGTAATCCTGAGGATGGTGGTTGATGTGACTTCGAATATATTGAGAGAGGCGGCAATTTCAATATGCCTGGTTGTGGCTATACTATCTGGCTTGTGGGCTATTACCGGCTCATGGCCGCCACTCGTCGTCGTGGAAAGTAATTCGATGATTCATTCAGAAAATGGGGAGATCGGCTCTATTGACGCTGGAGACCTAATCCTAGTAGACTCCCCTTCCAGGGTTGACCACATTGTCACCTATGTTGAGTCAATTCAAACAGGCAACCAATATTTTGGGTATAATAGTCATGGTATGCCAGGGGATGTTATAATCTATCAAAAAAATGGTGGTGGCGATACACCGGTTATACATCGGGCTATCCTAAAGGCCGTGAGTAATCAGAGCGGAGGATGGGATGTCCCAGGCACAGATATCAGGGGAGTTGAAGAAATATCTCTTGTTTTAGAATATCAGTGCTACCCTCACGGAGGGAAACTCAGGATCGACAGATGGGTCCCTAATCATGAGGGTTATCTGACCACAGGGGACAATGAAAAATCAAATGGTTGCCGGATTGATCAACTCAGGGCGACTGATCACAACGCGTCCGATCAGTATATCCAAAGCCAGGGTCTGAAGGATGAGAATGGAAACCCAGTTTTGGAAGTCAGGGATGACTGGATCATAGGGGTCGCATCAACCGAAATACCTTGGCTTGGATCGATTAAACTACTCACCACCGGTGCATGGCCGGCGGTGCCGAATGCTTCTTGGACTAAACTTTCATTCGTAATAGGTGCAATTTTGATACTTCCGATCCTGTTCGATACACTAAGAGGTGCCTCAGAAAAATCTGGGAAGGAAGATCGGGATCATAACCAAGGCGAGGACGAGTAGGCTGCTGTAACCACTCAATCTGTCAGCAAGCCGCTCTACCCTAAGAGGATTCGAGCGGGGAAGGATCTTCTTCGCTATAATGTGCCCAGCATCTCTGACCATGTGGCCCCCGTCAAAAGGAATAAGTGGAATCAAGTTGGCAACACCCAACAAGAAACTAATCCACATAATCCAGAAGAAGAAGTCGAAGACACCGAGGATAACTTCCGTTCCGAGTAATGATGGCAGAAGACTTTCGCTTGCTTCCAAGAAGGCTCTTTCCTCCAAGACCATAGTTTGACCTTGGTTCTGTATGGGTATGCCGCTGAAGATCAATGGAGATATCGCCACTGTAACGATCTTCTGGCCTAAGCCAGCGTCTTTGGAGAGGGGGGTTGTAAATATCCTGGCAGCAGAATCTGCAGACCTCACACCTATTACACCAAGAAATGCTTCACCCTCCTCCAAGCCTGATTTGTCAACATTGGAGGTGCATTGTTCGTCTCCGTCGCATAAATCGTAGTAATACTGTTTTTTATCTGTGAGATATGCCTCTATTGTCCGCGTTTCTACCGGTCCGTTTATTGGATTCGTCCCAACAGTCATCAGAATTTCGTCGCCAGCCTCGTATAAGGCGAGAGTTTCTGTTAGATCCACACCATCCTTGATGATTACCCCGTCAATCTCGCTGATCAGTTCGTATGGCATGAGCCCCGCTTCATCTGCCCCTGATCCCTCGACTATACCAATAGCATACACTCCATCCTGTTTCGCGGTCAGGCCTGATGATACCAAAGCAAGAAGTATGACTACGATATAGGTCATTACGATGTTGATCGACGGTCCAGCCGCAAAAATCCTCAATCTGTCGCGTGAGGGAGCGATCCTCATTTCTTCCTGTTCTGGCTCATAGAAGGCACCCACGGGGATTATCCCTGCCATCAGAACACCGAAGGAACGTATCCTCATACCGTGAGCCCTCGCAAGTAGACCATGTCCATATTCGTGAACAACCACCGCGACGATCAGGGCTAATATGGGCCAGAAAATGGGGACGAAGCTGGTGACCCCGGGAATAAAAAGGATGTCCGTCGCAGGTAGAACTTCTTGCTGTGCAGGTTGCATTGCGGTCGTCAACGCGCTTGCAATTATCCCGAATATCAAAAAGAACATCACACCAAAGCACAACCAAATTGACAGTTCTCCGAAAATTCTCCAGAGACGCCTCGGGCGGGCTAAAGATTCAGCGACCTCTTTTCCTTTGCTGGTTCTAATCATTAGGATTATGCCTAGTACTCTTGTGCAATTCCATCTATCTAGAATGCCCACACTATCTAGATAGACGATGGCAATGTACCATACCGTCAACAAGATACCGACCGTTGGAGATAAAAAACCATTCAGCGTCAGTGCTGCCAATACGAGGACCAATAGAACCTGATTCAAACCAACAGTCTGGTCCTGCATGAATGAGTGTGACTGGGGGTCCGTTTCAAATGTCACTGTTACGTGGATGCTAAATCGAAAGCCTCTCTCGTTGACCTCATGACCGGGGACGCGGCGCGCACGGAAAGGAACCTCGAGAGGATCAGAAAAGAGCGATCGGCCATCAAAGCACGTCTCGACAGGATAGATTTGGCCGTCTCAAAAGAAGAAATAATCCAGATTTCCGTTTCACTAGATCGTGTGGATTCGGAACTCAGGAATTGCCCGTGAGACTTGACCTTGAACCATCCGAACCACAAATCATTGCGATGAATCTGTGCAATGGCATTCCGGAATCCCAGTCTAAATGGGGTGCACCGTTCCTCGTTAGGGGGAGATTAGGAACTCTATCTGCAATCAACCTCATCTTGCCCCTCAGCCCCTCCACCGGAACCGAAAGTATCCTCCAACTGTCTCCTCTGACGCCTTTTAGTCTGAATGCATAGAGTGGAAGCAATCCGCACCTCTCCCCAGTTCTCTTGAATGCGTCATACTGCGTCATTGTTCTCCCGGATAGGTATATTCTACTTACTTTTGATGATTTAACCTCTATTGGAAAGCAGATGTCCCCCCTCAAGACAAGTAGGTCCCCAGTCCCCTCCGAGCCGCTTCCCGGAGCCCTGACAACGAGGAATGGACGTTCACAGACTTGCATGGCACGAGCCCTCTCAACTTCGTTGCACGATCTTGTTATTGCCAACACGCCCTTCCTTTCACCCGCAAGTACGGACCGCAGTTCACGCTCATAGGGGCCGCTCATATTACGGCAGCCTGTCGGGTGGGCTAATGACGACACCGGTCATATTGGCAGATATTTTGAGAATCTATCACTATTTTGACTATTTTCACCGTGCATCGTAGTAAGATTTGAACACCGGTTACCAGTCCACTGACACGTGGAGGCCGCAGGCGTCATCACCCATGACTATCAGTTAGCTTACAGGTTAATCAATGCACTAAGATCTCATGGGATCCGTCCCGTTCAACTTGCTCCGGGAGATAATATCCCAGCGTCCATGAGTGTTTGGTTCGGAACACCGGAAGAAGTCAGAACCATCGGAGATCCAAGGGGGATAGGTTGCACTGTGGACAACCTCGAGGCTGCCATAACCTCTGCACTGCTAGGTAATAACACGACAATTGACAATATTGTTTTTGGAGTGGACCCCGGGCCAAGGCCCGGTCTAGCATGGATTTCGAAAAACATGATACTGGGATCCGTTCAATTAGAATCGGTGGATGAGACAGCGAATGTCATCGACACAATTGTTGGAAAACATAACCCAAAATTCCACGTTGTGCGAATCGGGAACGGATCTAGAACCATATCCGGGAGGATTGTGAACATATGTCTGACCAGGGGGCACTCCGTTGAAATCGTAGATGAGAGAAAGACATCCACAGGCTCACGACACAACCACACTGCTTCGGCAGCCAGAATTGCGATGAAACCTGGTCGGAGGAAATTAGAAAGAGTCGATATAGATCCTTCTGAGGGAGAGATAAAAGAGATTCAGAGAAGATCTCGGACGACATCTGGTGGCCGCGTGACAATACCAAAATCACTTGCAAAAGCAGTGGCCGTTGGGCGTATGGATATCTACGAGGCCGTCCGGAAACATGATAGTAATGCGGCTTTGAATCATTCTGATTAATCTATGAGGCCTCGGCGGTACTCTCTAGTCCTGTCAACTCCAGGAAACCTATCTTCTGATTCCCTGTACACTGTTTTCATGTTGTTGACGAAATTTGTCTCTTGAGTGATTATTTTGACTCTCTTGACCCCGGGATCTTCGCCACTGTCCATCCAGGCGAGTACGATCTCCATAGTCATCCGAGCTCCTTCTCGATGTGGATATGCAAAGATATCCATGCTCAGAGGTGGTAGTACAAGTGTTTCTCTGTCCTCTATCTCCCCAATTCTCTCGAAGAGCGATGCGTAGGCAGCCTTCAGGAGCTCCCGACGGTCATTGTCTTGGGTCGGACGACGACAATCAGGTCCGACAACGTGAATCAGACTGCCATGAGGGAGTGAAAAAGTCGGAGTTATGACCGCTTCACCCACACCACAAGGAGGGAGGTTCTCCTTCCGCCTTTCAACAGCTATGTTGTGGGTATGTTCCCTGAGCTCAGGACCAGCTGCTTGGTGAACAACTTCATCCACACCCTCCCTACCTGCGAGTCGATTATTCGCAGGAGTGACAAGAATATCTCCATCCTCTTTGGTGAGGTCCCCAAACATGAAGCGGACCTGTCCGAATTGACATTCCCTCACTATGATGGTCTCGGCCACAGCCGACCGGACAAGCACCGACGTATATCCTCATCGACTAAAAGATCTGTTTTACGAAGCCTTCATCACCTTGAACGTCTCATCACCCACCATGGCGGCGGGGTTTGTGCTGATTAACGTCGAGCCGGGTTCTGAGATCAAGGTTCATCAAGAGGCTAGAAAAATGAAATTTGTTTCTGAAGCGAATGTCTTATTCGGTGATCATGATTTGATTGTAAAGGTCGAGGCTGATTCCGTAGGCGACATTGCTAGGCTGGTAGTTGAGGAGTTGAGGTCAATTCGGGGTGTAACTACGACGAAAACCCTGGCATGTGCAGAGCTCTAGGGACATCACAATACTTCATTCGAGAGACCCATTTTCTCTTCTTCAGCGCCGCAGTCTATCGAAATCGGCGAAACGGATATATATAGAACAGTTCTAAGTTACTCCGGAGGTATTGTGCTATGAGTGACAAAAAGTACTTCGTTTTGCTAAACAGCGATGGAAGCGATTCGGACCACGTGTTCGTTTCGAAGCAACCAAGGGGAGCTGCCCTTAAGGCAGCCACCCGAGGAAAAACCAGCATTGAGCTGAGGGAGAGGGGGACCAACAAGGTCCACTGTTTCACGGGATCAGTGTCTATGGTGGACAGGCCGGCTTCCGGACCTGCATGGCTTCCGGCGAAAATAAAGAAGGCAAACGTCAAGAAGTCAGGCATCAGGCGTCTTTGAATGCATTTAATGCTTCAACGGCCATGATTCACGCAACCCCTCCGAGGGCCTCGTGCTCTCGGAGGAAAAATAAGAACATCACTTTTTGAATCCGATTTTACGTGCTATCATCGCGATGGGGTCGTAGTACTCTGTGACAACCCTCTCTTTGAGTGGAATAATTGCATTGTCGGTAATATTTATTCCAGCTGGACACACTTCTGTGCAACACCGAGTAATGTTACAATACCCTATTCCGAAGTCTTCTTTTATCTGCGGTATGCGGCTTTCCGAATCCAAGGGATGCATCTCAAGCCCAGCCATTCTGACGAAGAATCTCGGACCGGCGAAGTCATCAAATTTCTGGTGTTCTCTGAGAACGTGACAAGTGTTCATGCACAGCATGCATTCGATACATTGTCTAAATTCTTGAATTCGATCAGCTTCATTCTGATTGAACTCCCAGTCCAATTTGTCGGGACCACTAACTGGAATCATCTTTTTATTCATCTGATACGCCCAACTCGTGTCCGTAACAAGATCTCGAATAAGCGGGAATCCCTGCATAGGCCTGACGGTCACAGGCTCGTTTTCCGGCGTCTCCTCCATTATGTCTGACATCCTTGTCATGCACATCAGTCTTGATTTTCCGTTGACCTCAGCAGAGCAAGAACCACATTTTCCTGCCTTGCAATTCCATCTGCAAGCAAGATCTGGAGCATGCTCAGCTTGTATCTTGTGGATCACGTCCAGAACAACCATGCCCTCATCATATTCAACTGTGTAGTCAGTCATCTTTCCGACGGAAGATTCTGTCTTTGGGTGACTGGCAAACGGCCTCTCACCTGTATGGCTCCTAAAGACCCTGAATGTGACTTCCTTTTCCATCAGTTCTCACCCTCAAGATCTTCTGCGTCTAATAGTTCTTTCAATTCTGATGGAATCGGCGGATATCTTCTTGATTGAATACCCATTTCACCATCTTCACCCATGGATATCACACTGTTTATTTTCCCCCACTTTTCATGATCAGGAACTGGGAAGTCATCTCTTGTATGGCCCCCGCGACTCTCCTCACGCCACAGTGCTGCCATAGCACACATCTTGCTGACAACTATCATGGCATCCAGTTCGAGCGCCTGATGCCATCCTGGGTTGTAAATTACACCTCCTCCAGGAGAACTCGACGCTGATCTTTCCTTGAAGACCTCCAACTCTTCCAGAGCCTCCTCCAGTAATTTTTGACTTCTGATAATACCAACTTTCTCTTGCATCATTTCTCTCAGTTCATTGACGATTATTGCTGGGTTTTCCCCACCTTCCCGGTTCAGTGGAGCCATCATCTTGTCGATGCCCTCGTGTATTTTGCTGATTTCGATCTCGCTCCATGAATCAATCGAAGCCGCAGCCTTCGCCGCGTGTAATCCGGCCCTTCTTCCGAATGTAACCAGGTCGGATAGGGAATTCCCACCTAACCTGTTAGCACCGTGAAGTCCTGTAGCGGCTTCTCCGGCTGCATATAGCCCCGGAACACTTGACTCCTGTGTCTCTGGATCTACCTTTACGCCACCCATTACGTAGTGAGCAGTTGGCCCAACTTCCATTGCCTGCTTCGTTATGTCCACGCCAGCGAGCTCTTTGAATTGATGATACATACCTGGCAACTTCTTTTTGATCTGGTCAGGGGGCCTCCATGAAATATCGAGGTATGCACCCCCATGTTCACTTGCCCTACCAGAGGATTTCTCACTGTTGATAGCCTTGGCAACGACATCCCGAGTCAGAAGCTCTGGAGGCCTTCTTTGCGTTGCCTGTTTGTCCGAAATAACCTCTTGAACCCAAGCAAGCGCCTCTTCTTCGGTGTCTGCAAACTCCTCCTTGTACATTTCAGGAACGTAGTTGAACATGAATCGCTCACCCTCTGAATTTTGAAGCATTCCACCTTCCCCACGAACGCCCTCTGTGACAAGAATCCCTCTGACACTTGGGGGCCAAATCATTCCAGTTGGATGAAATTGAAC
>DAMH01000010.1:0-37912 GCA_002499585.1 Euryarchaeota archaeon UBA552 | reverse complement strand
TGAAATTGAACAAATTCCATGTCTCCCATTTCCGCACCCGCCCAATATGCCAGGGCATGACCGTCACCGGTGTATTCCCACGAGCCCGAACATACTGACCAACATCTTGTGATACCGCCAGTGGCCAAAACCAATGATTTGGCTTTGAAGACATGGATTCTGCCTCTCTGACGGTCATAAGCGAGGCAGCCAGCGATTCGACCCTCGTGCATGAAAAGGTCGGATACTGTAAATTCCATGAAAACATCCATCCCCATGTGAACGCCCTTCTCTTGGAGGGTTCGAATTATTTCGAGCCCTGTCGCATCACCGATATGCGCCAGTCTAGGGTAAGTGTGTCCACCAAAGTTCCGTTGATTGGTCATACCTTTTTTGGTTCGATCGAATACCGCTCCCCAAGTTTCCAATTCTCTTATTCTGTCTGGAGCCTCCTTAGCGTGTATCTGTGCCATCCTCCAGTCATTCAGGTATTTACCGCCCTTCATGGTGTCTCGGAAATGAGTTTTCCAGGAGTCTCTGGCGTCCTTGTTACCGAGAGCCGCCGCAGCTCCTCCCTCAGCCATGACGGTATGCGCCTTTCCTAGCATTGACTTGCAAACTAGTGCTACGTTCACTCCAATTGAACTTGCTTCGATAGCCGCACGAAGTCCAGCGCCACCGGCCCCAATTACGACCACATCGTGCTCATGAGTCTCGTAATCGTACATGCCATCACCAAATTATGAAACTAGGGTCGCTGATCAGGCCTTCGGCTACTGAAAGGACGAACATGTCACCGAGAAAAACCATGGTAAGAGATGTCCAGAACCAAAGATTATGATTTACATTGTGTTTGCTTGAGAATCTGAATAGACTGCCTCCTATGTTGGAACCTCTTCCTCTCCACTGATTCAGAGCACCGCCTACCAGGTGTCTGAAGGCATGACATGAAATTACATACATGGTTAGGAGGAAGGACTCGATTGCCAAAACCAAGGTCCCGACAGAGAAGCCCCAAGATCCATCAAACTGCATAGTGTGAACAACGTCATAATACTTCATCGATAGTATAATTATGGCAAGGTACAGCATATATCTGTGGATGTTGTTGAAAATGAAGATTCCTTTTTCACCCGAATAACCTATCCCGTGACTGATGTGCGGCTTGGAAACCAAACATGCAGATGGATTTTGGAAAAAGGACCGATGATACACCTTTCTCATGTAGTAGCAAGTCCCGCGAAATCCAAACGGAATCCAGAGAATCAGCATCGCCGAGTTCATCCAACCCGGATGATTGGTTATGTGGAACATGTGAAGTATGTCCGGAGAGAAGATTGGTGACGTAACCCTGTGATTCTCATAATGTATGCTTCCGTCTAACAAGACAACTCTGATGAAAGTGTAGAGTAGGGCAAAACCGAGGGCCGCAGCCATGATTATTGGCTGATTCCACCAATTGTCAATTCTCTGGGTTTTCCCGAAACCCTTGATTAAAGGAAGACGCTGATAGCCCCGCAACGCCGCCACCCCGAACCTATCCGGCATAGGCACTGCATAAGGCTGACCTTTCTTCGGGACCTTTTCACAGAAAAAAAGTAATTTTTCGCGTACATGGTCCCTTCATCTCAACAGAGGCCACTGACCCATACGAAAATTATGATTTTTAGCAGTAAATTATGTTCAGGTTTATTCTAAATTCTAGTTCTCAACATTTCACCAGGGATATTTCCACACCCATAGCATGCCATCGTTGAGGATGACCTGAATCCCAAATAATAGAGAACCGACGAATGGTAGTGCGTCAGTCCCGTTGATGTCGCTTTTCCATGCATTCCATCCCAAGAGGATCAATATCAGATTCCCAACTACCACAAGCCAAAGATTTCCTATGACCATCGCTTGTGTGAGATTGGAGTCGTACTCGATATGGATTCTGGTTAATTCGAGCCACAGCATGGATGGTATCAAAATCAGAACCATTGCGAACAAAATTTTTGCATTCCCGCCGATACCATCCGTTTGAGTCCATGGCCATGTCAGCGACTCAACAGCCTCTTCATCCCACGCATACAGATACTTCCACCAGACAATGAGAAAACCCGCCGCAGCAATGAACATACACGTGACATTCCACGGCCTCCAAGATTCGGGGATCCCTCCCCACAACAGTACGGGATCATCCATCCTTCCTACTCCAACGACGTAGGATAAAAGTACCATTGGTCCAAATACGAAAACGAACGCTCTGACAAAATTCCTGGAGATTTTCACAGGGCTACCCAAGCCAAGCGAACGTTTGAACATAACTGGTTTTACCCATGAATGGGAACCAGCACCCACAGAAAAATACCATATCAAGTGCCTGTTCTGGTGTGTATTGGGTCTACAGAGCGACCCTCTCTTGCGCATGTGATCTAGCGGTTATGATACGAGGTTCCCAACCTCGTTACCCGGGTTCAAGTCCCGGCGTGCGCACCAAGTTGACACTCAACTGTCTTGCTTAGAACGGACTCCAATTGCTGCAGTGAGCAATGCGATCATAGCTGCATAGAGTCCGAAACCGGGCAACAGACCACCATCATCGGGCTTATCGACACATTCTGTTTGGGATGGTAACGGCTGATGTTGGCCTGCCGGACATGGAGTCTGGTCCACTGAGCCCGGTTCGGACGAGAAGAAGTCTGTGGAGGTGAAAGTGCAGGACCTCTGTCCCTCCCTGGTTTGATATGTGCCGGCCGGGCAGGGCGTCTGCTCCGTCGCAGCGGTAGTATCCACGAAATGCCCCCTGTCCGCAAGTAAACACTCGAATGAGCCGGTGTTTGGTTGGTAGGTCCCCTTTTGGCAGGCTGTCTGGCTTAGTTGCGAGCTGGAGTCCACGAAGTGGCCCTCATCCGCCTGAAGGCATGATGTTGAGGCCGACATTGGCTGGTAAGTCCCCGCTACGCATGCTACGAACTCTGTGGCCGCACTGTCCTGGACATAATGGCCAGCTGGGGAATCACGGCAACTCGTGGACTTCGCCATCGGTTGATAGCTACCGGGCTCGCAGGGTATCTGGTTTGAAGACCCTGAAACACCCGTGTAGTAACCTGCTTCGACATCATCGCAACTGGTCTGGCCAGTCAAGGGCTGGTAGGTCGTCACGGGGCATGGAATCTGGTTCTTGGCACCCTCCCCCACTACGTAGTGACCAGTATCTGCAACCAAGCAACCTGATGAACCGGCATTTGGCTGGAATGTGCCCGTGGTGCAGGTGGCATACTCGATGGCTGCTCCGTTCGAGACGTAGGTGCCGGGTATCGCAGGGAGACACATGTCAGCACCACTATTAGGTTGGTAAGAGCCGGGTTCGCAGGCAATGGCATCAATGGACCCAACACCAGACGTGTAGTACCCCGGTTGAGCCACCTCGCATTCTATCGATCCCTGGAGGGGTTGGTACATCCCAGACAAGCAGGCTTGGAAGGACGTAGATCCCGCTGATGAGACGTAGAATCCGGCAGGAGCAAGAATGCAGCTTGTACCTGCCGAGTCTGGCTGGTAGGAACCCGGTTCGCAGGTTTCTGGATGCGTCGATGCATTGACCGAGGTGTATTGCCCGGGCGAGGCCGACGAGCATGAGACGGATCCCTCGTTGGAACTATATCGTCCAGGTGGACAGGGGGTTTGCCCCGTGGCTGAGGCCGTATCTACGTAGTATCCTGGGCTCGCCCTCAAGCAAGCGGTGGCTCCGGATGTTGAGGAGTATCTACCAACCGTGCACGCAGACTGGAAGGTCTTCCCAGGTGTCTCGACCATGTGGCCGGGATCAGCGAGGAGACAGGCCTGCGATCCAGCGTTGGGCTGGTACGACCCAGCGGGGCATATGGTCTGCGACAATGCACCCTCGATTGGGACATGGTAGCCAGGGATCGAGTCTATGCAGGACGCTTGCCCCCCGTTGGGTTGGTAGGTACCGGTCTCACATATGACGAGGTTCCATGGCAGACCCTCCTCAGCGTAGTAGCCGGGCGGGGACTCTTGGCATGAGTTGGGGGCGTCTTGATACCACCCAGATGGGCAGCCTTCGGCCCATAGGTCGAATGGGGCGTTGATCCCGTCGTTATCCGAATCTAGGTCATCAAGCGCTATCTTCGCCGTACCGGGGAGCTGCATGAGCTCAGGTACGCGAGTCCCCCAGAAGACCTGATGCTGAGTCTGGTTGACGTTGTTCCACGCATAGGCCCCCCAGCAGTGGATGTCGCTAGAGGCGTCCAAGCCACATGCGTTCGCAGCGCCCATTACAACCGCTGTGTAATTCCCACCTGTGTGGACCTGATGAGGCGCTGCGCGATCCTGACAGTTTTGGTTGCCACCGCCATTTGTGTTGCCTGTGTAGTTGCATATCATGTCGTTAGAACCGTTGTAGTCTCCCGTGTTGCCGCCCCAGTTATCGCCCCAGCAATAGGCCCCGGTCTGGTCGTACATGGCGCACGCTTGGGCCGTAGTGGCGGACATGCTTGTCATGCTCTCTCCTGAAGGGCCTTGAATCAGCGTTGGCACCACGGCAAAGGGCTCGTTGCTGTTGTTGCCGATCCCTTGCTGGCTCTCTGTGTTGGCGCCCCAGCAGATCCCGGCACCAGAGTCTGTCATCGCACAGGAGAACACCCAACCGCTGACCGCCTGAACAAAGGATAGGTTTGGTGCATCCTGGATTGTGACTTCCGTGTTTGACATCGTTAGCTTTCTCGGGCTGAGTGTATGATGCCAGTAGTTGCAACCCTGATTCCCTGTTATGGGGTCATCGGAAACGATGTCACCGCCGGTGACCCTGCAATTCATGTCGGACCCCCAGCAATACACCCCGCCATCGCTGCCCGTGGCACACGTGTGTTCGCCCCCCACGCTGACGGACGTAACAGTGACTCCCGGGGGCATTGCGATTAATTCTGGGATCAGTATTCCTGTTCCGCCATTGCTGCATGGGTTGGTGTAGGTGGTCCCCCAATTAGCACATAACTGCCCATTGCCAACCTGCCCTCTGTTGTTTAGCCCCCAACAATACAGGTCGCCATCGGTGCTTATTGCGCAGGTGTGGGCACTCGGCCCCTGCGAGAGTGACTTTGCGACGACGCCCTGTGGCAGTAGGGCCTGAGTCGGGACGAGTACATTCCCCCCGATTTGCCCGTTGCCGATCCGGCCATCGACGTTGCTGCCCCAGCAGTAGACGGCTCCTTGGGCCGTAAGGCCACATGCGTGGTCTAGGTGTGCCGAGACCTCTACGATGCCCATTCCGTCCAGTGCGTCCACATATGTCATGTTATGATAGGCCATATTGCCTTCAACTCCGATTCCAGTTTGACCAAAGGCCGTCCTTCCCCAGCATACCACGCTGGAGTTCTCAGTGACAGCGCAGGCGAACTGTCTCCCGATCGAAAGTGTGTCATGGGTGTCGATGTGGCCCAGCACCTGGCCAGGAGAGTTGCTGGAAATGGACCTCAGACGAATTTCATCCGAGGGAAACTCGGTTTCCGTTTGTGATCCCGATTCGACCAACAGAGAATTTGTTGAAAATAATACCATCAATATCGCTAGAAGTATGCCTGTCCACGGACCCTTCGCCATGAGGCGCATAGCGGCCGGGGGAAAATAGAAGTTTTCACTAAATCCACAACGGCATTGGCATCTGGATCAATTAGGCCAGGGCATCATAGTTCACTTCGGCTTCCTCGATGTGGATCTCATCGACGTCCATCTGGGCGAGCTGTAGCTTCCCCGATAGCTCATCGTTCACCGCATGCCAGTAGGAGTAGGATTCGATAACCCAGATTCCGGACTCACGAGTGCCATTTCCTGACCCCTTGACACCACCGAACGGCAGATGCGCCTCTGCCCCAGTTGTTGAGTTGTTTATTCCCGTCATACCTGCTTTTATTCCCGTTTTGAACCTGTAGGCCTCCAGCCTGTCGTTAGTGTAGATCGCACTGGACAACCCATATGGCGAGGCATTCGCCAAGTGTAGGGCGTGATCGAAATCTCTGGCCTTTACTATGGTGACGGCAGGGCCGAAAATCTCCTCGTGGAAGCATTCCATGTCCTCAGTCACGCCTGTGTAGACGTGAGGCCACATGTACACACCCTCCTCGGCATCCGCTACGAAACCGACGGGCGCCGATTCTTTGGTGATCCGACCTTCTCCGAAGATGAGATCGGCACCGCTCTCCTCGCAAACCTCGAGGCTTTGAAGGAATTCCTCGGCGTATTTCGATGAAAGCATGGGGCCGTAGAGGACGTCACCGTCCCTCATTGAGTCACCGATCTTGGTCTTCCTAACTTTCTCCATGAACAATTCCATAAAATCGTCATAGATATCCTCATGAATGATCAGGTTTCCTAAGCTGGTGCATCTTTGTCCAGCTGTTCCGAATCCAGCCCAGTAGGCACCCTCGACCGCATTTTCCAGGTTTGCTGAGGGCATCACTACCAAGGGATTTTTCCCACCGAGCTCCAGAGAGCAGGAGACTAGATTCCGACCGCAGATCTCCCCGATCATCTTCCCGACTGCAGTGGATCCCGTGAAGGATATCTTGTTCACGAGGCCGTCATCAACTGCATCCACCAGGTACTGGCCTGCCCCGCTCCCCTTCCCGTGAACGAGATTTATCACACCGTCGGGAAGCCCAGCCTCATGCATGATCCTGGCCAGCGCGAAGGACAGGAGGGGTGAATCCTGAGGCGATTTCCAAACGCAGGTGTTGCCGCACATGATTGCTGGTATCATCTTCCAGAATGGGACGGCGGATGGGAAGTTGCAAGAGTTGATTATGCCACAGACACCAAGTGGCCTCCTGTAGGTGAACAGCTCTTTGTCAGGGAGCTCACTGTTAACCGTCTGGCCGTAGAGCCTTCTGCCCTCAGACTGGAAGAAGAGACAGGTGTCTATTGCCTCCTGAATTTCTCCGGCGCTCTCTTTTAGCGTCTTTCCTATCTCCCTAGTCTCAAGCCTTACCAAGGCATCCTTCCTGTCCATCAGCAGCCGGCCCATGTTTCCGATGATTTGGCCCCTTGTTGGGGCAGGTGTTCCTGCCCACGAGGGGAAGGCTGACCTTGCAGCCTTCAACGCACTGTGAACATCCTCCTTGGTCGAGAGGGGGAATTCACCCAGGGTGTCTGACAACAACGCAGGGTTGCGTGAGGTGAATGTGGCGCCGTCTGAGGCAACTTCCAACTTACCATCGATTATGTTGAATCCACGAATCATCGGCGACCCGTTGGGGTTGTCGTTTTGCATGTGCTCGAAATCTACTGCTAGGACGTGTGTCATGGCCTTCGCAGTGATACCCTTCAAATGAATGCTGCTAAGACCGTTTGACGTAGGTCGTCACGAATCCTGAGTCAATAACGAACTTAGTGTATGGGGGTTTAAGGGGGGCGGAGTCCATCGGCGGTACCGAGGAACAACCATGTCGGACGGAGAGGGAGAACTCACGCTTAGGGTCGCTAAAGCCATACCGAGTGACGTCGGGCATGGGAGAGCTAGGGTTCCATTTGACAATGATCTCAACCTCAAGCCCGGGGACGTCATAGAAATCAAAGGGGAGAAATCTACCGCCGCCATAGTCTGGCGCTGCAGACCGGAGGACGCCAACCTGGGAGTAATCCGAATTGACGGCATCATAAGAAAGAACGCCGCCGTCTCTCTGGGTGACAGGGTCAGCATAAAGAAAGTCGAAGTCACTGAATGTGAGAAACTCGTACTCTCGCCTGTTATGGCCAAACAACAGAAAGTCAGATTCGGTCCAGGCATAGAGGGTTTCGCGAGGAGAGGACTCAACAAGAGACCAGTGGTATCCGGAGACCGTATATTCATACCCGGCATGACCCTGTTCGCAGAAGCATTGCCCTTCCAGATCGTCAGCACCAAACCGAAAGGAATTGTACAAGTGCTACCATCAACAGAGATCGTGATCAAAGAAGATCCCGTTGATGAAGAAGACGAAAACGTGATCCAATCAATATCCTACGAAGACATTGGAGGTCTCGGCGACCAACTACAAAAGGTCAGGGAAATGATCGAGCTTCCATTGAAGCACCCAATACTATTCCGAAGGCTGGGCATCGACCCACCACGGGGAGTTCTGTTACACGGCCCGCCGGGTACTGGCAAGACCCTTATTGCAAAGGCCGTGGCTGCCGAGACACAGGCTCACTTCACTTCGATAAACGGACCGGAAATAATATCAAAATACTACGGGGAAAGTGAAAAACAACTCCGAGAGATATTTGACGACGCTGCATCAAATGCCCCAGCCATCATTTTCATCGATGAGTTGGATTCCATAGCTCCAAAGAGAGAGGATGTTAGCGGTGAAGTAGAAAGGCGTGTTGTCGCCCAGTTACTCACACTTCTAGACGGGATGCAGGGCCGAGATAATGTCGTTGTCATCGGGGCTACTAACAGAAGGGATGCCATTGACCCGGCACTCAGGAGGCCTGGAAGATTCGATCGAGAGCTCGAGATTGGAGTTCCCGATAAAAACGGCCGCTCAGAAATAATCGACATTCACACCCGAGGAATGCCGATAAGTGATGACTTTGAGATGGAATGGCTGCTAGAAAATTCATACGGCTTCGTGGGTGCAGATATCTCAGCCTTAGTAAGAGAGTCTGCCATGAAGGCTCTCCGCAGGTATCTCCCCGAGATAGATCTCGATCAGGATGAAATACCAGCAGAAGTCCTCGAGAAAATGGAAGTTAAGATGACAGACTTCCGTGAGGCAATCAAGGAAATAGAACCCAGCGCCCTCAGAGAAATCTACGTCGAGGTGCCAACTGCATCATGGGATGACGTGGGAGGTCTAATGGAGATTAAGGAACGCCTCAAAGAAAGCATAGAGTGGCCTTTGAACCAACCAGAAACCTTCGAGCACTTTGGAATTAAACCCCCGCGGGGCATCGTACTATTTGGGGCACCAGGAACTGGGAAGACTCTAATCGCAAAGGCAATTGCGAATGAGGCGAAGGCCAACTTCATCTCAATCAAGGGCCCGGAAATGATATCAAAATGGGTAGGAGAATCGGAGAGGGCCGTCAGAGAGGTCTTCAAGAAAGCCAAACAAGCTGCGCCATCGATCATCTTCTTGGATGAGTTCGAGTCAATAGCAGGTGTCAGAAGATCAATGTCGGGTGACGGTTCCGATGTCATGAATAGAGTTGTAAATCAAATCTTATCAAGCATGGATGGCGTTGAAAGCATGGAAGGCGTCATTGTCGTAGCGGCTACCAATAGACCAGAAATGATAGATCCAGCACTGTTGAGGAGTGGTAGATTTGAGCGGGTCCTTCATGTTCCGCCCCCAGATAGATCTTCAAGGCTTGAGATCCTAAAGATCCACTCTTCGGAAATGCCTTTGGGCAGATTCAAGCTCGATGACATAGCCGATGGATTAGAGAATTACACAGGTGCTGACATTGAAGCTATATGCAGAGAGGCAGCACTAATTGCTATGAGGGCGGGTAAGAAGACAGTTTCAAAAAGCCATTTCGAAGAAGCTGTAAACAGAGTAAGACCCACTGTCAACAAAGATATGTTAGAGTACTATTCGAAGATGGAAGAAACACTCGTTAGTGGTCTTGAATCTGTAAAAAGAAGCACTTCTACTCTGCAAGGTATCGAATCTGTGTGATAAAAATGCCATCGGGATTCGGCCGAGAGATTCTGAACCGTCCGATATTAGATGGTGCCGGGGACACCCTCGGTCACGTCTCAGATCTCAGAATAAACAGCAGGTCTGGCAGCGTAATATCGCTACTAGTGTCAATCAGCGAGGAACTAGATCCCGCTCTCCTTCCATGGCCATTAGTAGACGGCCTCCTGGAAGTCCCGACTGATGAAGTCGCGGAAGTCTCCAATGCCATACGACTGAAGTAACAAAAACTTCCAAACTCGGACAACCGTCTTATATCGCTGGATACGGTTAGCCCCTGCTGATGGGCGGTGAACTGGTGGTAGGGAGGCCTAGAATATCCACAAGATTGTTCAATCCGACCAATAGAAGGAGATTTCTTCAATTTTCATTTTGGACAGTTCTGACACTGCTTGTGGCTTTCATAGCATCTACATACATTGTCGATGGAAAGACCCAACAGTCCGCCTATGGGGATGATTGGGACGATCTTGGTGGTTTCAGATCCGACATTAACTCGATGGGTGTTGAGACCACCGCAATGGTCTCGAGTCCGCTTTTGCTGTCAGAAATTGATAATCCAGAGGAAACAGTCTTCGTTGTATCGGGTGTTGAAAGAGATACGATATCACTTCCTCGATTCACTGATGACGAATCTGTGATTGAGCTATCCGATTCCGATGGATACACCGGCTCTGAGATTGAAGCCATCGTAGAGTACGTACAGGCCGGTGGAACCTTGCTTCTGATGGACGACTTCGGTTACTCCTCTGCATTGGCTCAGGAATACAATATATTCTTTTCAAATCATCAACTGTATGACGGAGAGGCTTGGGCCAGGGAGCTGGATTTCAACTATGTTTGGACCAACGTAACTGATGCATACAATCTTACTCAAACCTCTGGCTCAACTTCGATATATCACCCCTGTCTGGCGGACCTAGATGGCGACTCGATCTTGGATATGATCGATCCTGATCCTGAAAACCCCAATTTTGGTTTCACACCTGCGGAAAACTCATTCGGGCTTTGCGGCCATCGGTGGAACCAAGATCTGGGTGAATACGACTTCTCCGAAGACTACAATCTTCTAACAAGCACTCCATCTGCATTCGACAAGGAGTCCTCTTTTTCACCCGCTGAGAATCGCTATCCAATAGTGACTTCCACACTGGATTCATATCTGGACTCAAACGACGACGGAGATTTAACACCTGCATTTGAAGCTGCAGGTATTCAAGGAGACGAACAGGGACCGTTTGCTGTCTATGCTAGAATATGCTCGTCTAGGCTTTGCGCGGAACCCTCATCAGGTCAGGTTCACATAGCATCTGACGGTTCCCTGCTGATCAACGCCATATACTCTGCATCCGCAATAGACGGTTCAAGTGTACCTAACAATGACAACAGGAAATGGGCCCTGGATATCATCGCTGATGCGTTGTTGATTGGGAATGACTCCTTGCAGCCCAGTGAAAATGCGATAGTAATTTTCGATGAGAGTAGACACCAACAGACAAACCCCCTCTCAGACACATACAATCTTGCATACTACTTTCTTGTTTATTTCACCAACGACTGGATGGCAATGTTGATCCTATTCTTGGCACTTTTCATGATGCTTGAAGTTGTTTTGATAAGAAAAGAGGACCCTGAGGATTGGAGACACGTCTTCAGGATAATCTACTACGGTTTTGGCGATGCAAAGAGGTATGAATTCTACCAACACCCTGACAAGATAAGACAAGTCCTCCTCTCGAGGGTAAGAAGCACAAATACCATGTCCAGGGAAGAGTTTGACGCCCTTTCATCAGAGGATCTACAATCACTTGTGGATGACCCTGTACTGCTCAGATTCATCTACGATAATAGACGCTACAAGACTGAAGAATTGGTAGGCATTGTGAAAAGGATGAGGGAGTGGGGCCCAGAAGATACTGATCCAGATGAGGATCTCGCGGATTTGTGATTGTAATGTGGACTCGGAAAGCGACAATGATGTTGGTAGGGGGGGTTTCACTCATACTCGTAGGTATGATGGTGAGTCACTTTCATTTGATGATCCTCGGGATGCTTATGGTGTCTATTCTGGTCATGGCAAGCTGGGTCAGCGGATACCCAAAACTAGAGGTCGAACGGGAACTGAGCGAAGAAAACGTGTACAAAGGAGATGACATAACAGTCACGCTAACCATTCGCAACAATTCTAGGCGAAGGACCCAGACGCTCGATATTTACGACAATGTGCCTCATGAGATGAAAATCCGAAAGGGAATAAACATGATCAAGGCAAATCTTGGGCCTGGTCAATCAACGGTATTGAGGTACACAGTAAGATGTCCGCTTAGAGGACATTACTCCATAGGACCTACATCTTTGAGATACCGTGATGTATTCGGGCTCTTTACAGATGAGGGACTAGCTGACAAAAGAAGCGATGTCATTGTCTTCCCCCAAGTTCGTGACATCGAAGACGCACTTTTGCGATCAAACGTACCCAAGATGTACACTGGAGCGACCACTCTCAAAACCCCAGGCCAAGGCACAGAGTTCTACTCACTCAGAGAATACATGCCAGGAGACTCATTCCGTTCAATCAACTGGAAAGCCTTTGCAAGAACTGGAGATCTAATGGTCAATGAGAAAGTACGGGATGCTGTCACAGACGTTCATATCCTATTCGATACAAGAGACATATCCAGAATCGGAACAGTCCTAAAGAACCCTCTTGAAATGGGTGCAGTAGCCACTGCCTCAGTCTCAAATCACTTCATAAGAAGGAGGGATGCAGTCTCACTAACGACATATGGTAAGAGAATGGACCACCTTCCAGCAGAAGCAGGAGACAAACAGCAGTACAAGATTCTAAGTCTACTAGCTGGAGCTTCTGCTGGCGGATCAATGCCACTGCAAGCCGTAACTAACGCCCTAATCCCCAGAATGAACAGGGGATCACCTGTTTTCGTTGTCAGCAGTTTGGAGGGGGATGGCACAACGCTCCCTGCCATAAGGGCATTGTCCAGTCACGGCCATACGGTTTACATCCTCTCGCCAAATTCCATAGACTTAGAACGACTTGTTAGCAGAATCCCGAGAATGGCCTATGAGGTACTCAAAATGGAGCGGCAAAATAGACTAATGTCTCTGAATGGTTATGGTGCTAATGTGATAGACTGGATCCCAGATATCGACCTCGCGCAAGCACTTTTGCAGGTAAAAAAGGGTTAGGTGAATACATGGATAATGATCAACCCACCAAGAATCGAACACTAAGGCTCAGGTCTGTAAGGACCAGATGGCAAATAATTTCGTTGCAACTTGTCGCTACTATATCTCTGGCAGCACTTATTTTGACGATGAACTCAAAATACGGGGAATGTGATAAGGACTTCATTAGTGAAGCTGACGGAGAGAGCTATTGGTGCCCTGCTTTTGAGCATACTAGAGGTATGATTTTCGTCGAAGAATCTTTTGATAGGGGAGCGATTCTCCCTGATTTGATAACCGGAGTTGGACAAGAGGGCATTAACACTCTGATTTTGCCGGCATTTTTCTGCCTGCTTCTTACGATAGGCCACGCGTATATTTCGACGAGGGGATCGAAGACCAGAAGGAGGCTCAAACTGGGAATTTACGGAGTCGCTTTCCTACTAGGAGTTGGCCCATTCCTATTTGAATGGATATCTAGTATGATTACATATCAAACCGCTTATTTTCCGTTCGGCCAGGAATTTGAAACATTCAACCACGGAGACCGACTTTCCCTCCCGATGCAATTTATATCTGAAATAATCATAATGGGAGTGGTTTTTGCACCGGTTCTTTTTGGTTTAATCGGGATTTGGAACCTATCCATGCGGGCAATAATTGGCACAATTAGTTACATTGTTATGTTTGTTATATTCCACGCATTACTGACATTTGAGGCTGTTTTGGACTCAGTGCAAGGAATAGGCTTGAGGCCCCTTCCCGCTCAGATCGGAGATTCGGACATGTTTGGAGGTATTGTCTCACCTCTGGCATTCGAATTGATTACTATATCCGTTGTCTTGTTTTTGTTCTTCGAGTCATCCCATATGTGCATTAGACTTTTCGAGTATGTAGCAATGTTGCCAGAAAGCGCAAGGACCGATAATGAGCACATTCGTATGTTTCAAACGGTATTGAACACTCATCTGTCTCAACTCTTCGGTGTCATAACTATGGCGACCGTGTTAACAGCCATAGCACTTGACTTCGACGAGATCCTGATATCGGTAATCTCTGAATTTCAACCGAATCAGTGGAGTCAACAGGTAAATGATTCCCTGGAGCTGCAGATGACCTATGGAAAAGTGATATCTGCAGGCTTATTCCTTTTATTCGTTAGTATGGCAAGATACCTAGTCCCATGGCAGGCTGTACTAGGTTGGTTTGAATCTGTCTTTCGTGGGTCTTCTAAGAAGTCCTTAAGCGACGGCGAGATTTGAAAAATCATCTTCTCCCAGTCATTCTATCCAAGGTTCTGACAGCAGCCTCGGTTGCAATAAGAGATAACAAGATTGAGATCGGATAAATTAGTACGTACAATGATCCAAAAGCCGCTTCAGCACGATCGGAGAAATTACTGCCGAGAACCACAAATATCGATAGAAATAGGATCAATAACAATCGTTCTGTCCACGGAGATGACACCCGTCCCCCGAAATCACTCTTATCCGGTAAGGTCGAAGAAGGCACCATGTCTATCCGGATGCAGTTCTGATGGAAGAACCCTCCTCCGTCCATTGTGTTCAAACAGTATCACCCTGACGGTGCGCCATGTGCGGGCTTAGGATAGAACCGTGCAGCCGATGCGACAATCCGAGTGTGGTGCACCAACCCTACAGTGGTCAAAGGTTGTGCGGACGGCACCTCAAGGCCTCCATCCGGAAGAGAGTTTCCAAGGACATGAGGAACCAGTTATCTCTCCCGAAGGATGCAAGGAGGCAAGATGGGCTGCCATTTACGTTGCTTGCTGCTGTTAGTGGTGGCAAAGACTCTGCCATCATGCTGTTAATGCTCAAGGACATCTTGGGTAAAAGGAGGGATGTGAAAATCATCGCCGGTGTGGTGGATGAGGGTATCGACGGATACAGATCCCCTTCAATCAAATGTATAGAGGATCTCTGCAAAACACTCGATGTAGAGTTACTACAACTCAGTTATGAAGACCTTGGGTACGCTCGAATGGACGAAGTAGTTAGAGTAATGCCTGATATCGCAGATAATAATCCGGATGCAAGGGGCATGATGCCATGTTCATATTGTGGAGTTTTCAGGAGGCAGAGTCTGAATGCTCTCGCTGAACGATCAAATGCGGATGTCATGGCTCTCGGTCATAATCTAGATGACATGGCTCAGTCGATTCTGATGAACTTACAGAAAGGGGAGATTGAGAGGTCGGTCAGATTGGCACCCCACACCGGTTCCCCCATTGATGGTCTGCCCCCAAGAATAGTACCATTGAGATGGATCCCAGAACAGGAAATCCATGCCCTTGCCATGGTCCTGAACATACCGTTTTTTCATGGAGAGTGCCCTCATGCCGCTGGAGCCCAGAGGCAAAACAGCCGAGATATCATTGCGGCACTTGAGACCCAAACACCTGGAGCCAGACATGGCCTCCTCCACAGTTTGGAACAAATCCGGAATATGTATTCTACATCAAATAACCACGGCCAAGATGTCAAGTCGTGTTCGATTTGTGGAGGCGTCACCAGCAGAGAAGTGTGTCAATCATGTACGATGAGGTCTTGGTTGGAAGAGCAGTTTTGAATATACAATCTTCCCTTTCTATATATATACCGTCGATTGGAAAGATTACCCGATGGACAAGGAAGAACTCCAGTCTAAAACAGTCGCTGAATTGAAGGTCATGCTAGCCGACCTCTCGCTCCCGGTGTCTGGGAGAAAGTCGGATTTAATTGACAGAATTATCAACTCTCTTCCTGTAAACCCCGAACCAAGTGACGATGAAGAGATTGTAATTAGAACTCTGGAAACAGCCAACGAAACTGCAGCAGAGGAAATCGAAAATGTCGTATCAAATATGGTTGAGGGCAGGATAGTAAAAGAAGAATCAGAAATAACACTCCAGACAATTATACTAATCGCTGGAGTTGTCATAGCCCTTGGTCTGGTGGTATTCTCTCTTTGAGATTCTAGATCGATGATTCCTCGTTCAAAGCAGATTCAAATGCATTCAATCTAGAGTTCTTAGCTCCCTATTACCACTGCCACCAGGACCTATCCAATGTTCAGGTCTGTTACCGAGAATATCATTTATGGATTCCATGTGGGAACTGTCCATTCTTTCTGCTACTTCGATACATCCTATATTTTCCCTCAGCTGTTCTGCGTTCGTTGCGCCAAGCAGAACCGTGGAGACATTCTTATTCTTCAAGCACCAAGCCAAAGCCAGTTGAGCCATGGAACAGCCAAATTCATTCTTGGCATACTCGGTAAGGTGTTTGACAATATCTATTTCCCCATTTCTTTTACGCTCCTCTAATTCCTCTTTCAACCAACTGTAGACTTCTACTGTGGCCCGGGATCCATCGGGAATTCCGTCATTGTACTTACCGGTTAAGAATCCAGATCTTAGTGGAGACCAAACTGTAGTCCCAATAGAGTATGGGGGGTTGTACAATGGAAAATATTCCCTCTCAAAGCGGTCCCTATGGAACATGTTGTATTGAGGCTGCTCAAATGATGGTGGTTCAAGCCCCTCACTCTTGGCTATCCAGAACGCTTCTGTTATTTGTTGTGCGGACCATTCGCTTGTTCCCCATGCGGTAGACGCACCGGACCTCACGATATCCGTCATCGCCCTAACAACCGTTGTCGTAGGGGTGTGTGGGTCAGGACGATGACAGAAAACCATGTCAACATAATCCAACCCTAGCCTCTCCAGCGATGCATCCATACCTTCCATGATATGTTTCCGGGAAAGGCCCTTTTCGTTTACCCCATCTCCTCCCCAGAAAATCTTGGTCGTAATAACTAATTCAGAGCGACGCCAAAGTAACGGGTCCTCCTCGGTGAGGGCTGATAGTGCGATCCCGAATATTCTTTCAGCCTCCCCTGGCGGCTTTCCGTAAGCCTCAGCATGATCGAAACAATTGATTCCCGATTTCCTTGCAATCCTTAACAACTCCATCGCGGTTTCGATACCCTTTTCACCCTTCAAGTCGTTTTTCACACCGTAAGTCGCCCAGAATCCGTAGGATAAAACCGACACTTGCATTCCTGTTGAACCCATCATTCTGTAGTACATATTCTCTGACATATACATCGCAACGCAATCACATACTCAAGACTTATCTTTTCCATGTATGCAGTGTAATTCACATCCCTTCATCCACAAGACATATGTCCGACCTGCCAATGTCACAGCCGGAGGAGCATCACGTGGACCTCATCACAATGAATAATCTAACTAACGAGGAATCGATATCGCTGCTTGAGGATGCCAAGAAGCTCGTACCTGTCGCAGAAGGTTCGGTTCACCTCCCATTGCTGCAGGGCAAAGTTCTGGCAAATCTCTTTTTTGAAAATTCAACTAGAACAAGGCTTTCCTTTGAAACCGCCATGAAAAGACTCGGTGGGGAAGTCCTCAACTTGAGCGAAGTCGGTTCCTCAGTCAAGAAAGGGGAGACGCTCTATGACACCATGCAAATGATCGATGGTTATGCAGATGTCGCTGCAATAAGACATCCAAAACAAGGGGCCGCACAATATGCAGCTGATGCCGTCAACATACCGATTCTAAATGCCGGTGATGGCGCAGGAAATCACCCAACACAGACGCTGCTTGATCTTTTCACCATTCGACAAGGGCAGGGTAAGATTGAGGGGTTGAACGTCTTGTTGGTAGGCGATCTCAGATATGGCCGTACGGTTCACAGCCTAAGTCATGCATTGGGAAGATTCGGAGCCTCACTCACGTTGGTATCACCAAACAGCTTGAAGATGCCCGAAGAAATAGTAAGCGACCTGAAATCGATGGGCTGTGATGTTCAAGAAAGCGACAACCTGTCGTCTTCATTGGAATCATCGGATGTGGTGTATATGACAAGAATACAGAGGGAGAGATTTCCTGATGAGGCTGAGTATGAGAAAGTAGCCGGCATATACAAATTAAGTAAAGAAAACCTATCAAGTGTCAGATCCGGGATGATGATAATGCACCCTCTTCCAAGGGTCAACGAAATACACTCTAGTATAGACTCAACACAATATGCGTGGTATTTCAAACAAGCATTCAATGGTGTTCCAACAAGAATGGCCCTGCTCTGCCGTAGCCTAGGTGTTGATGTGCCGGAGGTGATTGGTTGAGTGAGATGAGGCGAGTTTCCGCAATCTGTAATGGAACTGTCATTGATCACATACCAGCAGGAAACGCATTGCAAGTCCTAAGAATGCTTCATATCGATGGATCACAATCTAATCCGATTTCCCTGGTAATGAATGTACCCAGCAGCAAAGTTGTTCGCAAGGACGTTCTGAAAATCGAGGACAGGGAACTAAGTCAAGAAGAACTAGACAGATTGGCACTCGTCGCATCATCAGCCTCAATCGCCATCATAAGGAACTATGGCGTCGCCGAAAAAAGGCAAATTGAATTGGGCGAGGAGCTCGTAGACATTGCAAAATGCTCATTTTTCAATTGCATAACGCAGAATTCTAGTGAGCCACTTCCTCATCGTTTGAAGGTCCTGTCAACTGATCCAATAGAGATAAGATGCGCATATTGCACTAGGTCTCAGTCACTAGCCCAAATAATCGACTCACTTATTTAATAACAATTTAAAAACGACCTTCTACTTATTTACGAGTGAGAAAAAGTCTACATTTTGGAAAAGAGATGCAACATGTCGAATATCAGATTGAATGTTTTCCTCCACTTTCGAAAGGCCGGTGGAACTAGAATAGTTAATCTCGCATCGGCCAACGGCGAGAATCTGTGGGAGGACCATGATAACGGGAAACCTTGCGACCCGTTTGGTTCAGTCATCGACTTACCAAACATGAACGAAGCCGATGCGACAGAGTTCCTCGATCAAGCAATGGAAAAAGGCGTTTCATTCATTTCTGTGGCCGGCGGTCGAGATTTTATTGAGGCTGCTTTGAATCATGGTTCTGTTACAACGATTTGCTCACTCAGAGATCCAATAAAAACTTGCATTTCAAATTACAATTACGATTATTACTTAGCAAATGCAAACGACTCGACGATTCAATCTTACGTACATACAAGAGGGTATGAAAACCCCTACATCAGCTCATTTTATTCAGGACATGACGAGTTTAATCTGGATATTGGAGAAGTGGATCGAGTAGTAAACATATTGAGTAGGTTTGACCTTCTAATACAGCTCGGGCACCCTGATTCAGACCGATCAATAGAAGAAACCCTCGGGTGGAAAAATTTTGATGTTAAATCACACAGTACAAGCGGGGAAGATAGGCTTTGGAAGATATTTAACCTGTTACGGAAGGGAAAACTCCTTCGGGCTGTGAGCCTCGTCACGGGGAAAAAAAGAGGCCTCTCAAGTGACGTCCCAGTTGAATCAGTGCGCTACGATCAAATGTTAATGGAGAGATTATTCGGTTGAGGTCCTCACAATATTTCTTCAAAGTCTAGAAAGTATGGATCGGAATATTTCAGACTCAGATCCTTGTGATCTGGCCTGTAGCCTTTTCAGGATGAGCTCCGGTGTCGACTTGGCAGGAACTCCTATCTTGGGGACCCTGTCAACTATGAGCTCCATTTGCTCGTCAAGGCCCCTAGCTTCTATCCCATCAACCCTGGCATTTTCTTGCATCTTCTCACATATCGAAGATCCGATGTGAGTCACCATGAGGACGGATGTCGAAGGCTCATTAGCTGCGACATCCAATAAACCAGCTAAAATACCGGATGCAGCATCGGGTTCCGTAATGGCCTCTAATTCGTCGGCCAGAACAAATTTCGTATCCTTGGAGCCGAAAACCTTCGCAAGACGAACCAGTGTCCTCTCCAGAGCACCTGCACTCTGAGTTCCAGTCACCTTCGACATTACATGGATCTCCTGTGCCAAAGAAACCCTGGCTAAATCTGCTGGCACGGGAAGCCCAGCGTGCGCTAGCGATATCACCATGCTGACACCTTCAATTAGCGAAGTCTTGCCCCCCGAATTTGCACCGGTTAACAATACCACCGAACCCTGCGGACATGGTTCGCCAATTCCACCAAAACCATAGTCGACAGGAACAGGATCCACTCCCAATAATGGGTGTCTAAAACCTTCAAAATAACACCCGGGACCCCCGCCAAATTCAATTTTTGGCAATGAACATCTCCTCATTTGGGACCATTTTGCAATCCCGATCCACAGGTCGATATCAATCAATTCGGACACCGCATAATCTACAGCCTCCATTAATGACCTTGCAAGATCCGCCTTCAACATCAACTGAGTTGATTTTTTGACTGTGATCATTCCATCAAGCTCTTCCTCAATTTTTGATACAATTGTTCTATCAAAAACGCATGGATACTCAGTCTCGAAACAATTATTCGGAATTTCTATGCCAGTTAAACCAAGGTAATTGTTCAGCCTTTCCAATCCTGTTTGAAGTGCTTTTTGAATTGAGTCATCCACTTCGTATCTCAGCCGATCTTGGAGTCTCGTTGTATCCGTGTAATACGTCAGCATCTCCCCTCCATCAATAGAAAGAGTGGCTTCAGATGTAGCAGACACTATCATATCATTGACAGATCCTTCTATGTTTTTCACCTCTCTCCACAAAGAATCACTTACCTCAATTAAGTCGGCCGCATCATCCTCAGCCTCGAGTAGGTCCGATAGGGGGCTTAATTTTTCGAGAACAACTGATATCCTCTCCCCAAATCCGTGAAGTCCAAATTCGATCTTTTTCAATCGCTCGATCTTCTGAAGTGTCTCTTCATTATCCTCGAACCAACTCAGCGCTAATTCTGGCACCATCTTCATGTTGTCGTCGGACAGGACACAGACTTTCCAACCGGGTATATCTTCAGGCGGAGGATTTGGCCCAATCCAGGTGACCCTGTGAAGTCCTAGATAGTCTTTCCATGTTTCTCCTTCCCCACGCACGACCACCCGGGCGTATTTTCCTAATCCTGCAAGCCTGTTTACATCCTCCGAACACGATACAACAACCAGGCGGTCTTCTTTGCCATGAGGTCTTTTTATGCTTCTTACTTTACTGAATATCTTCGCCCATTCTTCGACTGCAGACCGGTTTTTCACTACGAAGTCGGTAGCTTCTGATACCTGTTGTCTTCGGGCGTTTATCTCATCGATACAATCTGAGGCAAGCGGCTGCATAATACCCAACTTCCTTCTCGCTGGCGATGAGGAAATGAAAGGAGCGATGTCTTGAAGCAAAAGATCATGAATTTTTTGTGCATCTTTAGTTTTGATTGCACTCTCTGCCCCTCCAGCGAAGTCATTTACTATTTTGACGGCCTTGGTCAGCGAGATACCGTTGATGCTGGATATCGACGCAACGTCCTTGTCCTCGATGGCTTTCAAAGCCAAATCGTCTCCTCCGAGGCCTTCTCTTAGCTTCGAAGCTAGATTCTCGCCAACGCCGGGAATTAATTTCAGGTCCTTCATTGGTCCAAATCAGAAAACAGGGTATTTGATGACATCGCTCCAGGCGACCAGATGGCAAAGGAATTCGGGGGAGTAATGAGGTAGTTGAACCTCACTTTATGCCGCCTTTTTCGTACCTTCGTGTCCATTTTAGCCTTCTTGGGTTTCGATTTAGGTTTATGTGGTTCTTCCTAGCCTTTGAATCCTTGAACCAAAGAACCGTGCCATCTCTGCGTACAAACATGATCCCTGTCCCTGGTTCTATTTCCTCATTGGTAAAACTGCATATCCTAGTTTCAGGCATTGAAGTAACCTCCTTAACGAGCGCCCAGCTTTCTAGCTTCTCTTCCTGTATCCTTGAGCATCAATATATCCCCTATTCTAACAGGCCCGACGACATTCCTTGTGATAATGCGTCCGATGTCCCTTGGGTTGGGGGAATCATTTACTCTGACTTTTACTTGTGTAGCCTCACCTGTCATGCCGGTTCGACCGACGACCTCTACCACTTCAGCTGGCCACGATTCTTGCGACATGAATCAAACACCTCATGCTGATAGGGTCTCAAAATGACCCTTGACTTCATTAAAACGATCTTCGCCGTCCTTTTTGACGTCCACAACCGCAACTGCAGCAGTCTTCGTTCCCTCTGACATGCCGGCAGCCTCAGCGAGGTAGCTCTGGTCGGGGACGTACATGAAAGGTATCGACTTCTCCTTGCATATCATGGGGATGTGTGCGAGAAGCTCACTGGGATTAACATCCTCTGCCATGACAACCATCCTTGCAGTTCCCCTTTCTGCGGCCTTAGTGACTTCATTTGCCCCCTTTTTGAGGGAGCCTCTACCATCCTTTCCCAGGGCTTTAACCATCTCATATACTATCTCGTGAACGTCTTGCGGGGTTTCAAAAGCAACGTGTACAGTCATCGGAATCATCCTCTTGCGGTGTCCTCTCGCTGAACGCGGCCTGTATAAACACACCGCTGCAACATCATCAAATTAGAGCCTGTCGATAAGATCGCTGACACCACGTGCCAAGGCTGGAGCGCCAGATACAACTGCCCTTGGGTTGGAGAGTGAGTCAGTGCTATGAACACCATCCACGTGTTTGGCCAGACGGGTCAAGGCACCTGCTGTGAAAAGGCCGTGCGTACATGCAGCATGCACTTCCACAGCCCCTTGTCTCCTGAGTGCATCACTAGCTTTGCAGATAGTTCCTCCAGTGCTTATCATATCGTCAACAATAGCGACTATTTTTCCTGATACGTCAAGGTCTTTTGGAGTGTGTTCTATGTGGTGCGCGTCAATCCTGGTCTTCTCCAGATAACTGTGAGGCACTCCGATCAACTCTGCAACATTTTTTGCCCTATCTACGGCCCCCTTGTCTGGCGAGAGTATGAAATCTGGCCTTACTTGGCCACCCAACCACTCAGCCAGTTCTGGAACAGCAGTAACACACGAGATTGGGTGTTCTATAGCTTCCAAAACTTTGGGCTCATGAATGTCGAGGATTACGATGCCCTCACACGCCCCTGAGAGATGGGTTGCAATAACTTCCGCTGCCACAACTTCTCCTGCTGAGAATCGCTTATCTTGCCGAGCATAGCCATAATACGGAATGGCCAGAATGATTTTCCTGCCCAAATCCTCCATGACCTGGTCCCCTTCCTCTTTCAAATTGGCAAGGTCGCCTTTCTGGATATCAGCGACGCCTGCAAGCAACATCATAGTCTGAATAATGCCATTGTCCGGAAATGTTGATGACACTACAACAACAGGTTCCGATCTTATGGATGAAAATTCCTTGGAAGGGGTCTTTAGATATCCCTCCCCGTCGGGAAAACGTCGCGTCTCTGCTGGGATGTAATGCATACCCATTTCATTCGAGAGAGCCACTGCAACGTCACGGCAATTGGAGCCACTGATGACGGGCATCTGATCTCCGCGAAGGACATGTTACTCATGACCTTGCCGGACATGGATGCACAAATCAACGTCCGATAATAAGCACCTTCAAATCGGAACCGCCTCAGGACGACTCGCTCAGGGCGTGTAGCTTAGCTTGGCTGGAGCACCCGGCTGATAACCGGGAGGCCGCAGGTTCAAATCCTGCCATGCCCACCATAATCTCAATCGTTCAATTGTAGGTAGCTTGGCAGGGTTACCAGCCTGGCTACGGGACAACGAAGAATGATCTCATCCAAATATGCAGTTGTTCTCGCCAATTGTGTCACCGGAATTATGATTCTCTCCTGTAATCCCATTTTCCTTTGCAGAACTCCATGTACATTCACTATCACACCTCTGTAAGTCCTTTTTACTTTGATTAGGTCGACAACGTTTCCTATGTCCACGCCGTCGTTATCCATTACGGCCCGATCCATCAACTCATCCGGTGCCCACAACTGTTCATCTATTCGGATAGTATTTCTCCATCTTCTCTGTAGCTCTCGCATAGATTTCGAAAGCCTTACAGAGCCATCAGGACGAATGCTGTGGACAAGCTCTTTGTGAAGTGGAGCATGGTCAGCCGGCTTTCGCATATATTCTTCCGCGACTCCGCCCAGGACTTGTATTCTCATTGATTTTACAAATTCGTCTCTTGGGTGGAAACGCTCGCCGACTATAACTCCCACCAGAGTTTCTCCCACATACACTTCTTTTTGCAATAGCTCTTGGATTTCTAATTTTTCACTCATCTCTGACCCTCCGATCCTGCACCCCACTTGCCCTCGATCTTCAACCCCAGAGCAACAACTCGGCATATAATCAATGCTGAAGTATTTTTAATTTTACAATTGCAAATTTACAAATATAGTAAAAAATTGAATTCAAATTTTAAAATTATATTTTCATATTTAGGATGTGTTTCAAACCTTTAACTGGAATCATGGATCAACCTAGGGATGGCACTAGATTGGCGAATCTTCATTTGACTCACCTTGCCTGAGGACCATGATGGACAGCAGGTTAGTGCACCTCAGAACTCACTCCGGCCAAGCAAACACTCCGGGTTTGAATGATGATTTGATTCAACAATTCCTGGACACAGATCCAAATCTTAACATCGCATTGGAACAAGCAGTTCAAAATAGGTCAAAATTGGATGCAGAAATCGAGGAGCTACTAATGAGACTAACAGAAAGCGAATTCGCCATGGAATTGCAGAAAGATTACGTCAACTTCTACGAGCCTTCAACCGTCAATCCGTACATCCCGCTGGCAGCTAAGGGCCCATGGATAATTACGGCACATGGAGCTGTGATACATGACAACGGAGGGTATGGCATGCTCGGAATGGGACATGGGCCCGCCGAGGTTATGTCATCCATGTCCGAATCCCATGTGATGGCCAACGTCATGACGCCCTCGGTAACCCACAAAAGATTCGCTGATTCAATAAAGAAGGAGGTAGGCCATACCAGAGGCACTTGTCCATTCAATCGCTTCATCTGCATGAACAGTGGGTCAGAATCGGTAACAGTGGCCATGCGGATATCAGATATTAACGCAAGGATCATGACCGACAAGGGCGGTAAACACGAGGGGAAGAAAATATGGACACTGGCTCTATCATCCGGCTTTCATGGAAGGACCGATAGGCCCGCATCAATATCCAGCTCCTGCCTCCCGAAGTACCAGAAAAAATTGGCCTCTTTCCGCAGCAGGGGTGATGTGAAATTCGTCCAACCTAACGACATGAAGGGTATTAGCGAAGTTTTTGAAGAGGCTGATAGAGAGGGTGCATTCATCGAGCTGATTGCCATGGAACCTGTAATGGGGGAGGGCAATCCTGGGCTGTGCCTTGACAGGGATTTCTACGATCGGGCAATCTCATTGGCCAAAGAACACGGTTCTCTAGTCCTGATTGATTCAATTCAGGCGGGCATCAGGGGCCAGGGATGCCTCAGCATAGTAGATTATGAGGGCTTCGAGGATTGCGAAGTTCCAGATTTCGAGACATGGTCCAAAGCTCTGAATGCCGGACAATACCCCCTCTCAGTCCTAGGGCTCAGCAAAAGGGCTGCTGATCTATATGCTGTGGGCATTTATGGAAACACAATGACAACGAATCCCCGAGCGCTAGAAACAGCAATTTCAGTACTACAAAGGATAGACGACGACCTCAGGAAGAATATCAAAGAAAGAGGTGTAGAATTCGTAGAGAAACTCAAGGCACTTTCACATAGAGTCCCTGACTGTATTACCCAAGTACAAGGAACAGGTCTGTTGGTATCAGCAGAATTGGATCCCCAGAGATTCCCCGTCGTGGGCGTTGAAGGCGTCGAACAATGGTGTAGGAAAAGGGGACTTGGAGTGATTCATGGAGGGACAAATGCACTGAGATTCACTCCACATTTCTACCTATCATCCGAGGAGATCGATATGATAATTTCAATAGTTGAGGACTGTTTAAACACATTTGAAGAGGAAAAACATGAGCTTGAGATAGCCGTTCCCAATATGTGAGGGAGGTCATTTGGCAAAATTTGCATCAATCATAGGTCATGACGGCCCATTGAAAGATGAAATTTCCCAGCGACTAAACGATTCGTTCCCGGTTTCTGTACGACATAGATCGGAACCAGTCGAAATCGGCCTGGGGGTTGAGGCTTCGAGTCTTTCGATATTTGACTGGAGGAATCCAATCCCAACAAAATCTCCGTCAATACTCTTGCGGGATGTGGTGACTTCCATAGATGACCCGGTCTGGAGTAACGGGGATTTTCACAACCTTATCGCCAACGTTGTCAACGGTAATGAATATCGTTACCAGTATTCCGAACCGAGGTTCTGGTTGCCCGCGGACTACGTTGCGAATTCAATAAGAACCATGGTTATGTCGGGTAGACTTTCATCGATCGAGAGACCAATTCTCATGTCTGGGAGAAGGCCATGGTCGGATAAATCACTATTTCGAGAAGTGGAGCATTTGTGGTCGAGGTTCCAAGCATCTAGGGAGGGCAGTCATACTGTATCCACTCTTTCGGAGCCGCCATTGCAGTCCGCACCAAGAGAGGTCGATACTGTCCTCAGACCAGATTTGGCGGACATAGACTCGCTAATGAGGTCCTGTGGGGAGCCTGACGGCTGGAGACCGTCCGGATCATTGAGACTCACAATAATGCGAGTTCTAGCCACTATTGAGTGACAGACAATTTATCCGTTTCTGATGCTGCTGATCTTCATGCGGACATCTTGAGCAGCGCCTTTTGCGGCCTGCATTGCCTTTCTAACCCTGGTCATGGCCGCATTGTTACCCTTGTCGGACTTAGCAGCATCCGCCATGGTCTCATTCAAATCATCAATCATCTTCTGTACCATATCTGCAATAGACATAGCCACGCCGAGTGTAGATTACCCTTTGAACGTTCTCTATGTCAATACCCGAATATGGACGCCCCGAGTATCGGCAATATCAGACTCGCCTCACCTTCAATCAACACTTGCGGGGCATCAGGTCTTATCTTGCCCCATGATATTGCCTCCTTGAGACGTGCACCCGAGAGGGAGCCGTCATATTCAGGAGCCGTAGATATCCCTACTGCTGAGTCCAGCCCGCCCCGATATTGATTCCACCATATCACGTGATGCTTGCTTATCCCGCCTCCAACCATTAGTGCATTGGACTTTTTCGCAGTCCATGACATGTCTGAGCATATCTGCTCGTCTGCTAAGATATCCATCATGAAAGACGGATTTTTCTGTCTGTGCATAAACAATTGTGCTCCTATCGAACCGTCTGTAATACCCGGGACGACAATGGGGATCCGATTCTTGGCAGCCCAATGGAGAATACTACTCTCGTCCTCGATCCGATCTCCCAATGCCCAGCAGAGCTGCACGGTGCCAAAACCAGACCATGAGGATTCATTTTTACGGGATCGCTCTGAATCAATTTCTTCAATCCATGGGAGGACCTTTTGCTCCAGTATATCCCCGTAACACTCGTTCGGGATAATTACATTTCCCAGCCGGTTCAATCCGATTTCCCCCAACGCAACATCGTCCAAATTGAAGTCACCGTGGAAGTAGTCCCTGTATGTCCTTGCCAGATCGTGGTCTAGCGTTCCACATGTTGTAATTACTATGTGCACTAATTTCCGCTTGATCAATTCCAAAAAGAATCCCCTTGTTCCCGTTGCACACAGCGCGGCGGGGAAGGAAAGCCAGTTTACAACATTGGGATCCGTAGATTCTGCGAACATAGAACCCAGCAAATCCCGTGCCATCGTCAACTTTGGTGCGGTGAAACCTCCTGCATCGCCCATTTGCCGTATAAGGTCGTCAGTACTTCTCATTGTACTAAAATCGTAATCGCGCACAGGCCGATCAAATGCCTCTGGATTGTAATCTCCCATGCGATTGGATCGAGCATGAAGTTTTCAATTGGTCGCTTCCCTTATCTCTGCAATTCTGTCACGAATAGCGGCAGCCCTCTCGAAATCTAATCTTGAGGCAGCCGCTTTCATTTCCTTCTCCAGCTTCTTAATGATCTTTGAAGTAACATCCGATTGGTCTGTCTCCGCTGTCTTGTAAGTAATCTCAGAATCATATTCCGGCTGTGAGACAAGCTCCAGTACTGTTTCTGAGGAAGTCCACGATCCTGTTCCTAAGTCGAACTTTTTAGCAAATGAGGAAATATCCTTAGTCCCCTGCTTCTTTGCTACAAGCCTTCGTCCGCCTTTGACGCCGCGACCCGCAACGCCAGCGAGTAGATCGGGCGTTTCCTCGCCCATGGTGGGCAATGATTTACGAATTGTTCTCGGGACGATTCCGTTTTCTTCATTATACATTTCCTGCCGCTTTCTACGCTCCGCGGTTTGTCGAATTGCCCCTTCCATCGCGGGTGATATCGTGTCTGCATAAAGGATGACGCTACCTTCTGCATTCCTCGCAGCTCTTCCAATTGTCTGAAGTAAACTCCTTTCATTCCTGAGGAAACCTTGAGCTGCCGCATCGAAAATGGCTACCAATGAAACCTCTGGGATGTCGAGCCCCTCCCTGAGTAGATTTATGCCCACAATGACATCTATGTGTCCAAGCCTCAATGCCTTGATGATCTCAGATCTCTCAAGCGTGTCAATCTCAGAATGTAGGTAATGGGCCTTGATTCCCATACCTTGGAGATATTCAGATACCTCTTCTGCAAATTTTATTGTCAGAACCGTGACTAGTACTCGCTGATCTGCTCTTATCCTCTTGTTAATTTCACTTAGTAGGTCCTGCACCTGCCCCTCGGTAGTTCGGACCTCGATCTTTGGATCTAACAAACCCGTCGGTCTAATTTCCATCTTAGCGATTCCGTCTATTGAACTGATGATATCTTCAATAGAATTGCTCCCCTCCCTCTTCGGCAAATCGCCCTTTCCGGCTCCCCCCATTGAAGCAGCATGAAGAAGGCCCCTAGGTACTTCCTGCCCTGTGACTTCAGCGAGGTGTCTGAATTCTCTTTCTCCCGGTGTAGCGCTGACGTAGAGCATTTGCGGTATGAGATTCTGGAATTCATCGATCCTCAGAGGTCTGTTGTCATAGGCGCACGGGAGCCTAAAACCATGTTCTACCAGGTTTCTTTTTCTTGCCAGGTCCCCTGCATACATTCCTCCTACCTGTGGTAGCGTAACGTGACTCTCGTCCATTATGACCAGGTATTGGTCTGGGTTACCTTGGAATGTCTCTGCATTCGTTGAAAAGAAATCCAGCAGACAGAAGGGCCTTTCCCCCACATCTCTGCCATCAAAGTGTCTTGAATAGTTCTCAACTCCTTTGCAGGAGCCAAGTTCTTGCAACATTTCCAGATCAAATTTTGTCCTTTGTTCAATTCTATGCGCCTCTAGATCCATTCCTTTGGACTCGAACCAGCGAGCTCGTTCATCGAGTTCATGTTCGATGTTCTCAATAGCCGTGGAGAACCTGTCTTCATCAGTCATGTAGAATTGTCTCGGGTGTATCCAAGCCTCTTCAATCTCGTCCAGAGGCTCCCAGCTCACCGCTTCACAAACCTGCAGTCTCTCTATTCCGTCCCACCCAAATCTCACCCTTATGGGATCATCTCTGCTCGGCATCCAAATATCCAAAACCTCCCCTCTGAGTCTTATATCTCCTCTTGCAAGGTCTCCACTGACTCTTCTGTATTGCAACGATACGAGTTCAGAGACCGCCTCTCTTGGCTCTATTTTTTGTCCTTTGAATAATTGTAGGTGGCGTTCTTGGAATACTTCAGGGGGATTCAGACCGTAGATGGTTGATACTGTCCCAACAGCAATCACATCTGGTCTTGAAACTAGTGACGCAACGGTGGAAAACCGCTCTTGTTCGATTCTTTCATTCATTTGTAATTCCTTATCGATGTACAAGTCCCTGTTCGGGAGATATGCTTCTGGTTGATAGTAGTCATAGTAGCTGACAAAATACTCAACGGCATTTTTTGGGAACAGTTCACTCATCTCTTGCCAGATTTGCCGAGCCAAGGTTTTGTTGTGAGATAGGATTAGCGTGGGCATCTGTAATTTCTGAATTATATTGGCCATGGCAAAGGTCTTTCCCGAACCAGTTACTCCAAGCAGAACGCACCTTTCCTGACCGGTCTGAATTTGACCAACAAGCTCCCTTATTGCCTGTTCTTGATCTCCAGCAGTTGAGTAATCTGATTGTAAAATAAACATATCAAAATACCTCATGGACCCTTATCTTGAACAAACAAAAGACTTGCAAGGAGAACCCAACCCGTCAGCATAGAGACTCTGAAGAGTAACGATTGAAACCTCTCCATCTCAAAGGCTGATTCGGGACTCTTTTTAGCCGAGATGGTAACCACATAGAGGTTCAATAAACCCATAGTCAGAACGCAAGGAACCCAAATTGTATAACTGTAATCTCGTGATCCACTGACCTCACTCAGCCCCGAATTCAGGAAGAAAAACACCCAAGCGAAAGTCAAGAGAATACTCAAATTTCTTGTAGCATTTAACCCGTGTCGAGCTGGAAATGATTGAATGCCTTGTTCACGATCGATTTCAAGGTCCATCCTTGCATAGTTGATGTCAAAACTTGTTATCCAAAGTGCGACCCCGAGGGATATGTAGAAAATCTCAGGGAACCAAGCAAAATCTCTAGATAATTCAGATGTCGATCCAAGAATTGATGCCCATCCGAGACTGTCAGCAGAAACTGCTACCCAAGCCCCAGCCGGGGCGAGTGACAGACAAAGTCCAATCCAAAAATGGCACATCCAAGTGATCCTTTTAGTGTAAGGGTACACTATGAAGCACGCCACAGGTAACCACGCCATTTTGAACGCAACAGAGTTAAGTTTCAATGAAGATACCAGGAGGGTAATTAGGAATGCAAATGAAAGAGCCCATGCCCCTAATTCACTGATTTTTCCAGTAGGTAGATGTCTTGATGCAGTCCTCGGATTTTTTCCGTCAATGTCCTTGTCAATGATTCTGTTGAGGGCCATGGCTAAGCCTCTGGCACCGATGGCAGCGAGGATAATCCATAACAGATCTATGTTGCCCGATTGTAAATCAATAAAATCAGTTTCAAATTGGCGAGTGGCCAAAACAAAGCCGATCAATACAAATGGAAGGGAGAATAGCGTATGTTCTACCCTGACGAATTCAAGAACATGCTTCAATTTCATGTGGCAAACCTCCACTACATCAATAAATTCTCAGGCCAGTCACGACCTCCAAGACCGTCCTCTTCGGCGTGCTCCTTGATTCTCTTCAATATATTCGGATCATGTAATGTTACTGCGGGCCAGTGACGTGCAGGGATTTCTGATTCTTTGGATGGTATTGGAGCCGTCGCGTCCCATGCCACCCTGTTTCTGTTAGCATCCCACTTTAGACCCCTGTCGACGTCAAATCTGGCAAAGAGTTGCCAGAGTAGCCTTCGCTTGGCCCCCGGCGAATCTAGGCGCAGATCGTCATCTGTGATGAATAGCCAACGTAAGTTCTCTGATCCCTCCAAGCCCCAGATTGTGTGGATCGTCTCGTCAATGGATTCCCGCTGAAGTGATGCTTTGATTTCATCAGGATCCATCATTCCTTCCCTTGGAGTAGGTCCTCCATCGACATCTATCGTGACCACAAGCATTGAGTTCCTAAGTAACATTGCCTGTTTAATCGCGTTTGAACCCTTCACCAGATCTACAAATTCAGGTGACACGCCTGGTGGCTCTGACTTTCCTCGCCTCCAATCAGGCGTCTCAATCTCTTGGGTTCCAAGTGGAATTTTACCGCCATGTCTCGGATCTGTCTTTGGAAGTGTTGTCGCGTCGACTAGAATTTTCGATTGAACGTTTTCGTAGGGATTGGCTGGATCTAGGGAATCACCCGGGAGGCCTTCGATTTTCAGTATGTCCTCAGAGGGGTCAACTCTGTCGTTCAGTGCATCTAGGAAAACTTCGAGATCATGAGGATCTTCGTTTTCGTCTATCAGCATAATGCTCTTCAATAACATCATTTGTCCCGCACCGAAAAGACCCATTGCTGTCTTTCTAGCCTGCCTTGGATACCTTTGTCGCGAAGAGATGATGGCTAAGTTATGGAAACCGGTCTCAAGTGGGAGATAGACCGATCGTACGTCTCTGTGTTGGAATCTCAGAACTGGTGTAAATTGAGCTCCGATCGCTTCTCCCAAGTAACCGTCCTCCATAGGGGGCTGTCCAACGATAGTCGCTGGAAGTATAGCATTCCTTCGTCGGGTGATTGCAGTTACATGCATGACGGGATAGTCACCGGGCAGAGAGTAAAATCCATAGTGGTCTCCGAAAGGGCCTTCCCGTCTTTTTTCTGAGGGATCAGTCCATCCTTCAATTATGACATCAGCTTCAGCGGGCACGAGTAGATCTTGGGTCTTGGCCCGGGTTAGACCGAGCCTCCTTTTCCCTAGGAAGCCTGCAAACATGTATTCTTCTAAGTTGTCGGGAAGGGGAGATATTGCTGAAAATATCAATTCCGGAGGCCCTCCTATGCAAATTGCAACCGGCATCTTTGACCCTGCGTGGGATGCAGCATGATCGGCTCCGTGTTTGTGAATTTGCCAGTGCAGTCCTATCTCACGCCCTGAATGTACTTGTCCGCGGTACATGCCAAGGTTGTGCTCTTCAGTAATCGGATCCTTTGTGACTACTAGAGGTAGGGTAATGTAGCGACCTCCGTCCAATGGCCAACATTTTGGAATTGGAAGTCGGGTCACGTCGGGCTCTAGATCCACAATCTGTTGAGAAGCAGCGCTCCAGACCATCTTTGGTGGCAGGGCTAGCGCGTCTCTGAGAAGTGGAAGCCCCCTCCAAGGGGCTTTCATGTATCCACCAATATCCGGCTTCATCAAGGATACTAGCCTGTCTCCAATCTCATTTGTGCCGTTTGCGCCCAAAGCCTTCATTGTCCTGGAGTGACTTCCGAAGAGGTTCATAGCGAGGGGGATATCTGATTTCGATCCGTCTGGAAGCCTCGGATTCTCAAAAATCACTGCTGGCCCACCTGTCTTGACAAGCAGATCTGCAATGGCACCAGCCTCCAACTCCACATCAACGGGCCTGCTGATCCTCAGGACTTCCCCGTCCCTTTCTATTGAGTCGATGTATCGACCTAGATTCTTCCACGCCACATGCTTCGCTCGCAACTCTCCGTTGAGAAGGTTCGCTTTTGTCCCAAGGCACCGTTGGTTTCTTTTCATATCATCTATCCCATTGTACCGTGGCGGAAGACTTCGATGTGGACGTTCTCGTTGTAGGAGCGGGGCCCGGAGGCGGGAATGCAGCCTTACAATGCGCAAGAAAAGGACTCAGAACCGTCCTCATCGAGGATCATGGTGAAATTGGCACCCCAGTACATTGTGGAGAGTGCATATCCGACGAGGCTGTTGCAAACTTGAGACTTAATCTGCCCCCAGAGGTCATAAGCAAGAGAGTTAAGGGGATAAGGGTCATATTCCCGGATGGAACTTCCAAGCAGCTCACAGAAACAGGTTACGTGCTGGAGAAGCACTTATTCGAGCAATGGATCGCCCAATCTGCGGTTAACGAAGGGGCCAAACTGAGCCTAAAGAATCGGTTAAGTTCAATGGAGAGAATAGAGAAAGACGGGAAATTTTTGGGCTGGAAGTGCGACGGTAAAGGGGACATTTTCCCCTTGACCGCCCGAATTGTTATCGATGCTTCCGGGGTATCCGCGGTATGTTCGAAATTTGTGAAACTGGGAAACAACAAACCCTTGAACGAGAAGGGGAAAGTCGTCGCTGGGATGCAGTATGAACTAGCGGATGTGCCTACAGACGGATACTTGGATTTTTACATATGGCCTAAATACGCCGAAAAAGGATATGTTTGGATGATACCGAAGTGTGACGGCCGTGCCAATGTCGGATTAGTGACAGAAGACAGACCAAGGGCCAAGAAGGCTCTTGATGAATTCATAGCAGATACCCACTTCAACGATCTTACCCGGCAACTTCCCCAGTGGAAACAAAAAGGAAGTCCTACCTTTGGTGGAACAATCCCAATATCAGGTCCTTTCGAAAACACCCATCATGACGGACTCATGCTGATCGGAGATGCCGCTGGTTTCACCTCCCCCTTGTTCGAAGGTGGATCTCATCTTGCACTGAAGTCCGCGGTTTTCGCCGCTGAGACAGCAAAAATCGCGATAGATAAAAACGATATGAGCAAGGAAATCATGGCTAGATATACAAGCCTCTGGAAGGCTGAGTTTCCCCCATATGAAAAAATTCTGAAAGGTAAGAATGCTCTATTCGAACTCTCTGACAGTGAGATGTCTCTGATGGGTTCATGCTTCCCCGATGAGATGTCTGACATGGGAATAATCGGCAAAGCGATGGTAGGGGTCAGATTACTATTCAAGAAACCCGGTCTCTATTTCAAAAAAGTTGTTCCGGCAATGTTGGCCTTCGGGTACAGTCGAGCGAAATTTTACGGATGGTAGGACAGTGATTTCTCTCATTGGCCGCCTCATCCTCATAGCCGCGGCTGTGTCTTCATTGGCTTGGGCGAGCAATGGAAAATTATCAAATCGGATTCCCGCGTGGGCCATCCATATAGCTCAAGTTGCACCATTCATGCTCTTACTGTTGGCATTTTTGAGGGATTGGGACACACTCGATCTTGTTGATCGACTGGGAGGATCGGATTTACCAATCTTGTACAGGATATCGGCAGTGTGGGGTGGACGGGCCGGACCCCTGCTAATGTGGTGTTTTTGGATGGCGGCAGGCTCCCAAATATTTGCAAAATTCAACCAATCCGATGTAATATCTTTGCGATTAATCATCGGATTTACTGGAATACTGCTGACTATTTCAGCCATGCTGGATCCATTTGCACCAAGCGAGGGGATCACTGACCAACTAAACCCTCTTTTGCAGACCGACCTAATGGTAATTCACCCACCTGTGATATTTGCATTCTACACACTTTGCATAATCCCTGCATTGATCTCTATCTCGAGCTCACTCGAGGATAGGGATCAGGTTGATGTTCATGACCGCATCATCCCATGGGCTCGAGCTGCATTCGTAATCGGGACAGCTGGTATCGGGCTCGGAGGTCTGTGGGCATACACTGTACTAGACTGGGGTGGTTATTGGGCCTGGGATCCAGTTGAAACAGCCTCATTTCTACCATGGATAGGCCTTGTAGCGGTCCTTCACTCTCGCAGTCAGAGCACCAGATCATCCAGAAGGGTGAATCCTTCGATTGTAATCGGCGTGGGAGCCCTAGCCATGCACGCGACAATGGTCACGAGGGCCAATGGCGTTTGGGCTTCAGTGCATGCATTCGCAGCTGATGGTGCGGGATCCGAATCTTCTGACCCCTACCTAAGGATAATCTCACTCGCTAATGACGGCGTTGCAGGTGTCGAGGTCATCACATACTTTGTAATTACGTGCCTCTTCAGTTTGGTAATCTTGAGAAATCTGATCAGATTTGAAGCCAACGATCTAAGAAAGCTCGGCAGAGAGTCGATGAGAGAGCGAAAGCCCTTGCAGAGCGCACTCCTTGTGATCGCAGTAGTCCTCATTGGAATACTAAGTTCATCGACCTTGCTTCTGTTCACCAGTCTGGCGTTGATGATTCTAATAATAGAGGGTGATCACGAGGAACCAAAAACTGTGTGGATATTCTCTGGAGTGGCACTCTACCTATTCGCAAGTTGGTCCTGGATGGCGAGCCTCCCTCAAGCAGTTTCTGGAATGGCCGTCTTCTTGGTCCCCTGGGTCGTTGCTTCTCCTCAGGAGGTTGAGGAAGTTCAACTCAAGAGATACATCAACCCCCGATTTCAGAGCAGAATTGCGAAAAGTTACCCTTGGTTCGGCGCGGTGGGCTATCTAGGTCTGACATGGATGTTGCTGACGGCGGAGATAGATGGTACGAGTCTGGAAGCCCATGAGGTATTCGGAGCACCATTTGCTGCAGCACTAGCAATAGCCTTGATGGTTTATTCATGGGGAAGGAGGTCGAATGGCAATGTCGGATTGCTCATGATCGCGGGAACGTTGGTGATTTCCGTCGCAGTTGGACTAAATTCCCACCGTATCCTTTTGCCTGGTGATGCTGATAGATTTCTGACTGATGAGCTAACGAGGGGTCAAGTTGCTGGTTTTTTGCTGTCTTGTACCGTACTTGCAATGCCCCCCGTTTTAGGGGAGATGTTCAGATCGTTACGACGCTCGACTAGAAATAGTCAGACTGTTTTACCAACCAAGTGGTCATCCCCCAACCTGCGTTGGGTAGGATCGAGTATCGCCCATGTGGGGATATTGATGCTTTTGTTGGGCCACATACTCACTACGACCATGATAGATAGAACAGACCCAGCTCATCTCGTCACTTTGGTTCGCGATCAACCTGTGGAACACTCAGGTTATACGCTGACGTTCACCGGGCTGGATGTCATCAACTCTACGGATTCTGACTACGAATATTCAGTTGCTGACGGCATGGTGGAATTCAACATTGAGGTTGCGGATTTAGATGGAAATTACATTGACACTGTTAGCCCCGGAATTTTACGTTTTGACTCGCCATCAGGTTCGGTAATTCCTCGGTCAGAAGTAGACAGATCTTCTCAGTTAGGCGGCGATTTGATGTTCATACTGGACATACAACAGGCTAATCGGGTCATCACCAATTTGATGTTGGGGGAAATTCAGGATGTGGATCGTGTTGGTGTAACAGTGTACGACCTAAAAGGTAGCCATTTGGTGTGGGTGGGCTGGATTTTATTGTTGATTGGCGGCTCTTTTGCCTACCTAAGCAAGGGGAATTTGTTACGATCGCCAACCGACTGAATGAAAAGGGGCGAGCAGGTGGGCGGGCCCAGCGGAGGCCCCAGCATGAAGAAGGGAACGATCGTTCACATAGACTATGACTTGTACAACGCAGAAACAGAAACACTTCTCGAGACCACCAGGGAGGATGTCGCCAAAGAGCATGACGCGCATGATGAACGCCGGACATACAAGCCGATGATTACTGTCATTGGAGACGGCAGATTAATCAAAGGATTTGAAGAACATCTCGACCAAGCCAAAGAAAAAGAGGAGTATACCTTTGACATAGAGCCTGCGGATGCATACGGTGAAAGAGACGGCAATCTCGTAGAGACTGTGGGGATGAATGTCCTAATGCGAAGTGTCAGAGATCCGGACACTCTCGCCATTGGATCGCAGGTCGAAATCAACGGCCGATCTGGCATTCTACAAATGGCCAGAGCCGGAAGGGCAAGAATCGACTACAACCATCCTTTGGCAGGGGTCAAATTAAGGTATACATACACGATAGTAAAAGTTGTCAAACAAAAGAAAGCCAGAGTTCAAACCTTACTTGAGATGAACACAGGAAGAGATGATTTTGAGGTAAAATTCGATAAAGACGATGTAACTATAACACTACCAGAATCAATTGCATACGACCAGAACTGGCCATATGCTAAATTCAGTTTGGTCAGGACTCTCAGGGAACACCTAGAGGTGGCAACAGTCATTTTCAGAGAGGTCCACGAACCGCGTCAAATCACCGAGGAAGAATAACATCAGACTAAGTGATATCACTACTACGACATAACGTGAATGTCCGCCGTGCAGTTACAATGGCGACATTGGCATTGTTGTTCACCAGTGTGTCTGGGGCAGCAGAGAATGAAGATGTTATAATTGGTGTGGACAGTACAAATTTGCAGTTCAGCCCCTCGGATGTCACCATTACGGAAGGACAGGCTGTCCGATTTTTCTGGTCGGGGGAATTGTTAGCCCACAACGCAGTCTCGACCGATGGTTTGTTTGATAGCGGTAATCCCTCCAGAAATGTGGATTACAGGTTTGTGTTCGATGTGGGAACCAACGGGACGTACGAATTCGTCTGCGAGCCGCATGAACAACTAGGCATGATCGGCACAATCACTGTCCAACCAACCGATCAAACGCAAGCCGACCCGGTGAACGAAACAATCAGCAGCTCAACTCAAGTAGAAGATACTTTTAGGCTGACATTTTTTGGACTGGAGCTAATAATCCTCTCGTTCATAGCCTTCTTTATCTATCAGGTAGGGAAGATCAGAGAGCGAGGAACACCGGTCTTTGTTAAATC
>DAMH01000030.1:69836-114244 GCA_002499585.1 Euryarchaeota archaeon UBA552 | reverse complement strand
CGAGAATCAGGATTAAAATCCCCACAGCAAAGACATCAACTAGTCCGACCATCACATTTCTTCCATAGTCGATCTTGCATACATGCCGGCGGCCTCGGACGGATTAGATTTCCCGATTATTCCAGATCCAACTATCACTGCATCTGCACCAGACGCAATTGCTTCCTTTGGATGTCCATATCTTTGTCCCATGCCGCCTTTGCCAACATCGAGATTTATGCCGGGGGTCAGGATCAGCTTTTCAACTCCAACACTGGCCCTGAGCCGCGAAATACCCGCAGGATCGCTGCCATTTCCGATAAATCCACAGACACCCGAAATTTCCTTGCAGGACTCTACGACTTTTTTACAATATGAATCATCTAACATGTTGCCTGAACTGGACATCTGTGATAGAATTACCACAGAACCCTTCCTTCCCACCTCCGCCCAAGCCATGTGCACACCGTCTATGAGATCAGGTCCAGATATTCTATGAGCGGTCACTATGTCAGCCCACTCTGCAATCCTTTGGTGGCCAAGCATCTGATTTTTGGTAATGGAGCCAATATCGGCAAATTTCCTATCCTCAAATATCAGGATTCCAGCTCTCTGGGCGGGGTAGACGACTTCTCGCATCCACCTGTCCAGTGTAAAATCTCTTATCCCATCAATGTGGGTTTTAAGCATGAAAATATGGTTGCCAACCAGTGATAAAATGTTTGATATTTCGGAAATCGTGTTAAAGTCTGCGGCAAGAACAAGTCTTGTATTTCTTGCGTTCATTAAGTCCCGGATCTCTTGGGCCAATATCGGCATCATCGCACGCTCCGCACCTCACTCGAGACCCTTCAGGTACCTCAACATTATTGAAACTCTAGTAAAGACAGGTTTAAAAGACACCCTAACTAACCAACCTCGGGTTGTATAGCCCGGAGATGCACACATGTCTGTAGGAATTGAACCAATGGGAGAGATGGTACTCCTTGAAATGGAAAACGCACCAGAGAAAACCGAGTCCGGACTACTCTTGCCAGAAGAGGCCCGGGAAAAAATGAATGTCGGGAAGGTCGTAGCAACAGGCCCGGAAGCCGACGGATTGAGTGCCGGAGACAGGGTCATCTACAGGCAATACAGCGGAACTAAAATCGAATGGCTAGGCATCGAGTACATGCTGATCAAGTTTGAAGATCTACAGGCAAAGGTGCTGGACGTTTAGGGAAAACACACAGGAGATGATAATATGGCAAAACAAATGCTCTATGGAGAAGACGCTAGAAGAAAGCTGCTAGAAGGTATCGACGCTGTCACCAATGCAGTCAAAGTCACACTAGGACCGGCCGCAAGGACCGTGGTCCTGGAAAAAAGTTGGGGAAGCCCAACTATCATAAATGACGGTGTCACGATAGCCAAGGACATATCCCTGTCAGATCCGTTTGCCAACATGGGAGCCAAACTCGTACAGGAGGTAGCAAGCAAGACCCAGGACAATGCAGGCGACGGTACCTCCACAGCAAGCATACTCGCTCAGGCCCTGTGCCACACTGGGCTGCGGAACGTGACGGCGGGTGCAAGTCCAGTCGAGCTCAAGGCAGGTTATGACGAGGCCATCGCCGCAGTTGTGGAACGCCTCAAGGAAATGGCCAGTCCAGTCGAAACAGGAGAGACCATTCACCAAGTCGCCACAATAGCAGCAAACAATGATGCCGAGATCGGAACACTGATTGCCGAGGCAGTCGACGCTGTTGGCCAAGAGGGAGTAATCACCGTAGAAGAGGCCAAATCAGCAGATACAGACTTGAAGGTTGTTGAGGGCATGGAAGTAGACAAGGGGTATATCTCACCATACTTCATCACCGATCGTGAAAAGAAGGAAGCCGTCCTTGAGAACCCAATGATCCTCATAACAGACCAAACAGTAAACAGCGCACAAGACCTCCTCCCAAGCCTCGAAGCAAGCATGCAGCAGAAAAGACCGTTGTTGATCATAGCCAAGGACGTAGAGGGAGAGGCATTGGCGACGCTCGTCCTCAATGTAGCTAGCAGAGTCGTCAAGGCTGCTGCCATCAAGGCCCCTGGGTTCGGAGACGAGCAAGGGGAGCTCCTGGAGGACATAGCCATCTTAACCGGTGGATCCCTCCTAGCGAAGGACAAGAGCGCCGACATCAAGTCGCAGGGACCGACGTCCCTCGGCGGTGCAGAAAAAGTGATTATCGCCAAGAATAAAACAACATTTGTCGGTGGAGAGGGAAATAAAGACCTGATCACTGAGAGAACTGAAATGCTCAGGAGCCAAGAAAAACTTGCGAAGTCCAAGTGGGACAAAGAAAAGATGCAAAAGAGAATCGGCAAAATGACCGGCGGAGTAGCCGTGCTCAGGATCGGAGCTGCAACCGAGACTGAGATGAAGGAAAAGAAGGCACGCGTCGACGACGCACTCAATGCAACAAGAGCAGCCATGGCAGAAGGCGTTGTAGTTGGTGGAGGAGTCGCACTTCTTAGGGCCAGAGACGCACTGTCCTCGTTGATGGAATCTAGCTCAGGAGATCGCTCAGTCGGTGTTCAGGCTGTGTATGATGCGCTTTCTTCACCGCTCCGCCAGATAAGCGAAAATGCGGGCGAAGAGCCAAGCGTGGTTGTCTCAAAAGTAATCGAAAACAAATCAGAGAGCTTCGGCTACAATGCGAGGAACAAAGAATACGTCGACCTGTTGAAGGAAGGCGTGATAGATCCAGTGAAAGTCACGAGGAACGCCTTGCAATCTGCAGGCTCAATAGCAGGACTAGTGCTAACGACAGAGACGTTAGTCGCTGACGAACCCAAACCAGACACCCCCGCCGGCGGCCCAGACATGGGCGGCATGGGCGGCATGGGCGGCATGGGCGGCATGGATTTCTGAACCCATCCAAGCGCATCTTTGATGGACGTCCAGTCGGACCATCGGCTAGGCGTGGAATATGAGTGAACGCATTCTCAGGGTAGATGTTACGCCGGTCATCAAATCAGGAATGATTGATACCCGAGCAAGATCTGTAGCCAAGATCATACCCGTTCGCATAAGAAAAAAGATCTCAAACCTACGGACGAGCTTGGGCTATACTATAAAGGGCGATTTCTCAGAAGAACAAGCAGAACACGCTGCAAAGGTCCTTTTTTCTGATCCAATAACTGAGCAATCATCTACAAATGGATCTATTGGATCGGGTCTTCTTCCTGGTGTCGAAGAGTCAGATATCACAATCCAGGTGGGTTACAAGGCTGGCGTAACAGACAATAAGGCCATGGCAGCCGAGGACGGACTGAAGACAGTCTTCCCAGACAAACACCTCAAAGTCGCATCAACTGTGTCGTATCATCTTTGGTTGATGGAAGAAGACGTTGACCTCAGTTCGCTCACAGAGGTACTTCACAATCCAATGTTGGAGCAGGTGTCCATAATCAGTGGGAAAAATAGAGCAGCTCAATTATTACAATTCCCTTCACTCGATGAGCAGCGCTACATCCCCCCCAACACAGTAAACCTAGATGTAGACGATAGCACCCTGATGGATATCAGTGAAAACGGGCTTCTGGCCTTAAATCTGGAAGAAATGAAAGCCATACAATCTTATTACAGGAACAAATCAACTCAAACTAGTAGAGAAACACTGAATCTACCCCCCCATTCACCAACGGATGTCGAACTGGAGTGTCTAGCGCAGACCTGGTCCGAACATTGTAGCCACAAGATTTTTTCAGCCAAAATTGAACACATTGATACGGAGACAGGCGAAAAATCCACAATTGACTCATTGTTCAAGACTCACATCGTCTCCCCCACAAGTGATATTTCTAACGATGTGGATTGGCTCCTATCAGTGTTCCACGATAATTCCGGTGTCATAGCATGGACGGACGATTGGAGTTTGTGCATGAAGGCGGAGACACACAACTCCCCTTCTGCCTTGGACCCATATGGGGGCGCTATGACCGGAATCGTAGGTGTTAATCGTGACATTATGGGAACTGGTCTTGGTGCGAGGCCCATTGCCAACACAGACGTTTTTTGCTTTGGCCCGCCGGGTTATTCAGGCCCCCTTCCGAAAGGACTCTTCCACCCCAGCAGAATATTCACAGGTGTTCATGCAGGAGTCAGATCCGGCGGCAACGAGTCTGGCATACCCACCGTCAACGGGGCTATCGTGTTCGACGAGAGATACATTGGAAAGCCACTAGTCTATTGTGGTACGGTTGGAATAATGCCTCGGTATCTGCCGGATGGGAGAGAGTCGCACGTAAAAACACCCAGTCCAGGGGACTTGATCTACATGGTTGGAGGAAGGGTCGGTAGCGATGGAATACATGGAGCGACATTCTCAAGCTTGGAGCTAACCGAACAGAGTCCGAGTAGTGCTGTTCAGATAGGCGATCCTATAACACAAAAGAAAATGATGGATATGATCCTTGAGGCTAGAGACCAAGGGCTGATACAGGTAATTACTGACAATGGAGCAGGAGGCCTCTCCAGCAGTGTTGGTGAGATGGCCGAGCTGACCGGTGGGGCCACAATCGAGTTGGGACGAGTCCCACTTAAACAGCAAGGTTTGAGCTCATGGGAGATACTGGTCTCCGAATCCCAGGAAAGGATGACGGTGGGAATTAGGAAAGAAGATGCCCGAGATTTTGAGAAACTAGCAGACTTGCATGAAGTCGATGCAACCCCAATTGGCAAGTTCACAAAAAATGGACACTTCCAAATAAATCACAATGGAGAATGTGTCGGGTCCCTTCCCATAGATTTCTTACACGAGGGTTGCCCACAACTAGAACTCCATTCGGAGTGGGTGCCTCCTGTACAGTCTGAGGTAGCCCTACCCAGACCAAGTAAGGATATACTGTCCGAAACCCTAGTTGAAATCCTGTCAAGACCGAACGTGGCCAGCAAGGAATGGTGGGTTAGATCTTATGACCACGAGGTCATTGGTCAGACAGTAGTCAAGCCATTTGTAGGTGAAAACCACGATGCGCCAGGCGATGCTGCAGTTATAGCACCCATTCCAGGTAGTACAATCGGAGCAGTCATTTCGAATGGAATTGTCCCGAGGTACTCGGACATTGATGCATATTCGATGACGGCAGCCGCAATAGACGAGGCAGTGAGAAATGCGGTCTGCGTAGGCGTTGATTTGGAAATGATAGCAGGCTTGGATAATTTCTGTTGGCCAGATCCAATCCAATCAGAAAAAACACCAGACGGGAAGCAGAAACTAGCACAGCTCGTCAGATCCAACAGGGCCCTGGAGGATGTGTGCAGAGCTTACAGACTTCCATGTATAAGTGGCAAGGACTCAATGAAAAATGATGCTGTAATTGACGGGAGGAAAATAAGCGTCCCCCCCACCCTTCTTTTCAGTCTCATCGGTCGTCACAGGGATATTACAAAGTCAGTGACAAGTGATTTCAAATCTGATGGTGACATAATTTACCTTCTCGGCCTAACAGAACAGGAAATTGATGCAACTGAATTGGCCTACATGCTAATGGAACGGGGAGAAGGAGGTATAGGAAATAGCGCTCCAAAACTAGATCCGGTCCGAAACATGGAGATGTATCGTGCTCTTACTAAGGCAATGGAGCGAAAACTGGTCAGAAGCGCACACGACTGCAGCGACGGAGGACTATCGGTCTGTCTGGCAGAATCCTGTTTTGGCCATGACGGCGGCGCCCATGTGGATGTATCACAAGTCTTATCTGAAAATGATAATCTAAATGAGTGGGGCATCCTTTTCGGCGAATCTCTTGGTAGGATCGTCGTGTCTGTATCTCCACAGAATTCACCAGAATTTGAGAAGATGGTCGAAGGCCATGCTTGGTACAAGATTGGAACCGTTACTCATGAAAAGAAATTAGTAATAGTCGACGAAAAAAGAACTCTGTTAGAATCCGACATAGAGAGCCTGAAAATAGCCTGGAAGGGCACATTGGATGGAGGCCATTGACATGAGTGCCCCCTCAGTCGCAGTCCTCTCTGGCTTCGGTATAAATTGCGAATACGAGACTATGGCGGCGTTTGAATTTGCAGGCGCTGAAACCTTCAAGATACATGTCAATAGTATCGTAAGGGGCCATGAGAAACTGCTTGATTATGATATTTTGGCCATTCCAGGGGGTTTCTCGTTCGGAGACCATCTTGGCAGTGGCAGGCTCCTAGGCAATAGGCTGAGGTTCTCTTTGGGTGATCAAGTCAAGTCATTCGTGAATTCAGGGAGACCTGTGATAGGAATTTGCAATGGCTTCCAGGTCCTGGTCAAGATGGGGTTATTGCCGGGCGATAGCGGGCTGACAATGACCCAAACAGCATCATTGACAACGAACGACAGTGGAAAATACGAAGATCGATGGGTCACTATAGAGCTCGACGCAAACAGCCCTTGCATTTGGACGAGGGGCATCCAAAGGCTCAGGGTACCCGTTCGCCACGGAGAGGGAAAATTCGTAACGAACGATGTGAATCTAATGGATAAGTGGGAAGGCCGCGGGCAGCTCGTTGCAAGGTATGTTGACCCTGAATCTCAGTACCCAGCCTCCTCATCAGATGTTTTGCCTTATCCAACTTCACCAAATCAGTCATGGAGAAACATTGCGGGGGTGTGCGACCCAACCGGCCTGATATTCGGAATAATGCCTCATCCTGAAGCATTCCACAGCACTTGGTTGTCTCCGGATTGGACACGAAAACCGCCAAAAAAACACGGCATATCTCCGGCAATCGCCATATTTCGAAACGCAGTCGAGTATTCACTTGAGAAGGAGACTGAGTGATATTAACGAGCATCACGTGAGCACGAGATTAGATGAAAACCAGGTAAATTACAACATAAGGCCATAATCTTAGGAAGGCGCTTTGTATCACAGCGCATCCCGAATATTGTGCTCGAACATCTGCCGTGCCGTGACCGGGTCCCGATCGATGCTCCATTGGAATTGGAACCTCTTCCTGGGCTAGTCCCTTGGTCAGGTTCTATTGCATATCTGGATAGGGACGGGGTCTTAAACAGGGGTTCTCCAAAATACATCAATTCACCTTCAGAACTGGTATTACTACCAAATGCCGCTGAAGCCGTTGCAAAGGCCCGAAGATCGGGAATGAGAGTCGCTGTCGTGACCAATCAATCCCCCATCGGTAGAGGATTGTGGGGTGTTGAGAACCTAGCTGCAATACACGACCGATTGAGAACTCTGTTACTTCAGACCGACGAGGATGCGGTGCTTGACATCATACTCCACAGTCCATATTTGCCCCACCAGAATGCGTGGGCCAGAAAACCCAATCCCGGAATGTTGGAAGCAGCCAGACAATTGTTACAGTATGCTGAGTCCGGACTCGACTGGTCAAATTTCAACATTAGATTTGGGAAAAATTGGACAGAGCGGCCAATCGAGACAGGGTCAGTCATGGTAGGAGATCGGGAAAGCGATTTGATAGCCGGCGAGGCCCACGGTGTCAGATCTGTAATGTGTCCAGCGGAAGAGGGGATATCAGCGGTAATAGACGATATATTGGACTGATGGCATAGATCTCAAAATACCAATAACAAGGCAACCGTAGAACTATGGGCAGATCATTGTGGTGCTGTGTCCCGTATACCCCGACCAGGGGATTGTGATCACAGCCTGTCCCATTCCGATTACAGGCTGTTTTGGGCTTCAATTTGGCGCCCCGACCGGGATTTGAACCCGGGTCGCAGCCTCGACAGGGCTGCATGATAGGCCACTACACCATCGGGGCTTGCCTTTGATCCGAATCGTGCCCTTATTTTCAATCTGCCCCTCAAACACACACCTTCGACACATGCAATGTATTGATGGTCTGCCTCCGTTGACATCGTAACATGGACGGGGAAGGGATTGTGATTGATGTTATTGACAACGGTGGCCAATGGACACACAGAGAGTGGAGGATGCTTAGATATCTAGGTGTTGATACCAAAATCGTATCCAACAACACCCCTCTCGAACAAATAAGAGATGTGGATGGGCTGATATTGTCTGGCGGCGCAGCCCGTGTCGGCCTTACAGGTGAATTGGGCCGTTGCTCGGAATACCTCACTCTGGAAGTGCCCATTCTCGGTATCTGCGCCGGCCTTCAGTTCATGGCAGGATTCTACGGTGGAACAGCCAAAGAGGCCCCAAAACCAGAATTTGGAGCAGCCATCATAACGCTTTCTGAAGACGCCGGCCCATTTTTTGACGGTACTCCAATAACACAGACCGTATGGGAAAGCCACAACGATGAGGTTGGTGATGTACCAACCGGTTTTAGGGTTACAGCCTCCAGCACGTCCTGTAATGTCCAAGCCATGCAGAATGAGGAAAACACTAGATTTGGTGTGCAATTTCACCCTGAAGTCAATGATTCGGAGTATGGGGAGATGATGTTTAGAAACTTCGTCAATATATGCAAGAGAGCACGAAACAATGACTGAATCAATGGGCAGGTTGAAGAAGGCGACCAATCCGGAGGGGAACATGACCAACCGCATGACCCTATACAAGTGCAGGTCCTGCAACAGAACAGACAGGAAACCGTTCGACGCTGACGGCCCTGCTACATGCAACCATTGCTCTTCCCCGATGGATCCCCTAGAAATCAGATACAGATGCGTCCGATGCGGACACATAGAGTGGATTGAGATCGGGACAACCGGCAAGTCCTGCCACAAGTGCGGATACAGGATATTCGTCAAACCCCGCAAAGAAGGTCCTGACGGCGTCAAAACTCTACGCGCCGAGTAACGCTGAATTCAAGACCCATGTCCGATCAACAGCCAATGTGACCGGTTGGCTCGTTGACTTCGCCCCTCGAACATTCAACCATTTCGCAGCACCAACGCGGGTCTTGGATAGGATCACCGCACTGTCACTCCAGCCACAGCCCCCCCACCTGTTGATCACTGGTCCACAGGGTTGTGGAAAGACCGCTCTTTGGAGACTATACGCCAGACAAGTCCTGGGCCCGTCCTGGACTTCAAGAATTCATGTCAGGAATGTCAGAGATTTGAAGAGGACCCGAGGTGCGATGGATGCTTTTGAGAATTTTTTGAGGCCACAAGGAAAAGGATCCTCAGACACTCTCGCAGGAATGACGTCACTTGCAGCCTTTCCGGGCGGTGAGAATGCAGCGACAAGGTCTGACCCCCCTCCAGCTGGCAAAGAGACTGCTGTCGACGGAATTCAATCATTGAGCCGTCTCATAATCCTTGAAGATGCAGATCACATGTCCTTGCGATGGCAATCCTATCTAAGAAGAATGATGGAAACAGTTGGCTCTGCATCGAGGTTCATTTTCACTGCCCGCGCTCCATCGGCCATCATCGATGCATTGAGATCCAGAACTCAGATGATTAGGATACCTGCTTGTGATGATAAAAAAATGTCAGCAGTACTCATGCAAATACTTTCGGAACAAGACATCTACGCCGATTCTGGTTTTATCGAAGATCTGTGTTACGTCTGCGAGGGAAATCTTCGCAGGGCGATCTTTATTCTTGAAATTCTTTGGTCCAAAGGGGAACTGAATGAGAGATCTTCCATACACGACCTTGTTCAAGCCGCGACGATGCAAGCGGGAAGGGACGCGATCGAAAAAGCCCTTAGGGGAGAGGTCGCAGACTCTAGGTGGATCGACAGAAATGGACGAAGAGTAAAGATTAGGACGGGTGCTGTAGCAGAAATTGACAAACTCCTCAACGACCACGGCCTCAGTCCAGAAGACGTAGTAGACCAAATGCACAAGGCTCTCGTTAATCGACGTCTGGCATTGTCCGATGAAATAAGGAATGAGCTCATTCAATCACTTGCGGATTGTAGTATAACTCTTCAAACACACACTCATCCAAGAATCCATTTCGAACACTTTTTGCACCAAGTAGCTAGCATAGGCCGAGCACTGACCTGATTTGAAATGGCGGGCGCGGCAGGATTCGAACCCGCGGTCCCCGGCTTAGGAGGCCGGTGCATTATCCAGGCTATGCTACACGCCCGGTTGGGCGAGGACGCCCCACAAAAGAAGCCCTCGGCCGAAAACCTCCTATTTCCCGAACATCTAGCGATGAACTCAAACCTGCGTGTCAACACCACACCATGAACAACCGATGGATTTGCCTACCCCGTATGCTACCTCAGAGGAAGAAACAACAGCATCGGCGATGAGTAAACGAATCGAGTCCCGTGACAAATGGAGAGGACGCTGGACGACGTTGACATCCAACAAGCCATCCCGCTATGCTAGATACGCTCTTTCTGCGGCTCTACCAGTCACCATAGCGTCATCTTCGGCGACTTTAGATTCAGACCTCTTGGGCCTCTCGAGGGTAATATGGCTACTGTCTGTCATCTTTTTCATACCACCGTCAATTGCCTCTTCATATGCTAGAATGGCGGCGAAAGATAGACTTGAACTCAGGAAAGCTGGATTCTCTCTGAAAGAATCATACGTTGGCGTCGAGCGAATCTTGAACCAGCTGGACGAAAACAAACTAAAGGAGAGAACCAGATTGTCTGCCGCCATCGTCGGACTGCTATTGTCCTCAACTATGGCATCCACGAATTTACAGACTGATTTGTCCCTGACCTTACTTGGGGTTTCTGCACTACTTTCGATTGTAATACTACTCGCTACGGTGTCAATTGAGAATCAGAAAACCATGGAAATGGGTAAAACCCCCCTATTGAAACTTCACAACCCATCATTGTTTGACACACTTGCAGATCCCCTGCTGGTAGATTTGGTGTACGCACATCTGGACCCTGAGACATCCAGCAAATGGAACGAGTGGATGGAGATGATTTCAATGAATGTAAGGAGGAATCAGTCCTCTGAGCAAGCGGTAGAGACGGTGCTCAGAACCATTTATTTCACAATGACAGGTAAGATGGAATTGGACGAAAGAGAAGACATATGCAGCCAAGTACTTACCTTGCCTGCAGTAGAGAAGCTGAAGAGGAGCGATGAGTACTTCAACTTCAATCAACTTGAACAATTTCTTTACCACGTCATCGACAGGAAACCAGGGCTATTTAGACTGCTATCCAGAACCATCCAACGAGCCATAAGGCCCGAGTACACCGATGGTTGGACATTGGATGCTGACTTGCCACCACGAGCAACACATGGTGAAAGCGATCTTTTTGTGATGGCCAGTCCAGGTAAAAAGTCCGCCGCGCCCTTTGAAATAGACATCATCACAGTGGAGGGCGAACCAGAAATGCAGATCATTAGGCTACCACCGATAGACAGGGTGGAAAGACCTGGAAGGGCCGAGGGATCAGAACAATGGCAGATCTTCAATTCTGTTATCGACGAGTCCCACATACTCTGGATAGGTATGGCTTGGAACAAGACGGGTCATGAAGGCCGCTCTGTTCAGGTTAACCTGATCACGGAGGATGAAACAACGGTGAAGTCTCAAGTCCTGTGGACGATAATGGAAGATGGAGACGGGTTCATCATATCGACAATTAGAAAGTCTCTGAAAGAAGTCTATTCAATGATAACAAGATCGATAATTCGTTGAATATGTGCGTCATGTTCATTCATAGCCGCTAGGTGCGATAGGCTGATTGCAGTGGAGTCATGGGATGTAGTAGTAGTTGGAGCAGGCCCTGCAGCACTAAGGGCTGCGATAGCATCTCACGACACAGGAGCACGTACATTAATACTCTTTCAGAGCCCAGGGCCCGTTGTTCCTCCATCTACTGCAGGCGTGGCAGTATCGCTCGGTGAAACCTCCCCCGAGGCACACATAGCGGACACAATCGCCCTCTCCGGTGACTCAGCAAACAAGGAGGCCATTCGAAGGATATGCTCCTCTTCTATGAAGGCGGCCGCCGAGCTCGAACAATGGGGCATGATTCTCCGAAGGGATGAATCTGGGCTCCCCCACCTCTCGTCAGCGCCCGGGCACAGTGCCCCTAGACTCACTGGCGCCGGTGATTCAACCAACCGGTACGTAACTCAAATTCTAGATGAACAGGTCTTGAAAAGGTCAATTCAGAGGAGACAGAGCCACATCCCCTTGTCCCTGTCGATGGACAACGGTCAAGTTCGAGGATTAACTTCGTATGATCTCATGGACGGTGAAATCAAGCCTTATCAGTGTAAGAGCGTCATTCTTGCCTGTGAAGGCTATCAGGGACTCTGGTCAACGCTATCATCCGGATCAGGTACTGCAATTGCTATGGCCATAAGAGCAGGAATAGAACCAGCTGCCCTCGACAGGGTACCGAGACATCCCATGGTAATCCGAGGGACCAACATCCCGCTACCCTTCGAAATCTTGTCGGCTGGAGGAAGATACAGAGCAGAAAATGGCGAAGACGTCGATCCCATGACATTCCAAGAGGATGCAGTCGCAGACCTACGTTTCATGCCGTCAGAGGAAAAAACATGGTTTGGAACCTTGACCAGAACCATATCAGATGCTACCGGCCTGGATACTGCTGTGGACGTCGTACCGCTTACTCAGGGGGTGATCCAAACAACCGGAGGATTACCAATTGATAAATTTGGGAGAGTTACAATAGAATCCGGTAAGATGTGGGCGACAGGGGTATTCGCAGCAGGCCCGTCCGCGAGCACAGGCATTCATTCGGATGTTGTGCTGCCGGGCAATGTGCTTCTTGATACACTCACCAGTGGTGAGACATCCGGACACGAGGCTGGTACTTGGTCTCAGAAGTGTGAATTTGGTGGAACAGGGCTAATTTTGGAAAGCCTAGAGACCTCTAAGACGAGAGTAGAGAATTTGATCGGCCAATCCGGCATAAGCGTTGGGTCCGCGGAGATGCAGATCAAAAAGCAAGCAAGCTCCTTCCTAGCAGGCGCGGCCACTGCACAGTCGCTGGTTGATACGGCTGAGAAAGTTTCTGACTCCGTTCGCATCACAACTCAATCAAGAGTCATGAATCAGGAGTTAGTTGCGGCCCTGAGAATATTAGATCTGGGCACAATTGCAACTTCCATTATTCCGTGATTAAGATGAAGACTGTATTTTCCAAAATAATTGATAGAGAGATTCCTTGCAGTCTGGTTTACGAAAATAGTGGCGTAATCGCGTTTTTGGACATCAACCCCGCCACAAGAGGCCACACTCTTGTTGTTCCGAAGGAACCTGCTGAAACAATGGATAAGCTTAGTGAGCCCTCGGCTGCAATGCTGGGCGCCGCGATTCCAAAGATATGCAGGGCTATTCTGAAAGCAACTGGAGCGACTGCATACAACCTCCTGCAAAACAACGGGACGGAGGCCGGGATGACCGTCCCCCACGTGCACATACACATAATTCCACGATATGCAGAATCAACACACGAGTTTTCATGGAGACATGATCCCATAAGCCAGACTGATGCTGATCAACTGGCTGACAGCATAAGAGAGGCCATGGGGAGTTAAAACACAATAACGCCTTTCGCACTTCAGGAGATGATACACTGCCCCAACCAGACGCACTTGAGCCTGAATTATCACGAAGTGCCAAGCGAATCAACAGGAAGAAGTTAGAGTCTGTACCATGGAGTCACTCCGGTCTCCATCCGGGTTCTATTATCGTGTGGGGCCTGTTTAGAGCGATGGTTACATTTGGCCACAAAATCATCTTCAGAAGATCCACTTCCGACCAAGTCCCAGTGATAGATGGAGGTAGAATTTCAGTATCAACCCACATAAACGGGCTAGTAGACCCATTAGTCATAGTACACAGTCAAGATAGACGGTTCACGGCCTTGGGGAGACACGACCTTGTGACCAGGCCATTGTTAGGTTGGTGGTGCCGAGGTCTCGGAATCCAACCCATACTGAGGAAGGTTGAGACGACAGAGGGAATAACAGATCGAGATTTCGCGACAACCATAAACCAGAGAAGTATGCTTACTGTGTCCAATTGCATATCCAGCGGCCACTCAGCAGTCGTCTTCCCGGAGGGGACCTCCCACCAAGACCCTATTCTCCACGGTTTCAAGACAGGCCCCTTCCGAACCGTTTTCGCAGCATCAGCTCTTGCAGAGCATCGCAATCAGCCACCGCCACATATACAGCCCACAGGACTGCACTGGAGAAACCACACAAAATTCAGAACCGATCACTTCGTAGAATATCTTGAACCTATTCCGATACCAAACCCCTACACTTCATCGGAGACGCAACAGCTGATTGATGGCGTATGGGTCGAACCTCCTGAAAATGATGTCGTTGAAATGAGGGACAGAGTCTTCGAGATCCTCAATGAGGCCACCCCAAACTCACCTGACTGGGAGACTTACCGGTCTTGGATATTAATGGCACATAGAAGATCTTCATCCCCTATTCAAGATCTCAAGAAGGAAGTATTGCAAACAAGGATCATGAGAGAAGCATGGAGGGACGGAAAACTGTCCGATGAAACAATGGAGAACGCCAAAAAAACCTCAAAAATACTTTCTGACAGGCAACTGGACCCTAGGGACATCAATCCCGACGGGTCTGTTATTCGCGATCAAACCTCCATTTTCAAACTCATATCAGGACTTTTTATGATGCTGCTGTCGGCACCGTTATTCCTGGTATCCACCTTTCCACAGGCATTCTTGGCTTGGTGGATGGGCGACCGCACGGACGAGGGAATCGATGCAAGGACAACTTACCATCTCCTGGCGGCTATGTTTTCAATACCAATTTTCTGGCCAATCTCATCTCTGTTAGTGTCCTCATCCGTCTCAATATATCTTGGCCTTTCAATCACAAAGGCAGCTCTCTTCATTGTTGCCTGTTTTCCATTATTCTATTTGACATGCTTAATGATGGCATCGGGATATGATATGATGCAGGATTATGCTAGAAATAGAAGGAGGATCAGATTCGTGAACGATGAAGATTACATAACATTTAGAGAGTCCTTGTCGATCGTAGATAAAAATCTAGTTGACCTCATATAGGACACGCAGGTATGGCGTAGCGTGGAAGCCAAGGACGCCGCCAATTCTATACGAAGGTGGTTGAACGACGAAAGGCTAGAAACTCGGGAGGTAGAAGACGGTAAGGCCTTGTTGCACTTGCATGTGAAATACCCCCCAACCAAGGACGGACACATTTTCAATATCGTAATACCCAAGAACAGGTCGTTAATCCTCATCTACTCGGTTACGCGCGTCGACAAGGGTCAACAAAATGAGATGATCGAGTATCGCAATGAGGATCTTATTGGATGGAAAACATGGCTGCATGATATCAGGATGAACCTGACCCGCTCAACATTGGACTGGGTACTTCACGTCGGCAAAGAGGACAGTCAGAAGCGTCCAGGCGCACTTCAAGCCTTTAACATCTCGAGACCCATATGGTTTGATGGTCTATCCCAGAACGAGATAATGCAAACGATGAGGAGGGTCTGGCTAACCAAACTTTCCATAATTCATCAGATTAAGTTTGATTATGGCAAAGGTGTTGGTAAACCCGGTCCTGTGGATGACTGGAAGGCAAGAAAGAGAGGGCCACCGATAAGATCTAGTCAGAACTCTGCGATCGAATCTCCCGAGATAGATTATGATGAAGAGGCTGGGTTCGGGCAAGGCTTCGACCCAAGCGAATGGGCTTAGGCAAAATCTGACCTGAAAGGGTCGACATTAAGTATGTTTGAATGGAGAGATTACCCTTGTGGAGTGGTGAATGTGCAACGAAGTAAAAAAAGGACAAGCATTTTCCTGTCGTTCTTGATGATATCAAGCCTAATTGCAGCCACTGGAGTCCCTTCTTCTGTACAGGCAAGTGAAATCGTTCTGACCGATGCGGTGAACATCGTCAATAGTGGTACGAATTCAGATACCATGGTGGCTGTTGATTCTGATTCAGAAGGAAACGTCCACTTCGTTTGGAGTAGGAATACACAGCATCTATACTACAAGATGCTCGGACCTTCGGGTGAAACATTAATCTCCGAAACCCAAATCTCCAATCCGGGTGCACATCAAGCGTGGCATCCCGATGTAGCTATCGACTCAGAAGACCGAGTACACATAGCTTGGGCAGATAGATCAGGCCAGTGGACCATTTGGTACCAAATGCTAGATCCGGCTATGCATGAGCAGGATGGGACAAGTGCGATTGATGGCTTAAACGGAATTTCAATCATTGACGATTACGAGATAAAATCAGCTCCACAAGACAGAGATTGGCCAGCGATCGCAGTCGATTCATATGACAATGCTCATATCGTCTGGCAGGACAACAGTGACCCTCTTGATCTGTATTACTCACAGACCCAGATTTACTATGAGATGGTTGAGATAGATGTCGACAGCAGAGAAGCTCAAACGAAAATCGATGCGACACTCCTTACGCCGATAATCGGTATGAAAGGGCATCCAGATATTGCGATCGACAGTGAGGACTTCGTGCAAGTCGTCTGGGATGATACAAGAGGAGGCAAGGTCGAGATGGTCGTTCCAATAGACACCTCGGGGTCGATGGGAACCGAATGGGCAGACATGTGCACCGTATTTTACGGAGGACAATTCTCATCAGGGGGCAATTTCATCGGACTCAAACCCATGTTGGAACAAGCGAACATGACTGTATTCGAAACCCTTTACGGAATTGGCGGAGTTCAACAAGTTGCTGCTGCTACGTCTGGTTATTGCACAGCGGCGTATCAGACCGGAGGGTCAGGCAGTCAAGGCCCAAGAGCAAATCACCTCGGTCAGACACCGTCTGACACATCGGGAGGCATAAGGAAGCTAACCGGAGCAGTCCTAGGCGGAGCGGCCATTTCCTTGAGTTATGACGGTGGCGGACAAGGCTCAGAAGCATGGGGCCCAGCATCAACATGGTCCTGCCAATCATGGCGGGATGCACAAGGTAGATTGGGCAACCTAGCAAACCCCCCCACAGCAGAAGATCACCGATGGAACCCAAACGCTACAAAAATAATCATACCCATCTCAGATGAGAACGCAAATGATGGGAGCCCAGAAGATGCCACGGACCGAGAATCCGTCATTGAGGCCCACGATGCCTGCGTCTTGGCCGGAATTTCCCCTGTTCCCTTGTGGGCCGGTTCCGATGGCTCTGTGGGCTCTCAGATGAGAGATCTTGCCGAGTGTCCCAACAACCAGCCAAGTACCCCATCCGTTGCTAGGTTCTGTCCTGGAGGAACTCCTAGAACCACACATGCCCAAGGAGCAGTCTATGCATTCCCAACCGGATCATCATCTGCCGCAGAACTCCAATTCATGGTGGAGGCACTGATATATCTTGCAACTAACGCTTCAAGAGAAATATTCCTGACAGTTTTGGATCCATATGCACTGCTGGAGAATCCATGGGTCGGGTTCTCGCCAGGACAATCTGCAACTCGATGCTTCCCACAGTGCTCTGCCACAACAGGAGCCAGGTACTACATGGAGGATGTTGGACCATCACAAGATCTTCAGGGATATGGTCACCTTGTAGTGGTGAACGACACAAGAATCACTCTTCAGGACGCATATAGCCTCCATCCAAGCGTGGCATTAGACAGTCAAGGAAACACCCACATCGCTTGGATGGACGGTAGGCCCTATGGCTTCGATCTTGATGTAAACTACGAGGTCTTCTACACACGCCTCAAGTTGAAAGGCGCAAGCGTCTGGGACGGTGCCAGTAATGGTCTACCGTCGTTTGGAATCAAACAAATAATGGATTCTGCTATATCTAATGTCGAAGGATTAGACTGGTTTGATGATAATCCAGACCGAGGACCATATGACGCGACATCATACCTTCCAGGAATACTAGTCGATGATTTTGACAATGTACACATCTCATGGCTAGATAATAGCAACCAAAGCCAAGGCGAGTCAATAATGTATACCCGACTTAACAGTACCACTGATGAATATCCGGATGGTTTCCCAACAATAAACAACCTAGCACTTGCCGTTCTGGATCAATGGGAGATCTTTGAAGTCTCTTCATGGAAATCTGGAAAATTAGGTCCGAACTCTGGAAGGAATCCTCAACTTGGAACTCCACCAGCATTTGCAAATGATCTAGGCAGCGGAGCCCACGTTGCGTGGTCCGACTCTACAAAGTGTGGTGAAAGCAACAGCCCGAAGGAAACACTTTGTTACGTCCACGTCCTTACTGGGCTTGTCGACGTTGCACTAGCACCGTCGGAAACATACTACCACGTCATAGAGCCGGGTGAGAGTACAATTTACAATCTAACAATCGACAATCCAACCCCCGGCCCATCAGAACTAGTCGCAGATACGTTCCGTTTGACTGTGGAAAACGTACCGATGAATTGGAGCGCAACTTTGTACTATGCATCTAACCACACCCCAATATTCGAATCTACCCCAATCCACCTGAAGGGGAACTCCGATGGGGAAAACCTTGTTCCGCTTTATCTCAGGGTCAGGGCGCCTACAATCTATCAAGCAGAGGGAGATCAACTCGCGGAAATAAATGTACGAGCAGTATCATACAAGGATCCCGCGATAGACGATGACCGCCAGCTGGTCGTGCTGATGGACGTGGTCCACGGAATAGACCTTTCAACCATCAACAAAAACATCGACGTTGAACAAGGAGGGTCCGGTACTTTCTCAGTCATCGTAAGAAATACAGGAAACGTCTACGACACCTTTGCTTTCCACGACCCAACAACACTGGACGGCCAAATGGAATGGGGCCTCCAGTTCGGGTGGGGTATAGACTTCCCCACAGAAGTCTCACTGGATCCTGGTCAAGCAGTTACGAAGAATCTCAGGGTAACCATACCCACCTCCCAGACACCAGGGACTTATGTCATTTATCTGAAAGGATGGTCAACTGGAGAACCAATCTTCTCAATAGACCATGGGACATACGATGTACTGGGATTGTGGATCAACGTTTCAGTCAAGACATCGGGCAATATTGTCTTCAAGATCCCAGGAGGAACTAACATGAATGTTCTCCCAGGGGATTGCGCTGAATTTGATATTGAAGTAACAAAGAATTATTCCCCCGGACATCTAATATTCACCACTCCAGGGGGCCCGCAAGAGAAACCCGCAGATGTCTCATTAAGCACTTGGCGATATGACCACTGGACCGTCGATCTCGACTTTTCAGCCGCCCCCGGGGGCAACGGCATACCAGAATCTTCACCGAGATACTTTGCTGTGGTGGGGAACCCCTACACTGTGACAGCCAAAATGTGCTCTCCCTACAACGCAACAGCCGGTTTTGGCGAATCCGTGGTGGTCAGGGCCCATCTTGAAGGCACTCCTGAGGTCAGGGACTCCTTGTTGTTACTGACAAACGTTCTCCAAGTTTACGAACTCGATGCGGATGTCGCTTCAACAGTGCTAGACCTTTATCCAGGACAGAATTTTGTACTCGAGACCGAAGTAACCAACACAGGCAATGGACCGGATAGATTTGACATTACCATCGAATCCATAACTGCCGTAGCGGGGGAGTCTACCGGGCCAGAAGGATCTTTCATCTGGGATATTGACATTCCCAGGGCCTATTTTGGAGAACTTCTTAGAGACGAATCAAAGGAGTTTGATCTAGTAATTAACGTTCCAGATAAGACTTTAGCGGGCACCTACAACGTTGTCCTCAATGTACTCAGTGAGGAACTGTATGAAGGAACAAGGGTCAGGGACACGTTGGATTTGCAAGTCCAGATTGGGGAATTCCATGATCTCAAAATTACCCTTGATCCAGCCATGGAGTCCAAAATAAAAACAAGCGCTCCTGGCAAGACAGTCAGATACCTCATGAACTTAACGAACGCTGGCAACGTACCCGATGTTCCCATGTTGCACAATCACACTAGGCTAGGCGGAGGTGGAGGTTGGGACCCACTACCAGGAATGAACACACTTTCGAAGTGGTCTATCTCATACGCCCTCGTGGAAGATTTTGATACCGAGTTTCCAAAGGAATCCCCCTGCCGCCCCGCCGATCCAAGTATAGATCCAGGTCAGGATTCGTGTTACATGTCAACAACAAACACAGTAACATTCCCTGAGATGGCAGCCTTCACAACCTTACAATTCGTTGCGATAATAACAATCTCAGACGAAGCCTCCCTCAGTGACAAAGTCCTTGGAATCAAGACGACTTCTAGTCATGGTTCCGCTGCCGATGGAGGAGACTTCGATGAAACTCCACAGTGGGATGATTCATGCACATTAGACGAAAATAAGGACGGGCTGCCCGACAACTTCCAACCAGATTGTGATAGCAACGAGCAGGTGCTCCAACTTATGCTGCGTGCCCCTGACCTCAGGATAGTCGACGCTGAAGCATCCAGTCACAGAGCATCAGTAGGCGAAATGATTTCCGTGACAGTCAATCTTCAGAACGTCGGAAACATACATGCAACGGACATAAGTGTGATCCTGTGCTCCGATCAAACCCCTTCCGACATACGCAAAAACACCTGTGATGAGGAAAATATAGTCTACAGGCAGAAGATAGAAGCAGTAATGCCTGCAACACTGCCAACAGAGACGTTAGAGATCTCATTACTGTACATTGTTGAAGCAGGATCCCAGGACATCGTTGTGTATGTAGACCCCGATAATAACATAATTGAGTCAGATGAAAGCAACAATTATTGGGTGATGGATAAAAAAATGGGATCTAACAATCGTTTCTTGGACCCGATTCTGCAAGCAGTGGCTACATATTCCGTTCCAGTCATAATCATAGGTGCCACAATAGCCCTCGGAGCAGTAGCAGCAGTGGTCATCTCTGGACGACGAATAGAGGCCATGAGAGAATATGCAGAAAAGAGGAGCATGATGGCTTACACAGACGAAGAAATGGAGTTCTAACGCACAAGCCACCAAGGTAGAGGGGATCCGTCTCCGCCAGCTATGACGTTTCCTTTGTTCCTTGCCAGATCCCTAATCAACCGGTCTCGAAGTCCTGCCATTATTGTCTCTGCCTGTGATGATTGTATTCTAATGCTCTGGGAAAAAAGATCTAGATCAACCGGTCTTTTAGGCTGATCTAACATAGCATGAGCCAATTGCCTTTCCTCATAATTTTCGGTCAGCTCATCGATACTCGGAGCCACTTTCATCATCACCTGTTGGTGGAGCGCCACTAACGCGTCCCTTTGCTGGTCTATGTGTTCAAGTCTGGTTTGAAGCTCAACAAGAATAGACATTGCCTCATTCATTGGAATACTTCTTCTGGTCCCCATTCGATCGATCACATCATCAAGGCCTTCCGGCAGTTTCGTGGAGAGACGCATTGGCCCCCCCGACGGCATCATTCGACCGCTTGTTTTGAACAACCTTGGCCCCAGATCCAACCTTAGGCAGTAAGATTCAGTTACTTTGTATATTTTTCTGGGGGGGCCGCCCTTCTCCGAAGGGACCTTCTCCACTGAAACGAATCCTGCTTTTTCCAATATATCCAGGTGTTTCACAACAGCTTGCTGGCTTATTCGCAACAAATCAGAGAGCTGTAGTGCGTAATGAGGCTCTTTGGTCAGAAGCTCAAGGATCTCCCTTCTAGATTTATTTTCTAGAATGGACAAGACCTCGTCGAAGTCAACCACAGTTACCAACCAGTGGTTGGGTAGTGGACTATCGAATAAACCATGCGAAAAAAATCAACCCTCGTCCCAACCTTTCCAATCATCAGAGTCTGGACTATCGTTGACTTCATCGCCCTTTTCAATGGAAGCAATATCGTTGGCATAATCTTCCTCTAATTCAACTTTCCATGGATCTGGAGCAGACTTTTTCGGTTCTATTTCTCTTTCAATCTTGTTGATTGAATAGTATAGATCTTCAGTTGTCGGAATTCCACCTTGGTCAAACACCAGGATTTTCGGCTTCGCCTCATTCTTCTCTGAATTTCTTAGAAGCCCTAGTATTCCCAATCCTGCCAGAAACGGAGCGAGGCAACATGACGCTGCCATGATCTGGACCGATGTCTGATCCCACAAACTTTCACCCATTTGGACCATATCAACTAGGTAAAGAGTGGTCCTCCCAATATTTTCTATCTCTATATCACCATCAAATCCTGGCCCAATCTTGGTCAAAGGGGTGAAGAATCTCTCACCATCTTCACTGATCAGTGTTGTATCCCAGAAATTTGGCTCCTTCCCCTCATATTCGCTTCCGTTAGCCATCATCGTGAAGTTTGCCTCCGAGGACTCATCCATGGCTGAGTACAACCATACTTGGGTGGTATCGTCGAAAGTACCAGTGTAAGTCTCACCAGCGCTGATTATTGCAATATTGTTCTGTTCTGGGTCAAGATCTTCATACCCTCCAAATGTTGAATACGCAAAAATAAAAGAAATGACGCACATTGCACTTGCAATTAAGGCAAACATCGCAAACCTGCTTCGGGCCATGTGCGTTTCAAACCGGGCCATGCTATGGATGTTAGCCGATAACGATTCCTAACTTCTGCCTCAACTTTTCTGGCAGATATGTGTCTGTTACGAAGTCGAGACCATATTTTGCCAATGATTGCTGCTCAGCCTTTTGTCCGAGTTCCAGCATAAGATCAATTTGATCCATCCACTCCTGACTTTGAAACCTCGGATCGCTCTTTTCAGCCTTCAATGCTTCAATGTCTCTTGATGTCAACTCATCAGCTGGAAGATCATAGGCCTGTATATCATCGGAATCAATACCCAAATAGACCGCACTTGGTGTTGCTAGATATTCAGATATATGAGCGGTTTTTATTGCCCCATAAGCTATGGATGCAAAGATCCTGAATGACCATGGATCACAGTCTGTGAAGACCACTATCGGCAGACCCCACTCCTCATTCATCCTCTTCATTATTCTTCGAGTTGATCTTGCAGGTTGCCCCTTAAGATGAATAAGTCCACACCTCGCATTCTCGTCAAAACCGTTCTCAACAAGCCTATCGAACATCCCCCCTGTCTCAATGGCCATCATAAAATCGATATCATGACTCACCAGTCGTAGCTTCTCTGACTCAACATTGTATGGAACGCCGTAACCTGAATCTCCAACATCGTCTCTGCAATTTATGCTCATCCATTCACCGCGTCGATTCCTCTCTTCAAATGTAAGATTCCCAATTATTCTCGCTCCATCTTCCTCTGGTCTCAATTTGAAATCCTCTCGCAAGCATCCTGTGACTATCTCAAGATCCTCAGCTAAGTTGTTGCTTTCGTTCTGTGATCCAAACTTACCGTAACCCCATCCCTCAGAAATGTAATACATTTCCCTCAAAGTGGATGATTTCTGACCTTCTATCATTTCCTGCATGAATTCAGTGACAAAAAGCGCTCTGAGTAATTGATGTGCCGAACCGAGACTTGTTGCGTCTCGGATAGTTTTCTTCTTTCCGTACTTGTAAACATTCAAACGCTCATCGAAACTAATATTCTTCTTTGATCTTACGGGGAGAGTCATTCTCGGGGGCTCGCCTCTCACCATTCTATTGTGCATTTCTTCTGCAACTGCGTGCAACGCATCTATTGTCTCTTCTTTGCTGCGGGTCTTCTCTCTCAAATCATTCACCTTCAAAATAACTTATTTCCAGTCTGCCATTCATCATTACTTTCCCCATGGGAGTGGGGAGAACCCACCAGAACTTGATCATTCGACGTAGAACCGGCCTCGTCCTCAAACTCCTCTACGACCTCTTGCAGACGCTCTTGCTTCCTTGCTTCTTCAAGTAGACTTTCATCTATTTTCTCACAGCCTATTACCTCTCCGTTTCCACGATAGAAAACTTCCGCCTCTTTCCAGTCTCCTTTGGACAATCCAGTGACTGTGAAGTCGATCTGCGTCATATCTCCAGGATCTATGGCGTCCAATCTCCATGCCCAGAGGCCACGAGCTTCTTTGCGCCCTCCCCGTGCATTTTCCCCAATCTTGACTAATTCGCTCTCAGGCCATTTTGCGATGATTGTGTAAGCCCTAGCTCGTGCTGTGTAATTATAAATCTTGATTTTGCATCTGGTAACCTTTTCGGACGGGTCCCAAATCACTTCCTCTTCACAAAAGACCGCATTCATTATCTTGGTTATGATCGGAGATAAATCCGGCTGTGGCTTGCCGAGCATCAGCGAAGATTTGGCCGCTATCTCAGGTAGAATCTTATTTATCAAGTCAAATTTCTCTTTAGACTTCTCTCGCTGACCGACTCTTTTTCTATGACTTTGGAGCCCTCTTCCCACCTCGAAAAGAGCTCTCCTCAATTCATCAAACACCTCATCATTATCAGACACAGCTTCCTTTGCCTCACTCGTGAATTGCACATTTGTCGAGGCAAGGTGAACTAAGATGGCTGCAGGCCCCTTGGGGACCCCCTTTCCACCTGTCTGTTCAAGTCCATATCTTCGCCAGTCAATCGACTCAATCGCTTTAGTTAGAAGGCAGCCACCTTGTTGATACATTAGAGGCACCCTGTTGGCGAAGCGTAGCAACTCAACGGTACCATCACTTGGAAGATCGCCTCCGAACACGAGGCCGACTTCAACTTGGAAGGGGTTCCCTTGGCTAACTGAGGGGTTACGGGTTACAGTTGCTGCGTATCTTGAGTCTATGGCTTTCTCCAGCCCCTTCTTAATCAAAAGGTCCTCTATGGGCGACAGGCAGTCAACCGGCGGGGCCTGTATCTTTACCTCCATGAAGGCTGCCAATAATCTCTGAATTGACTCTACATCTAGATTACTTGGCCTCCTCTTCTCATCCAATGTTGCATGTTCCAGTATTTTCTTCGCAACCAGAGGAGATACCTTCTCGAACTCTTTCCTCAGGAAGGATTTGACATTTCTTTCCTTTGTGCTCTTCAACATCCTCTGAAGAGTTCCAAATTGCATTCCATGAGGATGAGGCTTTATTTCCACGACCGGTCTTGGGAGTTTGCTGGTTGTTCTGACCCATTCACCTTGATCCACCACTTCCCCATCCTTTCCAACTACATGAAGGCGAATTGTGGCGTGAGGATTCACTATCGAAGTCATCCGCAGGTACTGATGCACAGATTGTCTGCCTCTTTGGTATTTTGCGGCCATCACAGTCCTGATCCTTAATCCATGCAGGGACTCGATACCGCTCTCACGGAACCAATCCTCCAAAGGAATTCGCTCTTCATTTGATTTTAGTGCTCGATTATTCTTGGTGTCTAGTGCAAGGTTGACTCGAACGGCAGTTGACTCAGCCTCGATCTTGGACATTACTGTTGTTAGCGACCCAGTGGTTAGTTGCGAATACATCACAACGCCGGTTATCCCGATTCCCTGTTGCCCCCGAGTCTGTCTGATGGCATGAAAACGAGAGCCAAGTAGAAATTTACCGAATACATTAGCTATAGAATCTCTTGGAATTCCAGGCCCATTGTCTTGAGTAATTAACTCCAGGTTGCCCCCTTCGAGGCGTTTTATGAATACATGAATCTCAGGCAATATTCTACCTTCTTCACATGCGTCCAGAGAATTATCAACGGCTTCCTTAACAGCAGTTATGATCGCACGTTGGTGCGTGTCAAAGCCAAGAAAGTGCTTGTTCTTTTCAAAGAATTCACTAATTGATATCTGTTTTTGCTTGTTTGCAATACGTTGAGCCTTGTCCATTTTGACCACCGTCCTACAAGGTCCTCCCTTACCCTGATGGCAAGGGGCCTCCTGTCGGTAAATCCAGAACAATGGGAGATAGCACTTAGAGCATGCCCTAATTTTGCCAGGAACCCTTCTGTTTCTTACGGATGAGGATCGTTCCACTCGGACAGCATGATTGCTGTTCTATGGGTCGCTACTCGAATAAATTTGGATCCCATGCCGATATCTTCCCGGTAAATGCACTGGCCATCACCGTCAGCGGACTCGCAAGATACAACTTACCTGGACCGGAACGACCCTGAAAATTTCTATTTATAGCAGAGACAGTAACTTGCTCGTTGTTGCTTGAGACTCCGGGACCTGCCCCGATGCAGGCGCCGCACCCCGGATCGATAAGCTTGACTCCGGCCTCTTCAAACATCGAACTCCAACCTCTCCTTTGTGAAAGGTCTTTGACAGCCTTGGAACCAAATTGAATATAGCATTCAACGCCTTCTGCAACTTTCAGCCCCGCTTTTAACGCGGCCTCTGTCACGAGGGCATAGTACGCGAAATCATCATCTTTCCCAGCTGTACATGAGCCTGCATAGGCGATGTCGATCTTGATCTCCCCGAGCTCATCTATGTACGCCCCATTTGTTGGATCTGATGGAACGCCTTCGTCTGGATTGCCTGGGTGTGCTACCATTGGTCGGATTGCTCCTAGGTCAATAATATGGACTCCACCATCATAGTGTGCGTTGGAATCTGGAACCACGAATGATGTCCGAACCTCCTCTTCAGTCAGATCCCCCCGCCTCTCAAGAAGCCATTGCACAGTCAGGTCGTCGGGTTCACAGATCCCAGTTTTCGCACTGCATTCCGTTGCCATGTTGCATAATGTAGCCCTCTCGTCCATGGAAAGGGATGCCAAACCGGGTCCACCGAACTCCATGGAACGATCCAGAGTGTCAGAATGCTTGGCGTAGTTCCAGAGGATATGCAGTATCACGTCTTTTGCAGTGCAACCTGGGTTTAGATGACCGATCAATTCAAATCGAATACTTTCGGGTACCTTTACGAAGGCAAACTGATTGTGAACTAGATTGGCATATTCTGTGGAACCGACTCCGTAAGTCAAGGCGTTCGATGCGCCCCCCATGCATGTATGGCTATCAGTAGCCTGTATGAAATCACCAACATCGATAAATTCCTCCCTAGCGACTTGATGGCAAATTCCGGGACTTACCCCGTTTTTGGCCGAATAATCTCTAACTCCTGTGTGTTTCTGAAAACTCTTCTGCAATTCTCTGAGAGTCTCTATCTTGGAAACGAATGGCCCATACCGAGGTACACCGGTGGCGTACAGTAGATGATCTTCAAAAACCGCAAATTTTGACGGATCTGGGATTTTGTAGTCTTTCCCGTACTCAGCAGCGAGAAATGAGTGAACTTGGGCTGTTGTATATTCGTGGGAGTACCCCCCGTCTACGGTAGCTAGGACGGCATCGCCCGGGGAAACGAAACAATCTCTGCTACCTCCTCCGATCAATTTCTTTGCAATTATCTTTTCAGCCATTGTCATGGGCTTCCAATCATGTGACAAGGCTGGAAGGGATACCTTCCCATCTTGTAACTTCTTGGCAAACGGAAGTATTCCCCCATTTTCCAAAATCAATCTGGTCACAGGATCATATTTGTCTGTAAAATTGGCCAGAGGGATTTCTTCACCTTTTTGCAGCCGTTCCAATAGTGAGTGGTCTCCCATGACCTGGCCGAGGTTTATGTTGTTTCTTTCATGGATCGGGGCGAATGAAGCTGCTATAACAATCCTGATTCCTGACCATCTCTCACATTGCGGTGCTGTCTCCCTGCTGCTCCCTGTGCCTTTTCTGTGACCACTCACAATTACCTCGAAACCACCCTCTTTGAGCGCACCGGGTTTGAAAACGCGCTCCCCCTCATGCAACAACCCTGCGTAGGCGTTTTCTGCAATATCTGACGGCTCGTGATCAAAGCAAACCCAGGCGGGCGTCATTACATCAGTGTTGATGTCGTCCATGAGATCATCAACAGATAGGTTTTCCATCTTCAGATCAAGACCGTCGTACAGCTGGGCGCGTATTAGAGAAGGGTCCTTTGTAAGAAACAGAACACGGGCTCCGGAGGATAGCGAAATCTTCTCTGGTGGCCACTCCTCCATGTGTCTCCCCTAACCTCAACTGGGGCCGCTAGGTTATGATGCCAACGGGAGTTTTGGAAGAAAAACCTCATTCTAGAAATAGTTATGTTTATATATGCATTGAAATGAGATTATAATGCCTTCCCTCTAGGTGGTATATCATGTCAGAATACTTGGTTGAAGACATAGTGAAATGTGATGAATGCAGCAGCCGGAATCTTACCCGTGACGAAACACGAGGTGAGGTTGTATGCGATGACTGCGGACTCGTACTGGAAGACAAAGTAATTGATCAGGGGGCAGAATGGAGAGTATTTAGCCCCGAGCAAGGAGATCAGAGAGCCCGAACGGGCGCACCGATGACCGTCATGTTGCATGACAAGGGGCTTTCAACAGACATTGACTGGCAGAATAAAGACTATTCTGGTAAGACGATTTCTAGCAGGTACAGGTCTCAATTTTATCGGATGAGAAAGTGGCAAAAGAGATCCAGAGTATCAAATGCCACTGAAAGAAATCTGGCGATGGCACTTGCTGAATTAGACAGAATGGCCAGCCGACTAGACCTTCCCAAGACTATTCGTGAAACCGCAGCGGTGAATTACAAAAAAGCAGTTGAAAAGAGACTTATCAGAGGGCGTTCCATCGAGGGGGTTGCTGCTGCTTCCCTCTATGCGGCCTGTCGCCAGTGCAACAACCCGAGGACGCTTGATGAAATCGGTGAGGCGAGCAGGACAGGTAGGAAGGAGATCGGTAGAACCTACCGATTCATGGTCCGTGAATTAAAAATGAAAATCCCACCAACCAAGCCCGAAGATTACATACCTCGATTCTGCTCTGGCCTGGACCTAGATGCTGAAGTTCAATCGAAAGCCTACGAACTGATACAGAAGGCCCAAGAAAAGGAGTTAACAAGCGGAAGGGGGCCAACAGGTATAGCCGCATCGATCATCTACATTTCCAGTGTTCTCTGCGGCAAGAGGAGAACCCAGAGAGAGGTAGCTGAAGTGGCTGGTGTCACCGAAGTGACAATCAGAAACAGGTACAAGGAGCTTATTCAGAACCTCAACATTGAATTAGAAATATAGGATTTGTCGCTCAGATGCGCCGTCGTGAATCAAATCCTATTATTTTTGAGAAAGTAGGAGAGATGATTGGGAATTCAATTGAAATTGGATGGAATTCATTTAGAATACCAGATCCAATATACGAAGTCCCAGATTTCCCAGCGATCAGGCCCATCCAAGCAAGTACTTTGAAACGGCAGGCACTGGGGCTGCATGCAATTGATAAAACAGGGTTTAACCTTAGATTGGAAAACAGCATTCTGAGAACATACAAAAAGAACTACGCGCAATTTGACCATGAGGAAAGACTAGAGATATGGATGAGTCAAAATGTCGCATTTTTGGCTGACCAAATAGTAACTGAAATGGGGACTCAATGGGTCGATTTATCACTTGATGAAAAGCATCCTGACACCGACAGGTGGTACCTAGGTTTCTGTTTGCTTGCGGGAAGAGCATTGCAGGGATCCGAATCAGTTTTGAAAAGTGAATCAATCCCGCTCTCCCTTGCGTTTGGCATTCCCAGCGATTCAAGGAAATTTGACTTTCCTCATCCGAAGGGGATGATGGCCTTGACCTCATTACTTAATGCCGCTGAAGGAAAGGTTTCTTCATTGCTCCATAACTCATGGCTCCCTATTCTTGCTGTATATGAGTCCAGTTCTGTCGTGATGGATGTCTCCAAGATAGCCACAGCTTGCATTCACAATCACCCCGAATCTGACAACTCAGGTTGCATGAGTGCGATAATTCAGGTCATGGCCTATGACATGGCTTCTGCTACACGGAACCTCATTTCACTTGTTGACAATGGTACTCAGAGTACTCATACCCTATTGTGCGACAACCTAGATCCAATTCTCGGTAGGAGCCAACCTCTCGCACTACAATTACTGAAGGGAATGGTACTGAACAAGAATGAGGCAATCCTACCGATGCTGGCTTCAAAATTATACCCCATATGTCGTCATGATCAGGACACATATACAAGAATGGCTTTGGAGATTATTCAAAGCGGTAACGATAAGGCAATTCGAAGTCTGATAGAATATGGCTTCAGGCAGTATTTGCAGGATAATCCGGATGATACTGGAATGCTACTTTCTACTGCATGGAAATTCGGTGGAGACATATCAAAATCACGTCTAAGGGGCTTAATTGTTCTCCAAAAGAAGAAATCTGATCTCTATTTCGAAAAGACCGTCTCTGAAATCGAGTCCTTCTCAAAGTCTGAAGCCGATCAGTTGCGTCTTGACGTATCTGCTAGGTCCGGCGAATGAATCAGGAACATCCAGTCGTTGAACCACAGGCGTTACATTTCAGGCAAGTGCCATTCCTGACCATTTGGCTGCTTCCACAGTCGTCACAGATATCTCCTGTGAAGCCCCTCTCTCTGGCCAGCCTCCTGATTCGCGTGTCTTCATCTTCCTGGATCTCCGATGTAGACGATGTCAGAGTCATCTGAACTTCGCGCTTCTCTCCTTGGTGTCTTAGTAGACCATCGTCGGTTGGCACAGGTCTGCTTATCGACGTGACTTCAAGATCCTCATCTGATACATGAGCCAAATCATTTCTGTCTAGGTACTGTATTGCCAGCTCCCTGAATATATAATCCACTATACTTGTTGACATCCTGACTCTACCACTGCCTCCCTGGACCATACCGCTCGGCTCGAACTTCTGGAAGGTGAATGACTTTACGAAGGCATCAAGGGGGACTCCATATTGTAATCCGATAGATACAGCTATGGCGAATTGATTCAACATCGAACGCCATGCGGCTCCCTCCTTGGAGGTTGTTATCATAATCTCTCCGAGGCGCCCATCTTCATAATCGCTGGATGTCAGATAGACTGTGTGACCACCAACCCTAGACTTTGTAGTCTTGGAATTTCTGACGTCTGGTAGCTCCTTCCTTGCGGCTATGAATGACTGAACCACATTCTCTGCGAGAGGGCGGGCCTTTTCATCCGCCAACGGAATCATTCTAACAGCCTCATCGACCATATCTGGTACAGATACGGCTGCATCCTCTTCTTCCAAAACCGACGTATCGACTATCTGACTCATCAAGGGCTGTGATAGCTTGCTACCATCTCTGTATACGGCACAGGCTTTGTTCATCGTGCTGTGGCTCAGTTCGTAGGCTTCCCTGATATCATCTATTGATGCTGATCCTGGCATATTGATGGTTTTTGAAATCGCTCCGGATATGAAAGGCTGTGCTGCAGCCATCATTAACACATGGGCTTGCCATTCAATGGACCTTTTACCATGCTTTCCACAGGGGGTGGCACAGTCGAACACAGCCAAGTGTTCATCTTTCAGACCAGGAGCGCCCTCAATACTCCCGTATCCGAATATGGTATCGTTAGCATTCTCTATCTCTTCAACAGTCAGTCCTATGTGTGCCAGTGTGTCAAAGAAGACGTTTTCACAGTCCTCCTTGGTCATATTCAATACTGAGACGCAGAAGTCCTCTCCCAGAACAGACGGTGAGAAAGCCGATCTTATGTCGAATACATCAGGCATTGAATTCTCGATGTTGTCCAATACTTCGTCTGTGAAGCCCTTTTGCCTCAAATTGATAGGGTCTAGTCCTTCACTTCCTTTCAGGCGACCAGTTCCCATTATGTGTTCAACGATCGCCGTAACCTCTGCCTCTGAGTATCCAAGACGCTTCAGTGCGCTTGGGACCCCTCTGTTGATTATCCTCAGCGATCCCCCTCCTGCGAGTTGTTTGTATTGCACAAGCGAGAATTGCGGTTCTACACCGGTTGTGTCAGCAGCCATCACCAGACCGATCGTCCCAGTCGGGGCAATCACAGTCGTCTGTGCATTCCTGTATCCGTTCTCCTCTCCTCCTTGAACTGCTCTGTCCCAGGCAGACCTTGCAGCATCGAGTAGATCACCAGGACACCTCTTGGGATCTATTCCCATCGGTGTGATCGTCAAACCTTCATACTCACTGCCCTTTGCATCATAAGCCGCTCTCCGATGATTTCTCATCACTCTTAGCATATGTTCTGCATTCTCGTTATATTTTGGAAACGGCCCGAGTGAACCTGCGAGCTCTGCAGATGTTGCATAAGATTCTCCGCACATTATCGAGGATATCGCACCGCATACAGCGTATGCCCTGTCATCTGCATATGGAAGTCCCATGTGCATTAGGAGCGATCCAAGGTTGCAGTAACCAAGACCAAGCGTCCTGTATTCGTAGGATTTTCTCGCAATTTCTTCAGATGGGAATTGAGCCATCAACACACTGATTTCCAGTGTCATCGTCCACAGTCTGACTGAATGTTGAAACGATGAGACATCGAATTTCTGAGAATCAGTGTCGAAATAGTGTAAGAGGTTGATACTTGCCAGGTTGCATGCTGTGTCATCTAGGAACATGTACTCTGAACAAGGATTGGAGCCGTTAATCCTGCCACCTTCGGGACAAGTGTGCCATTCATTGATAGTGGTGTCGAACTGAACGCCGGGGTCAGCACACGCCCAAGCTGTGTAGGCTACCTTATTCCACAAGTCTTTGGCGGGCATCGATCTACATGGGACAGGATCCCTGCCTTCGCCACTTGCTTCCTTCAACTCTGTTCTGTAGTAAAGGTTCCACATGCCATCATTCTCAAGCGCATCCATGAAGGAGTTCGGGATTCTAACCGAATTGTTTGAATTTTGACCTGAGACAGTGCCGTACCCCTCTCCTTGCCAGTCCGTGTCCATTGAATCAAAATGTATGCTCTTCCATCCGAGCGATGCCAAGTCTAGGAATCTCTTGACGTGAGAGTTTGGGACATGGTTTTTGATGGCCTTCGCGGCTGCCTTCTTTAGATTGCTGTTGACATTCATATCGAGTTTATCACCTTCGCCGTCATAATTCCATATTGCACTCATGATTTCGTTCGCGTGAGCTTGAAGAAGATTTGATCCGATCACTAGTGCAGATACCTTCTCTTCCTCTGACAACTTCCAATCAATGTACTCTTCGATATCCGGATGATCGAGGTCTAAAGTCACCATTTTAGCGGCCCTCCTGGTAGTCCCACCAGATTTTATTGCCCCAGCAGCTCTGTCCCCGATCTTTAGGAAAGAGATGAGCCCGCTGGAGGTGCCCCCACCTGACAAGGGTTCACCAGCCCCCCTGATATTCGAGAAGTTGGAACCAGTCCCGGATCCGTACTTGAACAGTAGCGCCTCCCTGTTCCATAGCCCCATTATTGAGTCAGAGCCTCCGACCAGAGAATCTGACACCGACTGAATGAAACAAGCATGGGGTTGAGGGTGTTCGTATGCGTTTAATGATGTCATCATGTCGCCGGTAGAGGGATCAACGTAACGATGCCCTTGCGCTGGCCCTTCTATTCCGTAGGCCCAGTGGAGACCGGTGTTGAACCATTGAGGGCTATTGGGAGCAGACCTTTGGCTGGCTATCAGGTAACACATCTCGTCAAAGTAAGCCCTCGCATCTGCCTCGGCTTCAAAGTAACCATGTTTCCATCCCCAGTATGTCCACGTACCGGCAAGTCTTCGGAACAACTCTCTCCCATGACTTTCTCCGATATATCTTTCATTCGGTTCCAATGACTGTAACTTTTCATGATCTGGCTCACTCCTCTGTAACCATGTTGGAACGCCTTTTTCCTTCACCTTTCGCAGTATAGAGGGCACTCCAGCTTTTCGTAGGTATTTCTGAGCTAGGACTTTGCCAGGAACCCCAGCATATCCAGAAGGGAGCCTGACATCGTTTATGCTGTGAGCGAGCGAGCCATCTGCATTTCTGATTTCGACATCCATCTCTATCCAGTCAAATTGGTCGAAGGGGTCTTCGCCGACTGAAGTGAACCGTCTCTCGATTACTAGCCCACTGCCTGTTGCTCCTTCCGATTTAGCACTTCCCTTCTCGGTTCTTGTCTGCATGTCTCCAGTCTCCTTGGTCCCTTCGGCCCGATGAGACCGAGCGAGGGATTCAACATCGACGCTGGAGGGTGTTTAATGGTTCTCTATCCCATCGACATCTCGGGTTGTGTTAAGCCACCCCGTTACTCTTATGAAAAGTGGCATGTGATAATCTCATTTTTGATAGTCCAACTCCCAGGTCAACTCCACACCACCTCTTGTCAGCATTATTCCGACTGAGCACAACTTGTCATGCGAGTGATGAATTATCCGCTCAACAAGGGACTCTGGTACATCCCCGCGGATTACGTATATGAAATGGATTTTCTCAAACACCCTCGGTGATTGAACAGCCCTGGTTGACTCTATCTCCACTCGGGCCTCAGTTAGATTCTCCTTTCTCTCTTTCAGACCGCCGACAACGTCAATGAGTGAACATGTGGCGTGGGCGTGCAACACCATTTCCATGGGACTTGGGGCTTCTTCATTGTAGATGGGGAATGATTTTCCGCTCGATGTTTGCCCCTCAAATCCATCACCCTTCCAGCTCACCGAACCTTGCATGTTCTTAGTCGGGCCGGTTATGTGTCATGAGGGTTGGCTTCATGAGGGGGGTACTGGTCATGGGACACGTTGGGATACCATGGTGTCGTACATCGAGAAACAAGAAAATGAGCTGATAGTACCACAATACCCTGTAATTCACTATATCGAAGGCGATGGTATCGGCATAGATATCACTCCTGTTATGATCAGTGTAGTAGATGCGAGTGTGCACAGAGCATATGGAGAGGCAAGGAAAATCACATGGTCTGAGGTTCTCGCAGGTCAAAAGGCATTTGACATGACAGGTGAATGGCTTCCAGAGAGTACATTGGAGTCTTTAAGATCAGGCTTAGTTTCCATTAAGGGTCCACTCACTACCCCTGTTGGAGGGGGAATAAGAAGCTTGAATGTGGCGCTGCGACAAAATCTTGATTTGTTTGCATGTGTGAGGCCAGTGAGATGGTACTCTGGAACACCAAGCCCCGTCAAACAGCCAAGTGAGGTGGACATGGTCATCTTCAGAGAGAACAGTGAGGATGTCTATGCAGGAATTGAATGGGAGGCAGGTAGCGACGGGGCGAAGCAAGTTATCCAATTTCTCCAAGACAAAATGGGTGTTGACAAGATACGATTCCCCAACACATCGGGCATAGGCATCAAGCCAGTCAGCCAAGAAGGCACAGCTCGGATTGTTCGAGCTGCTATAGAACACGCAATTTCGGAGAACAAGCCAAGCGTTACATTAGTTCACAAAGGAAACATAATGAAATTCACTGAAGGTGGTTTCAGAGATTGGGGCTACCAGATAGCCAAAGATGAGTTCGAAGCAAGGGAGCTGGACGGGGGCCCGTGGTGTGAGATAACAAATCCTCGCACAGGGAGTAAGATTCTGATCAAGGACGTGATTGCAGACGCTATGTTACAACAAGTTCTGACACGACCGAGTGAATACAGTGTGATTGCGACCATGAATCTGAATGGAGATTACATATCAGATGCATTGGCTGCACAGGTAGGTGGAATTGGAATTGCGCCGGGTGCCAACATCAACTATGATACCGGCATTGCAATCTTTGAAGCAACCCATGGCACGGCACCAAAATACACCGGTCAAGATAAGGTAAACCCTGGCTCTATCATACTGTCCGCAGAGATGATGCTCAGGCACATAGGCTGGTCAGAGGCTGCGGATCTCATAGTCAATGGAATGGAAGCTGCCATATCTGCAAAGACAGTAACCTATGACTTTGAAAGGTTGATGAGTGGTGCTAAGCTGCTGAAGTGTAGTGAATTCGGCGAGGCAGTTATCTCTCACATGTAACTAAAACAGACTTCCTGAGTCGGTCGCGGTACGCGAAAATCTCTGGGATGAGATGTTGATATATCATTTGATTTTGATGAAATAAAGAATGGCGGGAGGGCCCATAGATGGGCCCCCACCGCCTTGTTGCGTATTATCTAGGTTCTTCTAACTCGGTCATACCGAATTATGCCATAGCTGCGGTAGCCTTCTTGGCTCCCATCCATGCCACGACACCGAATCCGATCTTGTTGATCATGTCGGCGATGTTGTATAGAACTCCCATGAGCTCCTGGTTGCCATCTAGCAGATTTGCTTCAGGGCTGTACAGGTAGCCGAGGGGGTAGATTATCCATCCAACAACTATGAACATCCTCAGGGCGTTTAGGCTCCACTCTAGCTCGCCCTTCACCTTGCTGTTGTCGATTCCCTTTGGCTCCATGAGTCCGAAGGGGTCTCCTGCAGCAACGATGATCATTGCCCATCCTACACCAGCTAGGATTAGGCAGATCAGTCCGGCACTGTCACCGAGCTGTTCTGATAGCATGCCGGTCTCGCCAGCAAAGCCCCAGCCGATCATCCAGACTGCACCAAAGAAGCATACGTTGGTGAATCCACCGATAACTGGTATCTTGGCGTCGGTTATGGCGTCCTTTCCTACTAGGCTTGGGAACTTTAGTGCCATAAGCGGTACTGTGATGAGCCAGTCCATGTATCTGTAGTGGACACTGACAATTTGGTCTTCCACATATGCTCCTCGCATGTAGTAGTAGTGGAACGCTGCTATACCCACAATCAACGCTGAGATTGTCATGGTTGTTTTGTACTCGTCAGCAACGCTGTTTCTCTCCACAATAAAGAAGATAAAAGCAGCCCCCATCGATATGTATCCAACGAAGAAGGTGAAGAATGTTACTAGCTTCAATCCCTCATATTGGGTGGGGTCTGCATAGGTATCTCCAGCTGCAGTGGACAGTCCCAGCACTCCCAGTGTCAAAACAGCGAGTATTGGGGCACTCATTCTCAGGCCTTTTCTGTAGGATGGATTAAGATCCATGGGGCTATCCTGAAACTACCTTATATAAATACCTGTCACTGCTATATATTAATGAACGGGAGTCTTTGGGAATATGCGGCAAAATCAAGACGCAGAACATGAGGCTAGGGCGATCAGACATCTCTCTGAACTAGCATCCTCCTCCAATGAACCGCTTTCCTGGTTTGAGGAGCTATACTCCCTCGCAAATAGAGACGACTCTTGGATACCATGGTCCGATGGAAATCCAAATCCACTCGTCGTAGATTGGATCATTGGGAGACCTCTGGGCAAGGCGCTGGTTGTTGGATGCGGGCTTGGTGAAGATGCAGCGTTTTTATCCGATCGTGGATGGGATGTTACCGCCTTTGACATATCTCAGACTGCTATTGAGTGGGCTGAAGAACAGCACACAGGTTCCAATGTCAAGTGGATAGTGGCAGACCTGCTCAATCCGCCTGTTGATTGGCAGCAGAACTTCGACTTGGTTTTGGAGGTGCACATCTTGCAGGCGATGCCAAAGGACCTCAGAGAAGCAGCCTCTCACATGCTAGCACCCTTCGTGGCCCCTCTGGGTAGTTTAGTATGTGTAGGCCGACTAGCAACGGATAAATCGGAGAAAAATGGCCCGCCATGGCCGCTTGAAATCTCATTCGTTGAAACGATCGGCCAGTCTATCGGGCCAATGGACCTTCACACAACACAATATCCCAATGATGATGATTCTGTCATCAGATACAGGGCAGCCTGGACGATGAATACTGATTCTAGAGACCTAGCAATCTAGAAATCTGTTCGGCGTTCTCTATCACTACGAATCCATACGTCTCTTCCAGAGATCTGCGGATCATTCTGAAGTCTGAGTCTCTTGTGGCGATAACAATTGATCCTACATCCCTCAATTTTGATGTATGCCTACTTGTATAAGTTGCCAGACTTGCTGCATCTATCATTATTTCACGATCTCCATATTCAGGGTATATCGCCCTGCCGTTGATCACATATCTTGATGGCTCATCGTCTCTTCTCAGACGCTTATTCTCATCGATCTGCTCGAAGATATCCTCGTGACTGGCAAGGAAGCCGTTCATTTCGTCTTTGATTTCCTGAGACTGCTCGAAGTTCAAATCTACACGATTGAAAATCCCTATTATGTCTGCTTGGATCTGCTCGATGTCATTGTCCTTGATTGAAGACCACAGGACAGGGTCCTGATATTCGCCATCGAATAGCCTTTTGCAAGTTTTAGCGTTTTTTGTCCTGTTCTTGAATTCGCTCATTACTGAGTTTGGTATGTATGGTTTTATGGAACCTGAATCCCCATGTTTTCTAAGTGCCCATTGGAAAGCCCTCTCCATGGACCATTCTAGATATCCAAGTCCATCTGATGAGCCTTTCCTGACCAATTCGTCCTTAAATGCTTGAATCAGTATGTTCGTGTCGACAATCACAAGAGGCTTCAGGCTGGCGATATTGAATGTTTTTCTGTTTTTGATGGGAATCTGGGATTCTAATGTCGTAAACATGGATCTCTGTGACCTCCTTATCCGCCTGACACCCTCCTCGTCAAAACCTCCATGATTGATTGCAGATTGAAACATCCTGAGTCCAGCAATGGGTTTCTTTTCCGCCTGTTCTTGTGCAATGAGAGATATTTCCAATACGTCTCTGCCCTTATGCAATTCTTCCTTCAGCCTTCTTTCCAATCTATCTTCAGTCTTGCGCCCTGGGCGGTCCATCCTCTTCAGCGCCGCCTTCACTCTGCCCTCAAATGGCTCACTTGGAAGGCCCATTTCATCTGGGTAGGTTCGTAGAGCGTTCAAAACTTCATCGCGCTCATCCTTGTCGAATCTGGAGGCGTAATCCAAAACGAGATCGGTACCAACATTGCTCTTGCCTCTGTCGTATTCGCTGCACACGTTAAGGAAGAGTTGGAACTTCTTGGTCACGGCTGCCATCAACGCATTGTTCGATCTGATGAGTTCAACAGCTTGCTTCCATGCTTTTGCATGGGCAAACTGTATCAAAGCCATTCGTCTTAGGCTGGTCGTTCTCTCGAAGCCCTGAGAGCGTCTCGCAGCCTCCAAGTAGCACCTCCCGGCATTGAGATAGTCCCCTCTGTTGATCGCAATTCCTGCTCTTGTGATTTGAGAACCCTCCGTGTCCGGGGCGTTTAATCGATACCAGTCCTCCAATGATGGAAGTGATAATTTGTACTCTTCGACTATCTCTGAGATGGATATTACTACTTGCGTCGAGAGCCTCTCGTGTTCGACAATGGAGGAAATCGATTCTGTGGCGGATGTGAACTTCGATTCGTCATCCATCTGAAGCTCGATTCGCGCCCGGTTGAGTTTCAGTGATGTAATGAGGGATTCAAACAGGGACCGTTCCAATGGACTGAAATCAGCAGTGTCCGCAGTCGTCAACAACTGGTCAATACTGTTGTGTTTTATCATGCCGGTACCTTCCTCGAGTAAGGCCCTTCTTGCCTGATTCAGAGCTTTGATTCCGGAACTACCCAGTTTGTCGTGCAAGACCCCCGGGTCATGTGGGAATCCATTCATCAGAGCGATGAGTGCAATTGCTGTTTCGGATAAGCACTCATCATCCATGGTCTTCAGTGACTCGATTGAATCCTGTCTGAGCTTTGACAAAGAAGCCATCTTCTTCATTCCAGCAGAGGCAGGCAAAAGGTGCCATACAAGCAAGCCCCTCATCGGGTGTGTGATTGCATTTTGTGATGCTAGAACCTCCGACAAGAGATCAATTTCATTGCCTTCAGTCAGGACATCAGACAACAGCGTCAGATCAGTCAGGATTTCTTTTCTAAATATCAATTCCTTCGCAACTGCCGCCCGTGTTCGTACGGGTTGTGATGGGTTTCTCAGGAGCGCCTGCAGACCATCCAGATGTATTTTCTTTGCACAGTCTTCTATGAAGTTGGACAATGTGATGTCCTCATCAGCAAATTTCGTGGCTAGTGCCAGGGCATCACTGGGTTCTATTGGTCTCGTCAAGATGAGCCTTTTTGCTTCTTCCAAGCGATCCCCATCAATCATTCCTGCTGCAACCTTGAATGTGAGTTTAGTGGGCCATGGAGATTCATTTTCATCTAAGAGCAGACCTCCAGACTCGAGCTCTTCCAGGTCCAAGGCCAAGTCCTCGGTAGTTGCCGATTTCCAGGCTTCGAGTCTTATGGCAGAGGCCAGTTGCCCCGATCGTTCGTCTGATAACCACGAAGAAACAGGACTGGGGAGACTTCCTGTCCTGAAGCCACTCAGGATTTTATGGAGGTTCGAAATCTCACGAAGCTCGTTTTTCGATGATGCCAAATCGAATTCTTCTGAACAATCGTCCCCCAATGAGGATTTCAAAATCCCTACGAGGAAACCAGCACTCGAATTTGTGCCTTGGACTTCTTCTATGAGCTTCCGAACCCTCCGAGCATCCACTTTTGATGCATATTCTCTTCTAAGCATCAGTAAGCCTTTCCTCTGTTTTGAGGACATTGCAAATGGTGGATCTAACTTCAACCAGTGGACAAGGGATGCATGGTCGAGTGGATCGAAATTGGCGTGTGCCACCCAGTCCTCCACCCCCAACTCATTACCAGTCTGTTCCTTTACGGGAAACCTGCTAAGTTCTGCGAATACAGGAGCCTCTCTGGCCAACCTCTCCCAGGCTGGGTGAATTCCTTTTTCACACATATTTCTGATCTGGTCCAAACCCTCCTCCTCGATGTCAGATTTCCTTTGAACTAATATTGCTCTGCACAGTTTGAACGCTGGATTTCCCTCGTCTGAGTCGGCAACAATCAAATCGCTTGGATCTGCCTCTTGCCGACGTTTGCGTCTTCCGCCACGTCGTGTGCCTTTCCTAGGTCCCAGGGGATTTTCCTCAAACTCTTTCAGCCCGATCTTGGCAGCAGCTACCTTCACTAGGGCCTTCCATGACTTGGGCAACTCTTCATACCCCACAGTTCTGGAAACCTTCCTCAATCTGGCGCGTTCATCGTCTCCGGCTGAAGACAAGGCTTCCAGGCATTCTAAGAGTTGGGCCTCCATTGTGTGTGCTCCGTACAGCATCCCCCGATGTGAGGCCTACATCAACACATCGTAGGAATTTCACTCTCGATTTTGCCAAATCTTAATCCATTCTCGTATGTTCATTTCTACATCATCCTCCAGAACTGCATCATTGCCAAGAGATCCGTCTAATCTAGGGATAATGCGACACCCACATGCATCTCGATGACCACCTCCATCCGGATCGAACCTCTTGGCCAGAGCGGTTAAATCGAAAATTCCTCCATCTGGATGAAGAAACGAGTTGGTGTAAAAGGAAGCTGACAAAGGATAGTCCCCATCCATTCCGAAACCTCCACCGTAAGAGCCGTGTGTGATCATACAGGCATCACAGGCCTCTCCAACGAGTGACGTGACGGCGTACCCGTTGGTCCTCACTCCCAGGCCGTGCATTCGAACTATTGCGAGCCTATCCACGATTTCGAGCCTCTCGCTGACGATTTCAATCACATCCTCATCCTCTCGTTTTAGCTTCTGAATGACTTCTGAAACAGCCACGTTCGCGGAAACTTCCCCCGGACTTAACCCATCGGAGAAGAGGCGCATCACCTTCAAACTGAACTCAACAGAGTGACCCAATGATCGCCCGATCCAGATCATTGGCTCTTGTGAAAGGAACTCTTCCTTTGTCAGGTCACCACTGTCAAGTTTGTCCGTCCAATACAATGCTTCCTCAAGGTCGCCGATTTCTATTGAATCCTCAAAAAGATTAGCGACAATCCTGGCGGCTGAGGGAGAATGAGCCCATATTCTATTGGAACCATCATCTCCGGGGGGCGGCCGATTACTATGGTGGTGGTCAATGGAAACCCCACAATTTGGGTGATGGGGTAAATCGCAAATTATTGTCTTGTAATCCACGATATCATCGAGTAGACCGCTCTTCAATTCTCCAGGATGACCGAAGATCACTTCTGCCTTTGGAAAAACTCGGAGGAGGATAGCCCCGCACATGACTCCGTCTAGGTCACCATCAGTCAGAATCTTGTCAACCTCCATTTTCGATAGTTCGGTCACAGGCCTGGCTGAATAACATGGGTTGTATTGTTTCCGCTTGCCAAGGGTTATTTGCAGGCTGTGATAAGACCTATTCATGGAGACTTCATGTGGTTTCATCCTAGCCAACCATCAGAGTGTTCTTCTATTGCAGTACCCGCAAGGGCATTGGAGCTTCCCAAAGGGCCATGTCGAAGCCGGCGAAGACCATCATGAAACCGCGCGGCGGGAGCTCAGAGAGGAAACCGGGATTGTGGAGATAAGCATACTGCCTAACTGGAAAGGCCGCACTGAGTACTTCTACTCCAGAAGAGGCTCAAAAAGGCAAAAGCAGGTCTACTGGTACCTTGCGACCACTGATGAATTTCAAGTCAGCCTCTCTCACGAGCACACTAACTTCCTATGGCTTGATGTCGACAGGGCGGTTGATCAGCTTACATTTGAACAGGAGAAAGACGTTTTACTAAGTGCGAAGAAGATATTGGAAAAAATAAACCTCTGACAACCTTCTGGAAGATCGAATTAGGGTAATTCCCTCAATCCTTTGCCGAATCCTCGTGTGTGCTCATTGAACGCTTCCCTAGAGGTGTCCAAAGCGATTCTCCCTCTGGCCCTGTCAACCAGCGTGATAGTACAAAACAATGGTCTGAGAGCCTGTTTAAGTAAGATAAGACTTCGACACGAATCTCTTCTTTTAACTCACAAGCTCCCCTCTCAGCCCTTCTTACGATCGTCCGCGCCATGTGTAGGCTCGCGACGACAGGGTTTCCAGTTGGTAGGATGAAGGACGTCAACGGCTCTAAATCCTTCAACATGTAATCCATTTCCCTCACCAATCTTTCACCGGCGTCCATGGTGATGACCGACATCTGTTCGGGGACTCCTCCCGGCGGGCAAGCAACCTCTGCCCCAACATCGAACATCTCTTGTTGAATGATGCCCAGCATTCGATCGGCTTCAGCGTATCGATCTTCGTCAAAAATTTCCGTCCCCTTCAATGTTCGGCTCATCTCGGAGCGAGCAATCCCAAGTGCTGAGTTTGCCTCATCGATAGTCCCGTAGATCGACACTCTTGGGTTCTCCTTCCCCACCCGCGTCCCGTCTACGAGTGAGGTTTCTCCTCGATCGCCTCCTCCAGTGTGAACCCTTGTTATCCTGACCATATCCCCTGGGACACGGCATCACATATCATCAGTCGGTTCAGCCCATGCAGATTGTGATAGACTGCTTAGTGCTTCCTCGATTGCCCCAATCCAAGCACCATCAATAGTCTCCTCCCCCCCAAAAGAATCAAGACGTTCTCGGTTTTTGGCCGCTGCTTCGTTTTGACCTAGATGCTCATGTATCCTGACCAGGGCGGCCTGACTCATCGCCCCTAGCCAGTCTTCATCCTCATCCCATGAATTTTCGAAGCAGGCGATCGCTCCGGAAGGCCCCTCCAGCAAACCCCTTTGGATTTGCCTCAGCCCTGCCTTGGACCAACTTATACCAGGGACCCCGATTATTAGGCCGCGAAATACCAAGTAGATTTCCATCAAAACCAATGTGGATGCGAGGACAAAGGAAGATATGTGTTCGTAAGTCCCTCCGTTGTCCCAGTAACCAACCATTAACGAAATGCTACCGATACACATCAAACATCCTCCAAAAGGCGCCAAAATTACATCCTTTGAGGTTCTTGTCATATGCCAGGAACCGCGCAAGGTTCCAAAGACACCTAGCACAAGTGATACCCCGGCTGGTACGATGGGATTTGTCTCCCTTGGACCTTGTTCCGAGATAAGCAACAAAGCAGCGGTCATCACCACGAGGTATGAGAAGTTCCTCGATATTTCCGGGAAGGGCTGGTGCCGAGAGAGATAGAGGCATGCAGAACCAATGCCAAACAGGAACAAAATCCAGCCCATCATTCGACCTCACCATTCCATCCTGGCATCCAGAAACGCTCGTCGTCAAGCCACTCGGACCATTCTGAGTCATTCGCTCTCAGCAATCTCAAGGCGCGCCGATCCAGCCCATTTTTCAGAGCATCGTCGATTTCCAGACGCCGCCAAGAATCCTCCCACTCAACTTGCAACTCCCTCACATACCGCTGTCCTTCTTCTCGGTTGTCAAAATATCGTTCACAAACTTCTCTCAGCTCATTGAGCCACACCCTCGTCCCGAGCATTTGAGGGTCGTTGTCGGCGTGTCCGACCCTTTTCTTTCCAAAAAGCCAGTTCCAGACCACGTCTATCCCACCCTTGCGTCATAACAAAAGAATATAGTCACTTGTGGTCTACTTACAGACATGGCTAGGGTAGTTGTGCATTTGCATGGAAGAGCAAAGGACGCGTCCTTCAGGGCCTCAATATCAGATTACGCTAACAGGCTCTCCTCTTCTGGAGTTACGTTAGTTGAACATCGAAACAAAACCAATCCGGCCACATACCTCAAGGAGATAGCGGACAGAAATCCCGATCACAACATAATACTACTCGAAGAGGACGGGGATCAGTTAGACAGCCTTCAATACGCTGATCGTTTACGATCTTGGTCCCTGAATCAAAATGACACTCACTTGGTAGTTGGCCCACCGGGCGGCTTCGGTCCCTCAGGCGAGCAATATAATTCGATATCTCTGGGGAAAATCACGCTCCCTCACGAATTGGCTGCTGTGGTTTTGCTCGAGCAGCTTTACAGAGCATCAACAATCATCAAAGGCCTTCCCTACCACAAACCGTGAAAGGGTGTCAAAAATTGCTTTCGTGATCTATTAT
>DAMH01000030.1:0-69507 GCA_002499585.1 Euryarchaeota archaeon UBA552 | reverse complement strand
GATCTTGTTCTCATTATCGACTATCACAATTTTCGGCACATGATTTTCAGACGAGTTTGCATCCAGATGAATGTAGGAGAGGATTATGACTATGTCTCCGGGACGAACAAGATGCGCTGCAGCTCCGTTTATGCAAATTTCACGCGACCCTCGGGGTGCTGTGATTGCATAAGTTTCCAATCTGGAACCATTCGTGACGTCCAAGACGGCTACCTTCTCCCATTCAGATATTCCTGCGGCATCCATCAAATCCCTGTCAATTGACACAGATCCGACGTAGTTCATATCCGCTTGAGTTACCTTGGCACGGTGTATCTTACCATTGAGGAAAACCCTCGTTCCAGACATGATTCCTATCTCCAATTGCACAAAAAGACAGGGCCTGTTTGATTTGATACCGGGACCGTCTCCATGATACTCATGGTGGTCGTTTCCGGGTGCGATTCAAATATGTGTCTAAGACATGGTATCACCCGGTGTGACTGTGTTGGCAAGTTATGAAAGCAAAAAAAATGTGAGCAAGGCTCTCCTGCTTGTTGTTTTGATGGTCGCAAGTTTACAGACGCCTACCCTGGTGAAGATGGATCAAGACGTAGCATCCGAGGACCTAAGCCGACTATCAGCATTCCAAGAATTGATCCAGTCAGAGGACATAGACACATCCTCCATTTACACCCCAGATTCCACTCTACTTCCCGACCACCCGGCCTTTAGAGACATGTCTTGGTCTGACCCTGGCCTGCTCTACGGAAGAATAACCGATACTTCCTTCCTAGAGGGAGGGTATCGATTCATGGTCGAAGAGACAGAAACTGAGGATCACGACAATGACGGAATAAACGATCTTGACGACCTCGATGATGACAATGATGGCATATCAGATCTGATAGAGAGATTTGACGGCTGCTTTGGAACCGATCCCTATGACCACGATAATGACGGCCTGAAGGACGAGTTTGATTTCGATGATGACAACGACGGCATTCTAGAGGGACCGATCGACTACACTCAGGGGACTGATCCATGGAACGTCACTGCGGATCGTTACGTGACGCCAACCACAGTTCACCCCTGGACTGGGCTCGTTGTCGGGCCGGGTTATCTTGTGGATCAGAACCCCCTCGACCATGACAACGACGGCATCACAGATGAGGACATTGACGGATCTGGAAGAGGATCTTATGATGAGGACGATGACAATGATGCACGTATCGATCAGTTCGTATGGCCATGTGATTTCGACGGTGACGGACTGCAAGATTACTGGGATGAGGATGACGATAATGACGGCATCGTCGACCTCTGGGACACCCACCCCTGGAACAGCTCGATCACATCCAATATCACTCAAACGGCGCAGAATTGGAGCGCTGCCGAGGCATGGGCTTCCAGTAAAACACACCAAATCTCCATCACAGCAACAGGATTCTCGGTACCCGATCTTGAAGTTGAGATTGGCGATTCTGTGAGGTGGACCAACGATGATCTTGAAAACCACACAGTAACGGCAAACGATGGCACGTTCGACAGCGGTGTAATCGCACCGGGTTCATCATTCACACAATTGTTCGAAAACGAGGGATTAACGAGGTATGCTGATACTGCTGCCTCTGCGGTAGGCCAGGGCACTGTAACCACCGTCGGCGCGACCGGACTCCCGTTCCCAGACGCATTCAACTTAGATTTTGACACGTATGGGAAAGACAAACTGGACTTTGCGTTCAAAGAACAAAATCTCTGGCACCCACGTGACCCGCATTTCGATCAGATAGTTGACGGAGATCTGGACGGCGATGGCCTTCCCAATTTCATCGACCCAGACAACGACAATGATGGAACTCCAGACTCCGCCGACACCGACGATGACAACGATGGCCTATTGGACATGTGGGACATAGACGATGACAACGACGGCATTCCAGACAACTGTCTTAATGTACTGACTCCGCAAGACAATTTAGACGGCCTTTCCGAGTACTTTGGACAGACACCGGGCACCGATTGCGAGATTGACTATGACAGAGATGCGGATGACGACGCATACAGGGCAATAGACTCTGATTATGACCTTGTATGGGATTGGAAGGATACAGATCTTGGGGCCGCAGATCCAGCAGATAACCTCCTAGGAAACCCCGGAATTGACCTCAACGACCTCCCGTACGACTTGGACAACGACGGCATCCTAAACCAGGACGATCCGTTCCCTCTCGTACACACGGACACGCTCGATACCTGGAATTGTGAGTCTGTGCAAAATCCAAATCCAGTTAACCCAGATCCTCGCTGTCTCACAGAGCGGAAGTCCCACACGGGTAACAACGACTGGGATGGAGATGGTTTTTCCAATTGGGAAGATGTAGATGACGACAATGACGGCGTACTCGACTGGCTAGACATAGACGAGAACTGCGATTTGGATGACGACAATGACCTCCATTTACTAAATGGATCAAGATATCGAGACGACGGGCCCAACTCGATTGACACCGACATAGATGGCGATGGACTTTCCAACGATGAGGATTGGGACGATGACAACGATGGGATATCAGACCTGTACGACCCGGATGACGGTAACTGTGGAGTGGTGGATATTGACTCCACAGATCAATTCGACAATTCGTATTCCCAACAAGACGGCGATGCCATCGACGGGAGTGCAGATGGGCAGATCTATGCTGCCACTGGTACTCTTCAATGGGATATGTTCTGGCACTTTAGCCCGTTCTTCCCGGAACATGGTTTTGTGCTCCCTTACAACGGGTACCAAGATGACTACACACTCGGTCCCCCAACCATAGTTTCCAATGGGAATGTGCCCGAGATGTATTGGCATGTAATGATGAAATGGAGTCCTTGGAATGGGAACAACTACTTCGACATTGACATGGATGGAGATTCCCTGATCAATGGGGTAGATGTCGACATGGATGCGGACGGCGTTCCCAATTGGTGGGACAGGGATGAGGGCTCAGACGGTAAGCTCGATGTTAACGACCCGGCATATGGAGGCTCTTTCGATGACGGCGAGTGTGATATTTCGATGTCCTTCCTCCTTGGTTTAGACCAGGATCAAGTAAGCTGTGGTGTAGCTCTTGCATGGTTATACGGATTCCCCCTCAGCCAAGCAAGGTCAAGCAACGGAGTGCCGTTTGTTCTTCCGTATTCCTCACGACCCGATCCCCAGTATTCCGATGGCCCCTACAACGGTGAGAATTCAGCTGGAATAAACGATTTTACATGCGAAGAGAACTGCTTCCACTTTGACTTCCTTGGGCCTGCCGACGCCGGCCCCTCTGCAGCAGTGACCTTCAATGAGATGATTAACAACAGGGATCTTTGGACAGCTTATGTCGGTATAAACTACGGAATGTTCCAATGGGTCTCAGACGGCAACGGCAACCTGTTTCCAGATGAGTTCGCTGATCTACTGGACAACAATGAAGATCCGGACGACGACTGTGGAGCACCTGTTACAGGAACCCCGAACCCTTCCTGCATGGTAAATGACACAGCCGATTTGGATGATGATTTCGATGGTGTATTCGATCACTGGGATGTAGATGATGACAACAATGGAGTCTGGGACTTCTTCGAAGTTGACGTGAATGATGATTTAGACGACGATTCCAACACTCAGCCGCTCGGCAACTTCTTCACAGGATACAACTGTGATGATCAAGACGATGACGGAACGGACACGGATCCCGATGGGGATGGTTGGTACCAGTCTGTCTGGGACAGGGGGCGGCTTGGTCAGGGCCTGTTATTCCCACAATACTATGATGTGGACAACGACAATGACGGAATTCCGGACGGCGAGGACCCTGATGACGACAACAATGGCGTCCTAGATGTTGATCAGGAACTGATCTGCTTCCAGGGAGAAGAACAGAGCCCATGGGATCATGACAATGACGGCATCCCAGATTGGGCAGACACGGATTGGGATGGTGATGGCCTGTCTAACACAATAGAGCTCGCTGGCGCTGGCTCAACGCACCCAACGGCCCCTTGGGATCATGACAATGACGGACTAAGAGACGACATAGACCTAGACGACGACGAAGACGGGATGAATGACGAAGACGAGGTCATGCTTTGGCCCACCAGATTCGGCTCAAACTCAACTAATCCATGGGATCACGATGACTACGGAACTGGAATGGGTCTACATGACCCAACGAATGCTTCCACAGGACCTGATTCGATAGACGAGGACGATGATTCCGACGGATTACCCGATATCGACTGGGATCACCTTGAAGAAGGCGAGGTATGCACCGATTCGACGGGAACGCAATATCCCGCCAGCGACTGGGACAACGATAATGATTGCATACTGGACGCTGATGACAAACCACCAACAAGAATAACTCTGAACCCAATTCAGACCGTCTGGCTAGATGCACAGTTCCCTGCCGTTTTCACAGGAAGGGTAGACGTCCTGGACTTGGAAACTAGCGCCTTCGTTCCTGCTGCCGATTTTCCCGTGAGGATCGTCATAGAGTACGCTAGAAACTCGACGGAAACCCTCAGAACGGTTGAGGTCCTAACAAACGAACAAGGCAATTTCACCGTCGGTCAGTATCTATATCCGGAGGATATTGAGGTTGGACCGTCCTCAAGATACAACCTCAGGGCGGATGTGATTGAGATGTTTGCCCATGACGGGTCATCATCAACCCCGTCTCCGCTCGAGGTCAGAGCCAATACCACTGTAGACTACGTTTCATGGACATATTTCAGAAGCGACGAACAGCCGTTATTTGTTGATTTCAAGGTTCATTACGACGCTGACTGGGAGCGGGGGATCTTCGACAACAGGATCAAGCACGCTCCTGTTTCATTCACCATCGCCGGTGGCCCATTCGGTAACCGCTCAGTGCCCACAGAGTTTGACGGATACGGGTTTGGATACAGGGCAGACTCAAACGGCTGGGTGTCCCTCACATTCGTTCAACAACAGGGCGCCCAAGGATTCTGGAAGCAAGTACGTTGGAACTCAACGATGGATAATGGGGCCGGTCAACCCAGTGGCGGATATGAAGAAATCGTGTGGGATGACAATGCCAAGGAGCACCAGTATGTGGCTAGATACATCTACTCAAACACATCTTTGCCCGTCGGGGATTACGAGTTCATTGGGTTTTCACGACCAGAATTAGGTGACGAGTGGCCTTTCCCATACTTGAACGGCAGCGAGTCCGAGACCTTCTACATCCGGTCAATGCACAGGATGTACATCGAGGCGGTTATGCACACCACATCTCTGAGGCCCGTTTACTTCTGGGACGCCACACAATTCGTGGGATCCTCTTTCGGTGCTTGGAGGGCCTTATTCCACGCACCATCACTCGAAGCAGCAGGTATTTCCTACGAGGATGCGAGCATCGGCAAACCATACCCGATTTTGTGGAATGGAACAACAGCTGGACTGTCTGGCGAGGCGGCCAAGTTGCGTCCTTTCCTTGATGCTAATAATACACACTGGTCCATCGCCATGCAGAATGGTGGAGACTTCAACGTGCCTCCATGCGGACCTGTAGACCCCGCAGATCCCTTTAGTCAGACCAGATGCGAGATAATACCGGAACTCTTCACAGGAGAATCGCTCAGGGTTGTTGGCGAGGTATACAACAGAACCTTTGTCCCTTGGGCCAGCGATCCCATTGCCTTGCAGGTAGACCTGGATCAGAACCAGGTGTTTGCAGGTTCCCAAGAGACAGGGTTCGCCAGAGTCCCAAGCCTAGTGGACGGCAAGGCCCAGTTTGACTACAACTGGACATGGTACTCGCAGTATGCCGCCGGAACATACGGGGTCAAAGCGGATTTCACAAACTCGAACTTTTACTTTACAGGAAACCAATCTTCAATACTTTCAGCGACAGGGGCTTACCTCAATGTTACAGTAATCGGAACTAGCCAGTTCCTACCTGTTGAAGACTCCAGACTCTACCGAGGGGTCAACAGAACAGTCGAAATTAGACTGGTCGATAACTCGCTACAGCCCCTGAGAGAAGTCCCCGTCACTTACTCATGGGATGCTGATGGTACCAATGGACTAGCTTCCACTGACAAGAATGGCATATTCAGGGTTGATCTATCAATTGGCCAAGATCACCCTCTGGGTTCGTTTACACTCTCCTACACATATTCTGGTGATGCACTGCATCAGTCCTCTACAGGACAAGCAGAATTATGGGTCGTTTCGAGGACCTTCGTAGACTTGCAAACAAGCGTTTCAGGCCCACTTGTGAGTGGTCAGGACTGGTATTTCACCGCCCAAATAACTGATGATAATCGAACCGCTTTCGATAAAGACTCAGGACAAGCACTCGATGGATGTGGTGAGAATGGCGGGAACGTCACCTTGATCCTTGAAGGGCTAGATTTCGAGGATAGAATACACAGGAAGATCGTTGAAACTCTCTGTCCAAGCGCCGGTGCTATCACACACCAGTTGACACTCGATCCCGAGATACTCACCTCGGATGCACAGTCGTTCCTCCCCGACGGATTCGGTCCAGTGAACGTAATCATACGATTCAACGAGAACCTACCGCATGAAGGATGCGGGCCCCTCGGACCAAATGCTCTTGATATTGCAGGAGCATGGGACGAGTGTACGCTGGATCTCTACAATGATCACTACAGAAGAGTCCTGCAATTCCAAGAAGAGGGCTTCTATCTGTTGGGGGAGACTCAGTTGAGTGTGGATGAACAGACGGTTTACACATCAGAGGTCGATCCACTAACAGGGGAGTCCATACAAAAGCCGATGACTGTAACCGGCCAGTTAGTGGATGAATTAGGCCGCAATTTGAGTTTCAGGAATGTCAAAGTGACATATGAAATGCTAGGAAGCCAGATAGGAATACGAACCTGTCTCCCGGGAACAACTGACATCAATGGATTCTTCGAAATATTATGCTCGCTTGAAGGGGTACAAGCAGGCCAAGCCAAAGTTCAGGTAATGTACAACTCATGGGAGAACGCAGACCGTTATCGATACCTGAATGCCACAAAAACGATGTTATTCCCGGTTTACTCGAACTCCACATTGCAAATGATAGAAATCGGTCCATTCAGGAACGATGTGGATACGTACACCTTTGCAAATGGAAGTACCTTCCCAGTTCTGTATCTGAAGGAATCATTCCACTTTGACGCCAGGCTCACACAGGTCAACGGTAACCCTGTAGGAGGTAAATGCCTGAACATATACCTAGATCCAGAAACAAATACCAGGCCATTTTCCACTGCGAGGACCAATGACGGGACAGGTTCAGTCGAATGGTTCTCAGGAGACAGAGAAGATAATCCCAGCCAGCGCGGGGTTGACCCCAGCGGAGACCAATTGGAAGGATTCAGGACAGTCAGAATTGCATATGAGCCCACTCGATCTGTACCAGGTGGTTGTGAAATCGAGAACACTCCAGTCATCAACGGCTCTTTTGTTGATGTCGAGGTTCTGGTCCAAAGCCGAGTTGACATCCTGCTCAGTCAGCAGTGGTCCCGTCCGGAGGGCTACCAGATAGGAGAGATGGTCGAGGGAGCAGTCGCCATTTTGAGGGACAGAATTGACCTAGCCGTTGAAGGCCAGACGGTTGTGTTCAATCAATATTACAACAACGGCACGGGTTGGGAACTGTTCAAGGTGTACTTCACAACCACAACCGAACAAGGTACTGCCAACTTCTCCTTTGAGTACACCGGGGAAGACCTACCTGGTGAGCAATCTGCTGTCCTGGGCGGTCCGAGGGCTGTCAACGGCGAGTGGAAGGTGGAAGTGGAGTTCCAAGGAGACTATCGATTCGTTAGCTCAGAGCTAGGAAACACCCCTAGAATAAAACTCGCTGATCCAGTGGATCCGGATCAACAGAGCTTCTTTACAGCAAGGGTGATGACAGCCCTAGCATTGATTTTTGTATCCACACTTTTGCTAGCAGCATACATGTACAGAAATTACATCGAAAGGAGGCGGATCGAAGTACTACGAGGAATCCTCACCGACTCCCTATGGGCTCTTCAAAGCAAGAATTCGTACGTTGAGACGATATTCAATTGCTACAAAGACCTAGTGAAGTTCTTCCGCCAAAGGGGTGCCATGAAGAAGGTGTATGAAACTACCAGGGAGTTTGAGTACGCAGTGAATAAAATGCTTGGCGGGATAGCACCTCCGGAGGACCTATCGGAATTCTTCAGCATTTTCGAGGAAGCGAGATATTCAGATCATGAAATAGGAGCAGACCAAAGGGACCGTGCAATATCCTCTCTGCAGAACATCATCACCCACCTTTCCAAATCGTTGGGCGAGAGCATGCTCAGTCGGATAAGAGCTGAGGGCTTGGAGATGTACGGTAGGGCAACAAAGGCGGGGACATTCATCGATTCAGAAGGTCAGGTCAGGATTGCCGGAGAAGACGATGCTTCTGACGATAACACAGGATTCAACATCTAATCAATGATGTTGTTTTGACCATACCGATTTTTTGCGTAAACTCCCCGAGAGGTTCTTAACAGGACCTGAGGTGGGCCGGCTTACCCGAATAACGTCGAGGGAGTCATATGAGCAAAAACAGTAGGAAGACCAACAAGGCCCTGATCACCTTAATTGGTGATTTAAAGGCGCAGAGCAGGTCTACTGGTGCCGCATTGTGGCGAGACGTAGCTAATCGACTGGAATCCAGCCGAAGTAATTGGGCAGAGCCGAATCTGAGCCGGCTTTCAAGAACAGCCAGTGAGAACGAGACAGTGCTCGTTCCCGGCAAGTTACTTGGAAGTGGTGACGTCGCCGGCTCCCCAAACGTTGCAGCATACAGTGTAAGCGCCAGTGCCCGCTCTAAGATCGAAGCAGCAGGCGGGCGCGTGATGTCAATCCGTGACCTGATGGAAGACAACCCAAATGGAACGGGGGTGAGGATAATTGGATAGTTCAGGAACCCTCGTATTTGATGCCAGAGACAAGGTTCTCGGACGGCTAGCAAGTCATGTGGCCAGTACTCTGCTCGTTTCGCGGAGAGAAGGCGCTCCAAAGAAAGTGATCATAATAAATGCAGAAAATGCAATAGTGACTGGATCCAAGGATAGAATACTTTCGGATTATGACAAGAAATACAAGCTCAATCACCCAAGGAAGGGCCCATTCTTTCCACGAATGCCGGACATGATACTCAAAAGAACAGTCCGGGGAATGCTGCCCTACCAGAAGAAATCCAGCGGCCGGCAGGCCGTGAAGGACTTGAGAGTAATGATCGGAACCCCAAGCAACCTCAAAGGAGAGAACCTACCAGACGGCCATGAGTGGGGAGACACTACAAACATAGATCGGCCTTTGCCCGACAGATTTGTCAGACTGGGAGATATAAGCAAGCACCTAGGAGCCAAAACTTCGAGATGGAGTGATTCATGATGCCTAAGAAACAAAGGAAGAAGACGGTTCAAACAAGCGGCAAAAGGAAAACTGCCGTGGCAAGAGCCACTGTAAGTGAAGGCAAGGGGAGAGTCAGGGTAAATTCCAAACCTATTCACATACTCGAACCAGAATTAGCTCGAAGGAAGGCACTCGAACCCGTTCAGATCGCAGAGGCAATGAATCGCCTCTCAACTGTTGACATCTCAGTGGACGTCTCCGGAGGCGGAATAATGGGCCAAGTGGACGCGGTAAGAACAGCGATTGCAAGGGGGCTAGTCCACTTCAATGATGGCGCAGCCGGTATCGACGAGGAGCTCCGTGATGAGTTCCTGAGATTTGATCGAACTCTGCTTGTCAATGACCCAAGGCGAAAAGAGCCCAAACACCAAATGGGAAGAGGCGCCAGGAAGAAATGGCAGAAGTCGTATAGGTGAATAAAATGTTGATACCCGTTAGATGCTGGAGTTGTGGTAAGGTACTAGCACACCTCTACAAGAAATATGCAGACAGAACCACATCAGGAGAAGATCCCCAAGAAGTGCTCGACGATCTAAAGCTACAGAGGTACTGTTGCAGGAGAATGTTTGTCGGGCATATCGATCTTATCGATGACATAGCCCCATTCAGCCTCCCTCGCGATATGTGATGCCATCGGCAAGGCTTTGAGCGGAACATAAGACCATACCAACAAGGGGCTTGTAGGTTAGCTTGGCCTATACTTCGCGGCTGGGGGTCGCGCGACCCAGGTTCAAATCCTGGCAGGCCCACCAAAACCGCTTGTAGCCGTATCTTTGAAACGCCGCCACGCGCGAAAGCATAACGTGGGCGACGAGCGGAGCACTCTATCTGATGCTGACGAAATTGCCAACGAAATAAAAAGACACTCAGAATTGTATTACAATTTCGCTACCCCGGAAATTACTGATTTGGAGTTTGATCGGTTGGTCGACAAATTACGTGAATTGAATCCAAAGCATCCTCAATTGTCTGCTGTGGGTGCAGACCCGCCACCGGGTTCAGTCAAGGTTGTACATGAACATCCAATGTTAAGTCTCGACAAAGCCACGACCAATGATGAGATCTCACACTTTGTGAATGTCACAACCGCATCCACAAAGAGATTCATGGTACAACCAAAACTGGACGGATCCGCCCTCTCCCTCGAATATCGCAGGGGCATGCTGGTCAGAGCTGTGACCAGGGGCAGCGGTACTCGCGGTGAGGATGTCACGAGAAACATCAGAAGGATTCCTAACATCCCAAACAGACTCAATTGGAGAGGTGACTGTTTTGTGAGAGGAGAGGTTGTTATGCTTCTCGACACGTATAGAGAAAATTACTCGGAGGTAGCACCAAACCCTAGAAACCTAGCTGCTGGGGCCCTCAGGCAGAAGCACAGGGAATCTGGTAAGGCCAGGGCAGAAGACTTGAGGTTCTATGCGTACGATGTTAAGTTCAGGCCCGAGGAAAACCGGTCGAGTGGAAGCGAGCAGCAACCTAATTACAATTTTGATTCCGAAATTCTGGGTTGGATATCAGAGATGGGGATTGAGCCCGCTGGTAGATCTGTAGTACAAGATTCAGAGATAGCATCTGTCATCGATAAAATCATCAAGAATACGATAGAAGCCACTGCCAGTCGGGAAAATGTTCCATGGGAGATCGATGGATTGGTGATAAAGGTCGATGAATTGGCAAAACGTAGGCTTCTAGGCCAGACAGCTCATCATCCTCGTTGGGCTCTTGCGTGGAAATTCCCCCCCCATGAGGCAATAACTGTATTGATGGCGGTAGACTGGCAAACTGGACGCACTGGAAATGTGACACCTGTTGCCAAAGTTGCCCCTGTTGTTGTATCCGGTGTCACCGTCGAAAAAACAACCCTTCACAATTCAGGGGAAGTTAAGAGACTCAAACTAAGGATAGGCGACAAGGTAAAGATAGTGAGGCGCGGGGATGTTATACCCAAAATAACTGAGGTTTTGGGCCGAGCAGTGAAATCAGATTTGACGGAAAGATTTCATTCGGATGGAACTAAATTCACTCAGCAGCTACCTTCACGGAGAGAAATTCAACCACCATCAAAATGCCTAAGGTGCGATAGTTCCCTAACCATCGAAGGCGCTTTTTTGAAATGTGTAAATCCGAGCTGTCCCGCCAGATTGGTAAGATCGGTCCTTTACTGGTGTAGATTTCATGAAATAGATGGAGTAGGTGACAAACTAGCCGAGCATCTTGTCGAAAGTGGGCTGGTCAGTAACCTCGGTGACATATACGGCCTATCCGCACAAGACCTAATGTCTCTTGACAGGATGGGCGAGAAATCAGCCAGAGGCATAATTCAACAAATAGAAGAGAAAACTACAATGCCTTTTGAGAAATTTTTAGCAGGGCTGGGGCTGCCAAGGATTGGGCCTGAAATAGCAAATTTAGTGTCTGAGCAAATACAAACCACAGATCAATTCAGATCCGTAGTCTTCTCTTGGGCGGAAAAAGACGCGCAGTCAGAGGACCATCTTGAGAAATTAATCCAAATAAATGGCTTAGGAGACGTAGTTGCGAGATTATTTTTAGATGGGGCAGCCAAGTCTTGGGATTCAATCGAATACCTAATTCAGGCATTGAACATCATACCTGCTAGAAAAAGTGACAAAGCCATTGGCGTGCTCGACGGTAAGACATTCTGCATAACTGGGACTTTGACTCGTCCCAGGAAAGAGATAGAATTGATGATTAAATCCGCAGGAGGCAAGACAACGAGTACGGTTTCGAAGCGTTTGAACTATCTCGTAGCAGGGGAATCAGCAGGATCTAAACTGACCAGAGCTTCTAAAATCAACGTTACGGTGATTGGCGAAGATGAGCTTTTAGACATGTTGTCCGCGACCAAATTCAATGATGATACGATAGGTTCAGATGTACAGCGTAGCTTGTTTGAATACTAACCAAACATCGATGTGCTGCCCTTATTCAATGGAGTTTGCTCCTGATTGACAGAACTCGCCATCATTTCATTTATTTGAGACTCAATCTTCCTCGCTTCCTCAAGGAGTGGAGCAGGGTCAAGTTTTATCGCTGGCAAGAGAAAGTCTAGACGAGTTAGGACTCTAGCTGCAGTCCTAGCGTCTGGACCCATGCCTTGCATGGGGCCTGAACATTCAGCAAGGATTGCAGTAGCATCGAAACCTATTCTGGAACATTCAGCCAGCACGACACCAGTCAACCCTCCGATAGCCCCATTCTCCATGCGCTCAATCTTCATATCATTCAGTGATTGCAGGGCATTGGTAGTAGAAGCCGCCCCCTTTACAGTCTCATTCGACCCATCGGTATCGTCAATCGCATGACCGCTTTCTATGGCAGAGGAATACGAATCAAGTACCAACATCGCCCCAGCTTTTTCCGAGGCGGCCCAACCTACTATACCCTCACTCAATGACAGGATAATGTTGTTTGGAACCTGAGTCTCTGAAACGACCAGAAGAACCCTATCGCATATTTCATGATTACAAATCGGCTCACCTGAGTAAATTCTGATGGTTGGCAATGAAAGCCCATGCTTGACTATGCAAGCAGGAGGGAGTTTAGGATGTCTGATGCTTCCTATGGATTTGAGATCCAGTGATTCTATAAGGTGTTGGCCTACTATATTCGCAACGAATCCAGGGCCCGGGAAGCAGAGTATTACAAGTGCACCGGCCCTTGATTTTTCATCCTTAAGATCTATAGTCACTTCGGAGGACATAACCGGTAATGAGTGACCCACTGAAATAATCATTGGCATAAAATGATGCTTAACTCCGGGAATGGCAGGGAACAGCCACTGCTCTGACGGACTCCCCTGCGACAGGGTGGTAGGTAGTTCGGTCTGTAAGATCAGTCAAGAACAATCTTTTCTAGAATGGCACGGTCTTCGTCTGATAGAGGACTTGAATTTGACATCAGCCAAAACGCATATTTCGGGTCTGACGAAATTATCGAGGCGAAGGTTGAGCCCGAGTATTTTCCAAAAGTAATCACCTGACCCTCCCCTTTCTTCACACTCCCTATTCTTTGCGACACTCCTCCGCAGAGTTTCGCTAGTGAATCTATCCCCCCTTCAATTAAACCAGGATTGTGTTTAATCATCTTCCACATCAAAATTAGCGTTGCTGCGGCATCAGCATCAGCACTGTGGGCGCGCTCAAGTATTATGCCATACTTTTTGCACAGGGCACCTAGAGTGTGGCGACCTGATATTTTGAGAGCCCGTGCTAACTCGAGCGTGTCCAGTAAATAAGCGGGCCGTGGAACAATCTCGCCACACCTCATATATTCCATTTCAACGAACCTCCAATCGAATTTCCGCACATTGTGACCAATTATCACAGAATCTTCGACCAATTCAGATATGTTCCTCGTGTGTTCGTTAAACATCAAACTACCTTCTACATCTGAGTTACTTATTCCGTGAACATTCGTCGAGGCTTCGGGGATGCTCACCCCCGGGTCCACAATCGAGGTAATCAGGATCTTCTCGCCGCTCACGTCCGCACCGACAAAGGCGTATTGTACGATCCTGTCCCTACGGGGGTCCAGTCCAGTGGTCTCTGTGTCGAAGCCCACCACAGTGTACCCAGCAAACGCATCCATATGCCTTAATGAACACACGGAAACTCATAATATCGTCGCAAAAAGTGCTTTGAATAACCACCTCTTGGTAGTTCCATGGTGAAGTCAATTGAGATAACCAAAACCTCGATCAAAGATCGATTAATCATCGATTCTGAGGTATGGATGGAGCATCCAGATGATCATGACTTTCAACCCAGGGCTAAGATCGAGGGAAAGAAACTCATGATCCATAACGCTGGCACGCCAATCAAACCCGCCGACGTAGACTTGAATGAAGAAGAGTTTCATGTTGCTGAAAGGGACAGACTTTTCGAACTCAGAGTGAAATTCGGTGTTACAGGGATGCACGGCGTTTTGACAAACAGGAATCCCAATCCAAGAATGGGACCCAACGCCAAAAAACTGGCTGAATCACGGTGGAAGACTCTACTTCCGATCGATTTTTGAGGACCGTTGAGATTATACCAATTTCTGGGACCCATAGCCCATAGGACCCATAGTGTAGCCTGGATATCACATGAGCTTGCGGAGCTTGTAACCCGTGTTCGAATCGCGGTGGGTCCGCCACCATATCTGTCAGATCTGTTCAATCAGTGTCCCACAGTTAGATAATTTGTTTAAACCACAAGGGCGGCCCTGAAGATTCAGGACCCATAGTGTAGCCTGGATATCACTCTAGCCTCCGGAGCTGGAAACCCGTGTTCGAATCGCGGTGGGTCCGCCAGATTCTCTTCAATCTGTCTGGGGCTGGTATCCATCACTCTTCTTCATAATAATCGTAATCATCGTAGTATTCGTATTCTTCCTCATACTCCTCTTCGAGGTCTCCCCTGCTGGATCTAGATCCTCTTCTTTTATCTCCAGTAAACTTCTTTTGTGCAACAAATAGCCCTACCAATATGACCATACCTGCCCCCATGGCGGGAATTAGCGGAAAAGAGTCTACATCATCTGCACTCTGAATGGAAGAATCATAGGGACGATAATCGGAATTATCTCCGACCCCATCAAGGTCCGAATCCCGAGTCTCATCTGGATTCAATGGGAAGACATCGGCGTTGTCACCGACTCCGTCACCATCGGTGTCTATCCACTCTGCGGGCCAAGATGGGAATGCATCGGCGTTGTCACCCACTCCGTCACCATCTGTATCGGCAGACTCTTCTTTGTTTTCTGGGAAGACATCGGCGTTGTCACCCACTCCGTCACCATCTGTATCCTTGGTTTCATCTGAATCGTTTGGGAATGCATCAGCATTGTCACCTACGCCATCACCATCTGAATCCTCGGTTTCATTTGCATCGTTTGGGAATGCATCCGAGTTATCACCGAATCCATCTCCATCCGAATCATATGCCTCAAACGGATTCGCCGGGAAGGCATCTGCATTGTTCCCTACGCCATCTCCGTCCATGTCCCCTGTTTCACTGGGATCTGTGGGGAATGCGTCAGAGTTGTCTCCAATGCCGTCTCCGTCTGTATCGGTATTTTCACTCGGATCAAACGGAAACGCGTCTCCGTTGTCCCCAACTCCGTCTCCGTCCGAATCTACAGATTCCGTTCCATCGTTCGGGAAAACATCCCCGTTGTCGCCAACTCCGTCTCCGTCCCTGTCACGCCACTCATTCTGATCATCCGGGAATAAATCTGCATTGTCACCAAACCCATCTCCATCGGTATCTCGCGTTTCGTTGGGATCTCCCGGGAAGGCGTCTGCGTTGTTTCCTACCCCGTCACCGTCGGTATCGATACTTTCACTCGGATCGAACGGAAACGCGTCTCCGTTGTCTCCAATACCATCACCATCACTATCAGACCACTCCCCCGGCCATAGCGGGAAAGCATCTCCATTATCTCCTACCCCGTCTCCGTCCGAATCTGTAATCTCAAGAGGGTCATTTGGGAAGACATCGGCGTTGTCACCGACCCCGTCAGCGTCGGTGTCAAACCACTCTGTAGGGTCGTTTGGGAATTGATCTAACGGGAAGCAATAGCCATCACCATCTGAATCTGTAATTGCATTTGGATCAGTATCGCACTCATCTACATTTGAACCATAGCCATCCCCATCCAAGTCTGTCCATTCAGTTGGATTGTAAATGAAGGCATCAACGTCATCCCGGTACCCATCACCATCTGAATCACGAACAAAGCCCTGTATGGCCCAATTGAAAGTCTCATTTGCCCAGACGTCGGTGCCATCAAATGGCAAGAAGTCGTTGTGCATTCCGTCATTGATCCTCCAATGACTGACCCTCTCCCCAGAGTTACAGTTGGGATAGTCAAACCAGTCTGTCTCTATTCCCGGTATGTAGTTGGATAGGTCAAGGGCGCCTTGGAATACTCTATTTTGATCGCAACCATACCTATTTGCCCAGTTAGCTAGAGTGGTATTGGCTCCTGGATGGGGGGATACTCCTATTGGGTTTCCGCCGAGGGATACTTGCGGTGCACCGTCATAATCCACATAATCGTCTTCTGTTGCGTGAACATGTAAGATGTCAGGACTCCCTGTGTTCTGGCACTTGGTGAAATTGTTCCATGTCACTCCATTCAAAGCAACAATGGATCTCATTAAGGTTCCTTTCTCACAAGCCATCCTGTGGCTCATGAATGCTCCATTCGAGAAACCCATGAATATCACCCCTTCTGGGTCAGCGCCATAATTTTGAATTGCATCCTCTACTATATCTTCGAGCCAGTTCACATCATCAGAAGGCGTGGGACCCCACGGCCCGCCCTCAATGCAGCAGGCATCAGTTGCATTCCAGAAGCGGGGGAATGGAAAAGACTGGTAATGCCTGATTCCGTCAGGCCTCAGAAGGAGGTGCTCATTTTCGTGGATGCTGTCGGTCAGCCCCATTCTTTCGGTTATGGATGTCCCACTCCTACCAAAACCATGCAATGCCACTACAAGTGGGAGGGGCCGAGTGTAATCATGGCCCCCAGGCATCTCTAATATCGCCGTTCTACCGGGTGGTCCTACCAGAGCAGTGGTGTGTGAACTGGTGTATTGTATCGGTGAGCCCGTGTCAGAGGTTGAGTAACTGGGTTCGTGCTTCTGATCGCTGATTTCAGTCACCGGAATGACTGCAGACATCGAAACAAACAACATCATTGCAGTGAAAAATAGCGCCATACAACTTTCCATCTTCCTGTTATACATGGGTTATCCATAACGAGGGGCATTATTTGTTTGTTTCCCAAGATGAATCCTAGTCGAGGAAACGGTGAATCTGGAATAAAATAAGTTCACAGGCTTGAACGGAATATAATATACTCATGCCACTCCGTTCGGGACCATGACCAGATTCACTTTCCTTGGTTTGAACATGCCACAGGTGACTGCGGCCATAGGATACTTGTTGGTTGCTCTAGGCTCTGTATTCTGGATTTTTACAGGCTTCGTAACAGCATTGTTTCCTGCATTCTTCGGTCTGGTAATGGTGATTACAAATATCGGCTCCAAAGTAAAGCCCGAAAAGAACGCCCTCTTCATGCATCTAGCTGTGTTTGCCTCGCTGAGCGCTGTGATTCTAGGGGCCTCCAACTTTGCATTGAACCCAGAGTGGTCAACCTCGGCTGCAACTATCGAGCAATTCCTGATGACGCTGTTGTCAGGTATTCATCTGGCTGTTGCAATAGCGTCCTTCACTTACGGTGCACCTACGCAGTTGGAGGGCGAACGCCGATGTGGTCACGAAGATAATCCGTGGGCCATCCCCGTGCCAAACAACACCATGAACTACCCCTCTGCGAATGAATCCTCCATAGCCGCGACAATGTTGGTTACCTCACCGCGAAAGTGAGGGAAGACACAGAATATCCCTTGCACAACGGATATGAAGCCATCCACAGTCCAACATACATGGTCTTCCGATCTTCCCGCAGAGTAGACTTTCCCATGGTGGACCTCGCCGGAATCATGTATTATCCAAAGTATTGGGATCTCGCTCATGTCTTTTTCGAAGAAATATGGGAACCAGTTTGCGGTATTTCCTATGCCGATGTGCTAAACCAGAAAATGCTGGCATTCCCCCTTGTCCACAGCGAGGCTAAATTCCACCATCCATTGAGGTATGGAGACACCGCAAATTGTGAGATCCAAGTAACTGGGATTGGCAATACCTCAATAACGTGGAAGTTTGTGATTTACAATCAAAACGGAAGAAAGTGTTGGACTGCAACGCAAACTACTGTTTGCACAGATTTGAGATCAATCGAAGAAAAAATCGAAGTTCCAGAGTGGGTGAGAGAAGGCCTACACACCATTACAGTCTAATTATTACTGCTTGGGCCATTTTTTCGATAACGCCTTTCTCAGCGAGTCGTCCATTTTTGCCTCCCACCAATTTGTATCCCTCCATATTGCGTATCTCCCCCTTATACCTCTGAGATCAGCCCCACGCATGTTCGCCCCTTGCATGTTCGACAAACTTAGTTTAGCCTTCAGGAATCTGGCATTCCTCATGTCAGATCCATCCAATGCCGCCTTCATCAGGTTGGCATGTTTGAAAGATGCCCCTCTCATATCAGCGCCAGATAAGTCAGCACCTTCAAGGTCGGCACCATCGAAGATAGCCCTCCTTAAATCTGCACCAGACAGATTTACACCCCTCAAATCAGCCCGAACATGCGATGTGTAGGACCAGTCCTTTCCTTCTGACTCAACATCACTTGTCACGATGATAGCCTCTCAAGATGTTCAACACCGGTTTTGGTCAGGACAACGTGACGGTTTTTGTCGGTACCTGATGGATAAGCCAATAATGGCCGCTTCTCATCACCAGTCCCTCCTTCGATCATTCTGTTGATATATAGCGATATATTCCATTTTTCTATATCATCCTCAGTCCATTTACCTGTTGAGGATAACAGTTGTTTCAGCACCCTAGGCGGGGTGTCATCTTCTTTCTCGACTACTCGGAGGTAGTATACGGCGGCCAATATCAAATCAGTGGTCCTGTGGATTCCGCAATGATCAATTAACCTCGCCAGGTGCCTCCCACGATTGGATTTCAAATTCGCGTATCGGGACTCAGACTCGTCCCTTGCAAGTCTAATCTTCTCTAGAGCCGACTTCCAATCCTCCTGATCTTTAGCACTCGTCCAATCGTCATTAACTTCCCTCATGGTCCCGTTCAGAGAAATTTCATTGTCACCGACCTGGATGTAAAGACGCGCCTCATCCCCGCTGTCGACCATGTTTGCGGATTAAAATACACCCAATGTTAATTCTTTGTGCATCCTTAATCAAAATCCATGCCTGGACGACCGTTGACTTGAATACAAGATTAGCATCCCCTACACCATGGCAGATGCTTTGGGAGAAGGCTTTCCCCTTGTACTCCAGGAAGGCGCTGATCCGTCAAGGCTGGGCGGAGTAGCAGTTTGTGGCTTGACAACCGTCGGATCAGTGGGGGTAATTGCTGCATCTCACCTAATTACAAGCTTAAATCTGGGTTCGATGGGGACAGTAATCCACCCAGATTTCCCAGCTGTTGCTCTGATTCAGGAATCCGTACCCAAGCATCCTGTCAGGATTTACCAAGGGGAAGACATGGGAGTCTTTATTTCAGAAATTCAATTTCCACAAAAATGGGATATTCAATTTGGTAAGACAGTTTTACAATGGTTCCAAGAAGGTGGTTTTGAGAGATTGTTCATAATTGACGGGTTAGTAAGCGACGAGCTGGGAATCAAAGAAGATGGGGAAATTTGGGGAGTCGCCTCTCTCGATAACGGCAGGAAAGCCCTTGACACCGCTGGAATTCGAAAAATCCAACAGGGCATCGTCACGGGGGTCTCTGGATTCCTGCTCGCCGAGGGAGAGCGACAGAATTTAGATATCACAGTCCTACTAGCCGAATGCAACCCAGTTTACCCAGACGCCAGAGCGGCCTTGATCGCCGTTGAAGCGCTGTGCGATCTTATGGACATAGAAATCCCTGTACAGACCCTGCTAGACGAGGCGCGAGAAATAGAAAACAGAGTCAGAGAAGTCTTTGAAAGAGCTCAGGCCGCTGCTCTCCCCCCACCGACGGATAACTCTGATGACGATGAGATAAGCATGGTTTACTGATATCAATAGAACGGGTTCGTACCTGCAGCATGATCAGTCGCGTCTACAACCTCGATGATTTCAGGTACGTTATCCATGATCATGACCTCAACACCTTGTTTCAGAGTCACATCTGCCATACCACACCCCTGACACCCCCCTCCGAACGCTATAATGGCCTTGCCCTGATCGACTCCCACTAAATCAACGTGACCTCCGTGCGACGCCACCGCCGGATTTACATTCTTGTCTATTACTTCAGCCACTCTCTGGGACAAATTGTCGATCCACATTGGATTTGGATTCTCAAAACTAAAACCTCCTCCCATCAATGTCTCTTTGAAATCCAAGGTTGCACCGTCTAGATACCTAGCACTGCGATTGGCTATCCTGACGTTAAAGCCCCTAATCTCCATCGCTACATCGTCTTCTTTGGAGTCGCCAACATCAATGAATTGAAGATCATACTGAAACCCCTTTGGGCCCCGTCCAACTATTTCTATCCTCAACGCAAGTGATTCCCCCTCCTCTGATTGAGATGAGTAGTGAAGGAGCATTTCGTGAGCCTTGTCGCTTATTGCAAGCATTGTCCCTCGCAGGGGGCGAGTCAACTTGAACCTACGTCTTACCCCGAAGTCTAATTCCTAGTACTCGCCCGGGCAAGACATCATGCAACCGTTGCTAGATAGTTTGGGCAGGCCCCTCCTTGATCTTAGAGTATCGGTTACAGACAGATGTAATTTTAGATGTACTTACTGCATGCCCAGAAACATCTTCGGGAAGGACTTCCCTTTTTTGGAAAAAGAGATGATCATGTCCTTTGAGGAGATCGATAGAATTGTCAAAATCTTCGTTGCACTCGGTGTAAGAAAAGTCAGGTTAACAGGTGGTGAGCCATTGTTGCGAAGAAACCTTCCAAACCTGATATCAATGCTCTCAATGATGGAAATCGAAATAGCGCTGACAACAAATGGCGTTCTACTTCCGAGATACGCACCCGCACTATCAGCTGCAGGGTTGGACAGGGTCACGGTGAGTCTGGACGCGATTGACGAGGCCACTTTCGCATCGATCACTGATTCGGGTCACACTGTAGCGGCGGTGATGGCCGGTATTGAGGCTGCGGAGTCAGTGGGACTCGGACCGATTAAAATCAACACAGTGGTTAAACGAAACACGAACGAGAATGAAATATTCGATTTAGTCACTCGTTTCTCTAACAGAGATGTCGCAGTTAGATTCATTGAATACATGGATGTAGGCAGTACAAATGGATGGAAGATGGATGAAGTGGTACCTGCAAGAGAGATTCGAGAGATTATCGGGGCAAGGGAGCCCCTGACGCCCGAGAACAAAAACGAAGTCGCCAAAATGTACAGTCTCGATGACGGTGGAAAAGTAGGCATCATATCTAGTGTAACTGAGCCCTTTTGCAGTAACTGTTCCAGAGCCCGCATATCTGCAGACGGAAGGCTTTACCCATGTCTTTTCTCAAGTAAAGGACTTGATCTGCTGAGTTTGATGAGGAGCGGTGTATCTGATTCAGACTTGCAAGGTGTAATTGAAAACTTCTGGTCAAACAGAGATGACAGGTATTCTGAAAATAGATCACACCACAATAGCAACAGACATAGGATAGAAATGTCCTACATCGGAGGGTAATCCATCATCATCCAGTTTTGTCATACGCTTGGATGACAGAACCCCACGGAGCGTCAGTCCTCAGTGACGGCTCTGCATACCTGGAGACCTCCGCCGAGTAACCCATATCCCTGAGTGATCTTGCTATTTTTTGTGGGCTCGGGGGATTTCCTCGTTTCAAGAATCCAGGGAGCATGTCAGTAACGATGAGATGTGAACCATGAATCGCATTCCCCTCCGATGAAATCTTCTTCACAGCGTCTTTACATCTTTTGGATTCTGGAAAATCAAGTTCACTATCCAGACTGCTACAGATTTTTTCGGCCGCTGCCTCTGTCAGAGATGACATGACATCAATGCTTCCCATGTCACCGGTCCACAACGGGCCCGACGCCATGGACGAGGGAGGTGGATGGGCACTAAGTGGAAGCATCACGTGCATAGGCCTGCTTCCCCTATCATGTTCCGGTAGCAACCCACACCCTATCGACATCTCAACATCCTCTTCACTCGGAGAATGAATCCTCCATCCAATAGAGTCTTGAATTAAATTCGCTGAGCCTTTGGAACGCTCCACCATGACGGTAACTCTCAGGTGATGAGAATCCCATATGGTGAATAGGGGCCTGATGACCCTGTCGTGACGAGCCGCTGCCATCGCGGAGGTCGCAAGCAGAATTCTGAGTCCAGTATCGTGTTTCAACCCGTCCATGTGTACGCGTGCACCGTATCTCCTCTTCAGCGGATTGGGTGAGGAACCACTCAACGCCGCGGTGTCTGTCGCACTGATCGACATAACCGCCCTGCGGGCTGTAGCCTGCATGGCCAAATCCAGGTAAGGTATTGGTGAACCGTATGGGTCTAGATCTATCCAATGCCAACCCTGAGATAACAAGGTCCTCCTAGTATCACCTTGGATTAAATTAACCTGGTCTTTCCGATCATCAAGCTCCAAGTTCGACCGAGCCCAAGATATCGCAGTCTCATTCTGGTCGCAGGTTGTAACATAAAGCCTCCTCGCAACTTCATCAGAGGTCTCGTTCAACCACCTCCGAGTCCGGATTCCAGTAGCTCCTAATGCATCGATAATCTGAATCTTCTCGATTTTTTTGAACACTGTTTTTGCAAGGTGATCCAACATAATCACACTGCGGGTCCTGTTACCGGCCATGGCTGGATTCAGAAAGCCGCCTCCATCGACGTTTTTACCCGCAGGGCCTTTCCAGCCCCTGTCTACCTCAGTGGGCAATCTATGTTCCAGAGAGCCCTCTCGATAGGGATAACCTGGCCATCCGAGGGGGTGCATGGTCCTTCCACAAGGATCAGGCTCATGGATCTCTCGATGGGTCAATACTCACTGTAAGATAGGTCTAGTGGGGCATGAATCACACCCTCTCCTTGAACGACCACTCCAATTTTCCTAGAGCCATCCACTCTTTTTGATATCCACTTAGCAACTTTTTCAGCGACAGAACAATCTACAACCAACGCCATGCCCATCCCCATATTGAACACGCGATGCATTTCCCAGTCTGCCACTCCACCTGTTGATTGAATCCAGTGAAACTCCGGATGTGGCTCCAGAGGATGTGTTATTTCAAACCTCACAGAGTCATTGAGGCGCAATAAGTTTGACAGTCCGCCTCCGGTTATGTGAGCAACACCGTGGATATGACTTCTTTTGCAAGGCGCTCCATCAGAAAACAGAAGGTCCACGATTGGGTCTACGTATATTCGTGTGGGGTTTAACAACACACTACCCAGATCGCCCCTGTCAAATTCGATTGAGCGTTTACCATGAGTCGAGGGAAAAGGACATGGCGATTCTAAATCAGCATTGGAATCATTGATCACTTGTCGTACCAAAGAAAATCCATTTGAGTGCAAACCACTACTTGGAAGGCCAATAATAACGTCTCCAGGCACAACTCCCTTCCCGGTGACGGCGTCACCAGATGGTAGCCATCCAAGCGCCGTCCCGGATAGATCCAATTCAGAAACTATGCCTGGAAGCGTTGCAGTCTCACCCCCGGACAATGTTACCCTTGCCCTGGCACAAGCTTCTCCAAGCGAAGCACCGATCATCCCGTGCACATCGGCATTTGGCTTTGGAACAGCGATATAATCCACAAACCCGATTGGTTCAGCTCCTACGCAAAGTAGGTCATTGACATTCATCGCAACACAATCGATCCCAACCCCTTCATATCTAGCCAATGAGTTTGCGATTTGCAGCTTCGACCCTACTCCATCCGTAGCCATAGCTAACCAAGAATCTCCAAATTCAATGAGCCCTCCAAATCCGCCTTCAAGTCTAACTGGTGCACCCCTGGTGCCCGGTTCCCTTGTGGATACTCCCAGATGCCCAATCAAAGATGCGATAGCCACACTCTCAGCCTCTATATCCACACCCGATTCTGAGTAGGTGATGCCCCCATCCCCGCTCATGGAGGAAAATAATGTCAGAGGTTATTGATCCTCTCCTCTGAGCGATAAGCCATGATTGGAATAAGCTCAGAGGAGTAATTGAATATTAATAATCGATCACCATTTTCCATGGCATATGAAAATAAATACGGGCACAGATACTAAATAGAAACTAATAACTCAGGGGCATGCTAGGAGCGTGAATACGCTATGAAAAATATGAAGTTGATTGCAACAATGATGACACTGAGCATGCTGGCCGCGGCCTTCGCGGGATGCCTCGGTAGCGATGATGATGACGAAAAGACGACTGTGAAGATCGGTTTCCTCAACCCGATCACGGGACCACTGGAGCCAAACGCTCCCGTGTTCACGTGGAGCGCGAATGAGGCTATCAGCGATCTGAATGATATGTACCCTGACTACAACTTCGAGTTGATAGAGCAGGACTCCGGATGCGACGGTGCTGTTGCCGGCCCCGCCGCCCAGACCTTGGTCGACTCCGGTGTCTACGCTGTCGTGGGTGCAGCTTGCTCCGGGGCCTCAATGGCCGCCAACGGAGTGCTTTCCGCTGCGGGAATCCCAATGATTTCCTACGCGAGCACTAACCCTGGTCTATCGGACGCATCGGCATACCCAATGTTCTACAGGAATGTGCCAAGCGATGCTATCCAGGGCCCAGCTGGCGCTGACATGATGACTGAAGCAGGAGTGACAGAGGGTGCTCTCGCAGTCTTCGGCATGACCAACGACTACGGCGCTGGCCTCGCTGACGCAGTTGTCGACGCATGGGGATCCGACAAGCTATGCGACGTCGGTCGATACGACTACGCAGAGACGGACACCGACTTCTCGGCTATAGCTAACCAGATGGCGGCTTCCACGACATGCACTGCCGTTTACCTATCGTCATACATCGCAGATGCTGCCCTCATAATCGAGGCTCTCAGCGACGCAGGATGGGACGGACACATCTTCGGTGGGGACGGCCCTGCTGGAGAGGGAATGTACGATGAGATGGAGCAGGACGACCTGCTAGAGAACATGACCGTCACCCAGCCTCGCGCAGGATCGAGCTTCGGCGACTTCAGCGCGCGCTATGACGCAGAAGCCCCATCCGGCGGAATTAAGGCATACGACTTGACAACCTACGACGGTGTCATGATGGTCGGGATGTCTGCTGTGATGTACAATGGCATGTCAGCCGATGATGGAATCAAAGCGACAGGCAACGGGTACGAGGGCGCCTCCGGCGTCATCAACTTCCTTGAGAACGGTGACATCGGCGGTAACGGATATGACATATGCTCGTACGATGGCATCGATCAGTACACCTGTTCGAAGTACTGGACTGCCGAAGGCGGCGTCGCAACCGCTTGAAACTGAGATCGATAAGAGCTCAGAGTGACGTAACGCGCCGTGGTGGGCCATCGGGCCCGCCGCGGCGCCTCACACCTTTTCTTTCAGCCGATTGCCATCGGCTTTATGCACAAGAAGCCACATATCGAGGATGAAGTATGACGGCGCTTGGGGATTTCCGCGACCAGTGGTCGCAACTCGACAGATGGAAGCAACGTGTCGCCATTGCCTCCTTTTTGGCTATTGAATCGACTCTCGGCCTACTCGGCCAAGCGGGCGTCTTGAATGTCGTAGACTTCCTGCTTTTTGATAGCCTGCCAACAGATCTGGTATGGCTACTCCAGACATTCATCTTGATTTGCGTGGGCTTCGGACTAGTTAAAATCGCATTCGAAGACATGCGACCGGGATGGCTCAGATCTACTATCATTGCCACATCCCCCATCCTTCTATTCTTCTACATCCTACTCATAATACACATCCTGCTCCTTGGTCTTGGCACCTCTGCATCAGTGCTAATCGACCTAGCGTCACTGGGAACGAACACACTGACCTGGTCTTCGACATATCTCTCAATCGCAGTCGGACTCACCCTGACATACAGCGTGCAGAGGTACGGGAACTTCGCCCAATCGGAGTTCTTCATGATCGGAATGTACGTCGGCGTGGCCCTGATGTGGACGAATTGGCTATTCCCATTGAATGAAATACCCTCTGATGGCCACCTTTCGTGGACTCTATTCCTTTGGATGCTGTTCGGAGCATTCGTTCTGACAGGCATAGCGGGTGTTATCATTGATCGCCTCGTCTATCGGGGGTTCAGAGATCGTAAGGCCTCTCCAGACGTGATGATGATCGCCTCGCTAGGTGTGGCTCTTGTACTTAGAGCCCTCACATACCTCAGATTTGGGGGCTCAACTCAACGATTCGTACCAGATGCAGACTGGATGCGAGGGAGCCAGGCGTTCGAGTTCCCCACAATACTTACACGGTTTAATCTCGGAAATAGACAGTTGGAGCCGGACCAAGTTTACACATCGATCGACTGCGCGGAAATGGATTCAATACCTGCAGTTGACATCGTAACCACGACCTGTGAAGGTGCGGCGCAAACGACAAACTACGCATACAACAATGCATTCCTCCCGATTGTAAGCTTCGCCACGGTTTTCATCCTCCTCGCTATATTGACACGTACCCGGCTTGGTCGAAGGATGAGGGCCGTCGCAGATAATCCGGAACTCGCTGCGAGCAGCGGAATAAACGTCGAGAGAGTCCATATGACAAGCGCCTTCCTTTCCGCAGGAATATCCGGGGTGGGCGGAGGAATTTTCGGAATCACCCTGTTATTCAAACCAATTACGGCATTTTCACTTTTACTGCCCTCTTTTGCGGTAATAGTACTCGGAACAATTGGCTCCCTCCCCGGTGCAATCGCAGCAGCACTGATCATCGGTTTCGTACGTGCAGTCTCCGGGCCAGTACTAATCGGGATCGGAAATCCAATCGGCCGATCCGGATACAGTGCCCTCGCGGAAGTAATGCCCTATGCGATAATAATCGCCATCTTACTCATCATTCCAAAGGGCATAGGGGATGCATATGACCGGTGGAAGATAGAGCGTCTTCGTGAACGAGCGAGGTCTCCCAAGGCCCCCAATCATCGCTACTCAGCAGCCTTAGGAGTATTACTTGGGCCCCTCGGAGCGCACCACTTCCACCAACGCAGAAGTGGCCGAGCCGTCAGCACATTACTCGTAACGAGTTCAGCATTCTTCATTGGGAAGGCAACCTCATTCATCCGCACCAACTCCTACCCATCAGGCTCCGTCATTTCGCCTCAGGGGGTTGATCCCGACATTGCTTCAAGTTGGGTCTCTCTAATTGAATCCGAGCAGGCCTTCATATCGATAATTGGTTCGATTGGTGATATACTTTGGCCGTGGATACCTCTATTGGTATGGATATTCTGTGTATATGAATCATATTTGATTTACAATAACCGATACAAGGATCCGATTCAAGTAACCAAGGCCAAGTATCATTCGATCATATCAAGAATCTCATCACTCTCAGAGGGCCACTCAGAGCGAACCATTTCAAGGAGACTGGGAGAGAGAATCGAATCGCTACGAGACAACGCCGACTCTTGGCTGACCGCTCGAACAACATCCTTCTCCGGGGCATTGGGAAAACGGAGTGACGCCATTCTTCAGAAAGCCGGAATAGGCGAGGGCAGAAGAACAGAATCCGGTTCGAAAGCCGCCTTCAGGCTTCTATTGGCGTTACTAATTCTTTTCGTGGTCTGGCTTCCTGTCGACCCCGACTCGAACTTCATGTTCGCCAAGACCCTACAAGTGTCGAACCTCGTCACATTCCTCTCGATATATCTCATAATGTCCCTCTCCCTGAACCTCTCTACCGGCTACACGGGCCTCTTGAACTTCGGAGTGATTTTCTTTGTATCGATAGGGGCTATCGGTGTCGGTGTATTGACCGCTCCCAATGACGTTGCCGGATATGGATGGCCCATCATACCCGCACTTGTCTTCAGCATGCTGGTAGCTGCCATCTCTGGCTGGCTGCTCGCCTATCCAACTGCACGTCTTAGGGGTGATTATTTTGCTGTGATTACAATCTCACTTGGAGAGGTAGTAAGGATCTTACTCTCAGGAGAACCTCTTCTAAAGACAGGCACGACTCAAGGGGCAATAGGCGTGCAAAGATACCCGCAGCCGTTGGAAGTTTGGTGGTTCTGCGGGAGGGGTAAGAAAATCGACGAAAATGGTGTGGAACTATCTCCCTTTGAATGCAAGAACAACGAGGCCATTGAGAGTATTGCAAGAACAATCGGGGAAACATTCAGTTTCGGCCAGCCAGCTCCATACTACCTGCTGCTTGCCATAATTGGACTCATTTGTGTTATGATCGTATGGCGCACTCTATCAATGCTCTACTCGTCCCCATGGGGCAGAATCCTTCGTTCAATAAGGGAGGACGAGGACGTCGCGCAGCATCACGGACACGACGTCATGACCCACAAGGCCGCTGCCCTTGCGGTTTCGGCAGCTATCGCAGCCTTTGCCGGCGCGTTGTTTGCTTGGTACCTCGGCTCGCTTCAACCATCATTCATGCAACCCTCGCGGACAACCTTCCTAGTCTGGGCCGCATTTGTCATAGGCGGGGCTGGAAACAACAGAGGCATGCTGATAGGTGCCATGATTATTACCCTGAATGAGTTTGTGATCAATAGGCTGGTCGCTGCCCAGTCGAGTCCGAGCCAACCGCTTCACGAATTGGCCGTGGCTATCGATGAGGTCTTCGCGTGGCTCGTGACCGAACCGATGCAAGCAGCAATTCTGATGATCGGAATTATGACCCTCGCTTACCTCTTCAGGCGGAAGGCTATGGCCGAATCAGCAGGATGGTTCGCAACTGTTCTCTTGTTGATGGTGTGGCTACTCCATCAGCGATCGATCGACGAGGTGTTCAGAACCGATATACAGGTAAACCTAGCTTACGTCAAGGTTCTTATCATTGGCCTGATTATTGTACTCTCCCTGAAGTATAATGAGAAGGGGCTGTTACCAGAAGTCCCATATCGTCCAGAGCGACCGGAAGGGGGCGACTCTCAATGAGTTCATCCGCGCTTCGTGTCAACGGACTCAGGAAAGAGTTTGGAGGGCTTGTCGCTGTCAATGAAGTCTCATTTGAGGTGCAGGAGGGTGAGTTCATTGGTTTGATCGGTCCAAACGGATGTGGTAAATCAACAACCTTCAACTGCATCAGCGGACTCCTGCAACAAACTGCTGGGAGCGTTGAGATTTTCGGGACTGATGTCTCAAATATGAGACCGGACCAAATTCAAAACCTTGGAATGACGAGGACATTCCAACACACGAGGCTGTGGCGCGAGATGACCGTCATCGAGAATCTCCTGGTACCTCCTAGAAACCAGCTCTCACCCAGCTTCTTAGACGTCGTTCGCTCCGGTCGATCTCACCCATCAGAGATCCATAGACTGGAAAGAGCCTATGCAGTTCTCGATCAACTTGAAGTCCCGCACATGGCGCACAACCTTGCAAGCGAGTTGTCAGGCGGTCAAAGCAAGCTCGTTGATATCGGACGCTCCATGATGGGCGACCCACAACTCCTACTGCTTGACGAGCCGGTGGCCGGTGTTGCGGGACCCCTGGCGATGAAGATATTCTCCAACCTTCGAAACATCGTCTCCGAGACGGGCATATCCGTACTCATCATCGAACACAATATGGATTTCATTTTGAGACAGGGCGTAGATAGGATCGTTGTTATGAACGAGGGGGAGATATTGATGACAGGGACCCCTGATGAAGTACGTTCAAACCGTGAAGTAATTGAGGCCTACCTCGGTTCTGACGGCCATGGAGGAGGCAAGGACAAATGACACGAGTACTCGATGTTAGCGGACTCAAAGGAGGGTACGGCTCCGTTCAGATATTGTACGGCATAGACCTTTACATCGACGAAGGGGAGTTCGTCACGATAATCGGTCCGAATGGCTGTGGTAAATCCACATTCATCAAGGCTATATTCGGAATAGCGGATTATTATGATGGACAGGTAAACTACCGTGGAAAGACCGTTTCGGGATTGCGAACAGACCAACTTGTGAACATGGGCATAGCCTATGTCCCCCAAGTCAACAATGTGTTCCCCTCACTCTCTGTCGAGGAAAATCTTCAGATGGGCGGAAACTCTCTTTCAGGAAACGTCCTCATCAAGCGAATCGAGAGGGCACTAGACATGTTCCCTGATCTTCGATCCCGCGAGCATGATCTCGCAGCATCACTTTCGGGCGGAGAACGTCAGATGCTCGCAATCTCCAGGGCCCTCATATCAGATCCGAACTTCCTCCTCCTGGATGAGCCCACAGCCGCTCTATCACCCCTGTACCAACAACAAATCATCGAGAGGATCGATGCTCTCAGGGAGCAAGGTATAACTGTGTTGATAGTTGAACAGAATGCGAGGCTGAGCCTCTCAAGGTCAGATAGAGGATATATTATGTCAAACGGCAAGATAGTACACACGGGAGATGCAGACCATATTCTAACAGATCCTGAAATCGGCCAGTATTTCCTGGGCACTCATGACGATTGATCATCATAGAACCATTGAAACAAGATCTGGCAGCTTGTCCAGACTATTTGCAAGTCGGTGGCCGTCGCCCACCTCTACCAAATGAGTGTTCACAGATCCCCTGATTGCTTTGTGGGAGTTTTCCACAGGGACTACTTCATCCTCTCTACCGTGAAGAATAACAATTCTGTGTTGAAGCAGGGGCCAACCGCATACCATTGCATCTTCCATAAACGACCACGGAAGTGTCACTTCCTCATCCCAACCGGGAGGCGTGAAAGACCTGACGCCCTCCTCTCTCCATGCTCTCATAGCCGTATCTCCAATTTGCGAGGCCAGTGTTTCGTAAACCCCGAAAGCAGGCGCTAGGAGAGCAAGACGTAGATCACGTTGATCTCCTTCAACTGCTTTTGCAATTGCAAGCGCACCGAATGACGAACCTATCAAGATATCATACGACTTGGAGGATTCCAATTCCTGACGAATAGTAAGAGCCTGAGAAGACAGACTCCAGCCGTTTCTACGCATATCTGGACACAGAACATCCCAACCTAGGACCTCTCTCATGTAGGTAGGCTTGGAACCACCGGGAGCGCTCCATAGGCCGTGGGCGAATAGTACTCTCATCTCAATCAGCTCTGTGGACACGTCTTACTGAAACTCCAACCCCAGCAATTCAAGGTTGGAAAGAGGACAACGCGTCATCATTGCGTGTTCCATGATTCTGATGTGAATTTCTGCTACAACATGGACCGTTGCTTGAAACAGATGGCCTGCATGAACATTATTCTCATCATCCGACAAACAGCAGTGAATATGCGTAAATGCCCCTCCGTCCTGGGTACGGGCAATATTGCCTGAGAGGCTAACTAATTCAGAGGGCGGTGGCAAAAGGCGCCTGTAGTAGACGCCATCCTCGTTCATGTACCCATATTGGTTGTCACGAGTTCTACCTATTCCGCTGGTTATAACAGCTGCATCTATACCAAGCTCATCCGCTAAATTCCTCAACGACTCGTGTATTTCCTCACCAGGATCCAGTCTAACTAACAAATCACTACCAGAGCGGGTGTGGTCCATGTCTTGTCCAGTTCAGCTTAACACCTCAAGGTTACCCATTCGGAGTTTTCATCATCACAGTGCAATAGAAAGCAAGTCGAGCTTCAATGTTAGACTGCTTCTCCAATAGAAACAAGGGGGCGTACCCTTTCTTCCGGTTCCTTCATAGGCCGCCTTTTCTCACGTCGAAAGACCGACCGAGGAATTCGCATGACCATGCTCGCCCCAGACGCAAAACCAAGATGGCGCTCATTTCTTGAAGATGTGACGCCAGATGAAGTCCAAAGGATTGTCTCTGGCCAGATAGACCGACTGGAGCTCCCTTTCCACAAACTTCAGTCATTTGACCCGGACTTCGCGGAGATCCTACTTCAAGATCCCGAACATATACTCAGAGAAGGGTCTAATGCATTGAAGAACTACTGTATCGAAATGGGCGCTCGGGATATGGAGCCATTCATCCGAGTAGATCACTTGCCCTTGGACAGCAGGAGGGAGCTGAGAAGAGTCGGACACGCTGATGTTCAGAGACTCATCAGCGCTGAAGTTTCCGTGACGAAAGTGAGTGAGATCAAACCTCGGATACATCGGTCAATCTTCCAGTGCTCCTGTGATTATGAAATTGAAATTATGCAGAGAGATCATACAGAACTTGAGGAACCACTACAGTGCGATGGATGCGGCGAGCGAAAAGGCAGAGTAAAATTCACACTCATAAAAGAGAAGTGTTCACTCGTCGACAATCAAAAGATCGAGATCCAGGAGATACCCGAGCGAGTACCCAGCGGGGCGCAGCCCAGCAGTGGGATGGTAATTTTAGAAGGAGACCTCGTAAATAGGGTCCTGCCGGGTACCAGAATTATCGCTAACATGATTCCACAGATGCATTCAGAGAGGAAAGGGTCGCGCAAGACACCCTTGTTTGAGATTTTTTACAGCATGGTCAGCGTTGAGGCAGAAACCGAACCATTCACTGAAATCAACATTGAGGAAGATGATATCAACGAAATCAAGAGTCTGGTTGAAAACAGGAGAGATGACTTACTTGAGTTGTTAATTTCCTCTATTGCACCTTCGATATTCGCAACAAGGACTCTGTATTGGGTTAAACGTTCACTTGCATTGCAGTTGTTTGGAGGCGTAGCCAGGGTTTCACCTGATGGAACTAGGACCAGAGGGGACATTCACATTCTTTTGATGGGCGACCCCGGTGTAGCTAAATCTCAATTACTGACGTATATGTCAAATCTCTCCCCTCGTGGTAAATTTACTTCTGGGGGATCGGTAACTTCTGCCGGCCTAACGGCGGCCGCTGTGAAGGATGGTTTCTCTGATGGTAGGTTCGCCCTTGAAGCCGGTGTATTGCCTTTATCGGACAGAGGGTTGGCCGCAATAGATGAATTTGACAAAATCAGTCCACAGGACACAAGCGCAATTCACCCTGCAATGGAACAACAGAAAGTCCGTGTTGCAAAAGGCGGAATTACAGCGACTTTGAACTCTAGGTGTGCAGTACTCGCGGCAGCCAACCCCAAAAGCGGCCGTTTCGCACCCACCTCGAATAATGCTAGCATCATGCAGTCTTTCCAGGAAACCGGCTTAGAGGCGCCCCTTGCTTCGAGATTCGATTTAATCTGGTTGCTTCAGGACCGCCCTGAAAGGGATTTGGACGAGAAAATCGCGAGGCACATACTTCAAAATAGAACCTCGGGTGTAAGCGAGCTCCAGTTAGAGGATCAAATCAGGGGAGCAGCACCCGTTGAATCCGACGAAATGATGGCCACAAACCACGACAATTCAGAGCACCTAACAACTGGATTTCTTAGGAAGTACATCGCTTATTCTAAGAGAAATATACATCCCACGCTGGACGAAGAGGCACAATCTGACTTGATAAAATATTACATTGCAACGAGAAACAATTACGGTAAAAGCTGGGAAAATTCCGCATCATCTGATTACAGCCTAACCAGTTCTCAGCGAAAGGAACAAACCGAGGTCCCTGTGACAGCAAGAGCCCTGGAATCATTGATGAGGCTAACAGAAGCCCATGCCAGAATACACCTTCGAGAAAATGCTACGAGGAAGGATGCTGAAGTGGCGATCAAGATATTCAAACATTGGAGACACGAATCAAATATCAAAGATGAGGCAGAGATCCAAACAGGAAAGAGCAAGGCAGCTCAAAGCAGCCTAGTAAGGAGCATAATGCACCAGATATCCGACAAGAACAGGGGTCCAATGCCACTCAGTGAGATCATCGACAGAGCCTCGATACAATCGATCGACGAGGCAATAGTGCGATCGCTCGTCTCTCGGATGAAGGAACAGGGCGAAATATACGAGCCAAGCCTTGGAACATATGAATTTGCTTGATGTAGTCCGACGATCCTATGAGCAATTGACGTTTGGATTGATACATGCCCATACCAGAGCCCAAAGGAGATGTGGGCGATCCGGCCGGTCTGGAACCAGAATCTTTGGGATTCATGTGCGGAATAGAGATACATCAACAACTTTCCACTGGTAAACTCCATTCCCGTCAACAAAGCCTGCTCTACGATCGCAGCATCAATGACGTGCCTTTGTCTTGGAAAAGGACTCGACGTAAGCTTAGAGCCGGTAAAGGAGAGGGCGGAAAAATCGATGTTGCTGCGTCTTTTGAAGAAAAAAGGAACAGGACCTTTATTTACATTCAAACTCCGAATTCAGGTCTAATCGAGTTGGACGAGGCACCGCCTCTTCCCCCTGATCCCGAGGCTCTGAACGCCTCACTAAAAATCTCCGCTATGCTCCGCGGGACACCGGCTTCCTACCTCCAAATAATGCGAAAAACTGTGGTCGATGGATCGAACACGAGTGGTTTCCAGCGCACTGCTCTCGTTGCGACTGGTGGCAGTTTTGAGGTCGATGGCAAGAGCATAGGAATATCTGTCATCTGTTTAGAGGAAGATTCTGCCAGAAAAATGGGTGAAGAGATTACAACAAACGGAACAGAGGTTACATTTTCCCTTGATCGTTTGGGCATCCCCCTCGTAGAAATTGCGACCGACCCGGATATCTCGACTCCAGAGCATGCCAAAGCCGTGTGTCAGTTCCTAGGCATGCGCCTTCGTGACACAAGGGACGTGCGCAGGGGATTAGGAAGCATTCGTCAGGATCTAAATGTAAGCATATCCTCCGGGGACAGGGTTGAGATAAAGGGGTGTCAAGACCTTGATTGGATTCCAAGGATCATCAGAATTGAAATGGCTAGACAATTACATTTCTACAGACTTGCAAATGAATTGAGGGCCAAGCAGGGATTCACACCGCTTCCACCAGACAGGGACGAAGATAATCCATCGGTGGAAAACGAAATCAGTAGAGTTGTAAAAACCCTCATCCCGGGAAATGTGTCAGATGTCACAAAGATTTTCGGAGACATAGAATCGGGCATTATTAGATCAGGCATTGAAGCCGGCCACGGTGTATACGCAATAGCCCTTCAAGGGATGAATGGAATGATTGGCCCGGAAAAAAGGTATTCTGATGGTACTCAGATACCTCGTCTTGGTAGAGAACTATCCGGTGCAGCTAAGCGCGCTGGAGTAAAAGGGATAATACACTCAGATGAGACTCCTGCTTATGGAATAGAAGCAAGTCATGTAAGATCCCTAAGAACAGCACTGTCACTCTCCCCGGAGGATGCGTTCGTGCTATGCATTGCACCAGATTGGCAGGCTCATCTGGCATTGGATTCAGTACTATCCAGGGCAAGACAGGCATATCATCGCATACCTAAAGAGGTAAGGAATGTAGTTGTCAGAAAAGGTCAGCCAGAAGACGGGTCTACAATGCCGATGAGGCCGCTTCCCGGGGGCGCCAGAATGTACCCAGAGACAGATATCCCTTTGCTGGAAATAACATCTGCCATGTGGGATAGAGCCACCAAATCCATTCCACTGACTAGTGATCAGAGACTGTCTCGTCTGCACTCGACAGGTTTGTCTGAATCTCAATCTGATGCTATTCTGGGCTTGCAAATGGATGACTTAATCGTGGACTGCGCCAGAGGAAAATTCCTTGATCTACCAAGTATGAGGGTCAGTTCAATTGCGACAGCTCTACTAGATCAGACTATACAAGAAGCGTCAAAAATTGCCGGAATCTCCCCGGAGGAGTTCCCGCTTATTTCCTTGGTAGACACCATTTACAGTCGAGATTCCGGAGAGGTCACAAGAGATGGTGTGGTATCGATATCAGCATTGCATGCCTCAAGTCGGGACCTGCATAATGAGCCATTCTCCATTCGCATGAATTGGATAAAACAACAAGCAGAGGCCTTGGGAGTGGTACCAGCTGACTCAGAGAGCGTCGAGATCATCGTAAGCGAGGTAATTTCACAGAACTCCGAACTGATACAAACACGCGGCAATGCTGCGATGGGAACATTGATGGGTATCATAATGAAGAAAATGGGTGGGGCAGCGGATGGCAAACTGATAAGCCAAATACTCAGGGAGAAATTGAAAGATTAATTATCAAACATCTCGAAAATTAATAGCCATATTCATAGACCCCGTTCGACGGAGAGTGAATCCATGCCTAACAACTTTAGATTCATATTCACTGTTACCGCTATCCTAATTTCCTCTTCCGCCTTAGCCGGTTGCACCTCAGACACCGAGCCCCTATCCGAAGAAGAAATCGGGGATCTGAGCGTTGTCCTTACCTTGGATTTCGGAGATCAGGGCAACCAAACAACAAACCTCGCAGATCGGCTTAATGACGGGAAAATCACATTCGAGGCTGTAAACGTAGCCCCGAACGTGACAGCATACAGGGTCATGGAGGCCTTGCAACTCAGAGAGAATTTCAGTATCGATGTGACTTATTACGTCGGCATGGGTGCATTCATCCACACAATAGACGGAGTCTCTGGAGCCGACGACTACTCAACATACTGGGGCTTCTACCACGAGGGCGAGGCAGCGAGTGTTGGAGCATCCAGTTTTGAGATAATCTCTGACACGAACCTTACTTGGAAACTCACATCTGCTGGCGATTATTAGCTTCGGCCTGACTGCATGCCACCAGAAAATAACTATTGAGCATCGATATGTGGTAGTGCTATGTACGACTTTCATAACTTCTTCCTTACACCGATGCAAGATTTGTTTGTCAACATCTTCATTTTGTCGTTTCTGGTCTTTGCCATAACTCGTGGGGAAAGAAAGTTTGAGGATTCTTACCCCATTCTAATACTATCTATAATAACGTTGTTTTGCATAGCAGGGAGGGTTCTATTAGAGCCACTGCCAAATGTACAACCAGTCACAGTGACCGTTATTTTAGTCGGAGTTTTTTATGGGGGAACATGGGCAATCGCCGTTTCGGGCATCATTGCACTGAGTACCAACATGATTTTTCTCGGACATGGTCCTTGGACGCTGTTTCAGGTCATCGGATGGGGGGCTGTGGGGGCCGCCGGCTCGATGTTGGCAGACAAGCTGATGATCAACGAAAGATTGGCCATGGGGAGGTTGATGGCATTGTCGGTTGTATCGGCATTTGCTTTCGATTGGATAGTTTCAACGAGTATACTTCTGAATAATGATTTCTCGTCGCTAATGCCTTATCTGGCTAATGGATTGGTATTCGATGTATACCACGCCGTGGGTAACATGGCATTTGTAGCTTGGATCGCACACCCCTTCTCGCATCTCATGTCAAAACACACAGTTGCGCCAAACAGCAGAGCGGAGATCAGAGATGTCAAGGCCTGACGAGATCACGATGGTGATCATAACACGAAAAGATCTACAATTGTCCAAGGGAAAACTTGCTGCTCAAGTAGGTCATGCGGTGATGGAATGTGTTTTGAAAGCCGACAAAACAACACCTAAGATTCTAGAGCAATACAGACGTAATGGAGGCAGGAAGGTGGTCCTATTTGCTAAGGACGAAAATGAAATTAAGAGGCTCTACGGCGCCATTGCCGCTGATGGCATAACATGTCATCTCGTAAAAGATGCAGGGCACACTGAGATACCACCGGGAACAGTCACAGTGCTTGGAGTGGGTCCAGCCAATAGAAGCCACATAGACAGGTTCACTTCCATGCTACAATTGGTGTGATTCATCGCAATAGTAATGATTGGTGACTTTCTGGGGGGCATGATGGTCCATCAGTTGTTGATAGGACGAGATCAGAGGGACGCCCTCATTGATAATTGTCCGGGCATCAATAATCTGGTATCTTGGTTGGACTCAATCGATAGGAGGCCCGGGCTTGATGAGCTTGAAGTCAGGTTGAAATCAAGTGATTTCAACCTAGACGCCCTGAAGTCATGCATAGGATCTACCGACGATGGATACCAAAGGAACGTGATCAAACGCACCGAGAATTACGAACTCGTGGCTATATGCTGGAAACCCGGACAAATCACCCCGATCCATGACCACATCGGAAGTGATTGTGCCTTCATAATTCTCGACGGGGTATCAACGGAAAGGACATTCCAAATCAATGAAGATGGTTTAGCTGTCCAAACCTCATCGAGAAACTACATGCCCGGGGAAGTTTGTGCGGCTGATGAGCCGGACATCCATCAAGTCATTAACGAGCAAGATAGTGAGTTGGTAAATCTGCATGTTTACACACCACCACTGAGTGAATTTACGATTTATACTTCGGGAGACTGACCCATCTCCTCTTTGTAAGCTTCCAGAACTCTTCTGAACAAGTCAATATCGGAATCGAAGCTCTCAGGCAACAACGGACCAAATGAGAATCTAAAGAATCTGGAATAGGGGGTCACATAACTCGGGTCCTTTGAGTGAGGTCTGTTCATGTCACAATCCGAAGCGCATAGTATGGCCGCACCATGTTTGAACAACCTCTCATTCAGACCTTTGCTGTCGAGTCCTTCTGGAAGCTCAACCCAATGATAAAAACCCCCATTACCGGTGTAAACATTCAGTCCCATCTCCTCGAATGCTTTGCCATATCTCTCCCTCTGCCAGTTGTAATGTTTCTCAATAGCCTCTCTGGCCCTCAGAACTCGCTTGGGTTCCAGTAGCTCAATAGCATAGTGCTGTGAAGGATGACTGACTCCACCCATGCCGAAACTGGAGTAATTTGCCATGGTTTCGATATTATTTTTACTTGCAATAATCCATCCTATTCTGATTCCTGGAGACTGCAGCCCCTTAGTACAAGCACCAGCGAGGAAAATATTGGAGTTGTCAATATCATCTACAAACTCGATTCCACTCACTGATGGACTGTGAAACATTTCGTAAGCCTCATCAAGTAAAATTCCATTGCCCTCCAGTTGTGCTATTTCCATTAGGTCTTGTAACTCTTGACCATATCTGGTCTGACCTGAGGGATTCTGTGGATTCGATATGATAGGCATCAGTCTGGTGCCATCATCAGTGCCTTTGCGATCAAAATATTCTTTGTTTTCAGGATGAAATCCATTTTCTTTGGTAAAAGGTACCGTTTCATATTTCGTTTCTGTTTGAGTTAATATGTCGAGGTACGCGGGCCATTCTATGCTTCCAATCCGGACTTTTACATTTTTTTTCAGAAATGCCAGAACTGTGTAAATTCCCGGCCTGCCACCGGCAAAGACCATCACGTTTTCCTGTGTTATGGTAGATCCATATCTTGAGTTATAATATCCCACAATTGCTGATCTGAGGTCTGGATGGCCCCATGCCTTGGGGTAAAAGCGGTCCTCCCATGTAACCTTCACTTCACTTGGAAGCGGCGGCCCGTTGAATTTTTCCAACTGCCTGGTAAGTGGGAAACCCTGTGACCAAGGATGGGTCCCTTCTTCCCCCATGAAGCTCCCGAATGAATCACTAAATGCGTACAAGGTTTCGTAAATTCCCATCGGTGGACAGTTATCAGAGAGGAATGACTCCCTGCCAGCCCTATTTCCATCAGGCGTCATACCCCTGCGACAGGTAACATGTAAATCATAATGTCCTTTTTTACTTCACTCGATTTTGCAAAAAATCAGATCATAGACCTAATCAGTGGTTCTGATTTGAAACACCAAAACACAAATACCCCCATTTGGAGAATTGCATCGGGGACGGTCTGTGCAACATATCAACAGTGATCGGGTAGACCTCAGGAGCGATACCATAACTCAACCTACATCGGGTATGAGGGAGGCCATGTCAAAAGCAATGGTAGGGGACGATGTTCTCGGTGACGATCCGACTGTGACAGAACTACAGGATAGAATAGCCTCACTATTCGGCAAGGAATCCGCATTGTTCGTTCCTTCTGGCACCATGTCGAATGCGATAGCGATTAGGGCCCAGACAAACCCCGGTGATGAGATTGTGACCGAAAGATATAGTCACATATACATCTATGAGGGTGCCGGATATGCCGCACTATCAGGATGTTCAGTGGCGCTAGTATCGGCAGAGAGAGGTATTATGCAGCCTCTTGATGTAGAGAAGGCCATTAGGAAAAGCCATGGGAGTTTAGGCCACTATCCGAACGGATCGTTGGTTTGTGTGGAAAATACTTCCAACCGAGGTGGAGGAACCGTCTATCCTCTCGAAAGAATAGATTCAATCTGCGACGTGGCCCGTTCAAGGGATTGCGCTGTGCACCTCGACGGGGCAAGAATCTTCAACGCCTCAGTGGCAAGTGGCGCGACCGTCAAAAGAATCGCGAAACATTTCGACTCAATCTCAGTTTGCCTATCAAAAGGACTCGGCGCACCAGTGGGGTCTGTGTTGGTTTCGGATTTCAAGACAATATCCTCCGCCCACCGGTGGAGAAAAATGTTCGGTGGTGGAATGCGACAAGCTGGAATTATCGCAGCAGCTGGTTTGTATGCACTGGATAATCATGTTGAAAGGTTAGAATTAGATCATGATAATGCCAGAATTTTGGCTAGATCAATCAACGAAATGCCACTTTTTGATGTCGATCTGGAGGGAGTTGAGACTAACATGGTCTACGTAGAGACAAATGGGCGCGACTCCAACCAGGTGGTAAAGGAATTATCTGAGCTCGGGGTTGATGTTCTGTCCATAGATCAGACAACAATCCGAATCGTGACCCACCTACACATATCTTCAGACGACCTCCCTCGCATAATCTCCGCCTTCGGATCAATATCCTGAATGCGAACGATTCTTATCCCAAGCATAGCAGGGGCAAATCATGCAAATCAGGTTCATTGTTGGGTGGATTATGATTTCTTTAACAGCCTCCACGGCTTTAATATCTGGACAATCTGTCCATGGAACCGACCCGTGGGTTGATGCGACCCATGACATTACCGGCGGCTCGGCCCATCTCATATCCATGACCTTTGATGGGCCCGGTACGGTCTACGCCGAAGTCCAAGAAGCTCCGATATTAATCGAGGTTTACACCGCGACATGGTGTGAAACCTGTATTCCCGCCGAAGAGGCTCTGAACAGTTCTATTTGGTCACTTGACACATACGTAGTCAAGTATCACAGGCATCTGTTCGAAACAGAAGATCCATTCGGAAACAACAACACTGAGGGACGATGGTTGAGCAGATACGGCCCTGCATCAATTGAAGCCAATTTCAGCTCAAGAACCCCTCCCACAGTTGTATTCGGTGGTGAAAGAATGCATGTAGGATCGTACCCGAATGAGGGTATGACACTAGAACAGGAATACCTGCAAAGCTTGGAGGCGCATGTCCGACCCCCAATACTTGAGGGATCCAACATTTCTGTTTCCCTGGAAAATAATTTTTTAAATTGGTCCTGGGAGTGGGTTCAAGATAAGTCAATTTGCAGATCGATATGTGGGGAAATACAAACCAACCTCTACCTACTAACCGTGGAGAAGAAAGCGTATTTTCCTGAGGGGTCCAATGGCCAATCAATGTACTACGACATCCTGAGAGACATAACACCCCTGGATCCAAGCGGATCGATCGAATATATCCCTCCTGCAGCTTGGGACGAACAAGATTTGGAGTTAGTCATCATATTCGATTGGAACGAGATTCCTGAAGAGAAATCATCCATGGGCATACTTCCCTTCTCCGGGCCGTTGACCTCTATCATAATCCTAGCCTCAACATCGATAATTTTGAGATATTTCGGCAAAAATAACCTTGGGTTCAATAACCTTCGATGATGCTACCCCCATCCAGCATGGATGGCAGGATGAGACTCACCGTTGAAGAAATCCCTCCCGGCCCCCTGCCGAGATGGGTTATGGATCATGCCATCCATCAAGCAAAACACAGCATAACAGGTAAAGAAAAGAGCAAAATCTTGTTCATTTATCCAAACCAGAATTCAAGATCAGAGACTTTAGACCGAATAAGTGAGTTTATCCCTGTCTTTGACAGATCATTCCATCATACTATAACCACTCTCACGAGGGTTATTGGAGCAGATCTCCAAATAAAAAGGCCGATGAAAGATACCCCTGGATTAGATGAATGCATACACATTCTTGCCACGAGGGCTGCTGAAAAATTGAGATTCCCAATTCTTCACCCATTTCAAGATAGACCTTGGCACAGGGGTAAGACCGAATCTTTACGGGGTCTTCATCAGGCACTTCTCAGCGAGGACTCACTGCATGGATGGGAAGGAGCATCTGAAGCCATAGAGTTCGGTAAAATTCTACACGAGATATCAGAGTCTGTCGGACAGATTCACCCAGAATTACTTCTCTATGAAGTCATACGTCATCTGGAAACACCAAATTCCCCCCCTCCTTTTACACTTGAGGGAATCGACGGGATACTGGTTCTGAACCATGATCCATGCATTTCGAAATTACAACGAAGATTCCTTTTGAGTTTACTCTTGCACGCCCCCATCCATCAACTCTCATACACCGGAAACTACAGGCGAGGAGAACATGGATTTCAGATTGCGGATGTCTATCCAGTAACAACCAAACATCAGCTTCCGATCTGGATACCTCAGCATGAACCAACACGCTCTCACCAGCATTCTGAAACGAGAGTTATGGAAGCCCAAGTGGAGGTTTCTAGTGAGACATTTGCCTCAGCATCCCATTTCATCAAGAGAAAAAGACTGGATGACCCATCGGCCAAAATTATGATCATAGATCCAATGTGGTCCGACAGAGAGTCCGAATGGAATAGATCTATTTGTTCCATACCATCGATGATCAATCCATCACTGGATTCGGAGACCACTAACCCCTTCCTTTCCTCATTGATCGCGGATATGACCGTGGGAATCGGCAATCGTGCATTCTCGATGGAATCGCTAAGAGGGGTGAATGATCGAGGAATACTTGGTGAATTGCGTGACATCCCAAAACACCCACTTTGTTCTGATATTAAACCCGAGTTCCACGATAAAATAATCGAGACCTGTGCGAGAAACCATCACATAACCGGCGGACAAGGATCACTTTCAGATTGGCTGCATGCAATGTCGAAGATCAATAATGATGGTGAGCATCTAGAGAAGCTCGAGGAAGTTCAGTGGTGGCTCCTGATCATTGCTAGCAACATTTCACCACTTTTGGAAGACTACGAAAGAGAAGCACTACGTAATCCGACTTACAGAAGAGGATGCAAGACTGGGGCCGAACTTCCTATCCCAGTCTCTTTTCCCAATGCTGATGATTGGATTAGTGGCTACTTAGAGAGTCTCGCAGATCAAAAGTCAGATCTCTCCAACAAGGAACAACTAAGCCAAGTCACACAGGCAATTGACCACATCCATCAGTCCTTGGACAACTTCAGTAGTATTTGCAGAGCACTCAGTCTCAATGTTGTCCAGCACGGACATGAATGGGTCGACCGTACACACAGACTGATCATGAATCCAATAGGCTCAGAGGAACAAGTGAGAGATCCGAACCTCAGGATATTGAGACCTGAGGACGCACTCGGTTGCACTGCGGACTTGGTGCTAATCACTCATCTGTCATCCGAATGGTCCATGAAACCTCCAAAAATACCATTGCTAACTGATCAAGATAGATACGAGCTTGACATTGCAGGTCCAGACCTCAGAATAAAATCAGCACGGCACTCATTCAGGCATCTATTGAATTCAGCACCAGATGTGATCGTCATCCATGCAACAAATGACGAATCGTCTTTGCCCTCACTCATACTCGACGAATGGCTTGGTAAACAAGAAAAAGATGAACCAGATAACACCCATGTACCCCATTTGAAAACCTCTCCGAGAGACTTATTGAGCCAGAACGGTCTGATGATAAGTAAAGGCATACCAGGCTCAAGAAAACCATTGGGTGAGTTCACTCCACTCATTGAGTTGAGCAGATCACTAGTGGATGACATGATCCAGAGGACACCCACAAAGGCAGATGATGACGGATTCCTATCTGAGACCTCCACAAACAGAGTTATGTTGCCACCGGTAAAAGAGATAGCAAATCCCTCATCGAAGGCTAAATCAAATCCCCCGAGGCTCAATCATAGATGGCCAGTCATTGGTGCCGGAAAGCACCACTCAGATACCGCCACTGTAGATCCAAGGCCATTGGATTTGGCAATAACGGGCATTTCACAACACGATGCGAGGCATGGCCAGACAAACATATCAATGAGCCGTAGGAAATGGTCACCAAGCCGATTGAAAAGGTGGCTAGACTGTCCGAGAAAAGGCTGGCTGACAGATAAACTATCACTCTCAGAAGATGAAAGGTCAGTCCAAGATTTGGACTCAAGAGTGTATGGCAGCCTCCTACATGGTATACACCATGATTTGCAATTGGGGGTCTTGGGCCTCAGACAAGGTGAGGAGGCCAATAGCCAGGATTTCCACTCTGGTCCATTCTCGATCTCAACGAGTGAAATTCAAGACGATGAACTGATGATGATAGGCTTGAATTCCCTATCATCGAGAGCACCATGGCTCCTGAGATCGGATGCGGTTTCGACGCAGAGACTGTGGATGCTGACTGGATTATCACCCGAATCATGGTCATCATGGCTCGCAGATCCAAAACCGATACCAAGCGCTGGCAGGATCGGTTCTTTGATAGCCGCGGAGAAGAAACTACAGCGATCCGGACCATTAGCATTGGAGTGGCAATTGAACAAATTAGACAGGATCATAGAAGTCGAAATAGGACAACCATTTGCCGAGGAGGGGAAGAAATCTTCACCGTTCATAAGTACTGGTTTCGTTGATAGAATAGACTTGGTTCCATTCGATGAAAATTGCCAGAGGTGGGTTGATGAGAATGGAAGTTCTAATATCGCTCCGTTGAGAATCACTGGAACAGGATGGAAACCAAGAAGATTAATTTTAATCAGAGATTTGAAAACAAGCGAGACGAGTATCAAACCCATTAAAAGACATGAAAGAGCGATTTTCGATGAGTTGCAGTTGGCAATTTATTCCCGAGCGTGGGAAATTGCCCACCCAGGTGATTTGGTCATTGGCGCAGGAGTAAGCATGCTTGGTTTTGATTCCGAGCACATGATCGAAATCTCAGACTGGGCACCTGAATGGATAAAGGACGCCAGTTGCGGCTCTGTCACAAAAATGACCTCGAACATGTTTCGATTTTATGACGAAGGTCCAGACACAGACTCAGATCCCTTTCGGGCATGGATGACGCACAGATTGACCGTAGCAGGTAGAATTGTACATAACGCAAACTCAGGAGTTATCAATCCCACTCCGAGTAGCAATACATGTGATTTTTGCGAGGGTAAAAATCTCTGCAATCAACGAATGGCGGGAGGACGGTTATCATGACTCGCCCGAACACAGGCCAGCGTCTGGCTCTAAATTTGGACGCCCACATAGCCATTGATGCAGGAGCAGGGACGGGCAAGACACGAACAATTGTGGATAGAGCGATTCAACATTATCTAACTGAAAGACAGAGAGCTACAGAGATACTCCCGCAACCGGCAAGGCCTCCACGAATATCATCCGGTATTTTGAACAGTCAGATGAAAGATTTGACGGATCCAAAGAATTGGAAGGGGCTCCTGCCGGGGGAAGTTGTTTTGCTGACATTCACGAATATGGCAGCGGATGAAATGAAGACTAGGTTGAGAGATAGAATAAAGTCCATGGAAATAAGATCCAGAGACAGTCAAGATTCAGCAGACCCAAGACTGAGATCGGAGGCGGATAAAGAACAACTAATGATGTTGTTAGAAGATGCCCCAATAGGTACGATTGACTCCTTTTTCAGTAGGTTGGTAAAACCACACCTTCCAACACTCGGCGACACAACGGAATCTGAGATAGTCACAGATGCACAACGTGAGACATTAATTATCGAAGCAATCGATGCATTTTGGAGGTTGCCCTCTGATCCAAATAGATTTTCAGTGAGCGACTCCGAATTACTGCAAACAGACAAGACAGCAGACATTCTTTCGGCAAGAGATCGGCTGCTCAAGTTGTACTCTGGACGCACCAGGTTGAACCTGATCCTCAGAGGACTCCATTCAAGCTCTATCTTGGTCGATGAAGCATCCCGAAGTATGTCAGAGAGAGGTAGGATATCCCCTTCGAAGTTATTTGATATAATCACCTCAAATATAGACGAAGAAAAGATTGATTCCTTATTTTTGGAACTTAAACCGCCTTGTTTTGAAGTAATGGAGATTGTCAAAAGCAATCTCCATTTACTTGCACCTACGGGTTGGGGAGCGGACGACAGGATCCATGAACTAGACCATTTAGCTCTTGACCAGCCGGAAACGAGCATTGGTAGACTGAAATGGATTTCAAGACTCCTGTCTCTATCAAAAAACAGTCCACTTGATCCTAAAGCATCGGTGTTTCCCAACAATAAAATCCCATCAACAACTTCTTGGGGTTCGGGACTGATCTCCTACACACAGATGGGGAACGGGAAGGCTGCGAAAGAAGTCAAGTCGAATTTAAAGAGTCGTTGTCTTGAACTCCGATCCATCCTCAATAGAGAAGACATCTCTGCAATCATAGAACATGCTACAATCATGATACCTCTCGTAGAAACACCAGGAGTCACCTCCGTACCATACCCTCCCCCCGACAGAGTCGCTTCGATGCAAGGTTCAGGGCCCCTGACTCTCAACATAGATGGCGAGGCCCATCATTTACAAGATCTCAGAATGGCGATGATTGGGATTATAGAAATTTCAAGGAGTTTGAAATTCAAAAGAAAATTAAGAGACTTCGATGACGTTTCCCGACTCGCTAGTGATTTTTTGCTGGTTCAATGCCCCAGAAACTGTAGATTGAGCGGCCATTATCCAAACTCTGTCGTCAACACGCTAGACAAAGGTCCGTCAGAACCCTGGCTGGATGACCATATCGAGAGGGCTATTCATGATCTACACACCATGATCCTGTCGGGGGCCTCAGGACACTCTGTAAATTCCCTAGAGCGAGCAGTTGAGGATTTGCAAAAACGCTGGCTTGCATTGAAGGCGATCAGGAGAAGATTTAGAGCATTCATAATAGATGAGGCACAGGATAACTCCCCGTTGCAATGGAGGTTACTTGCTAGATTGTGGGGGCCAAGAGAGGTAAACCATGATGAGGAAATTCCTGAAACACCTTGGCAGCCAACTGTCTGCTATGTGGGAGACGTCAAACAATCTGTTTATGCGTTCAGGCATGCTGAGGCATCCAGATTCCATGAGTTTACAGAAAAATTGAGAACAATAAACAATTGGGAACTACTGAATATTCCAGCCCTCACCATGGAACCACCACTCAGGCGTAAGGAAAAAAGTAGAGATCCCAGATATGATCTAAACTCTTCCTTCTCAACGGCCTCTAATGTCAATGTGGCGTCAGGGAGAGAACTTGAGCCATGGATCAGATTCGACCAGGTTGATGGAATTGATGAAAAAATCACCAACGACGAAAAAATAGCAAGAATGGAGGGACTGATCAGATTGAACGTTAACTTCAGGACAAAAAAAGGACTACTCGAAGAGATGAACGGCTGGTGGAGGGAGGTTTTCTCAGAGAGACATAAAAGCGTCCCCGGAAGCACTTGGTATGCATCTCCTCAGGACCTCAGATCACCGAGTCCCAACGATCTGTGTTACGGTGAAGTCGATTCCAACGATCCTTCAATTGAAAAGGTGCTCCAACTCCAAGCCAATGGGCATTTAGAATGGATATGTCCAACCCAAGAACATCGGACTGAAGATCCTCCTGAGGATCTCGATATCCCCATAGATCCGTTGGCGAGTAGGGTCTCAGGGAGGGTGAGACGAAATGCCAGATTCATAGCCATGAGAGTCAAGTCGCTCATTGAAGGAAAATCAGTGAAAATCAAGAGCCCTGATGGCCAATGGTCTGAGATAAAATCTGAGAAGATAAAATCTAGTGACATCATGATTCTAATGGCCACACGAACCGGGATAAGGGACGCGCTGCTCGAGGAACTAGGAAAGTTTGGAATAAAAGCCCACGCAGACCAAGAGGGCGACTTGTTCAAACAACCTGTGGTAAAGGCGATAGAAGGACTATTCCAATTGTGCGCCCGTCCATTCTCCAGACATCATGCTGCCTGGGTCGCAAGGTCGCCGTTAATAGGGATGTCCGATGACGAATTAGATGAATTCCTTTCCAATTGTGATGGATCAAGCGATTTAATCCAACAAATGTCTGTATTCCTTGGTGACACTCCTCTCGGGAGATTGTCAAGACGTTGGTTTGAACTGAACGAAGCCAACAATATGCATCAAATTTTGCATGATACACTCGATCAATCCGATTTGCTGATTGCTTATCCATCAGATACGAATCGACAAGATGCAGAAAGGGCTGTGAAAGTGATCTTGGAGATGCTGCAAAAGGAAGGAGGCTCCAAGGCAGCTGCGGCTGATGTACTCAGATCTTTGCGGGAGGACGTAAAAGATGGGGTAAAAAGTAGAACAAATCCACAAGCAGATAGCGTTCGGATCATGTCCATTCACCGCTCAAAAGGGCTTGAGGCGAAAGTTGTGATCCTCGCAGACCTATTCAGTGATAGGCAGGTCGGCCTGAGCCATCAGAATTTACAGGGATTCGCAGTGACTGCAGATATTTTCGCGGGGAACCCAAAACCGTGGGGCAACAGTCAGGGACTTCAATCTGCTGTTTGGAATTATTCCAAATGGATAAACAAATCAAGGAGAGATGCGGAGAATAGGAGGCTCTTGTATGTCGCAGCCACACGAGCTGAGGACAGATTGATCCTAGTTGGATCACATGACGGGAGGAACGCCTCAAGATGGATTGAGGGATCAGGAGTATCTTTTTTCCATGACTCAAGGACCCAGCCATCACTGGGATCAATGATCACAAATGCAATGAGGTCTCGAGCTTGGAAATGCGGAGAACACACCTCTCCATGGCTCTCTTCAGATGATATTCTTTCCGATAAAAACCCATCAAAACGAGTGGAAATCGTGTTAGACCCCAACGAACTACAAGTTCAACATGAAAGAAAAAACGCATCTTCATCAATCGGGACAACATTGATCCATAGCTACGATTGCTTGGAGCAAGAAATTACCGAAAAAACACCATACGTCAGATTGAATCAGGCTATACAAGCAATCTCTGAGTCGCCAATCGCATCAATGCCGAAAACAGCAGCAGCTTTCTCAGCGCCAAGGCATGTAAAGATAGCCCCCTCATCTTTACACGATGCCTCTGATGCCAATCATTTCGGACCAAAAGGACATGAATCCTCAAATATCAGCAACCAAATAGATCTGCATCCATCTGAATTGGGAAATATAGTTCATCGGATTGTTGAGGTGGGGATAGGACACCCCGGAGGATCTTTCTGGCCTCCACTGCCTAACTCATGGACGATGCAGAGACCTCACAGAATGACAGACGATTACCTGATAGAATCTGTCTTGAATGAAATTGGAATTGAATCAAATAAAGGTCCGTTAATCAGACATGTAAAAAACATAATGCAAAAAATAAACCACGGTCATTTGGGCATGTTATCTAGAGGAGAACAGGTCTGCGGCCACGCTCTTCATGGCCATCGAACTGAGTTGCCATTCATTTTTTCAAAGACTGTCACCTTCCCATCGATAATACACGGAAATTGGACTCCGTATGGATTGATGGAGACGAGCATAGAAAATCGCGCTGTCGTCAAAATGGAGGGCTTCATTGACCTTGTCATTTGTACAGAAGACCAAGATGGAAGACCTACAATCAGGGCTGTTGACGTTAAGACCGACTCGACTGTGTCCGGTATATCTGATAGACCGGTGGGAGATGACCACAATCCGAGAACCGACTTTGAGTTTGAGTTGTTGAGACGGCATGGGAATCAACTCGCTGTATATCACGAGGCACTCAGGGCTATGAACAAACAATCTCCTCTTGAAATGCAGAGAAACCTACTCCCGCCTGCAATTGTTTGGGCTGGTAATGGTAGAATGATAGAGTATCCTGCTGGTATGATAGAAGATTTCTGTAAGAAAGTAGAATCAACTCTCTCTTTTTTGGCAAGAGATCAGCTCAGCAATTAGGTACAAAATACATCAAAACATGGAATCTTCAATGAACTAGTATCACTTGGGACGGGTTATGGTAGAACACCAGAAGATACTAGAATGGTCTAACAACCATTGGGAAGAATCAATCATACCTAGCCTATCTGAGTTAATACAAGTCAAAGCACTATCCCCAAGTTTTGATCCGGATTGGAAACTAAGAGGGGAGCTGCACGAGACGATAGATATATTCGAACGCTGGGCAATGGAACAAGACGTATCAGGTATCCAGACTCACAAGTTTGAACTCGACGGCCTAACACCTCTTCTAATTATCAAAGTTGAGGGGTCTGGACCAGGAGAGGTGCTCTTCTATTCCCATCTCGACAAGCAGCCTTCAAGGCCTGAACTTTGGTCAGACGGTCTGAGCCCCCTGAATGCTGTCAGACGGGATCCTTGGCTCTACGGGCGCGGTTCTGTTGATGATGGCTATGGGGGGTATCTTTGTTTAAGTGCCATCAAGGCGCTTCAAGATCACAATCAGAATCATCCATCGGTGACATTCCTGATTGAAACGTGCGAAGAATCTGGGTCCTACGACCTACCATATTACCTCGATCATTGTTCTAAATATCTTGGTAGTCCAGATCTTGTGGTGGTCATGGATAGCGGCGGCCCAGATTATGACCGAATATGGACCACTGATGCGCTGAGAGGTTTGATACATGGCACGTTATCGGTCAGGGTATCGCATGAGGGCGTTCATTCTGGGATGGCAGGCGGTGCCATCCCCTCTTCTTTCAGGATAGCAAGACACCTGCTAGACAGAATAGAGGATTCGGCGACTGGTCGAATACTCTTACCCTCTCTACATACGGAGATTGAAGAAAAAATATTCAATTCTGCGGAGGATATTGCCGCAGTCGTCGGAGAAGAACTTTGGAATGGGCTCCCTGTTGTTGAGGGTTTGAAACCACAAAACGGAAAAATATCTGATATGCTCCTAGATATCAATTGGAGACCAGCACTCTCGGTTATCGGGTCAGGGGGTATGCCACCAGTTGAGTCTGCGGGAAATGTTTTGAGGACGCACACTGATTTGGCATTGAGCATCAGGATACCTCCTGGGGTAGATTCCGTGTCCGCATTGCAAGAGTTGACCGATACCCTAGAATCAAATCCCCCTTATGGCGCTGAGGTGAATTTTGAAAGTCATCCGCCTGCTGATGGTTTTCGGGCTCCATCGCTACCGGAGAATGTAGCTAAAGCATTGACAGAAGCATCTGAATCTCTAACCGGCATGCCTCCGCACCCAACATGGGTTGGGGGCACTATACCGTTCATGGCCATGATGCAAAAAAAATACCCGGATGCTGCGTTTCTTTGCACAGGCGCTGCAGGCCCGGGTAACAACGCTCATGGGCCAGATGAAAAGTTACACATCCCCTCGGCAAAGAGATTAACAGCTGTTATTGCAGCGGTTGTTCGTTCAGTTGGAAACTGATCAAAATCAATCTGTAATGACAATCAATGAACATCAGGGTTCATATCATTCAAGATGGAGGGCCCTATAATGTCCGAGGAGCGTGTGACACAGTTAGAGGGGCGACTTCAGGAGGAAACGCAAAGGCTGGAGAAGCTCTACGTAGCTTACAGAAGACTCGAGGAAGAGCTTCAAGAAAAGAATGCGGTAATAGACGTCTTGGAGAAAGAGGCCATTGACAAAGAGATAGAGCGCGAAGGTTTGGAGTCACTTCTTGGTGAAAAGGATTCAAGAATTAGGGACTTGGAAATGGATCACGCAAAAGCGAGAAAGAGAATTCAGCATCTGGAGCCAGACTTAGAAAAGATGGAAGAAATGTATTCCAGGGAGTCCGCAAGACTCGGAAGAGTCTTCGAAGTAGCAGAGGAACTAGACGAGTCTCTCAGAGTTTCTCAGGCAGAGCTCGGAGCACGAGACGAGTGGTATCAATCCCACATGAGCCTATTCGAACAACTCAATGAGGCCATAAAGAACAGATTCGACATGATTGAAAGGGCTGTTGAGGCCGTGAAGGATCAGCAGGAGAAGCAAGCTGCTTTCAAAGCCCAGATGGAAAATGCTCATGATATGACTTCCAAGGATAAAATTGAGGATGTGGGAGACGGTCTGGAGAAACTCAAGGTCGCTGAGCTGAGAGCAATTTTGAGCGAGCAGGGTATGGATGCCAAGGGAAAGAAGGCAGATCTCATTGACCGAATACGCTCAGCCTAGTCGGGCCTGCTCCCATCAGCCCTCCTGATACACTTTGCGGGAATTCCGCCCCATGTTTCACCATCCGGTATTTCTGTCCATTTTGGGACGACTGCTCTGGATGCAACGACTGCATTTTTGCCAATTTTTGTCCCCGGCTGTATTACCGACCCCCCGCCGATGAGAGCCCCATCTTCTATGATGACGGGAGCCAAAACAAGCTCGTTCATCTCAACAAGATGACCATTTATGGTGGCATCTCCACCAATCACCACTCCATCCCCCAGAGTTATCATGGGGGCATCGTTGATGCGAGGTGTGTTGATTATAACCCCTGAACCTAAGTTCAGCCCCATCAGTCTGTAGTAAAAGTTGGAAAACAGAGATGGTACAAGTATGGGCAAGAAAAGGAGAGATACCCGATGGAATACGAGTGCTAAGCCCCACCGTATAGTCACCATGGACTTGAGCGGAAATCGACCCTCCTTTCCCCTGAGCGCGAAAATTGCACCAGAAATACCGGTCGCAGTCAACAATCCTAGCCCCCCGACTATGTAGCCCATGCCAAGGCCCACGCAAATCCACATTGAATGAACCAAACCCGTGTTACCAGAGGCGAAACTCCAGTCTTGGAATTCCACAAAGACAAGATAACCAGGCAGAATGCCCAACCCAATCAGAAAACCGAAAAAGGGGAGTATCATAATCGTTAGAACATGTTGTAAAGTATCAAACTTCATCCTTCTCATTCACTCCTCATTGTTCAACTTCCATGCCGCATCATCAACTTCGGATGCGACGGACGCTCCCTCTTCTAGGTCAACCATGGTAAGCAACGCCGTCCCTGCCAGTATTACTATCATGATGGTGAATACTGCAACTCTGGAATTATACATGTTCGCAGTTATTCCGTATATTATTGGACCTACAAACGCTGCTGCCTTGCCGATGAAACCGAAGAATCCAAAAAATTCTGCGGCCTTTGTCTGCGGTGTCATCATGACCATCATACTTCTAGCCTGAGCTCCAACGGTACCCATAACAACTCCTACCATTGTCCCTAACAGGATCCACTGGGAGTTGACTCCGAAACCAAGGGGCTTCCACAACTCCTCTCTTAGCGTCTCAGGCCACCAACTCAACTCACCGTCTCCTATTCTCGTGGGATGTAAATCCCCGACTGAGCGCTGACCGTCAACATCACCTCCCTTGAAAGAAAAACTGAATCTATGGCTCAACTCATCGCCCATCGAGCCCGCAAGTAGCATTGCATCCTGTTTATCGAGCATCTTTCTTTCCGACCCATCCTCATTTTCTAGGTATTCCATGAAAGCCGATCTGAATGCAGCATCGCCCTCACCACTGTCGCTTACCCATGAATCGACCCCTCTGTCATAGAGTGTCGATAGCCGGTATTTTCCCTCTTCTTGATCCCAATCGTACTGGAAATCATACCTCTGGTGATCATCCTCAAGTTCGAGTGGAGCAAAACCTACTGCTAATATGGCGACGACGCAATACACCCCGAGTGCAGAGATCAACACTCTTTTTGTTCCAAACCGACTTGCCGCCTTTCCACCAATTATCGTCATGGGGATCGCAACGATGTTCACCATCAACAAGAGTACGAAATTCATCTGCTGAGACAACCTAAGCACCGATTCTCCATATGCTGACGCTATCCCTCCAATTGTATTCACGCCATCGAAAAACAACAGATAAGAAACTAAAAATATCGATAAAGACTTGTATTTTCTTATTTCTCTGAAGGAATTGACCACTTCGTTAATACCGTCCTTTACGGCATCCACCCAACCATCGTATTCTTTGGGGTTAGGGAGGCTGGGCTCGGGAGTCTTGAGGAATAGCTGATAACCCCAACCTAACCACCAAAGAGCGCTGGTAACAAAAATAAAGGCCAAAATTCCCGGTGAAAAACCGAAACCAAGGCCCAACCCTAGGTGAATTATCAATAAACTCGATCCGCCCATAAAGCCGTAAGCATAACCCCAACTTGAGACATGATCGGCATCTTCCTTTCTTGATAAATATGGCATGAACGCGTAGTAGATGACGTTTCCACCTGCAAATCCAATGTTGCCTACCACTAGGCAAACTGCGAGGAACATGTAGTCAGTACCTTCACCAAGGTAAGGGGCAAGACCCATCAAGGCAGTGAAAACCACCCCGACAATCGTATATGCCCAGAGAATTTTCTTTTTAATTTCAATTCTGTCTGCCACAGCACCCAAAACGGGGCTCACAACTGCCACAAAAAGACTTGAGAGCCCCAACACCAGCGCATAAAACGAATCTCCACTCTGTGTGCCAGTAGCAGTGTTATACATGCCCGCAGTCAGTGCTGGTACCACCACTGTCAGGACTGTAAGCGCAAATGCTTGGTTCGCCCAGTCATACCAGTACCAAGCTTGCAAACTGTTTTTTTCTTCATCCGATTTCGCCACGCTGACTGATGCAGAGAGGATGCCCATATAACGCCCAAAACACTTCAAGCGTATGAATCGTCCGACCTTTGTTCTGTGGATATCAGCAGGATTCCTCACTCATATTCAATACTGTTACTCCAGACGCAGAGGCATGGCCGTGCCGCTATTGAAGGGAAAACATCCGCCCTCTAGGCTGCATGAACTGGTTAAGGCACCCGAGAACCTACCATCTTCGGTGGAAAGAAGAGAATCCTGGGATGCCAAAAGGCCAGCAACAGTTTACCTGACCCCAGAAGTTCTGCCTGACGGTACCCCCTGTACAGCAGCAACTGTGATTCTGCGCACCAAGGGTTGCACTTGGTGGTGGAAATCGGGATGTACATTTTGTGGCTATTTCAACGATGTTAGAGACGATATTACAGCAGGCGATCTTTTTTCCCAGTGGGATGAAGCAAAGAGAAGGACAAATGATTTTGAAGGCTGTCAGATGGTTAAAGTATACACATCAGGAACATTTTTCGAGGATAGGGAGATTCCAGTCGAATGGCAAGAGGCCATTCTACGCGAGACACATGAAAAGGGACTTCACCTGGTTGTCGAAGCACAAGCACACCTATGCAAAGATGAGAAACTGTCTTGGCTTGCCTCAATCCAACCAAATTGCACGGTTGCTATTGGACTTGAAGCATATGATGATGAAGTTCTGAAATTTCACGTCAATAAAGGATTTAATTTGAAAACTTGGCATAAAGCCGTTCAAAGGCTCAGAAAACACAACTTCGGAGTTAAGACCTATTTGCTCTTCAAACCTCCTTTCATGTCGGAAGGCGATGCTTTGTTCCATACCACACGTTGGGTGAAAGAGGTAGCTCAATTGAGTGACGAAGTTTCTGTCAATCCAATGAATATACAGAAAAAAACAATCGTCGACAGACTGCACAGGAATAAAGAATACAGGCCACCGTGGCTTTGGTCCTTGGTCAAAATGATACAAGATAGCCATGAGGAGATTTCGCATTTGAAGTGCAGGGTGATAGTCCACCCAACAGCAGGAGGCAAAATTAGGGGATCGCACAATTGTGGTGCGTGCGACAGGGAAGTAGTAGCTGCAATCGAAAGATACTCAGTGTCAGCCGATCTTGATGAATTCTCTGGTTTGGATTGCAAATGCCGTTCGACATGGCTAGATGAGGTTTCGTCGGACATGTCGATGCCCATTCAATTCGGAAGCGGGATGCCTAGAAGAGGCGATCCAACGAGATACATGCGTGCTCCCTGATTTGCACACATCCCGCCCAACGCTTAAGGACAAAAGGAATGTGGGGATAACACCCGAATGGGTGGGTTAGTGTCCTGATGCCAGATCCTGATGTCGGTGTTGATGTTTTCTTACAGGCTGATGCTGAGCCAAAATCCTCTTGGCTACTCTCGGTAATGGCCTTCATTATCGCTCTGTTGGCCCTCACCATTCATTCCATAGTATTCCCCGGGCAGAACCTGCCTGTTGTTTCTGACCTCGAGACCTTTTCGTCATTAAAGGGTCAGATATGGATATTTATACTTGGAATGCTGGTAGGTGCTGCCATGATTCTTTCTACACTTTTAACTGAAGTTACCAGAGAGTGATAACATGTTTATGGATATACAAGCACTTTTGATATTCTGGGTTGCATTGTTTTCCTTTTTCGTCATTTCCAGCCGAGGTTTGGGCGTTCTTGGTGATGTTCTGAAACCGATTGGAATGTTTGTCCTCGAAAAGGCGCTAGGTCCCGCTATCGATTTCGCAGAAGGAAGACCAGGATCAGCGTCCAGAGCGTGGATAATAATCGGATCGCTTTGGCTTTTTATTTCGATTTGCTTCACATTCCTCGGCATATGGGTCGGCCATGATCAGTATGCCCTAATTTCATTGTCCGGATGGGGCTACGCCCCATCTTCCTCGACACTGATTTCAGCGGGAACCGTTGCAGGTTTGTACGGTTTCATCGGTATGGTGATTGTAGGCTCTATGTTGCATATTTTACCAATTTTGTGCGCTACCCCGGGAGGTCTCCCGAGCGAAAGGAATGCTACATTGGTCGCAACCCCTTGGACCTTGGGGGTACTCGTTCTATTCGTGGCCTCTCACAACTCTGAACCACTAGGTGTTGACATTACTCTGGTCGGAACAGGTATGATTGCTCTATCATATGGTGCTATTCTGCTCAATCTCCTCCTCACTTTCTCTAACAGGACCCAAAGCCCAAGAGAACCCGGCTGGCTGCTTATGTTTGCACTAATATCCGGCCCGTTGTTAGTGGTAGCATCCATTATCTCAGACGGAACATCTGTGGTCACAGATCCTTGGCTATCTACTAGATTGTTCGGGACGCCATTTTTCTTGTGGTCAATCGCTGCGTTAGCACTCTACTCATCAGCAATCGGATCCAGAACTCCATTGTGGTCTAGAACTCTGAGTGGAACTGTGCTTGTCGGATTGATTATCACGACTTCAGCGTATAAAAGTCTGGATGGAGGCTTATTCTCTGGACTCATAAATCCAGAATCCACAATCTCATCCGTTTCAGACTCAACTAGGATGTTTGGAACGTTCCTGATGGCAATGTCCCTTGCCCCGATGCTGGCACTTTCGGCCAACATCGTGGGAACTATTCGTTCGAGCGGAAAATCACCTCAAATAACCAACGGAATGGCAATATTAGTTTCCTCCTCCATAGCGCTGGTTATAGTATGGCTACTAAATTATTCATTCAGGTCCCCCTCAATAGCCGGTTTTCAAACTTACGAGCCATTGCTGCGGACAATCGAACTCTTCACTCTCTGGATATTCTTCATCCCAATGACCATGGGAATACAACTTCATCTATACCCGGCGATTACAAAGAGATCATTACCGTCTCCAGAGAGAACAAGAACTGGATACTGGATGTTTTTGACATCCAGTGCCACCGGTCTGATTTGCATTTTGATTTCAGAATCTATCGATTTATCACTTGCACAATTCGATGTAGAAATGAGCTCCTCGCTCTCAGAGCGATTCGCCGTCGTGGGTTCAGTCATTTTTTACGGCACAGTCTTAGCGGTAATCCTCCATACAATAAACATCGTAAGGGGATTATTCCATGGAAGTTTGCAATCCGATGACGTCATATCTGATAATCGGAAAATAGAAACATACACAATCGCGAAGTCTACGACCATTAGATCGGTCTTGTCCGCTGGGGCGGACATAGACACTTTATTGATACCAGCAAGTGATACCGAGGTACCCGGCGCTCCTACAGAAATCTGAATATCGGTAGATTGTTGTGAGTCACGCTCCAGCATCTGCCATGCGAGTGGGTCTGGTCGGTAAGCCGAATGTTGGAAAATCCACGTCATTTTCATCATTAACCAGTACACCTGTGGACATAGCGGATTATCCCTTTACAACGATTGAGCCAAACATCGGGGTCGCATGGATCCCCGTGCCCGATCCTTGTCCATGTCACAATATTTCCGAGGAAATCATTACCACCAAGCGACAGGAGGATGAGCGCGGTGGAAGCGTATGTAATCCAAAGTCAGGATCTTGTGTAGGATTCAGAAGATTAGTTCCGGTAACTATGGTTGATGTCGCGGGACTAGTTCCTGGGGCGAATGAAGGGAGGGGCAGGGGCAATCAATTTCTTTCGGACCTTTCTCGATGTGACGCTTTAATACAGATAATTGACGCCTCAGGATCAACAGATTTGGATGGTAACTACTCCGAGGGAGAGGCCTCAAGCCCGGTCCAAGAGTTTGAATTCTTAATTGAAGAAATTGAATTATGGCTGACGTCCATACTAAAACAAGGCTGGTCCAGAGGCGCGAGGAAGGTGCAGTCAGGCGGTGACAAAGCTCTCGTTGAATTTGTTCATCAGATGATTAGCGGTCTCGGAGGGTCGGAGAAGGATGCAATCGTTGGGATCAAAGCTGCAAAATCCAGTGGTGCCAACGACCAACCTTGGACATGGGGGGAAGAAACCCTGAGATCCATTTCATCCGCAATCAGGATGTCCATGTTCCCAATCGCAGTTGCAATTAACAAAGTCGACAAAATAGGGAAAATGGAATTACAACGGATTTTAGAATATTTTCGAACTCTGAACATCACATGCATGGGAACCTCCTCCGAAGCTGAATTCACCTTGGATAAAGCACGAGGATCGGGTTTGGTTTCTTACAGGTCGGGTGATCACCCCTCATCATTCACAATCAACCAGGATATACCAGTCACTCCCACACAGAGAAAGGTCTTGGAAAGGATCAGGGAGAAAATGTCTGAAATAGAAGGAAATGGTCTCGTCGACCTCTTGTCAAAAGTCGTGTTTCAAGATTTATCCAGAATAGTCGCCTATCCGGTGGCAGATGAGGGAAAATGGGTTGACACAGAGAACAGGATCCTCCCAGATGCGATTATCCTACCAGAGGGATCGACCGCCAGAGACCTGGCCTATGGAATTCATACTGATCTAGGGTCGGGATTCATACGTGCGTCGAATGCCCTGTCCGGGAGATCAATTGGCGGAGAATCCCTGATATCGATGTCAGATGTCATCAAGATCCATGCTAAGACGTGACGTTCCTCAACGCTTACGCCGAGGGCCTTTTCGATTGTAAAACCGCGTCCGTCGATTAGCCGAAGAGAGAACCTAGGCCTTCGAAGCCAGAGTCCTCCTCCTCTTCCTCTTCGGCAGCATCCTCTGCTGGGGCCGCTGCTTCCGCTGTCCCACCAGCCGGACCTGCGGCCGGGGCGGCAGCAGCGACAGGTGCAGCGATTGCAGTAGACATCGCTTCTTCGATGTCGACCGATGCCAGCGAGGCAACTAGACCCTTCACTCGTGCGGCGTCGACATCTACTCCCGCGGATTCTAGAACCGCGGTGATGCCCTTTTCGTCAATCGTCTTTCCTGCTGAGTGCAGTATCATTGCTGCGTATACATACTCCATTTTTTTCACCTTCATTATCCGAAGAGGTCCCCGAGTCCTCCGAACCCAGTCTCCTCCTCTTCCTCTTCTTCCTCTTCATCGGATTGAACCTCCGAATCATTATCGACAGACGAGGAATCTGTCGACATATCACCTTGATGTGTGGTCGCGGCAGATGCGTTAAGCATGGACGCGATCTCGTCATCGAGTGCACTGGAATCTAACTGGCCTGCGAGACCAAGCGCCTGCGTTTTGGCCTTGAGAAGTATCAAGGCCGCTGAATCGTCATTTATGTGTCCAGAGTTGACTGCAAGGCTCAGCGCATTAGATTTAGCAGCCGCCAAAAGCGTTGGAAGCGTCTCTGATGATATGTACGTGATCTCAACCGCTAGGTTGAAAGCTCGGGATGTGGCGACGGCCAAATCATTCTTTACACCGTCTAAGTCGATGTCTAGGTCATCTGCCATTAGGACTAGGCCGTCTTCGATCGCTCCCGTGAGAATAATTCCAATTTCGATTGGGTTGATGTCCAACTTGGAAAGCATTATTCCTAGATCTGCAGATATGGGTTGACCTTTTTCCACCGCCGTGACTGTTTTTTGTATCGCGACCTTGCCCTTGTCTATTTTTGCAGGAATCCCCACAGCGTTGAATTCTCCGACGATCGGACCGGGCCCAAATTGAGTTGGGCCTTTCTCAACAATAATGTCCATTGGTGCAAGCTCACCTTCCTTGGCAGCCCTTCCTTGTTTGGTCTTCGACAGCTCGTCACTTAATTCAAAGGCGTTCATTGATTTAGTATGTACTATGGCTGGTTGAGTGGAGCTCTCAAAGAGCAACTCGAGAGTTTCTGGTTTCTTACCGGATGATTCCCAAGCTCTTCTGATGAGTGACTTCTTAGCCATGGTTATCGACATTTTAGATCTGAGTGAGGCCCGCATGTCTAACATGTTCTTTCCTGGGACGCCTCCTATGTCGACTATGCCTATCACACCCTCAGAGTTCAGAAGTCCGGCCAAATCTTCAACACGACTCTTCTTCCATGGGGCAATCTTTGGTATCATGAGAGCACCTCCACTTTTACTGAGGGACCCATTGACGTCTTGATGTAACAAGAGCGGATGTTCATTGAACCCCTCTCAAGCTTCCCAACTACACGATTCCATACTGCAAGGACGTTCCCTGTGAGATCCTCTATGGATTGATCCCGTGTTCCGAAGGCTGCATGAAAGGTCACTCTATCCCTTGATCTGATTATAGTCGTATTTCTGAGGCCGGCAGCCATCATACCGGGATCTAGGTTGGGCGGTACAGGCCTCGGCATTTTGCCCCGAGGGCCTAGAACTATGCCCAGAAATCGGCCAACAGTACCCATGTGCGGTATCTCTGATAGGAAAAAATCCATGCTATTTGCTAATTTTCTGGCTTTTTGCCTATTTCCACCAAGATCTTCAATTGTCGTGGGATCAATTATTTCGAGACCTGCTGCCTCAGCTTTGGTTGCCATTTCGCCACCTGCAAACATCGCTATTTTGACGTCACGACCTCTACCTGATGGAAGGCGAACCTCCTCTTGTATACGGTTGGCAGGGTTCTTGAGGTCAACATCTTTGATGGTGAACGAGATTTCCAGGCTTTCATTGAACTTGCGTTCCTTTGCGGAGGAGACCGCTTCTTCAATTGCTTTTTTTAATGCACTTTCCATATTTTCTTTCACCCCTGCGGTCAGCGAGGTTCACCTCTCCCGCAACTCGTGTTATGCTAATTATTCGAAATGTTCGTTAAATCTCCCTTCCTTTACTGCTTTGATTGCTTCTCGGGCTTCCATGCCCTCAACTTTTACCCTCATTGCTACGCAGGTGCCCATGACCTCTCTGCACATTGCAGCCAGGTCAGACCCTGTGAGTTTTGATTTTTGTTTTTCGACAACGGACTTGATCTGGCTTATGGTGATGTTCTCCGTGGCGGTTTGGACATCTCCATTGCACTTTTTCTGACCAAGTTCTTGGAGTATCAAATGTGGTGTTTCATTGCGGTCTGACACCCATCATCACCTCTCTGCGGACTCCGGCGACCTGCTTTTCCTTTATGAGAGTGATGTAAGAGAAGCGACTGAGTTCATTCCACTCTCTGGGTCACCCTGACCTGATCTGCCCTGACTGTGAGAGCAACTGGCACCAACGCCTCGTACAATTCCACCGTGACTTCCTCCTTGGATTCAGTGACCCTGGAAACACGCGCCGACTGTCCTCGGAAAGCACCGCCTGTGATTTCTACAATGCACCCTTCTTCGATACCTGCTGTGGCTGCTTTTGGCTCAAGATAGGGAAGGACGTCTTCAAGGGGCGACTCCCCATCGAGTACCTTGCGACAATTCTTCATCGGAGTAGTACTCATTCCGGTACGTCCAATTACCTTTTCAACATGATGTTTGGCCGATGCTTCAACGAAGACGTACCCCTTCATGTGTTGTGGTTGAAGGACGCTGAATATTTCGTCTTGAACATCCTCTAGGGACCCCGTTCCAGACAGCCTGGCCCTTATCTCCTTGGCCACGTTTTGCTCCTGACCAATCGAGGTCTTGAGTATGTACAGGAACGATGCTACATCTCCGTAGAGTTCGCTGAGTTGGGGCAATGAATACTCTTTTTCGCTTATTCTGCCCGGATCGATCCACTCGCAGTTTTTGTATATGGTTTTCGAGGTCACATCTGATTTTTCACCGAGGAAAAGAAGCGGAGTAACGTCCACAAGTCTTGCAGAAGCGGTGGAGGTCTTTCCAAAAGCTATGCCCCGTGGTGCACCAGATCTGACAAAAGTCAGAGTGGCGGGGTCAATGCCTGTACACTCGGTTATTCTGCTCGTAACGGAGTCGATGTCATTCGGATCACCAGCCCCGTATACCCCGTCCCATGCACCAGGGAGATCTCCTATGTCATCTGACCGCTGCATGACGAGTACTTTGTCTTCTGACCTGACGAAGGCGACAAACGCTTCAGACATATCAACGACTCCAGTTTCCCTAGGCTCCAGTAAGCCATCCAAAGAACGACGGTAGAGCGTTGTCCATGAGTGCTAGGACGACAAAGCCGATCGCACCGAGAACAAACATCCCGATCCCACAGACTATCACGGTTTGTCTGAATTCGATTTTAGAGGGTTTTTTGGCCATCTTTAGTATCCTCGCAGTTGATCCTGTCTGTAGTCTGCGGACGCGTCCTTCTATCTCATCTTGCCAGGATTGCACACGGGTCTCTATGGGTCCTTTCCGACTGTTCTCTATGGCCATTGTTCACCCCTCGCGTGGCCGACCGATCGATGGAGCCCATTTAAGCACGCCGACACTGCCTTCAAATTTTGTTCACCCAATAAACTGGATAGACTTAGTCCGAGCATCGATGATATTTGGCCTGTTGCTGGAGCCGTGGATCTGCTCACTCCTCACTCCAGTGAGCACTACGAGCACCCTAACGTAACCGTCCTGTTGGGTGGGATCTGTGGTCGCACCCCAAATAATCCTGGCATGCGGATCTATACGTCTGCCGATTAAATTGGCACATTCCTCAGCTTCACCGAGGGTTAAGTCGCCTCCCCCAACCACGTTGATTAGGGCGCCTCTCGCATTGCTTACATCGATATCCAGTAATGGAGAGGACAAAGCCTCCTCTGTGGCAATGCGTATCCTGTCGCCCCCAGTTGCCTCGCCATGTCCAATCATTGCAACTCCTCCTCCGTTCATCATGACTGATCGAAGGTCTTCAAAATCCAAGTTGACAATGCCCTCTTTGGCAATCATGTCCGATACGCCCCTAATGCTCTGCAACAAAAGCTCGTCTGCGACTCTGAATGCAGCGTCCAGAGGCAGGTCCCTGACACCTTCCACTGATAGTAATCGTTCATTTGGGAGAACTATCACTGTGTCACAGACTTCTGTGAGCCTCTCTAATCCCCAGTCAGCGTTTTGTTTTCTGAGGGAACCTTCAGAGGAGAAAGGATAGGTTACAATCGCGATAGTGAGGGCGCCGGCTGTTTTGCATAGCCTAGCGAGTACATGAGCAGAACCTGTTCCTGTACCACCACCCAATCCTGCGGTAATGAATGCCAAATCACAGCCCTCTGCCTCCTTGACCAGCATCGATTCAGACTCAAAAGCCGCTTGCTCCCCCTTTTCTGGATCTCCACCTGCACCCCTACCACGAGCGCTTCTGCCGATCAGCATTTTTTCAGCTACATCGACCCTAAGCAAATGCTGAGCATCTGTGTTGATAGCTACCCCCTTTACCCTCTCTCTTGCGAAGAGGCCCTCTGACGTCAGCCTCGCGACTGTGTTCGACCCACATCCACCACATCCGAACACAGCTATGTTCGGCTGGAGGGATTCCAACAGCCTCTTGAGATCTTCATCGTTAGATTTCCTGTCGTCTGGGGCTGCTGGTGGGGCAGGTTCCTGTTCTGAAATCCTATCGATGAGGTGCTTCACGTTGCCATGTGCGACCAAACAACAGAATAACCGTTACCCCACATTTGGTAACCTACAGCCAGATTACAGAATATTCTCAAGCATTCGGACGGGCATGATGAGACAACACCGATTAAAATATTCAATATTCCTAGGGCTTAGTGATGACGAAGTCTCTGAGGGGATGGATTGCTGGCTCAGCGGTGTTTGCTTCTCTTTGTTGTTTACCCTCAGTCATTTGGGTACTATTCGCAGGGAGTTCGGCCATAGTCGCTGCTGATCAGTTATCGAACAACCTGTATTACTCCTGGGTGAGGTGGGCGCTCTACGGAACATCAACAATAATGCTGAGCGTAGGACTCGTATTGTTTTACAGGTCCAAGGGCATTTGCACCATAGATGATGTGCTCAGAGAAAGAAGAAGGGTCATCAACACAACGCTCGCCACCTTTACCTTGACGATCCTATTCTACTTAGTCTGGAATTATCTAGTACTGGAGGTAATCGGAATCGCGGTCGGCTTGCCTTGGGAGGAATCAGCTTTCTGGAACTGATTCTTTGAGCATTTTTGATGCGGATCTGAACCTAGAGATGAACGTGTAGACACCCCCCCACGCAGAGAAGACAACGGCAAAGCCGTAACCATTTATTTCATCTAGTCCGAAAAATAGAGACTCCAGCAGACCGTTATTCACCTCCATGGACAAATCAGCAACTCCTGCGGCTTGTAGTCCTGCTAGTAACATGCCAGCAAGGGTCACTAACATTCTGTCTGCCCTCGAGAAGCCCCCATAGATTCTACCTAGGCCCACAGATTGTGCTTGGGTCCCCATGTAGGACCCGAGCAGTGTGAGTAGAGCCGCGCCCAATCCTAAGGACGGCCCCACGCCGAAATCTGCATTGAATCCTATTGCCACTATGAGGCCAATGTCTACCACCCTGTCAATCGTGTGGTCGAGGAAATCCCCGTACGGGCCATCGGTACCCTGGTGTCTTGCCAGATCTCCGTCGAGAGCATCCAGCGCTCCTGCCAGCCCGATGAGCGCTATCGATCCGAAAATCATCCAGGATCCAACCGAATTCAAATCAGCACTTGCAATGAGGTAAAACGCAACCAGAGAAATTCCCAGGCTGGACCATGTTAGCAAGTTTGGATCGGTGTTGCCAAGTCCAGAAATTAATGGGCGGGTGATCTCCGTCCAACGACTCCTAAGGCGTTCAAACATCAGACTCCCCCGATTTCATCGGCCCAGTCAACCACCTTTGATGATTCGGTCGTTTCCATGTCCGAGCCGATCCATTCCTGAATTCCGTGACTGATTTTGGCCACAGCATTATCAGTTGTGTCAAACTCAATCCAGGGTACGGTACCTGTCACGAAATCGTTCCAAGGACCACCCAGTATTTCCCATTCGACATTGTCATTGATCTTCCACTCTGGGTAACCTCTCTCAGCAAGCCGATTTCGGAGCACATTGGGGGAGCACCTTAGAACTATTACTCCATCACAGGGGAGGTGATGTGAGAGGTGACCATCCACGATAACTATCTCATTTGGTATTAATCCCCACTTCGATCTCAGAGCATTTGAAAGTCCTGTCAGATCAATCTCATCTGCATCGTAGATCTCGTCTCTGGTGCCTAGGAAACCCATCTCGGATGCGAGATCGAAGACTGTTGAGGTCTCGTAAAATTCGTTGAGAGATGCTGCAACCGTGGTTTTACCGGCCCCGGGAGTCCCAGTCAAGGCTATTATCACAGTCATTGTGAGAAAGAAGTCCTCTAAAAGGAATAATGTTCGATGGACCATGATAATTCTACCTGAATGACGCCATTCAAATGTTCAAAATCACCGATTTGTCCTCATGTCTATCCTGTGAAGATTGACGTATTGAGACGGCAGAATGACAGTAATACTAGCCTGGTATCAGAACTCAGCTTGCCCTTTCAATTTTTGAAGAATTCCGAGATTAGCGCAGATACTCCAGCATCTCTGAGTATGCGGTTGTGACCAAGACCAGCAGTAAGGTGTAATCTGCTTGTTCCGAGGGATTCATGAAAAATGACAGACTCATTGAAATTTGCATCCTTGTCGTCCTTACAGTGGATTACAAGTGTTTCACAGGCGATGTCACTACAGACAAATCCCGGGTCAAATGAATTCGGATGGGCATTGAATTTTTCACTGGCTCCTTTGATGAGCAGGTCTGTGTATTCCTTCTTTGGTAATCTAAACATTCCTACAAACTCTGAAAACAGGCTCCTAACATCATTTGCGGGAAGACTAATTGTGACCAGTCGATCGAAATCCATATCAAATCTGGGTAGGTTAACCACAGCTATTGCCCCAATAGAATGGCCAACGACGAAATCAAATTTGCCAAATTCTTCGTGCAAGCCGTGAATGGCAGAAACGATTTCTGGCAAGGCCGTTGACTTGCGCGTTGATTGACCGTGGCCTGGTAGATCAAATGCAGTGATATCAAACCCCGCTTCATGGCATTCTTCAGCTATTCTATGAAATTGTCCAGCTCTACCGTTCCATCCGTGCACGAATAGTATCTTTTTGCCAGTGTTTCTTAGCCTGTAGATCTGTATCTTTGATTCTATCTCATCTACCTGGATATGTGATTTTTCACTCTTCATAATGAAAATCTTCTCTCTTTCTGGAACTTTGAATTTAATTGGCCTGTAGAAAAAATACTCCAGAACACCCACCGTGATCCTGGTAGACAGGAGACTCAACATCTTTACTGAGTGAATCAGGATTTTGGGGAGCCTGTAGTGTCTATTGACAATTTCTTTCCTATCCACAACCACACCTCAATTGTGATTAGACATCTTCGTAATATCGCACTGCAGCTTCCTCCAGACGAGCGCCTATTTTTTGATCATCTAAGGTCAATGTAACACCATCTTTCCTAATGTTAGCACCATCAACAAATACATCCTGGCACTTGGCGTCAGAGTAGATCAGGTTGGCCAATAACCTCCGACCTTGACGTCCAAAAGGCCTCATCCTAATGTCATTCAAATCCCATGAAACCCAATCCTTGGAACCTTTCGTGGCCAAATTCCAAGTCTCAATCGGGTCCAGTATCGTGGCATCCCAATGATCATGCCTTTGAATCAGACTCGCAGCCTTTGCCTCCTTCCTTAAATCAAGTGAATTATTGCTTGCAGCCCCGTCAGTCCCCAATCGCACATCTGCTCCCGAGGCAGTCATTGCGGGATATGACATTGTACCGCCACAAGCCAACTTTTGGTTTGAGGTCGGGCAGTGTACACAAATTGCACCATGGCTAGCCAGAATTCCCATTTCTTTCTTGGTGACCCAACCGCAGTGGGCACATACTGTCCGCCCGGTGAAATAGCCCAAAGAGTCCAGGTACTCTACGGGGTACATTCCATTTTCATTGTGGCAGTTTGCAACTTCATCACGCGTCTCACTTGTGTGAATGTGCAAGGTAGCATCGTACTGTCTTGCGAGGTCACTACCCCTCATCAGTACTTCTTCTGAGCATGTGTAAACTGCATGAGTGGCTACTCCATATTCCACTCGACCATTTCCTATCGGGCCTGCTGAAAGAAGATATTCTAATTCTCTCATGGTGCTTAGATCTTCATCTTCACCCCCATCCGGTGGCCATTTTGTGGTTGGGCCGCATACCACGCCTCTGATACCAGATTGAGCTAACACAGGACCAATTTTATCCGGGAAATGATACATGTCACAGGCAAACGTCGTTCCCGTTGAAATTAACTCGGATACAGCCGCTTCCGTACCGATTTGTACTAGGTCCCGGGTTATCTTCCTCTCTGTTGGAAAGATGGAATTGTTGAGCCAGGACATCAGATCAAGCCCTTCCCCCATCCCACGATTCAATGTCATCGGTAGGTGAGTGTGCCAATTCTGTAGTGACCGTGTGAAGAATTTATTTTTCCCATCGATCTCTTCTATGACATCCTCATGACCCTTACTTTTACTCCAGCCTCCATGTGGATGTAGCAGGATATCCCCGTAGTGAGTTGCCTCTCCATCAAAGAGCCAGGCGTCTTTGACCCTCCTGACGCCTACCTCCATGTGCATGCGTAGCGTCTAGCCCGCTTAAGTCCGTGGTAGAGTCCTAGCAGCAGCCTTGGTCGCGATTCGGAGATACAAGGAATTGAACTTTGTCAACACCGTTGGTTTGCCTGATCCCGCTGATCATGTCTTTGATTCGAGACACCTTACCATTCAGTTGCATCGTGTCTACGCATGTATGAGAGAAACTCAGGCACGAGTGTTGGTAGCTGTGGATGTTCACTCCCTTCAGATGTCTGTATCTCTCCAAATCCTTCCCAGATTCATGTTGAAAATATATCACCATCGTGCCCTCCACCATCAGATCCTCCTGTATGTTTTGTATGTCACCACCTGCTACCATCTCAGCGTAGTTCACAGCGGCGTCACGCAGGAACCTGCTCCGATTGTTGTACCCGGTCTGTTTGATGAGCCCGTCTAATTTTGAGGCAAAATCGGCATCAGCACTGAATGTGATTATCTGGGACATGAATGACCCCAGCAGATCATGGATAATAATAATTTTCCAAAATATAATTGTTAACATGTATTAAATAGTTAATAGCCAGCGGAAGGCCCATGATGAACAGCGTAGCAACCAAATCACTACTCGTAACTGTGTTGATGGTAATCTCTAGTATTGCAGGATGCATAAGCACGGATGACGTGGTCGATGAGACCAACGATTTGATAGAAGACATAACACCAATCATCGACAACGAAACTTCGGTCGTTCAACCAGTTATATTCGGTGACGTAATGGTATCAACATACCACGTCGGTGAACTTGTGAAAGCAGTTGCAGGCGATCATGTCACACTTCACTACATGAGCCAAGACAACATCCCAGTTCACGACTATGAGCCATCCCTGGCAGACATTGTTAGGTTGGGTGAGTCAGACGTCTTCTTCTATCACGGATTGAACCTAGAGCCTTGGGTGGATTCCACTCTCTCCTCAATGGACAACCCACCTCCTGCATACATGACGCATGCCATGCCGAGTGGTGAATTCACCTTAGATTATGAGTCCATCTTAGTCTCAAATCTGTGTGAGATAGTAAGTGAGGGACCTTTCCAATCCGTTGAACTAGCAGCTGAGGAAGGAGACGGACACCACGACGATGATCATGATGGACACCACGACGAGGATGGCGACACCCCGGACGAGGATGGCGACCACTCAGACGAGGATGGCGAC
>DAMH01000019.1:50142-104318 GCA_002499585.1 Euryarchaeota archaeon UBA552 | reverse complement strand
GCCTGCGGGCCTCGATCTCGGCGTTCATGGCCTTGATACGCTCCGCTGCCTCTGCTTCCGAGGCTCTGATGGCCTCCTGTTCGGCGCGCTGTCTCTCGGCGGCATCAGCGGCCTCCTTGGCCGCCCTGGCCTCTTCCTCGGCCCTTTGCCTCTCGGCGGCAGCAGTGGCCGCAGCCTCGGCTTCTGCCAGTGAACTAGCCCTTTGGGCCTCCTCTTCGGCTCTCTGCTTGTCAGCGGCTGCAGCAGCCGCAGCGGCAGTGGCGGCCTGTGCTTTGGCTTGTTCGGCCTCGGCACGTGCTCGCTCTGCGTCCATCCGGGCCTGCTCGGCCTCGGCACGAGCACGGAGTATCTCATTCTCGGCGGCCTTCCTCTCAGCGGCCTCCTCTGCCAGGCGACGCTGCTCGGTCTGAATGGCCACCATCTCTTCTTCAGTGGCCGCATAACCAGGTTCGGGGTCCACCGTCACCCTCCAGAGGAAGTGGACCGATCCGGTGCCAACCCGATATCTGGATTCGTATGTCGCACCTCCCCGGGTGGGGACCCTGTCCTCGAACTCGAACCTGAAGGTCACCTTACCCTGGTCGTCGGGCATTAGTAGGTCGTTATCGCTCTCTTGATGCTCCTCGCTGGTCAGGTTGAATCTGTAGCCGTTTGTGCCCTCGTTCCGGTCAGTGACGGGGACGATGTTGTTCGGATCGATGTTCCTGATCGTGATGAGTTCCGAACAGATTGTTCTGCCACCTGCGGGCACCCCCATTGAGGGCTCCAGAACGAATGGGTCGGACTTCGTCCCCGCTCCGCTTGAGAACTTGGGCTTGGATGTTGTGTTGGGGGGTTCTGGTCCAGCTAACTGGTCGAGAACCGTCTTGTTACGGCCTCTCCACAAGGGGATCAGCCCGAGAAGGAGGAGGAGGAGTAGCAGTAGGCAGCACAGCCACCACATGTCGGTTATGCTGGAGAGGGATGAGGAGGGGGTTATGTCCTCACCATCGCATATGCCATCGTTATCTCCGTCCGCGGGGTAGTCGCTGGAGTCGAATATGTCCGTGGATCCGCAGGCAGTCCTGTTCTCGACCTCATTGGTCCATCCGTCGCCGTCTATGTCGTCGTCGAGAGCGTCGCAGATCATGTCCCCGTCCATGTCAAGTGGCGTGATGTCAATATCCAGGGGGTTGCCTCCACAGATTCCTGTCTCGACCTCGTTCAGCCATCCGTCGCCGTCTATGTCGTCATCCAGGGTGTCGCATATCATGTCCCCATCCATGTCCGGAGGGAAGTCCGACAAGCGTTTGGGGTTGGAACCGCAAAGCGACTCGTCCAGATCGAGCCATCCGTCACCGTCGTCGTCTGTATCTTCGATCAGGGGGGGAGTGCTGGTGGAATCTCCGATGATTTCGTCTGGCATTCCGTCTCCATCGGTGTCCCTGTTCGCGGAGCTGTCATCAGGGAACGCGTCAAGGAAGTCCAGTATTCCATCGTTGTCTCTGTCCTCCTCTTCTGCATCGCAGAATCCGTTTTCGTTCTGGTCGGGTGGTAGGCTGTTGGGGTCGCTCGGATCGCTGCCACAGCGCTCCTCTCGCTCATCGGTCTCACCGTCCCCGTCCCTGTCCGAGTCGAGGTGGTCGCACACACCGTCTGAGTCTATGTCCGACGGTTGGCTTTCCGCTAGATCTGGGTCAGTGTTGCAAATAGCCTCTATCTCGTCCTTCCAGCCGTCTAGGTCCCTGTCACCCTCAGTGTCGGGGACCACACTGATGAGGAGTGTCGCTGAATCAGCGCTGGTTCCGGAGATAACCTGAACGGTGTATGGAGTGAGTGGCATGGTGGCCTCTGGAGTGCCCCAGATTGTTCCGTTTTCGTCTCCAAACGAGAGCCCGTCGGGGAGGTTGGGTGAAATCAGCCATAACTGAACACTGGCACCACTCGTCTGCCCCGCAAATGGCTGCATTTCCTGTCCCTGCACGAGTTCAATCGACGGAGTGGGGAAGGACAGGGAAATGGCGTCTCCGACAACTGACAGAGTGACATCGACTGTTGTCGTTCCGCCGGTGTTGACTGCGGTGATGCTCAGGGAGATGGGTGCTGTGATGAGGTATGGGTTCCCGTGTATCTTGCCTGAGCGGTGATCGAAGCTCAAGTCGTAGGGCAGTTCACCTTCAAGCATCCAGAAGCTGGACTCCCCGCCCGAGTTGGTGGGAGTCAGTTCCGCGTAGAGGTCCCTCGGGAGTTCGACTTCGTTCAATACACCGTAGGAGAAGTCTGGCTTCTGCTCCACGATCGTTATATCGATGGGGTTATCGTCGCACACGGGATTGTAGCCGGGGTATCTGGTGTGCCAGTCATTGCAGGCCCTCAGATCGTAAGTCTCCGCAAGCGCCGTTAGATCGTCCCAGGGTGCGTGGGTATTGACGGAGGGGGTCCCGGATAGGGCCCCGGAAATGCCGTTCAAGTTGAGTGAAGGCGGTAGTTCAGGTCTCGCGATGTATTCGTGGAGGAACTCGGAGTACTCAACCTCGAGGGGTTCGAATATGTCCATTGGGATCCCTCTTGTGAGCTCAAGGGTCGAGGGTTCGAAGTACACGATCGAACCCGGGAACAGCGCGTTGGTGGTACCCCGGACAAGGAACGACGCCTCGGAGATGAAGCCGGTATCCGACCCGCCGTCTGTATTGGAGTTCTTGACATACCTCACCTGGACCGTGTGCTCGCCCTCTGTGATCTCGAATGTCTGGGTTGTCATACTGCCGTGCTTGGAGGCGATGTACACATTGTCGATCCACAGCTCCATTCGGTCTGCGGACTCGGACGATGTGCCCCATCTGATCTTGAAATCAGCAGATGTGCCGGACGGGACGCTGACCGTCCTCTCGATACTGGCTATAGAATCGGCCACGAACTGGTTTGTACTACCAAGCATGTATAGGCCATTGAGGATTGCTGTTTCGAACGGGTAGTGTTCCGTGCCGCTCGAGGTGCCGGTGGTCCAGCCCTTCTTACCGACCGTGTCGTAGAGGACCTCGGGTGCCCTGTCGGCGACGATGACGGTCACGTCGAGGGTCCGGTAGATCGATTCCCCGCCCACGCTGACGCTCTGTCGGAGGGTTATGTCGGCCTCCTGCCCCGGTGTTGTCAGTGATGTCGGGGATCCCGATATTGTCCCGGAGTTGGTGTTCAAGGTGAGCCCCTGTGGCAGGGTGCCCTCCAAGATGGCCCAACTGGACAGGCTTCCGTCGGATTCGGCCACCAATTGGTTCGCCTGCTGATGGATCGCGAAGTTGTTCTCAGCCTCGTGGCTTATGCTGTTGAAGAGCCTGAAGAGGCCGCCGGTATTCCCGATTGACTGACCATCGGAGAGTGTCGTAGATGCAGTCTGCTTCCCCCACTTCTGGTTGTACGGCTTCCCCATGATGACAGTGTCTCCCGACGGGTGGATTGCTATATCGTTGAACTCGGTCTGGCCAAGGTAATTCCAGTAGCTGGTCCCGGTTGAGGCTGAGGTCGCCGACAACCTGCCCAGCTCGTCGATGTGCAGCATCCTTAGGCTGCCGAAATCGGTGTCCCATGTCTTGCTTGAGTCGTAAACCTCACGCTCGACGAGTACCCTCATCGTGTCGCTTTCATCGATGACGGAGTGCAATGTGCCATACCTGTCGGAGAGGCCTGATCCCTCGATGACGTTCAACCACACCATCGTGCCGGTCGAGTCGACCCTTGCCACTGCGAGCCATGACGCTGTCGCGGGGGTTCGCTCCTCTCCGAGGAAGCTTATCGTCGGGGCGGAGTTGTCGCGGTTGGTGTAATCCCTGTCTGAGAAGACGATCCCGAGGTCTCCGTTGGGATATGTGAGCATGGATGCCCAGTCGGATTTGAGATAGTTGCTGGTCCCTGCATTGAACGCGCTCATGCCACTATCCAGAGAGGTGACGGCATCCGCCCACAGGACCTGCCCGCCCTGTGAAATGCGGGCGATAGCGAGGCTGTACGAGCCGTCGGTGGCATTGTGCCCATCGACGACTATGCCGCCTATCGAAATACTACTCATGAAGGGGACGGCTAGGCTGACTGTCCCATCGGGGTGGGCGGTGGAGACGGTCCTGGCGTCACCGGGGTAGCTACTGCCGACAGCGGCATTGCCCAGATAATAGTCCGAGTGCCAACTGTTGCATGACGAGCCGTTCATCGGGATCGCTTCAACGAGCCACTCCAATTCCCCCTGTGACGAGAGCTGGATAACGCCCGCCGATACCCGGGAGTTGACGGCACCGTTAGTTTGGGTGCATGCAGTGTCGGTCGGGATCTCCAATCCTGCGAACATTAGTCCCATGTCGTAGGTTCCCGAATTGTAATCCATGGCGTTGTAAGAGAAGGTTATGGAGCCCGAGTCGTCGATGCTGAGGGAGTCTCGGATCCAGGCGGACCCGTACGAGGAGTGGTAGTTTTCCAGCGCTGGGTCGATAGGGGTGCCGTCATAGTGCAAGGTGGCGTTCGAGAGCCGTGTCCACAGCGGCGCGCCCGTCGAGGGATCGAGCTTTACCACGCCGAATCCCATCATGTTGGAGTCGTGGATATCATAAGCCACAGGGTTGGAGGTCCGGTGATTGTAACTCACCTGTAGATCTCCGCTCTGCACAACTGTGACGACGATGGAGCCGTCCGGGGCAATCTTCATGCCCCGGATCGCAGAATCGAGATTGGTGCCCGGCAATCCGTCGAGTGATGTGAAAGCAGTGCACCATTGCAATATCCCGTCAGCGTTGCGCTTATACACTTGGGCCTCGCTGCCGCAGGAGCTTTCTGCCCGCATAGCGGCCACGTAGGAGTTCCCATCTTCATCGTACTCAACCCCGTAGGAGTCGTAATCCCTGGCCCTGGTTGTGTCATAGTAGGATAATGTCGCGATATCGGATATCATCGGCGGGGCATCCATTACCCTGATCTCGATCTGTCCGAACCATACGTCGTTGGAGGATGTCGTCGTGACAGTGTAGGTGGTCCCGTCCGGATCCGGGTAGACAGGGGTGCCGGAGATGACGCCGGTGGCGGAATCCATCGAGACGCCTGTTGGGAGCGAGGGGCTGATCGATATGGATGTGGGCAGCAATCCCTCGTACAAGGGTGTGAATGAGGCATCGAAGCCCATCTCGAAGGTTAGGCCCTGCCCGTAGTCCAAGACCGCAGCAGCCAGTGGGTCGCAGATTCCGTCCGAGTTGGAGTCCGATGGGATCGAGCCGTTATCCGTGGAGGGGTCTGAGAAGGATCCGTAGTAGATCATCCTCGCATCCCCCTGGGCATAATCTACCTGTGCGTATATCCGGGGATCGCCTTGGTCGTCCAGGACCATATCGATGCCGTTGTAGTAAGCCTCATCTGTGTCGAAGTCCCATATGGAGGTCGAGAACCAGTTACCGTCGATGCGCCTCGAGTGGTAGAGGTCATTGTCAGATGAATCGTAGAATATAATGTGAACGTCGCCGTCATCGGTGACCTCCATTGCCATACCCCCCCTCTTGTGGTTGACTGTCTCGTCTATCGAGTCGGAGAGCTGTAGCGTCCATGTCCCGTCAGAGGATGTCGAGTCGGTGAGATACCTTAGATCACCGGCGCTGTTGAGGTATGCGAGATGCTGCCCGCCGCTCGAGTCGATGATGTACTCGGCCTGACGGTAGTGGCTGTAGCCTTCGGATGTTTCGGGATGCACGAGCGTCCCCGACCACGATGACCCGTCCCAGTCGTAGACGTACCAGCCCGTGGTTGAGGGGTCTCCCGTGCTTCTCCAGTCAGCGGCACTTAGGACTCCGGCCGGACTCACTGCCAGTTGGAATTCCTGAGAGTCGTCTCGCGGACGGGGTACGATCTGTGCGGAGTCTTCCCCGGACTCAAGGTAGTGTGCATCGATGTGATTGTAGTCGAACACGTACATGGTCCCGTTGGAGGACAGCGCGGCTTCAGCGTGGTATGAGCCCGATGAATAGCCGCGTTCGTAGATCCTGATTGGGCTCGATCCATCGGGCGGCATTTCATACACGCCTTCAGTGCCCGAAACGTACATCTTGTCGTCATAGACGAACGCCTCCATCTTGTGGTTGTATCTGAAATCGTCATTATAGTGATAGACAGGGGTGTTGTCGTGCGTGGTATCGGAGTACTCGTAGACGGAGACGTCACTGTTGGAATGACCAGCGACAAGCCAGAGGCTTCCCTGATTGTACTCCAATGTCGCCCCGTACAGGTATGCGCTCGCGGGGCCGTAGTTGGAGTGAGGCGAGAAGGAGCGCGCGTTGTTTCTGGTCTCGCAGGCCCATTCTTCCTCGTCGGACCAACCGTCGCCGTCGTCGTCGTCGTCGATGGCGTTGCACAGCCCATCGCCGTCCGGATCGCCGGGAAGGGAGTATGCCTGTTTCGACTCCGTCCCGCAAGCTGCCTCGTCAGCGTCGGACCAGCCGTCGCCGTCGTCGTCGTCGTCTTGCGTCAGGGGGGACTGGCATGATGAGAGGACCTCGTCCGGCATCCCGTCGCCGTCGGTGTCCAGATGGGCGCACGCGTCGAGCGGGAATGCGTCCTGAGCGTCAAGGAATCCATCGTTGTCGTCATCGTCGTCCCACAGGTCTAGCCATCCGTCGAGGTCGGCGTCGCCGCTGTGAAGGTCGAAGTCTGTCAGAATGGGCCGAGGAATTTGTTCTTGGGACGAGGTGTCCTTTAGTTGCCCGTACCGGCTATATCCCCAGCACATGACCTTGGAAGAGACGGTCAGCATGCATGCCGAAAAACCACCGGCTTCAACGGCCTCTGCGGAATGGGGGGACATCTCGACCAGCCTCCCCGCATTGTAGGATCCGTGGCTATTGCCGTTCCCTAGCACCTGATAGTCGTCCGCGCCCCAGCACCATACGTTCCCGGATATCCCGACGGCACAGGCGAAGTTGGTTCCGCTCCCGACGGAGACCTGGGCCACCGGATCCACTTGGTAGGAAGGCTGCCAGCTGCTGCTGTTCAACAGCCGCACGTCGATGAGCTGCTCGCCCATGTCGTCGGCGAACCCGTCCCCGTCCAGATCGGAGTTCCCCCCTACGGAGGAGGAGCTCTGGATACCCAGCTGTCCCTGGTTACCCTCTCCCCAGCAGACGGTTGTGGCGTCGGTCAGAGTGGCGCAGGCGGTGTAGGAATTGAGCGACAGCGAGACCGCGGTCCTGTCGGGCCCGAAATCGATGAATGGGAGTGCGTCCCCGGTCTCGCCGGGTTCGTTGCCGAAGTAATCGGAATACTGCCCGCTGCCAGGGTTTCCGAGAACGCCGCTATGATCGCGGCCCCAACACTTGACCTGCCCGGACACCATGACGACGCATGTCTCTTGGGTGCCCGCCTCGACGTCCTTCGCGACCATGCCTGTGCCAAGGTAGACCGTCGTCGGGGATGTCATTGTGCCCGTATGACCGAGCCCGAGCTGTCCGTAGTTGTTGTGGCCCCAGCACTTGAGCGTGCCATCGAGCAGTACCGCGCATGCATGATCGTAGCCGGCGGACACGTCGACCGCCGGCTGGCCGAGGGTCAATGTCGGGAGGCTGTCGCCCATCTCACTGGGGCCGTCGCCCCAGGTGGTGGTGGATCCCAGCCCAAGATTTCCGTAGCCGTTGTAGCCCCAGCACTTGACATCGCCACCATCGATTATCGCGCAATTGAAGTTTTTCCCGGTCGATAGCTGGGAGACGGTCCGATTGCTCCCGAGATCCGTCCATGGCATCGTTCCACTGGTTCCAGTGTGCGTAGTGCTCCCTATGCCCAGTTGGCCTTGGCTGTTCTGGCCCCTGCACTTTACGAGCCCGTAGACGGACACCGTGCAAGTATGATCGTAGCCCATTTCCAACTGGTCTACGGAGGACGGGGACTTCTCGATAGCGCTGCTCGAGAGATGGCTCTGAACAGGGGAGGTCGACGTGTATTCCACGAGCCTCCCCTCGCTGTCTGGCCCCGATGTCTGGTCCGGCATGGACCCCGATCCCATTTGACCGGAACCGGATTCCCCCCAGCAACCTATCCTGTTGAATGAGTCGGATGCGGATACCCTGAGTACCGCGCAAGTGGCGTCGTGGCCAACTGAGACCTCCACGGGCGTCCCGTAGCCGATGACCGCTGTGACAGGGGACGTCGGGTTGGACGACTGCGCTCCCGCATCTCCGAGCTCCCCTGAGGATTCACGGCCCCAGCACTCGATGGTCGACTCAACCACAGCGCAGGCGTGCTCGATTCCGACCGACACCCCGGTGTGCCTGTCTCCGGTCGAGCCCAGGTCCGCATAGGTGCCGTTGTGGCTGGAGGAGGCTGCGCCGAGGAGCTCGTCTTCGTTGACGCCCTCGCCCCAGCAGATCGTCTCCGTCCCGGAGTCTACAAGTCCGCATGTGACGTCCTGGCCGGCGGATATGGAACGCAATCCCGGCATCGAGTCGATCTGTGAGCCCTCTCCCGTGAGGTCGACCAGCACAAGGGCGGTCGAGTTGCCCGCGGTCAGGGAGGGGCTCCCGAGAGTCATTTCGGAGCTTCCGCCGTTGTAGCCCCAGCACCACGCCTGACTCTGAGAGTCGAGGGCGCAGGTATGTCTCGATCCGGCGCTGACCTCCTCGAAGATCTTCGTAGAGGGAGTTGCGTACGCGGGTGTGGGGATACTGTAGGTATCAGCGGGGAGGGTTTCGAAGTCCTGCTCATAGACGATGGTGCCGGTCTGGTCCCTCACGACGATGTTGTCGACATACATCGTGTCATCATTCGAGTGGACTGAATGGTCCTTGAAGAACCACCAGCCTATGTTCTCAGTCGAGTCGGAGTAGGATCGGCTATGGGAGGCCCACCCACCGTTGCACCGGGTGTTGTCATTTTGGATGGCTGTTGCTGAGACTCTGCCCAAGACTGCGTAGTCGGAGCAGCCCTCGGAGCTCGCTCTCCAGTCAAAGGACACCGTGTGGGTGCCTGTACCGCCCCACTGGGATATCGGGCCGGGGATGATCATCCCGGAGCGTGAGTTGTGAACGCCCTGATTGGTACTTGAAGCGACATACCCCCGGGTGTTGTCGTAATACGAAGTCGTCATTGGGTAATCAGCAAGCTCAGCGCGTAACTCCCCCCCTGATGAAAAACCTGCAGGCATGCCTGGCATGGAAATTTGCCCCAACTGCCCGGATGTGCCGGTGCCCCAGCACAACACCCTGCCCTTCGATGTAGTCGCGCATGTGTGCTCAAGGCCTGCGGAGACCGAGGTGGCCCTGACGTTTGCCGGCATCTCAGCGGGTGCGGGGCTGCCGGTCGAGGCCGTGCTGCCGGTTCCCAGCTGGCCCTCTGCGTTGCTGCCCCAGCACCAGACGCTACCGTCTGCTCCGACCGCGCATGCGTGGTCCGCGCCGGCGTCGAGGGATATGGGCCGGAAGTCATCTGGAAGTCCAGTCACGTCCCCGGCCGTCTGAGCGTTGTTGCCGGTCGTGGTTCGCCCCAGCTGGCCCTTGTCATTGAGCCCCCAGCAGTATATGTCGTTGGCCGGCGACACCGCGCATCCGAATGAGTCGCCCATGGTGAGTATGGCGGAGTCCCCCACGGCTGGCAGGTCCACTCGGTCGTCGAGCGAGTCACATGTCCCGTCTAGGTCGAAGTCCTCCGGCGCTGACGAGGCGTCAACTGGGTCCGTGCCGCAGCGGAGCTCGTCGTACCCAGTGAAGCCGTCGCCGTCCACATCGAGCTCGAATCCATTCCCTGCGAATCCCCATGCGTTGAAGACCCACAGGTCGTTGCTGGCGCCGACATGCGCTGCTATCCACGTGCGACCGTAGTCGTCGATGAGTATGGAGGACCAGTCTGATTCGTAGTTGAACACCTGGCTAGTCGACCATGTCCCATCAGACCTAGAGGCGATCACGATCGAGCTGGCCCCGTTGGACACCACGTGGGGGTCCATGCTCAAGTCGACGGCGAGGTGAATCTCTGAGTTTGTGAGTCCTGTGTCCTCGCTGTTCCAGTTCGCCGCAGAGCCGCACCCGGAGGCCGACGGGTTACAGATGTGCAGGATGACGTTCCCTGAAGAGTTGGAGTGGGCGACGTATAGGTTTCCCTCTGTATCCATGTCCATTGACACCACTCGCTCGGTGGTGCTGGATGCGGTGTCTGTTGAGATGACGCTGGCCGTCGCTGTAGTGCCTGATGAGGTGAGGTATCTCAGCACTGAGTCGCTGGTTGTGCCGGGAGTTACGAAGGCGACGTGCGTCGTTCCCGATTCTGGATCGTGCATCGCCTCGAGATTCGATACTCCGGAGAAGGATTCGTCGAAGGCTTCCGACCACTGGGAGGCCTGGTGGCAGTTGGAGGGGCATTCCAGGGATGTCAGCTTGGATCCCGTGGACCATATCGCGGTCAGGCCGCTGGGAGTGGACAGGATGTCTACAATGTCGGCGTTCGCAGACTGAGCAAGCTGGGTTACCACCCATCTTCCGGCGACTTTGGTCGCGAAGATGACATCCTGGCTTGTTGAGTCGTAGGAAGGGTCGGCGGCAATAATATGCACTCGGTCCTCTGAGTCAACTGTGATCGCAGTTGATAGTACGTTAGATGCCCCCGTTATTGGAGTCTCGACCGTCCATAAGCCATTCAGGAAAACGGCCAGTTTCACGTGGCCGTTCTCATCGTCTGTGTATGAGATGGCTGGGCATCCGTTGGAGAGGGGCTCCATGTCGTTGCTGTCACCGACATCGTTCGATGTCTCGTCGACGGTGTTTCCTGTGAATGTAGGGTGGAATGGCGGGAAGATGTACGAGTCGCAGCCTGAGCCCGCGAAGCTTGTGAAGATTTCTACGTCGGTGTAACTTGGAGGCATGTCGTTGCCATCATCACCAATGTAATTCGTGGACTCGATACCGAGTTGTCCTTTCACGTTTAATCCCCAGCACTGGACTGCACTGATCGAGTTCATCGTGCAGGTCATTCCGTCTCCTGCGGATACATCCACGATGGATTGGCTGCCTGTGTTGACAAGTGCGAGGTTCGAACCCATCTCATTGAGGCCATCGCCTCTACTTTGTGTATCTCCGTAGCCGAGTTGTCCCGCTTGGTTTGCTCCCCAGCACTTAACCCTCGCAGCACTGACGAGTGCACAAACGTGATCCTTCCCTGCATCTATGGCCTGGACTGCATTGTAGTTGATGTCCGTGATGGTCATCGAGTCTCCCATCTCCCCGGGGCTATCGCCCTGGTTCGAGGTGGTCCCTATTCCTAGCTGGCCATGGCTGTTGTAGCCCCAGCAGGCCACATCGCCGTTGTCGAGTACAGCGCACGTGAAGTCATCCCCGGCGGTTATCTGGACCGCTGTCCGCCCTGTTGGGAAGTCAACGGGCGCCATGTTGGCGCCCATCTCTCCCGGGTTGTCCCCTACGTTGGAGGTGCTACCGATACCCAGTTGGCCTCGGGAGTTGTCGCCCCAACAGTAGACCTCCCCGTTTGAGAATAAAGCGCACGAATGGTCCCAGCCCATGGCCAGTGAGCTCGGCGTGGAGGAAGTGATGGAAGGGGTGGAGGTGATGGGGAGGTAGTCGCCAATTTCATCTACGGCATCGCCAATGAAGGAGGTGTTGCCGATCCCGAGCTGTCCCTGACTGTTATCCCCCCAGCACGTGATGTCGGAATTATCGAGGATTGCGCAGGTGTGCCTGTGACCAGCCTCTAGATCGAGGACCTTCCTGCCGACGGGTAGGGGGAGGTACGGTAGCACTTCCCCAGTCTCCTGGTAGCCGTCCCCGAATCCGTCGACGTCGTTGTATCCGATTCCGAGCAGTGAGGTCTCACCCCAGCATTTTACCGATCCGTTCTCGAACATTGCGCATGTGTGGCTCTCACCGAGTGTGGCCTTCGTGATATTGAGGCCGTTGCCAGTGTCGACGAACGGTAGATTTTCGCCCATCTCGCCAGTTTCGTCCCCAATGTCTTGTGTGTTGCCGATGCCGAGTTGCCCCATATCCCCGGTTCCCCAGCATTTCATTCGGTCTCCGAAGTCATGTGAATCGTCACCGAAGACGCAGGTGTGGCCTGATCCGACAGACAGGGATGTTTCATTGAGGTGTTTTGAAGAGCCCCCGGTTCCGTGGCTCTCTGCAGGGTCTACGGATTCTTTGGCAGCCTCATACTGAGACTGGGTGAAGTATGACGTTTGAACGAGCATGATCATCAGGAAAGAAAGGACGATTGCTCGCCTTTTTTGTTTGTGACCTTCCGATTTTGTTGTCGAGTTTTGAAGGATTGGCAAGGCATAGCCTCCGGACATGGCACTCGGAGGGGCACACCCATATTAGAAAACAGACCTTTCATAACAGGGGTCGAACGAGGAGTATAACGATTATGGCTCCCGATCTTGTGGATATTCTTTCTCTCCTCGCCCTTGTCACAGTTGGAATTGCGACTCCCGGCCCTAACAATATGACCTGTTTCGTCCACTCAGGTGTGCATGGGTGGAGAAAGTCTGTACCTTTGATTTCTGGCATGGTTGTAGGCTTCATTGCATTGAATTTGCTTGTCCTCGTCGTTGTCATCCAATCCTCTGGGATTCAATCTTTTTTGACGCTGATTCACTGGGTTGGGGTTATTTTCATATTTTTGCTTGGATTTGCAATATCAAGAGTTTCTGCGGTTTTCGAAATTACGAAACAGCCTCCACTTCTCGGAATGAGGACCGGGTTCCTAATGCAGTGGGTGAACGGGAAAGAGTGGGGCTTCGTGTCTTTGTATATGACTCAATTCCTAAGTCGATTTGGTGGTGATTTTCAGGGGGGTTTCCTCATGATCGCAATCGTTACGATTTACTGCCTCATCGGCATAAGTGCGTGGACAGCTTTCGGAAATACCTTGGAGGGGGCTTTCAGATCCAAGAGGTTCACAGACGTGTTGTTTCCAGTTGCAGGTTTTGTCCTGATTCTTATCGGGCTGACCGCAGTTTTCAGGGGCCCTTGATCTTTCACATTGTGTCGGACCACGAGGTCATTATACTCATCTCACCTCGTTGAAGATGTTCGGACACCGTCGCCTGTTTCAGTCTAAGTCTATCGGCAATATCCCTTTGAGTGCACCGTCTGGGATATTCGTAATATCCCATTGATATTGCAGTCTTAACGGTCTCCCTCCTTCGATCGGGGATCTCTTCGACGAAGAATTCTGTTTTGGGAGAGGAGAGGGTGAACAAGATCTTGTTCGTAGACATTACCTCTCTGATTTTTTTGGCCATATGCCTCAATGTTGGCTGCTCTCCAACGACAGTGATTATCACGCCCTTGTCCCTATCCCAGTTGGAGGGATTTGTGGGCCAAACCTTGGCTAGTTCAGAAAGCTGGGAAAAAAAGGGGCCCCTCATCTCACCCAGGACGACGGCAGAAATCGCATTCTCTGAGTGTATTTTTTTCACAGTCAAGATTTCCCTCAAGGGGCTGTCCGGCTTTAATTTCATGAAATCATCAAGAGATTCAGCCTTGTCTTTGGATACTTCAAGGAGGTGCAGAAAACCGTTTTTGTACGGCACTGACCCAATAAATTTGCCTGTCGGGAAGTATTCTGTCAGTCTGTACCCGGGGGTTCTGGCCCAATCCTGTTTTTTTAGAGAAAGGCCAATGGTCCTAAGGTCGTAATCACTCACGGGTGGTTCTAGAGGGGTTTTCCGTATAGACCAATCTATCATGAAAGGGTTATTCTGTGTCAAACGACTGCAACGCCCTCTCGAGATCCTTGATGCTTGAACGGAGGTCTTCCAATTCCGAGGTCTTCAGGCCGTCTTGATTTTTCAGCCTAGCCTTCTGCCAGTCCAGCTCCCTTTCCATACGCTCCCTCTCCATCAGAAGTTCCCTTGATTCCTTCCGAGCCTTCATTCTGGCCATTGACTGAGCTGTGGCCTTCTTGTGTTCTCTGCTTTCAGTTGCCCCACCGGTGAAAGGTGAGGGTTTCTCTCTTAGCTCAATGCTTGTTGGGAACGGAATTGAAATGCCCTCTATGCCGAATCGATAGTGGACTTCCTGCAGAATGTGGTCCCTCGCCATCTGTTCGTCTGCATAGTCCCCCAGATATCCAAACAACCTGAATACGACGGAGGAATCAGCCAACTCCCAAAGATGGACCCTGGGGGTAGGTTCGTCTAGGAGAAATGGGGTTTTCTCCAGAACTTCGAGGAGGACGCTCTTAACGTGAGCAGGATCTTCGTCATAGTCGACACCTACATCGAGTGTGAGATACAGCCTCCTGGCCATGCCGTCCCCCCCTCCTCGTGCGAAGTTTGTGATGCTGGAGGATATCAGGGTGTTATTTGGGATTACGACCAGCCTCTCATCGAGAGTCAGTATCTTTGTCGAAAGGATACCAACTGAGACCACTGTACCAAGTTGTTCATCTACCTCAATTCTGTCGCCTACATCAAAAGGACGGTCGAGGGAAAGCAAAAACGAGTTCACAATGTTCCCCAAGCTCTGTTGAATTGCAAGACCGATTATCAGTGAGAAGACTGCAAGCGAAGCCAGAACTCCAACCAGCTGTATCCCGAACCTGTCCATCGCCAGTTGCAGTCCGAAAAACCATACCACAGCACGTGCGAGGAATATCAACAGAGGGTTGCCACCGGATACAGTTACTGCTGACTTTCTGGTGAACCTGTCAAGTAGTAATGGGGCAAAGTGCTTGATAACCACACTTAACAGGCTCGTTGCCAAGAGGATGTATGCTCCTATGAACCAATCTGAGGTGTTTGAATCGACTTCACTGCCCCGGCCGTATATCCACAGAAGTGTGAGGTTGAGAGATCCGATAAAATAGAGGCCGTAAGCCCTTGATTCAGCGGCATTCAGAAGTGCATCGTCCCATGCCTCCTCCGTTCGCAGGACTGCTTCTCTCCACTTTCCGATGAGTACCCGGAGGGCTGCATAAAAACTCAGGGTGAATAAAATAGCGGATACGAACAACCACGCGTTCGTATCACTTGCTGGCAGAGGCAAATCTTGGATGATTTCTTTCAGCGGGTCGCTCATGGTGTGTGCATCCAAAGCGTTGGAACATATGATGTTGACCTTTCATGATTGGTCATGGGTCTCATGTACGTTTTTGAGGGCCATTAGCAAATTTTCGACAGTTGGTAGCTGCCCGGACAAATCGGGGGCAAATAGGTACCTCCACGCGTCAAGATGTTGGGCGGCTAGCATTCTTATTGCGAAATCATCTGCATTCCAATTCACATCATATGAAACTGAGAGTTTTACGTCTGTCGGCATTTTCGTAACGTTTCTCCTGCCTGGGTTGGCATCTAGGTCTACTCCAACGTCTGCACGTTCCTGAATGAGGACATTGGTTGACCATGGGCCATCTGGTAGCGGTCTTCTTCCTCCCATTGGTACGATATAGCCCCCCTTTCTCGTCCAAGCAAATGCAATGGAACGCGCCGTGGATCCTCCGCCCTTGATCATCAATGAGTGGTCGGAGGGTGTTATACCCAATCCCCTGCATGCCTCGAGGAACCCGGCCCCGTCCGTGTCTCTGACAACCATTGAGCCCCCTATTCTGGCGATTTGGTTCAGGGAAGACGATCCTCTATTTTTGAGTGGAAATTTCTGATGTAGGCTGTGTTTCAATGGTGATGTGCATGATATCCAAGCGTCTCCGTCGTGTGACTGCATAAACGAAATTACGTCGTCTATATTCTCAGTGTCGATTGTAATGGTGCTATTCGAGGCTATACCCAGAGACCTGCCTACCAGATCAAACAGCATGGGGGTCACTGAGTGATCGACAGGAGATCCGGCGACGCCCCACACGGATGGAGTGCTCATAGTGGGTTCCTGGGCAGGGTATCGCATGAAGGTTTCAAGTGGTGTTCCCCGTGGGTCAACCGATGAAATCCGACCTTGAGATAGCACGTGATGTGGATTTGAAGCCAATTGCAGAGGTTGCAAAGTCAATTGGCCTGTCCCCCTCTGACCTGAGATTACACGGCCGCCATGTGGCAAAGGTGACCTGGGGGCGTGTAAAATCAAATGCCGCCTCAAAGCGCGGAAAACTAGTCCTTGTGACGAGTGTGAACCCCACCCCTTTCGGCGAAGGAAAGACTGTTACAACTATCGGTCTAAACCAAGGATTGAACCTTATTGGAGAAAGTGCGTCCTGCGTCATCCGAGAGCCTTCTATGGGACCGGTTTTCGGTATAAAGGGCGGTGCTGCTGGAGGAGGTTATTCGCAAGTACTGCCAATGGAAGACATCAATCTTCATTTCACCGGAGATTTGCACGCTGTTTCAATGGCTCACAACCTGCTGTCGGCCATGCTGGACAATCACCTGAACAAAGGAAATGAGCTTTCAATTGTAACTGACCTGGTTACATGGCCGCGTGTCATGGATATGAACGACAGGAGCCTCAGAGAGATCACAATAGGTCAGGGTTCGAAGGTAAATGGTCCCGTTCGGAGCGATCGATTTGACATTACCGCAGCAAGTGAGGTTATGGCAATACTTGCACTGTCCAAGGACTATGTAGATCTGAGGGAGAGGCTTGGATCAATCGTGGTGGCTGGAAACTCAGAGGGCGGTCCGGTGACTGCCGAGGATCTTGGAGCAGGGGGTGCCATGGCTCTACTCCTGAGAGATGCCTTCCTCCCGAACTTGGTCCAGACGATTGAGGGAAACCCTGCGTTCATACATTGCGGGCCTTTCGCAAACATAGCTCATGGAAACTCGTCGATTGTGGCCGATTCGATTGCACTCTCGACTTGCGATTACGTGGTTACTGAAGCGGGTTTTGGCGCGGATATGGGGGCCGAGAAGGCATTGCAGATCAAAGCGGGGGCATCAGGAGTTGTACCGGACTGTATCGTATTGAATGTGACTGTCAGATCAATGAAGCTTCATGGCGGAGCCTTCGGAATGAAAGGTTCGAAAAGGCCCAGTGAGGAACAGCTGGTGTCAGAAAATGTAGAAGCAGTGTCACGAGGTTCAGCGACAAATCTAGACCGCCACATTACCAACCTTGCAAACACCGGTCTGCCTGTGATTGTGTCGATAAACAGGTTTCATTCTGACACGGATGCAGAACTGAAAGCGATAACGGATTCAGCGATAGCCAGCGGTGCCACCGAGGTGGTTTTGTTTGAGGGTCATGCCAAGGGCGGAGAAGGGGCTGTAGATCTCGCCCGTGCAGTTGTCAGTAATTCAGAAATCCATATATCCAGGGGAAGGCCATATCGGCCCTTCCTAACAGAGGGGGATGATGCTAGAGCCCGAATTTCAAAAATCGGAACTGAGCTGTATGGTGCGGGTTCCGTATCTATGTCTGATGGAGCCATTAAGGCCCTGAAAATGATTGAAGAATGGGGATTTGGCAATTTGCCTGTGTGCATGGCCAAAACGCAATATTCATTCTCTCACAGAGCTGATTTATTGGGTTCTCCCCATGGTTTTGAGTTACCGGTCCGGGAGATTCGATTGAATGCCGGGGCTGGATTTATTGTTGTTGTTTGCGGTTCGATGATGACAATGCCCGGCCTCCCTTCTAAACCGGGTGCAGCCGAGATGGACATCGACGAGGATGGGGAACTCTTCGGAGTGTTTGGCTGAGGTGTCCTGATGAGAAAGATCTCTGAATCTGAGACTGGACTGAGGATAAGGGTGGATGACGAAGATGATCTGTGGACTCTTGCCAAAATTTGTCGTAGTGGTGTCTCGGCGGGGATGTTGACGCATAGACGCGATTCCACAACCGGTACTCAGGAAGGAGGGAGGTCAAAACAGGCAGATAGGAAGCCCATGTGGATTGTTTTGAGGGTTGAAGAAGCCAAATTTCAACCTTTCACAGATAATTTACGGCTTCGTGGTGTCATAACTGAATCTCCCATTGACATCGGTTCCCATCACACACACAATGTAGAGGTTGGTTCCGAATTAGAATTGAGTTGGGTCAACGGAATTGGAGCCTTTGATTTGGATTTGGTTGACGAAGCTGTAAGTGAGGGTAAACGTCCAAGAGTAGGTTTGATTGTTGTCGAAAATAACGAAGTAATACTGTTTGAAATAGCCAAACACGGCATCAGGGAAGTCTCCTCATTCACCATGAGGGGCGGTGGAAAAAGGGTGAAGGACTCCACGGCCGTAAGGCACGATTTCTTCGAAAACGTGTCCAAAGAGGCCAGTCTTTTTTTCAATACCGACATGCCGGTAATAATATGCGGCCCCGGTTTATCAAGAGAAGTGTTTGAATCGTATTTCAGGAAATGTGACACCCATTCCCACATCCTAAACGTGGCGACGAGTATTGGTGGACGAGCATCGGCTAATGAGGTAATTTTCGAGGGGCTGGCAGACGCCGTGATCGGAGAGTATGCGGTGACCCTCGAGGTTCGAGCTATCGAAGAGGGGCTGAAAAGAGTATCAAGTCAAGGTCCTGTCGCATACGGCATCGAGGAAATAAAGAGGTCAGCAGATCAAGGGGCAGTGGAAGTTCTGGTTATCGTCGCATCCATGTTACGTGATGGTGTTGAGGCCCGCAGGTGGTTGGAAATAGCTGAACTAGTCAAAGAAAACGGAGGGGATCTGGTACAGGCGTCGATAGAACACGATGCGGGCAAACAACTTGTCGGTTTCGGGGGAGCGTTGGCCTTGTTGAGATGGGGTGACTGATTTGGACAATTCAAAAATCAAGGTTGTGGGATTAGGCAGGGATGAAAGCACCACGAAAATGGTGATTGACAACCTGGAGGTAATGGGTGTCGAATCTGTCTGGCTCTGTGTCGATTCAGAGGACTTTGATCATGCGAACATAGACTTGAGGTCCACCTTGAGTGCATCACATTGGTTATTGTTGGATGTGTCCTCATTTGGAATGAGTGAATCATTGAGATCGGCAGCGGGAGCTGCAATGGTTTTCGCAGAGTTGGAAGGTGCCAAAACAGCGATAATTATTGATCATCAATGTCTCATGAATAGCGAGCAGGCATGGGGTCTCGTCGTAGAGAGAATACGTCAAATTGGATTCATATCCATGACATCAGAAGGCAGAAAGTGGATAGCAGAAATAGAAGAAGTAGACCCAAAAGACATAGGTGAAATGCTGAGGACGCGCGGCTTGGTATCAGTCGTTGCTACCCTCAATGAATCCACATCTGTCGCCGAGATCCACCATAATCTGGGAGTGGTTGCTGGGGTAACACGGTATGCCGACCTGACCGAGTTGGTGTCGAATTTGTTGGTAAAACTGCCCTCAAGTAGCTACTCAGAGGACGGCATCAGACTTTCTGCAGGACTGTAGATATCGTACTTTTAGTCCATCATTTTAGAAGTCGAGGCCATCTCGAGGGTGCAGGAGGTCGTGGGATGCCGTTGAGACTTGGACCAGCTGGTGTTCCCTTGTCCTGCAAGGGGCGAACGATTGTAGAGGGCATGGATGATATTACTGTCCTTGGACTAGAGACGATGGAGATACAGACTGTCAGAACGATACAACCAGCTCACTTTGATCAATACTGGCAGGCAGGGATACTATCGTACAAGACAGGTTTCCAGATGAACCTGCATGGTCCTTACTACGCTGAACTCCTCGGCAATACAAGGGAAAGGAACAGAACCTTGACAAAATACGAAGTGGCTCTACAGGTATCAAAGATAGTAAATGCCAGACATGTTGTGTTCCACGTCGGACCGTACGGTGAGGAGGGGCCTTGTCGCGAGGCAAACGAAAAAGTTGCAACCATTTTCTCCGGCATTGTTGATAGGATTCAGGAGATATGGGGCCGACCAGAGGAAGAGGAGGATTATGCTGCCTTTCCATGGGTACACAGCGAAGAGCCGCCTCTTATTGGTATAGAAACATCGGGTCGTCAGGAGTTATGGGGTACAGTTGATGAAGTGTTAGAAGTGGTAAATCATGTCCCTGGAACGGTGCCGGTATTGAACATGGCTCACATACATGCGAGAGGTCACGGATGTATGCGAACCAGTGAAGATTATGCGGAACTTTTCGAGAAAGTCCGAACCAGACTCGGCGGAAGTAAATTCTACTGCCATTTCGCTGGCGTGGAGCACAGGATGGGCAATGCCCTACATTACACACAGATAAAAAAATCCGACTTGAAGTTCGAACCGTTCGCAGAGTTCCTGGCCGAGGACGGCGACTGGATGGACCTCACGATTATATCTGATTCTCCATTGTTGGAACATGATGCGATGTTTATGCAACAACACCACGATAAGGCCAGAGAGAGGCTTTTGGAAATTATGGCCAGAGATGAGCAACGCATGAGGGTCATGGCGAGATCCGAGAATTTGGAAAGTCCAGTCGAAGAAACACATTCAGTTGAGGAAACAAAACAACCCGATCCGGTGACAAATGAGCCTGTAAAGCCCAAGAAGGGCGGTAACATGATGTCATTCGAGGATGACTCTGACGACGACGACGATCTATTCTGATTCGAATTTGCCCTCGGACATCGATATCATGAATTCTTCGAGGTCGACTCTTCCGTCCCCGTCGGTGTCAATCTCATGAAATAAGGCCCTCGCATGAGGCTCTTTTATGCTCGGCTGGAGCACAGCGATTGCTTTGATGAACTCCTTCAAATTCAGGTGGTCTGGATTTTTAGAATCCGCGTGTGTGTTGAATACCAGCCATAATTTTTCAGTCTCATATTGAGATTTGTCGAATAACTCGGACTTGATGATTCTCCAGGGTGTGAAGTTCCTTTCCACTTGTTTTCTTGCGTATGAGAAATATAACAGGGTGCCAAGTCCGATTGCTGCGCTGGCGCCTACCAGGGCACTGGAGCCCATTAAGACCAGAAGTACCATCCCTGATATAATCCCGAAGATTTGCATGTAAGGATACATTGGGCTCTTGAATGATGGGGTATACCAAGTCTCTCCATCCGGAAGCCTGCGCAGGACAATCACAGTTGAGTTGATTAGCATGAATATCATAATCTTGAATCCGGAAGCGAGTTTCGCAACATCACCAACAGGGATCGTGAGGATGGCGATAGCCATCGCAACTCCTGTGACTATGATCGCGTTATGAGGAGTCTCGAAGCGAGAATTCAATTCCTCAAATTCCTGGGGCAAGAGGTTGTCTCTCGACATCGCAAATATGAATCTAGATGACCCAAGTACACCAGATAGCGCCATCCCTGCCATTGATATGATTGCGACTGCAGCGGCTACAAGTCCCAACGATGTTCCTCCGACTTCAACTGCGAAAGTGTGTATGGGGGCTTTGTCAGGTTTTTCAGTACCGATGCCGAGTTGGCTTGGATCCATTAAACCAAACAGGAAGAAGGAGACAATGACATAAACTGCGGTAGCTAATATAAGGGTCCATATCATGCTTTTCGGGAGGTTCTCCGATGGAGACTTGATCTCGCCAGCCACGGCTGCAATTTTTGTAACACCGGCAAACGAGAGAAACACAAAGGCCGAGGCTGTCCCCAAACTGGTCACTCCATCCAATGATAGCAATCCGTTGTCAGAGAATGCCTCCCCTTGTACCGGTTTACTCCAATCGAAGGACTGGTTTATGCCGGCAAGGAATGCGATCAAAAACACAAAAAGAACTGAGATTGTCACTATCGGAAATTGTATTCGTTTTATGCTTTTTACACCCATGATGTTGATGACAATAATCAAGGATAACAGGAAAATAGCGATCAGTTTGGATATGTTCTCGGTAAATTCGAAACCCAGAGGGTCTTGAATAGCGTATATATAAGCGCTGAAGCCAATCAATGCAAATGCTGATTTGAGGCCAAATGAGGCCCAGAGGCCCAATCCGGAGATCATTCCCATCCACGGCCCATATGTTTGTCTGATGTAGACATACGAACCGCCGGAAGACGGCATTGCTGTACCAAGTTCCGATTTGGAAAACGCACTTGGTAGAACAATCAGGCCCGCAATGATGAATGCAAGCCAGAGGCCTGCCCCTGTTCCTCCAGACTCGGCTAGTACGTCCGCTCCAAGAGCCGGGATGACGAACAATGTGCTACCGAGAGTCGCCGAAAGTGATATGGCTATCAAACCATAAAGCCCTAGGCTCCTCTCTAGTTTCTCGGAGACATCAAGCGGTTTGTATACCATCGACTTCAGATTTAGGTCATTGTCCTCGCCGTCGCCCATGAACAATCTTGACCCCTTTCCATTGTTGAAATTATGCTCTAAGCCCGGAACGCATGGAACCCATAACCATACAAGGGGGCGCATGATGGGGAAGACATGGCAAAAATAGCACAGGACACCGTTGCAGGTGTTTTCTACTCGGGGAAATTCGAAGACGGAGAAGTATTCGACACTAACGAAGGAGGCGAGCCGCTATCATTTCTTGTCGGGCACAGACAAATGATTTCGGGTTTCGAAGAAGAACTGATCGGTGCAAAGGTCGGTGATAAGAGGACTTTCACCCTCAGCCCCAACAGAGCTTATGGAGAGAGGAATGAAGATCTCTTTCAAACAGTGAACAAGAGTGTTTTCGGTCCAAATGCACCACTAGAGGTAGGCATGTCGAGTTATGCGCAGACAGAAAACGGGGGTACGACCATGTTCACGATCACCGAAATCGATGGCGACGATGTCACAGTGGACTTCAACCACGTCATGGCGGGGAAGACATTAGTTTTCTCGGTAGAGGTTGTGGATGTCAGAGATGCGACAGCAGAAGAGCTTTCTCACGGGCATGCCCACGGGCGGGGAAGCGGCAACAATCACAGCTCCAAATCAGAATCCTGCGGTACGGGATGCGGTTGCCACTAGCGTCAAGATAGCAGTAGCCGGCGTAATTACTGCAGAGTGAATTACCTGCGGGCCACAACCTTCAACTCGACCGCTATCGGGGTAGGAAGAGCGCCTACCTCAACAGTGGTTCTGGAGCACCTTATTTCAGCAAAATACTCTGCATAGATCTCGTTATACCCTTTGAAGTCGCGTTCCATGTTCACAAGAAATGAAGTACAATCAACAACTTTGTCCAACGATGAGCCAGCATCCGTGAGTATGGTTTTGATATTCTCAATAACTGCCTTTGTCTGGAGTTTTATGTCGTAGTCGACTTGTCGACCGTCCGGGGTCCTAATGGGTCCACCTGGAATGTCGTCCGTACCCTTCTGTCTTGGACCGACGCCGCTCAAAAAGATCAGGTCTCCCACCGCAAAAGCATGGGGGTATGCTCCGACTGCCTCCGGGGCTCTGTCAGAGTAAATCGGCCCATCACTGGTCATGGCGTGCCCCCCTTGTCAAGCACATCCCTGTCTCCATGGTAATATTCGACATCATCTTCATCGAACTCCTTGTCTCCCATCGACCCATGAGAGGGCGTGAGTTGAATAACCGCTCCCCCTGATCCATGCAATGCCTCGTAGGCCAGTACCTCACCCGTGTAATTATTGTGCTGCCCCATAGTCGAAGCCATCCACCAGGCAGGCTTGTATGCAACTACCTTTTGGACTCGTATCTGACCGTGGATCTCCCGTGAGAGTTGGCTCAGATCCTCCAGGCGACCTCCTTCGAAAAATTCCAAGATTTTTCTATTCCAGTCATCGTCTTTTTGGCTGTGTATACGATCATCGATTGGATCTATCGGCTCTGTGAACATCCTGTTAGAAAGGCTCGAGACGACTACTACTACTGCTTTTTTCCCGGTCTCTATGAGGGCGTCTCGAATTGACTTGCCCAGAACAATGGTCTCAGATCTGTTGGCGTACATGTTGCTCGACACGATCGTGGAAGGTATTCTATTGTCGGGGTTGAGGAGCGAGAGTGCGGTTATTGAGCCGGTATCGATTGGAAACGCATCGTAATTCACCGTCCTAGCCTGAAGGCCCCTAGATTCAGCCTTCTCGACACATCTTGCTGCAAATTCGGAGTCCATCGTGAAGGAATAAGGCATACTTCCCATATAGTGGAAGTCATCATCCACGTGGACCCATTCCGAGTTGGGGTTGGCTTGGAACTGATGGCCGATGATTGACGGCCAAGTCGTGGAGTAGACGATTATTATGTCAGCATCGCTTTTTTCGATCCTGTCTTTGCATTGGTCATACGCCTCCCTCAGCCTCTTGTATCCTGGATTGGCATCAGGGGCAAGCAGTGGATGTGGGTGCGGGGGCACATAAAGACCGAATTGTATAATCTCATCACTCACAGAATCACCCTCACAACACAATCTCGCGCTTGTTGGCCTCAGGGACCCATGCTGCTATGCAATTACCCGTTCCGATTACAGATTGATATCCATATATTTCCGCAGGATAATCGGGCATGCCCATTGCACCCATCATCCAGATGAGTCCGCCTCCCTCGGTCTCTGCTATAGTTTGCTCAGTGAACTCAGGCATGATGTCGATGGCCTCCCTCATCTTCCCTTCTCGGAATAAGTCAATAAGAGCCATGTCCCAGACATATTGACTGTGGTTGTAAATTCGCTCTCTGCTCATATCCTCAGGAAGAGGGGACTCTGTGACGAAGTGTCGGTGGGACAGGCTATGGCTACTGACAAGAACGACCTTCTTCCCGCTCTCTTCGATGGCCTCACTGCAGGCCTTCCCCAAAGCGAGGGCTTGTTCGATCATGACCTCGGGCGAATAGTAGTGTGTGCTTCGATTTGAGCTGATTGTAATAATCGGCTTGTCCCATTTTGGATTGAGCATGTGACATGAAGTAATTGTTCCGTAATCGACCCTGAAGTCAGGATTCGTCATCATTCTTGTGATTAAGCCGCTTTCTGAGGCCTTTTTGCACATTAGTTCTGATAATTCCACGTCGACTTTCAGATCGTATGAATATCTGAAAATGTTGGGAAATATTGGGTCAACAGATTTCGAAGCAAATCTGGGCAGGCCGAGAAAATGCGTTCCAATGTAGGTTTGCCAGTGTGGTGTGAACACGACCATTACATCGTAGTCGATTTTCTCAAGCTTTCTGGCAAGTCGGTTGTATCCCCACCTGAGAGTTTCCCAACCCCCCTCTGAGATAGGCTCGTTTTGCTCTGGATTTTCAGCATAAACTACGTGAGGCGGATGTGGAGCGAGGGTTCCGAGGACTATCTTTCCTTTGGGCATGGTGCCCGAGATGCTGAAAACTAAAGAAAACCTTCCGGCTGCACCAGTAGGGTTCTTGTCAGTATTCCACCGCGGTAAAGGCATGAAGTGGGACAAACCCCCTGTCTGGCCTGTGGCCATACCAGCATTTTTGGGAGTGCTTGTTGGGACCTTGGATTTGTATCTCGGTCTACCTGACTTGTTCGAACAAACCATACTTCTCCCAATTTTGGTGGTGATGGGTTCGTCTCTGCTACTAATATTCTTACCAAAGAACTACGGGTCGGGAGTTGAGTGTGCCATCGGATTCAATGTGATGGTTTTAGTCGCAGTGATACCACAGTTGATTCTTCCAATTTGGTTCATAATCGTCATTATATTCTGGCTATCTCAATCACTCTATGTCTGGAAATCAAACTATCCGCCATTTAGATTGGGCATCTGGTTAGGTGCCGGGGCCATGTCGGGCTTATTCCTAGGCAGTTTTGTGGCTGCAAATTTACTTGCCTGAGCATCAAGCCTCGTTCTTGTAACGGGGATTCGCGGATATCCCGACAACGATGAATGAGAGCATACTGATCACGAAACCACTCACCAATGCCGAGTCTGCGCCAGGATACTCGCTCAGAATTGAAACCTCGGCGATTTCTCCCCCCTCGCCGCCAGATTTGAGAAGTATGACGTAATTGTCTTCCGAGCTCTTTGGCATGTAATCGAAAGTCCAAGTCGAGCCTGGTTCAAGTATTTTCAATTCTCCTTCGGGGAGCAAGGAGTCAAAATTTATTCTCCCTCTTTCTGCCATAGGCTCGACAGCCACTACGTTCACGAACAATACTTTGACGTCAATATCCCCGACGTTCATTACGTCCACATATACTGGATCATCTAGACTGTGAATCTCCAGTGGTTCCAACTTGACATCATCGCCCTCCATCCTGAAATCGGGGTTCTGGGGACTTGTACCGGGTCCACCAATCGCTGCCATAATTGCAAGAGAGCCTACGACTGCACAGGTTATGATTGGAGTGATGTTCGCTTTCTCGGTGAGCATATTCAGGAATCCACGGACCCCTTTTTTCCTCAATACAGGTTGAACACGAATGCAGAACCTCGAGCATATGATAGCGAGCAAGAGCCCAGGGACAACGTCCGAGAGCCAGTGTATACCAAGATATAATATGGAAAACATGTATATCGCTACATTCGCTATAATGAACCTGTCGAGGCCGCGATGTCGCCAATCCGACATCTGTATGTTCTTTTCCTTTAGATAGGCTCTGTGGATCAACAGAAGGGATGCAGGAAGTCCTACATGTAAACTGGGGACTCCGTTATCCAATGGGTCATTGTTAGTGAAGAACCTCAGGTTCCAACTATCATGGTACATCAGCGCGTCGACTCCGGGTAGGTAACTTGAGGTAACCTCGACATTGAAGAAGAGATAAAATGGGACGGCAAGAAGATAGATTACTAGATAATTCATTGCTGATAGATCAGCGAGATCCTTGTCCCCGGACAAGATATGGTGTATTGGCGGATACCAAATGATGAACAAATAGGCAAAAAGGTAGTGCAATGACAATATCTCGGATAGTGATTCATTTCGGAATCGATCTTGCACGAACAATACTAGTTCTCCCTCGATGGAGTAGATGAGGTACGTGAAGCCTCCCACCATTTCTTTCAGAGGTTCGTTGTGGCTGTCCGTGAACGCCTTGAAGAGGAACATTGCAAGGTAAAGGGATATGTGCCAGTAGTAACCCATATCTCTGATCTCAGATATTATCCTGTTTGGTTTGACACGATATTCTCGACTGTCCTTCGTCCATAGAAGGTGCAATGGGATAGTAAGCACCAACAACAGCCCCATCGAGGTGCCATAGGGTCCAAATGGCCAGTTCACGGGCTGACGAAACGACAATGGATGATGAACTACTCCCCCAATCCATCACGTTCGACAAGAAAATATGGACTCAAGGAAACGCCCGATCGGAGGTGCCTTTGACGATTTAGTATAGATTTAATGACCAGGGGGCCGGGCCTCCATTGCAGGGAATGTGTCTTTCAGGGGTTTTCCACCGGGATCGTGATTACTGAATGATAGAGCACATGTTGCAGATAACTGAAATTTTCAGGGACGATATGAACTCCTTTGCAGACAGGATTGTTTCAAATGGCATAATTGACTACGCGTACAACCCCCTCTCATATGCTTGGGAGCCGCACAGGGCATATTTGGAAAAGTCAGTTTTTCGGCGGGCTCGAACAATGCTACTCGGAATGAATCCGGGTCCTCACGGGATGGGTCAAATGGGGATTCCTTTTGCTGCGACAAAAATTGTACGGGATTTATTGAAAATACAGAATTTGAAAGTTAGTCAACCGAGGAGGGTTCATCCAAGGCGTCCTGTGACAGGTCTTGATTGGCCCAAGGAAGAGGTGAGTGGCACTAGACTTTGGGGCAGTCTTGAGGAGATTTACGGGAGTGCTGAAGAAATTTTTTCCAAAGTTTTCTTACTGAACCATTGCCCTCTGATGTTGTTCTCTGGGGAAAGGGGTGTGAATGTAACTCCTGACAAACTAGGGGGTGAGTTGGTAAAATCCATGCTCAACCGTTGTGACGAATATTTGATCGATGTGGTCGAATTGCTTCAGATCAAAACAGTCGTGGGGATTGGAAAGTATGCAGAAAAAAGATCTTTTTTGGCACTTCAGGACAATGATGTTCAGATCAAATCTTGCTGGCATCCATCGCCTGCATCGCCATTGGCAAATCGAAACAGAGGGGAAGACTGGAAGAGGAATTTCAGGGGAGTTCTTCCCCCCTGATCTCGGAATACGGTTATACGGTGTGGCATTTTACACCGGGTGATGACGATAACACTGACACCCCGGAATCTTCTCAAGAACGCCGAAATATATGCCAATGAACCAGCTTTGTCCGTCAAGGCTGGCAAGGGCCCCAATGGAGACTGGGCGTGGAGCACGAAAACATGGAAGGAGTTTGCTGATGAAGTTGTTTCCGTGTCGAAATCACTAATCTCAATGGGGTTCGAAAAAGGTGACAGGATGAGCATATATGCTTACAACAGACCGGAATGGTACTCCTGCTACGGCGCTACTCAGATGACGAACGGCGTTGGCGTCGGTGTGTATCATACTTGCTCACCAGAAGAAGTTGAGTGGGTTATAGGTGACTCTGGTTCTAAGGTCGTCATAATCGGAGACAACCCGCAGTCGGGAGGTGATCCCGAGAAGACCCCCAGTAGAAGATTTTCAAAAATTCTGGAAAACTTGCCCGATGTAGAGTGCGTTGTGATTTTGGATGGAGTTGAAGATATTGATCATGAGAAATCAATGTCCTGGGCCGAGTTTATCAAAATGGGAGAGAAGATAGAGGATTCAGAAGTTCACGCAAGGATAGACGGGATTGAGCCTGATGATCTTGCAGCTCTGATCTACACATCCGGCACTACGGGGAATCCGAAGGGCGTGATGTTGACCCACGACAACTGGGATGCCGAATTATCCGAGGTTGACGAAATTATAACGTTGAACCAAGGGGAGAACTACGTCTCATGGCTGCCTTTGGCACACGTCTTTGGCCAATTGGTGGATAACCACCTCTGGTGTAGATCCGCCATTCACATGTATGTTGTTGATAATGCGCTCAACGTCGTCGATTACGCAAAAGAGGTTCAACCTCACCTTTTCATCGGTGTCCCGAGAATATACGAGAAAATATACTCAAGTTTGTACTCTAAGTTTGGCTCTGGCGCCTTGAGTATACTGAGTGGCATGCCTGTTATCGGTGGGGTGCTCAAGAAGGCAGCTAGAAAGGCCGTGGGCATGAAAAATGTCAGATTCGCCGTTACAGGGGCTGCCCCGATAAACCCAGACATCCTGAAATTCTTCCACGAGTTCGGGATCCCGATCTATGAAGGCTATGGTATGACAGAGACCACTGCAGGCGCTACGCTGGGTCACGGAGCCGCAAACAGGATTGGCAGTGTTGGAAAGCCCTTCAGCGGTACTGAGCTCAAGCTAGCTGAAGATGGTGAGATACTATTCAGAGGAAGGCACATAATGAAAGGTTATTATCAGAATGAGGCTGCAACAGCAGAGACGATGACCGATGACGGTTGGTTGATGTCGGGGGATATAGGAAAGATCGACAACGAGGGCTATGTCTACATCACAGGTAGAAAGAAGGAGATATATGTTAACTCTGGCGGTAAGAATATTGCACCCCTCGTAATCGAGGAAACCATGAAATCCATCCCAGAGGTATCACAGTGCTTTTTGGTCGGAGATCAAAGAAAGTTTTGTTCAGCCCTCCTTACGCTTGATGTTGGCGCTGTACTCCGTGATCATTATGGAGTGGATGCAAAGAAGGTGCCCAAAGATCCTTCAGAACAATTGTCTGAACTTCAAGCCAAAGGGTCGAGCATGGAACAAGAAATATCTAATTTGTACCAACTAATTGAATCTAAGGTGACGGTGCTGAACAATCAGTTTGCCCCGCCTGAACAAGTCAAGAAATTTACAATTTTACCAAGAGATTTTTCTGTTGACCATGGTGAACTAACACCGACTTTGAAAATTCGTAGAAAGCAGATACGTGAAAACTGGGCAAGCGAGATAGAAAGCATGTACTCTTAGTAAGAGCGTGATCTATTGTCTCCAGAAGCGTGGGCAGCATTGGCTCTAGTTTTCACACTAGGGGCCATGAGTCCAGGGCCGTCCCTTGCAGTGGTTCTTAGGAATACCATATCTGGCGGCCGGAGTCAAGGTGTATTCACGGGTCTTGGTCATGGAATAGGATTCGGAATCTACGCTTTTCTGGCTGCTCTCGGCCTAGCCACAGCCCTGAGTATTCACTCATCCACAGAAGTCGTACTGAAACTGGGGGGAACCGTCATACTGATTTGGCTCGGGGCCGTATTTCTGGGACATGCATCGAAAGGGCCACAGAATCGTGTTGAGGGCCTGGATGTTGAAGCGAATGAATTAGCAGGCTTTTTTCAAGGATTTTTCATTGCCATTTTCAATCCGAAAATCCTTGCATGGATGCTTGCCCTGTACTCTCCTTTTATCGATGCTGGGGTGTCAATTCAAACACTCTTGGGCATGGGTTTCCTCGGAATGGTGATAGATGGAACCTGGTATGTTTCAGTGGCTACTGTTCTCACAACAGGTGATAGGATCGGGTTTTTACAAAGAAAATCACACGTAATCGACGGAGCAATGGGGATTCTCATGTTTGCCTTTGCTGGACTATTGATAACGGGCGCCCTATGACGATGGAATTGATCATTCAGCCGATGAGGTCATTGCTGTAACCCTGACCCGGATGCTTGTGGTTAACACAGGTCGAGGGGGCTCCCGAAAGGGAAGATCTAGGAAGATTACACCCATCAGAGTGATTACCGCTGCAGCAATATTTGATGGTCATGATGCAGCAATAGGCATATTTCGCAGGATTTTCCAGTCGATGGGATGTGAGGTGATTCACCTCGGACATGATCGGAGTGCGGAGGATGTTGCTCTCGCTGCCATACAGGAGGATGCCCACTTGATTGCCATAACCTCGTACCAAGGTGGTGCTGTGGAGATGTTCACACACACGAAGAATATCCTTGACGAGGCGGGATTTGGTCATGTTGTGCTAGTCGGTGGGGGCGGGGGAACGATTCTACCGTCAGAAATAAAACACCTAAGGGACACGGGAATCGCCAGAATATACTCCCCTGATGACGGAAGGGATCTCGGACTAACTGGAATGGTGGAAGACGCCATGAATCTAGTACGAGATCTGGATTTGACAGAGGAAAGTAGATTCCCTGATCCCAATGAAGTTACCTGCGAAGACCATGGGAGTGTCTCCAAACTACTTACTATGGCGGAAAGGGGAGGATCTGAGGGGATTATATCTAAACTCAATGATTCTACAAACATCTGTCCAGTGATCGGCCTCACCGGAACCGGTGGAGCCGGCAAATCCAGCCTCACGGACGAGTTAGTCCTGAGGGTCTTGAGAGACAATCCAGATTGTAAAATCGCCCTCCTGGCCACAGATCCAACAAGGAAAAGAACCGGAGGAGCACTGTTGGGAGACAGGATAAGAATGAATTCTCTGAGAAGTAAATCCACCTTCATGAGATCCTACGCAAGCAGAGACAGCGGCAGGGAATTATCGAATGCTGTGGACAGTTCCATACAAATATGCAAATCTGTCGGCTTTGACCTTCTGATCGTCGAAACCAGCGGTATTGGCCAAGGCGATGACGCAATTACAGAAATTGCTGATGTTTCGCTATATGTTACAACAAGAGAGTATGGAGCGCCAAGTCAATTGGAAAAACTCGCTGCTCTCGACTTTGCAGATTTCATCGTCCTAAACAAATTCGACCGTCCCGGGGCAGAAGATGCTTTGGTCGAGATCAGAAAACAGGTAAAAAGAAACAAGGAGATGTGGGATGCCTCAGATTTGGAATTGCCGGTCATTCCAACAGTCGCGAGCAGATTCGCAGACGCTGGCGTGGATTACCTCTGGGAAAATATCTCAAAATATCTTAATCAGAAATTCGAAACAGAGTTTCAAGCCCGCCCTGCAAAGATGGGCTCAGATGGCCTCCCCGATAGATCTCAGCCACTTCCCCCTTCACGCCACGGCTATCTTTCTGAAGTTTCGAATTGTATAAGAGAATATCATATCAACACCGAGATTCAGGCAAATCTGGCACGATCGATTCAGGATTTAGAAAATTCAGCCAAGATCATGAAAGAGTCTGGTGCGGACAGATCCCACGAGGAATTGATCAAACAAGCAGATCAAATGAGACAGGAACTTGGTGATGTGGAGCTGAGGAGTCTAGAGAAACTAGAAAACACAATGGAACAATACGAATCAGGCAGAGCGAGCTACAGCGTACGCGGCAAGGAAATCGAAGTTGACACCACGAGCAAAACTCTCTCTGGATTGAACCTGCCAAGAGTTGCCCTGCCTGAGACGGAAGATTGGGGAGACCAATTGAAGTGGATTAGATCTGAAAATCTTCCCGGATCCTTCCCATTCACAGCAGGTGTGTTCCCTTTCAAGCGACAAGACGAGCTCCCTGTTCGCATGTTTGCTGGCGAGGGGTCTGCAGAGAGGACCAATCAAAGATATCATTTCCTAGCTAAGGACCAACCTTTCAACAGACTCTCAGTGGCTTTTGACTCCCCAAGCCTGTATGGACATGATCCAGAAGACCGATTAGACATATTCGGCAAGGTATGCGAATCAGGTGTCTCTATAAGCACCATTGAGGAGATGGACCGTCTATTTGACGGATTCAACCTTTGCGAGCCTAATACAAGCGTTTCCATGACAATTAACGGAAATTATTGGTGGCACCTTGCAGCATTCTTTCGCGTCGCTCACCGGCAGCAGATCCGCATCTTTGAAGAGGAAAATGGTCGGCCGCCGGATGAGAAGGAAGTTGAAGAACTTCGTAAGTTCACACTTTCCAACGTCAGAGGAACCGTTCAGGCTGATCAATTAAAAGAGGCCATGGGACAAAATACGCTTGTGTTCAATTTGGACACATCACTCAAAATGATGGGTGATGTTGCTGAGTACTATGTGCAGAATCAAATAAGGAATCATTACTTTGTTAGCATCTCAGGATATCATATCGCTGAAGCTGGTGCAAATCCCATAACACAGGCAGCTCTGACCCTCGCAAATGGTCTAACATATGTTGAGTTATTCCGAGCCAGGGGCCTGGATCCCAATGATTTCCTTCATAATTTCTCATGGTTTTTTTCTAACGGCATGGACCCCGAGTATGCAGTGATTGGAAGGGTCGCCAGACGCATCTGGTCGATTGCAATGAGAGATATGTATGGAGTGAATGAGAAAGGTCAGAAATTGAAATATCACATTCAATCCAGCGGCCGTTCGCTCCATGCACAGGAGTATACTTGGAATGACTACAGAACTACTCTACAAGCACTTTACGCACTGGCCGACAATGCAAATTCCCTGCATACCAACAGTCGGGACGAGGCTTTCGGCACCCCAACAGAGCAAACGGTAAGGGATGCTGTGGCTATACAACTCATACTCTCCAAGGAATATGGCCTCTTACAAAATGAGAACCCACTACAAGGTTCATTCGTTACCTCGTGGCTGACAAAGAGCGTTGAGGAAGAGATTCTAAGGATATTCGAAGAAATGAGTCGAAGAGGAGGGGTCCTGGGTGCACTGGAGGTAAATTATCAGAGAAACAGGATTCAAGATGAGTCTATGGTGTACGAACATCGTAAACACACTGGAGAAATACCAATTATCGGGGTGAATACTTTCAAAGACCCCGACGGAGTTACCCTGTCTGCGGATGATGCGGATTCTTTCGACTTGGAAGTCACTAGGTCAGACGAGGTGGAAAAGCGAATGGTGATTGAAAGGAACATTGACTTCAAGACGAAGAATTCTGAAAAATCAGAAGCTGGAATTACCCTTCTAAAAGAAGCGGCTAGAAATGGTGAAAATCTATTCGAAGTGATGATGGACATTGTCGATCATTGCACTGTCGGTGAAGTCACAAAGGCCCTCTTTGAAATAGGCGGGCAGTTCAGAAGAAACATGTAGTCTCGCATACAAGGGTGGTTACAGGTGTCATCAGCGCTGGTCACGGGGGCATCGAGTGGTATAGGTAGGGAGATATCCAAGGCCCTGGCGAGTGAGGTTGATCGTCTTGTTGTGACTGCTAGGAGTGCTGATGAGCTTCACACGCTGAAAAAAGAACTGTCGGATTTGACATCAGTGGAGGTCATCATCGCAGACTTATCAATTCACTCAGAGGTAGAGAAGGTTGTGCAGAAGGCGGGCGATATTGACATTCTTGTGAACAATGCTGGGTATGGAATCTATGGCAGAATTGTAGATCAGGATTCAGATGAGTTAGTTGGTATTGTGGATCTAAACATCAGGGCCTTAACTTATCTCGGTCATCATTACGCCGGAGATATGGCGAGAAGGGGCACAGGAAGGATCCTAAACGTCGCTTCAATCGCAGCATTTCAACCGGGCCCGGGTATGGCTGTATATTGCGCAAGCAAAGCCTTCGTCTTATCCCTGTCCAGGGCCATGTCTTCTGAACTTAATGGGAGCGGTGTTACAGTTACTGCGCTGTGTCCAGGGTATGTTGAGACTGGTTTTCAAGAGAGGTCAGGGATGATTCTCACTGGAGTTGAGCTTTGGAGTTCAATTTCTGCAGAGAGGGTTGCTAAGAGCGCAGTCAAGGCTATGATGAGGGGTCGAAGAGAGGTTATTCCGGGCTATCTAAATTGGTTTGTACCGCTATTTGCGAGGATTTTACCCATCAGACTACAGCTCTTTATTGTCAAAGCTACGTTGATGTTGAGGTAGCTTACCTCTGACATCTGGGACATGCAAATGTCGACCTTCCTGATTGGACATACCTCATGACGAGTCCACTGCAACCAGGATTCAGGCATCCCTCGCCTTCCCTACCGTATACCTGAAAGGAAAGTGGGAAATATCCCAGTGCCTCATCCCCGTGAACTCCTCGATAGTCATTAAGTGTGGAGCCGCCTGCATCGATCGCCTCGGCCATTATGCTGTGAATTGCTGCTACAAGTTCGTGAATCCTCTTGGTCGGTCCTTTTTTCGAAGTTATCGTGTAGGATTTTCTCCTTGGTGATAATCTGGCCCTGCTCAGGGCTTCACAAACGTAGATATTGCCCAATCCAGCGATAATCTTCTGATCGAGCAAGGCAGATTTCAAGCTTGTTTTTTTCCCGCTGAGTGAGTAATTTAGCATCCTTGGAGTCAAGGTTCCTGGAAGGGGGTCGGGGCCTAACTTAGAGAGCATCGGATGTTCTGACTCGGTACCTGGTTCTATCAAATCTACAAATCCGAACCTTCTTGGATCGGAATAAATAGCTTCAGTCCCATCGCTAAACTCTACCCTTATCCAATCATGGGGTCCATCCCCGGTTCCGATTAGACCGCCGTGGGCAAATCGGCCAGGTCTGGAGGGTTCTCCTTCTGATAGTATGGTCCATCTTCCAGACATTCCAAGGTGGCTCAACAGGATGGTTTGGTCATCCATATTAATCAACAGGTACTTTGAACGCCTTCTGACCGATACGACCAATCTGCCCTCCAATCTTTTCTTCAGATTAGTTGGGATGGGGAATCTCAAATCCCTCCTCCTCGCCGTGAACCTAGCCACCTTAAGACCTACCAAGGATTCTTCCAAACCACGCCTGACAGTCTCAACCTCGGGAAGTTCGGGCATATGTTTCCATCCAAGCGGTCTGTCATGAGGGTAATGGTCAGACTCTTCTTGCAACTATTACGATATGTTGTTCTTCTAGTCCTTTCAAATCGATCCTTTCTAAAAATTCCAGATGTTCGGATTCCCTCACCACCCGCTCTGACTCAGTAAAAAGGTCTTCATCCGATTTGAATGTCCACCTCTCACTTGCTGCTTTGAGGGAAATAATACCAAGACCTCCCTTGGAGAGCATGATACGGGTGCATTTGATGAAAGTTCTCATTTGATCGGCCATGCTCAAATCTTGGAATAACCAGTCTGCCTTCCTCGACAGTAATGGAGTTATGGAGTTGGGAGACCTAGCGTCCCCCAATACAGGTACAAGACCAGGTCTTTTGTCGCACAGGACAACTAGATCTCTCATCATTCGAGGGGATATATCAATTGCGATGATTTTCCCAGAATGATGATTTCCTGCACCACACACGTGATCATGCAGATGGCTTACTGTCGAGCCACTGGAGGCGCCCAGATAGATGCAAAGTGAGCCTGGGTCAGGAATCAACCCAGAGGGGTCGGATTTTGCGCGTATCAGCATTGCAGCTACCTTCGACCTTCTCGCGTCCCACTTCCTCCATTCATTTCTGCCATCTTTCTTTCTTTTTTCTCCGTGTACTGATATTCCTTTAACGGCATTTCTCGTCCACAGTGAGCCCCTATCTCTGCGTATTCCCCAGCCGATTGAAACATGACGAGGCATATTTTAACCTACCTTTTTGTGGGTGGCCGAGGGAACTTATCCCTAATTTCCTCGGATTTTTTATGGATTCTGTATACTTCCTCGTCGGATAGGGGTTCACCATTGAAATGATCTATTCTTGTTGCTATGCTCGCTTTTCCGGCGATGAATCTAGCAATTTTCCCTCTCACCCACCTGGGAGATCTGCTAATCTGAGGCATTGAGAAAATAACCGATCCATGTTTTGGAGGCGGTGCTCCTCTTCTGTGGGCTGCCATAGCTGCGTGGGCTCCCAGAACTTGTATGGAACCTGAAGGCATCCTTGCCAATCTCTCCCTGCTTCCAGCGAGAACACACATTTTTGCTGCGCCCAACGGTCCAACAAGTTTCGATAGAGAGGGCAAATAGTCCTCGGCAATCAACCGAATTGAGGCTTCAGAGGATTCCAAGGTCCTTTTGATATCCTGGCATCTTTTGGATAGCTCTTTCAAAGCCAACCATTCTGCTTGACTGGGCTGAAACTGAGGAATCTCAGTCTCAAGTTTTTCAGCTGCTTCGCCGATATTCTCAGAGTTTGACAGCACAGATGGGATATCGTCTCTTTTTCCGTCTAAATCGAGTACCGGCAACAATAGACCAGCCCATTCGACGCATCTGGACTCGACAGTGGTGTAAGCAGCCCTCAGTTCAATTTGTGATGTTACCAACATATCCAATCTTCGGTCCGGATCTCCAGCAGATCTTGCAACTTTGTTCCGTGCTAATTTTACTGCGACTTCAGACAATAGGTCTTCTTCCTCCGATGAAAGAGGGGGCCAATCAGGGTTCTCAAGATGGCCATCCGGATCGGGCCTTGAGTCTGGGAACCTAGACATTAGCACTTTGGCTTCTGGGCTAACCCTGCCCCTCTGTAGATCTTCCATCCTACCAGAAACCGAGCTGATTGTCCTAACCGATTGCCATTTGATTTCGTCGATTATTACCGAATTGGAGTCGATTACTCTCGCCAACCTCCAATCGTAGATGACTCGCATGTCATAGCCAAGAGGTGTTTGAACTTCAACGATATGGGCACATTCAGTTTGTCAACACGCTGGGCAAAATAGCAAACAGATGCTCTTTTCATGGGAGCATTGAAATCAATCAGCCGATTAGGTGAGGAAGTCCAAAGAGGTGCGGTGATGTTCTGTCCAGAGTGCGGTACCCTAGGATTCGTTGATCCCAATAGCAACATAAGGTGCACGAATTACAAGTGTGGGTATGAGGGACCAGTGGGTGGAAAGGACGGTTCGAGTGCAATAGTCCTTGGATCAGACGGCAAGGAGATTGATATCACCAACACTAAATCCTCTACAAAATCCACGGATCTCAAACATCTGACTGAAGTTCAGGCGCCCGATGTAGCCAGAGGTACCTTGCGCGTGGGAGATTACAGATGTCCAAAATGTGATGCTGATCGAATATTCGTTGAATTGCAGCAGACGCGCTCGAGCGATGAACCTGAAACCAAAATATGCACATGCGAAGCTTGCGGACATCGCTTCAGAGAATACCAATGATGGATCAACTCCCTGAGAATGATGAATAACCTTCTGGATCGGACAAGGTAGGAAGTGGTAGCATGCTGAGGGTGACAGCAAAGCAGCAAGTAATGAGGGAAATCGTAGACCTGCTCTCTATATTGGACAACGAAGAAGCAAAATTTCGCTGGGGTGAGAAAGGGCTGGCTTGCTCATCGGTCGACGTAAGCCACGTTGCTATGCTGGAAATGATGGTCGCTGACGAATGTTTCGAGACATACGAGGTTGAGCCTATGGACATAGGTATCGACCTACGAAAATTGGGGGAAGTACTCGCACTTGCAGGTCCGAACGATCTCATTGAGCTGGATTATGATCAGACAACAAGTTCGATGGTGGTCCACGTTAGTGAAGTTCGTCGAACCATCAGGGGGCTCGATACCTCGATGATTGAAGAGGTGAAATTACCAAGTCTCGATTTTGACGGCATGAAAGTGGTAATATCGACTGAGAAGTTTGCACGGTCATTCAGAGCCGCAAAATTGGGCGGAGATCTGGTGGATCTGTCTGCAGATGCAAGTCACTTTGCTGTTAGATCCGGAGAACCTACCGGTGAGTCTGTGGAAACTAAGTTTGAGTCCGGTGAACTGGGGGAATTGACGGTAAAGCAGCCGTCTACGTCCACATATTCAATCAGATTCCCCAATGAATTGGCGAGAAAGATCAATCCCGGGGCGACTGATAATCTTGAGATTCAATTCAAGGCTTCCTATCCACTCAAAGTCGACTGGGTTAGCAACAACGGAGGGGCAAAATGGACATTCTTATTAGCTCCTAGAGTCACAAATGAGTGACCTTCAACCGAGCCTCCACTTATCTCCTTCCTGTATGTATGTCGGTGTTTTCGGGCGCCAGATAACTGCTGTTGATATCCCAAGGAAGATTCCTCCCAATGTCAAATTCAACCACCCCTCAGCTATGTATCCAGGTGAAGCATTGAACAGCGCCCAGACAAATGAAGGAACCACGCCCAAACACATGCATATCACGATTTCCTCGAATATTATCCTCGCACTGTCCCCTCTGTGAGGGAGTACTAGTGCATCTCCCGAGTAGTCAGTTTTTCTTCTGACCAACCTTTTTGGCATGTTCTCGGTTAATTCCTCTGCCCTCGACGACTCTGTAACCCTTTTTTTCTTCCACGTCCTTATTCGCCTATGTCGAACTGAATCGTGTTGTATGTATGGTCTTCCATCACATTGTTTACCCCAATAACTGGTTATTGAGTCCGCCAAGGCCTCAGATGTTCCATAATTTGCATGAATAGCTCCAACCTCCTTTGCCAGTGCCCATTCAGATTCCGAGGCTAAACTTGCATCGCCTGCCTCGATCATTTTTCTTGAGACGACGGGGTCGACAGGATGTTTCGATATTTCAAAAATTCTGTCGATGGAGACTTGGTGTCGAGGCCCCACCCCGCCGGTAAGTATAGATCGTCTATTGGATCCAAGTATGGCTTTACCGGGCCCAACCTCTATCCACTCGATCTTATCCATGTTCATTACGCCTCAGATTCGAATTCACCTGTTTGAATCCTCCATTGCGATGCATAGACATTGTCTGCGTCTATTAGATGGTCATGAGTCCCCCTTTCGACGATGACGCCGTCAACCATAGCGAGTATCTCATCCGCATTCCTGATAGTCGCAAGCCTGTGTGCTACAGCAACTGCCATTCTGTCTGTGTCTTCAGAGGAGAAAAGTGAGTTCTGGATTCTTTGTTCCGTTTCGGCATCGAGTGCTGCACTTGCTTCATCCAAGATCAATAGATCTGGTTTAGTCAATAGAGCCCTTGCAAGGCTAATCCTCGCCTTTTGTCCCCCTGAAAGCTTCACTCCTCTGTCACCTACCTCTGTATCAATACCCTCTGGGAGAGCCATAACGAACTCCAGAGCGCCAGCTTCCATCAATGCAGATTGTATCTCTTCCTCTGTGGCCTTTCTAGCATAAGCTATGTTATCTCTGATAGTGCCAAAGAACAGGAATGGATCCTGTGAAACGAATCCGATTCGCCCTCTTACTGAATCTATCTTCAACTGGCTTAGGTCTATCCCGTTGACCAGTATCCTTCCCGACTGTGGTTCATAAAAGCGCTCAATTAGTTTCAAAATAGTGCTCTTTCCTGCACCGGTGTGCCCCATTATCCCGACAAATTCACCAGGCGTGACCTTGAATGATATGCCATTTAGGACATTTGAATCCGAGGAAGGGTAACGAAATGTGACCTCTTCAAACTCCAGTGATTGAATCGCCCCTTCCAACGGGACTGCATCTTCGTTATCAACTATGGTCGGTTCAAGGTCAACTATAGCGAAGACACGTTTGGCTGCTGCTTCCCCCCTCTGGATCTGATTCAGTAGAGCTCCGAGTATGAACAACGGGAATGTCATCCGAGTGCTAATTAGCAGGAAAGTCACATACTCCCCGATTGATATCTCCCCTGATTCCAAGACCCAGCCCCCTGCGGTAACAATGAGGCCGAACGCCAAACCTGCCACTAGGTATATTCCTGGTATGAATCGGTTTCTGACTAGTGAAGCCGAGATTGCCTGGTCACGGTATCGATAGGACTCGCTGTCCACTCGGAATTTTTCAAAATCCTGCGCATTGTAAGCCTGCATCACAGTGATGCCCCCAAGCACGTTCTCCAGTATAGAGACTATGCTGCCGGTGCTTTCACGTTGTTTTCGATATTTACGTTGAACTCTTGTGGCAAACCAGATCACCATTGGTATGATCAATACCAGTGGGCTGAAGAGCATTATTGTCAACTTAACCGACATGAGAGAAAGCAGAATTCCCGCCATGGTGAACGTGATAACGATCCTCACAATGCTAGTACTGGAATCAGATATGACATCTTCCAACAGTGAAATATCAGCAGAGAGGACCGACATGAGGTTCCCGGTTTGCCTATCCTCAAAATATGAGGCTTCCATATCAATAAGGGATCTTGCCGCATCCATCCTAATGTCGTGCTGAGCGTTATATGATGTGGCCTGCCACAGGTAGTTGCTTGTGCCCTGGAAAATTGCCAGAAGTCCAAAGCACATGAAAATAATAATCCCGAATCCGAGGTATGGAGAATCGCCGATGTAGGCCTCAAGCCAAGGTGGATTGTAGGTCCCTGTTGAGTAAAAATCTGCGGCCCAGCCTATAGTGAGGAAGGGTAGAAGGTCGGATGCTCTGGCACCGGCGTTGGCAAGCACCCCTCCAAAGGCGAGTTTTTTGTATCTCATGGCGTAGGGGAAAATTCTCCAAATCTTCTTGCCTACAACCTGTGCCTCGTCAGCAAGGTCTGAGGAATCCCTGCTTATGCCAGTCAGCGTGCCGTCCGGAGTGATTGATTCCCCATCCTCGCCGGCGGCCATGACCCTCCGGAACACAGGGAGTATGTAGTCTTCCGTACGATTCCAAATGGTGCGCCCGCCGGGATTCGAACCCAGGATATGAGGTTGGAAACCTCAGGTGATAACCAGACTTCACTACAGGCGCTATGTACCCCCGAGTCGAGTCGCCCACTAAATCGATTCGGTCCAAACCTCCGTCGTCGTTATGCACTGTTGGCAGTTGCGAGGGGCGAGCGACATGTATTGGAGACGGTTGGTTGGCATTGCTATGATGGTCATTTTCCTCCCCGTAAACGCAGCATTCTTCCTGCTTGTCATTGAGGCTTTTGGGATTTCAACAGGCAGGCCAGATTGGTTTGTCGGGCTGTTGTTCCTGATATTGTTTTGTTGTGGAGGAGTTCTTGCTTTTATGCCTAAAATAAGCCTTTTGAAACTGTTTCAAAGAGGCGACCAGCCATAAGTAGATTCAATCCAGTCAAGATTTACCCTGTGGAGCAGCTCATCCAGACCTGCAGTAGACCTTCCGGATTGGTGCCATGTCTGGCAGAGCTCGTTGACTCTTTTGGGTACGGTTTTGGGGCCGAGGACAGCTCCGGGCCGGGCTGGGTCATCCAAGAAATCGGTTTCCATCCCCCATGGAGGGCTGCCCTCAGTCCAAGTTTGAATGATTTTCGAAATGGATCCTTTGCCGACATTCACCGTGCAAGGCAATCCAGATCTGTAAGCTTCTGAGAGATTTGGAGAAGCATAATGACGAACAGTGTGCTTCTTGTCAAGGCCTGCCTTCTTTCTGATTGAATCAATTGACTGGTATGTTTCGGAAAAGTTTTCCTCGACATGCAACTGGACTGCTGCATCGTATTCATTTGCCATTTTCAGCACCTCGAGCAACGTTTTGTTAGCATTATTCCATTGATCATCCGATATCGGATAGTGAGGCCTTCCCACCTCCCCCAATCCGATGGCTTCTCGTTCTTGGACAAATTCCAAGGCCATTTCCACTGCCTGCAGGTGTAATTCAGTTGCATTTTCAAGCCCTAGCGAGTTTATTTGATGATCCATAGCAACAGGATGCGGCCCAAGAATCACTCCTACTTTGACACCTGTGTTTCGCCGGACCGATTCTGCTAGGTTTATTGTGTCACTGTAAACCGAACGATAATCATCAACAGTTTCCGGAAGGTCTTGAAAATTTGGCTTGTGGACGAGGATAATAGATGTTCCACCAGCAGATTTGAATGATTTCACCGCCTCTAAGCCCTCTCCTTTTGGATCCAAGTGAATATGATGGTCGACAACCGGTCCTTTCCACTCCCATTGGCTCTCCATGTGGCTCACGCAAGGGCCCCTTCTTGTTCGAGGATCTCCAAATAAGTTCTAATTGCTAGCTCGCCGATTCTTTTGGATCTCATACCGATTGCAAAACCTTTCCCACTTGGAAAAATCAGAATAACTCCTCCGAATCTTGTTGCTGATATCTCAACGGCTCCGAGACTGTCGATGGACTTTACTTCGGAAATTCGATTTGTGGCTACGCTGCTGATAACTGCCCTTCCTGTTGTAAATTTCATCACCATAGGTCCCTTTTCCATGCTGATGCCATCTTCAGGCAGTCCAAGGCGGAGCAAGGACTCTCTGACTGTTAACTTGGCGACCTCCGAGCGAGATATTCCGAAAACCACTATCCCTCCTGTTTTTTCGAAAACTAATGTGGCCCAGGGGTCCGTTCGTGTGATTGTAACCTCTTCCCCCACTTTTCTAGCGCCAGGAAGGGTCAATGCTTGATCAAACGTCGGAGGCTCCTTGGGCATAAACCTGAAAGTTTGGTCCACGACACTAATCTCAAGTCGGTCATTTATTTCTACCATTCTTCCAACTCCTCACAACTTTCCGGGTGAGGCCAAGATGACATTACCTCGATGAGCCCTTGCATGCATGGCTGATGGACGGGCACAAGTATTCTTGACTGTTTATTCCCAGATCTCATCTCAGCCATAGCTCCTCGCAATCTCGCCATTTTCCGACGATCGGCCTCATGCCTTATCTCCTTGGTCCAAGTTCGATTTTCTTCTGTCCACCAGGCCGCGGCAGAAGCCGCGGCTGCACCATAAGCGGCATCTAAGTCAGTATGAGGTACTACTTTTCGAATTGCTGATGATCGCACACGCTTCCAACGCCTTCCTGCGCCGATAAACGAGAAGAACGTAGACGCCTTGGAAGCATAATCTGCGTGTCTGATCATAAGATGAGCCCATTCTTTATCGTCGCTTGAAGGCTCGAGAGCGAACTTTCTTAATTTCAATTTTAGGAGGGCGATTGGTTCTGGATCAGGAATAGTAATACCTGGTAGACCGAGATCCTCCAGGTCTGTTAGGTATCTTCCAAGAGCAGTTCCCGATGCAACGGCAGCAGCAACGTGGGCCCCCGGGTTCAGATCATTTTCAGCTAATTCCTCCCTCCACCTCCACACATCCTCAGAGGAAGCTAGGAATGCAACAGCTTGAAATTTTGATTCTGGCACTAACCCTGATGGGGATTCCACGCAGGGCAGGTGCGGCCAGAACACGTATTCTCCTCCCTCTGGATCGTTGACGACGACGGAGTCCCATGTCAGGCTAGGTATATCCACGGGTGGTCAGAGATGATCGACCGAAATCAATCAAGCGGTCTAAACCTCGGAAAAGTGGCTATCTTCGGGGTGGATTCAAGAGAGTGGAACTTGTGGATGTCAAACATGGACGATCGCGAGAAGCTGATGCCGCTTGTTCAATTGAATGAGGTTTTTCCCGGTGATACCAATGGTCGGGATACACTCTTCGGAGGGCGGCTCATGTCAATTATGGACACCGCAGCAGGCATGGCTGCGAGTAAATTCTGTAGTGAGGATGTTGTAACAATCTCCGTGGATGCGTTGAAATTCAAAAGGCCGGCATACCAAGGAGACTTGATCAGGACGATTGCCAGAGTCGTGTGGACGTCACCAAGGACCGTTGGCGTTCATGTGACATCCTGCCGGTTGTCTCGGAAAAATTGGAACCCAGAAGAGATCTGCTCGGGCTTTTTCTTCATGGTAGCCGTTGATAGCTCACTAAAACCCACGAATGTGCCACAGTTTACACCGGATGATGAAGAAAGCAAACGACTTCATGCAATGGCAGACCGAGCAAGGGAAGGCATGAGGCGGGAAGACTCGTAGGATAATTTTCCAGAACAGGATGCTTCCAGAAATGCCAGTGCTCAACATTGCAGTCATAGGCAGTCAAGACCTTCTGAGGTCCATGGGTAAGTTATCTGACACCAGAGACATCGAATCCTATGTGTACAAGGAGGGTACTGGCACACATCGAAAAATAATATCCATGATTAGGCCGCTAAATTACCCTGCGAAGATTCGTCCTCTTTTGTCAGCCCTCAACGTATCTGATCACGGAATTATTGAGGTCACCTCACTTGATGCTGCGCTGGGTGAGGCGATGGTTGCATTCTCCTCCGCGGGTATTGAGGACGGGGACCTTTTCATCAATCCAAAAGATGGAGGGTGGATCGATCAGGAAAAGGTTGAGGTGATCAAAAACCAAGCGGGATTGAAAACATGGAATCTGCACGCCTCAGTTCCCGACTTGCATGAATACAGATCAACGCTGCTAGAAAAAATTCCGAAATTTGAGTCGGATGAAAATCTGCTTGTATCCGTGGATCAACATTTTGTGGTCAAGGGAATCGGTTTAGTCGGAATTGGGTACGTAAGATCAGGATTCATAAAAAAACACGATGCGATCAGGATACAACCTGGTGGGTATGAAGGAGTCGTCAGGTCACTTCAAGTCATGGATGAAGACGTAGACACTGCAGTCATCGGAGACAGGGTTGGTGTTGCGCTTAGGGGTGTCAAAGATGACGTCTTGGACAAGGGTAGTCAAATTGTATCCTTGGATTCCAATGTTCTTGTTACGATGGATAGGAGCGAGGTCTGTGTTAATTTTTCAGAATTTCAAACCAGGCCTCTGAATGTGAACGATATAATTCACATGTCCTGTGACCTGCAATTCATGGTTGGCAGGGTAGAGTCAATAGAAGGAGACGTCATAACTGTCCGTTGGGATCGGCCAATTTGGGTCCGATCTCACCACAACAAACCTCCTCTTGTAGTCCAACTAGATGCAGGTTCGATGAGGATATGTGGATCGGTTTTGGCTATCAAGCCCGTTTGACCTCTCCAGACCTGAGTAGGGGGCTTTTTGCTTGTTCAGAGCCTAAGAGTATAAATCGTTGGTGGCCTTATCACACGTCGGGATGTACTCAACCGGGCCGCAGGCTCGAGTGGAGATGAGTGAGTCGGAGTGGTTCGACGGACTCTCTCTGGTCGGGCTATCAAGACACTTCAGAGCTGTTCTGGATAGTCGAAGCCTGAGATTTGAAGACGCCAGAGGAATGGGCACTGCGATTGAGCTTGGCTCGATCGACAGTCTCAGGCAAACCGATATCCAAAGATTCTCGAGGACGTGGTTGATTATCGGCATAGCCTTGGTAATTTCGTCGTTTAGGGTTTTCATACATCCTTATTCCTTCGTCGCCGGATTCTCCGGGATCGTTTCAATTGGAGTTTATGTGAGTTACAAACTTCCGATACTGGCGATAGATCACAACAGCGGAACTCGTCATTTGATCTCTGGTTCACAAGGTGACCTTCTGTACCTTTACCAAATGCTGAACAGAGTTATGCATGGCCACACCGTGGGCGAAGCAAGGGTAGAGATTAAAAAATCCTGGATGAAGCGGGAGGAGGGAAATGTCCTAAATCAATTTCCATCAACAAATACACCGTCATTTCATAGCGCAATTAAACTCGGAATTGAGGCACCTGCAGCCCGGTTCCGTTATGAATATCCTAGCCAAGGCATGACAGCTCGAAGAGATCCTCAGAATAACCCACCGAGCCTTTCGCAATCTGAACCCGTTCCAATTGAGAGTAGCCTCCCATTTGACGCAAGTTTTGGATTTGACGACCCTGAGCCAAAAGGTATGGAATGGAGCATGTTCGACGATCCGTCTCCGGCAAATGAGTCTGTTGAGGCGGCCATGATGAGTGAGCCTGCAAAAATGAGTGTTTGGGGTACGTCGGAGCCCGAACTTAGTACAACCGAACAATCGAGTTCAATGATGATCAGAAGTGCCTCAGAGGCGTATCCAAGCAATGAAAATCCTAGTTTTTCATTACCAAGCCCGACTGATGCTGCAGTACGTGATGAATGTCGTCCCGGTATAGTAAGAAGGGCGCGAGCCAGACAAGTTATCAGGGGCTCCGAGGGAGTTGGGAGACGCACTTCTTCGATGGTTTCCACCGGTAAACCTCGTTATACGAGCTTTATTGAGAGGTTGCTGGTTCCTACGAAAAACCGATCAAAAAACGATGTGTGTGAGGATTCGAATACAAATCCAGATGAGGCCTTGCCCAGTTTGTCATCAAGGTTTTTTTCTGGTCAAAGGTTGAGATTGAGAGCGGATCAAGGACACCAGTCCGAGATTCAAATTGACCGAGGATACAGACGTAGAGAAGTAAAGAACACGGGGCAGGCTGCTATAGAGAGGATAGTTCGGGCGAAAAGACTGGGCATTTCTGAGTCCATTGGCACACAAGAGACAATACCTCGATTCAGTGAATTACGACCCAGCAATTACGGTGATGATGGGGTCGGGATACCCGGTATAAGATACCTCAAATGATACCAACCATTCGTCTGTAACTGTCCAGTCTAGCTCTGTACTTGCCCCTCTTCAACTCACATATTGCATCGGTGCCAAAAGTTTCGATATTGAAAGAGGAAGTCACAGTGGCGTGAATCAAAGCCCTTCTCATGGATTCAATGTCTCCGATCCTGCCCTCTAGAGGAGTCAATTGCGCCAGAAAGGCACCGGCAAAAACATCTCCACAGCCGGTTGGGTCGACGACATTTTCCGATGGGTAAGCTGGAAGAGTGATTATACCCTCAGAGTGAATGCATACACAGCCCGAGGATCCTCTTTTCACGATAAGGCATTCCGGCCCTCTCCCTGCTAAGATGCCTCCGTGAAGGTTTTCTCCGCTCATTATTTTACTCGCAGATACGATGTAGTTTGGGTGTTTGCCGATTGTGATGACCTCATCCTCGTTGAAAATTGCTATGTCGACCTTTCTGAGTGCGACCGACAGTCCGGGAAAATCCTTTTCTATCCAAAGTTGAAACGTGTCCAGAGCCGTGACGAGCGATCCCTGATTTGCATCCAGAACGAGATTCTGGGATTCCGGACTCGCGCTTGAGCAAAAAAGAATCTGTGGATTTTTCCAAGACGTGGGTAGAACCGGGACCAGATCACTAAGAGCATTTACTTCCGTGGATATCGTAACTGCATGATCCATTGATCCCTCATATTTACCCGACCATCGGAAAGTGGGTTTCTCAGATTTTTGCATCCCGTCTAATCTTAAGCCTGCCCGTATGAGTTTTTCTTCGGATTCGGAATCGAAATCACTACCTACAATCGACACGATTCCGACAGACAGTTTTTCTTGACCCATGTCTCTTGCGTGAAATGCCGCGGATAGTCCCGAATAGACTGCGGATCCCCCCAAGACTCCACTAGTGCGTCCGGATGGGGACTGAATATCATCATACCCCATGCTACCGATTATCACGAGTTCCATCGTCTCACCCAAAATTATGATCGTCAAGATATGATATCGTTATGTCTCTGTTGATGAAATCCGGCTCTTTCAAAATTTTCCTGTGTAGAGGTATCAGCGTCTCAACGCCGTCCAATACAGTCTCTCTGAGGGCTGCATCAAGTCTAGATATAGCCTCTCCTCTATCCCTCCCATGCGCTATTATCTTGGCTAGAAGTGAGTCAAAATCCCTTGGCATTGTGTAACCAGAACAAGCATGTGAGTCGACCCTCAGGCCGGGACCTGAGGGGAGTATGCATTCCCATAACCTACCAGGTGCTGGGGTGAAATCGCCTGGCCTTTCTGCGTTGATACGTGCTTGGATAGCGTGACCTCTCAGCACTATGTCTTCCTGAGTGAGGGGCAGGGATTCGCCTGCCGCCACGCGGATGCCAAGTGATACGAGATCGAAACCGGTCAGAACCTCTGTTACCGTGTGTTCGACTTGGACCCTTGGATTCACCTCCAAAAAGTAGAATTCTCCATCAGAGTCCCTTAAGAATTCGAAAGTCGCAAGTCCAGAATAGCCCACGGACTTCGCTCCCTCGACCACTTTCCTACCCATCTCCGACCTATCTTTTGAATTCAACCACGGACCCTCCTCCAAGATTTTCTGATGTCTCCTTTGAATGGAGCAAAACCTCTCACCAAAATGAACCGCATCCTTGCCATCTCCGAGAACTTGAAATTCAATGTGCTGGGCGTTTTGGATATACTTCTCCACAAATATCCTGTCATCCCCAAATGCAGACCTCGCCCGACTTGAACAAAGACGGAAAGCGGAATCAAATTCGTCTCTGGAATTTACGACCTGCATCCCTATGCCTCCGCCTCCAGCTGCGGCTTTGATGATTACAGGATAGCCAATGTCCTCAGCGATCAAAGACGCCTCAGCAGCATCGTGAATCGGATGATCGGAGCCCCCTGCCACTGGTAGACCTGCCGCGACCATTGCTGAACGGGCCTGTATTTTGTCACCTAGCAACTCCAGAACATCTGCAGAAGGGCCAATAAAAGTGATGCCTTCCTCTTTGAGCCTCCTTGCAAGTAGCGGGTTTTCGGCTAAAAACCCGTAACCGGGGTGGACCGCATCGGCATCGATTTCTTTTGCTGCACTCACCACGGCCTCAACATCCAAGTAACTCAACAGTGGATCATCCCTGTATACTGGGATGGCGAGGTCAGACATTCTGACCGGCAGGCTAGATCTGTCTTCTCTTCCATATATGATCGCGGCTTCAATACCGAGAGTTCGGAGAGATCTGATTATCCTGAGTGCTATTTCTCCGCGGTTGGCTATGAGGACTCTGGTGAACCCCATCGTCCGGGGCGGAGAGTAGTCAACGTTTGAGTTCATCTGATCTGGCGGTGTGTCAATACACATCTCTTAAGTATCTCTTTTCAGACTTCATCATCCTGTTTTCTACATAATCATGAGCTTCTTCATCAGACATGTTGCCATGTTCGGAGCATATGGATATCAGTGTCTTATGTACGTCTTTGGCCATCCTGGATTTGTCTCCGCACACGTAGAAATATGCACCTCCTTCTATCCACTTCCATATCTCTTCCCCGTTTTTATTCATTAAGTGTTGGACATACACCTTCTCTTTCCCGTCTCTGGACCACGCCAGGTCGTGCTTCGTAAGAACGCCGCGGGCTTTCCAGTCATCCATTTCTTCTTTGTAGTAGTATTCACCTTCCTCTGTCCAATCGCCAAAGAATAACCAGTTTCTTCCTGTGGCGCCCTCGATGTCACGTTGCTGAAGATAGGCCCGGAAGGGTGCAATTCCTGTACCTGGGCCGACCATGATTATGTCTGTTGATCTATCCTCAGGCAGTATGAATGATCGAGTAGGCGACATAAAAATACCAATTTCAGAATCACCCACGTCGCACCTGTCTGCGAGGAACCCTGTCGCAAGGCCAGTCCTGTCTCTATCATGATGGTTGTATCTAACGATTCCAACTGTGAGGTGAACTGTGCCTGGCTCGTGATCAGGGCTACTTGCTATGGAGTACAATCTTGGTTTTAGCCGATCCATCCCATCAACAAGTTGCTGAGGAGTGGAAACTACGTGGCCGAAGTCATTCATAGCGTCGATGTAATCTCGACTCCAAATGTAATCCTCCAATTTGGAGTCATCCTGATCCAAGTCGTTCCAGAGATCAACCGAGGGGTCTGTCGCTGAGCCGATTTCACTGTAATCTATCGGGATATCGTCTTCAACGCCCGTTCCTTCCCACTCAAAGAGGACAGTTCCATCACTGGTCGAGGACCTTGTCCTGGATACTATTCGGATAGAAACCTCTTCCGGAGTACTGAGGAGCTCACCCAGCCCACGAACCCATTTTTTCGACAGTCTGTGTATTTCGAAGGCCGAAGTCAAGGCTTGCCTCAATTCCATTTCCCCCATGTGAGTTTCAACAACCTCTGATCCGTCAAATCCGGAGGCTGTCAACAAATCTTCCACCAAGTCGGGAGGTGCAACTGGGATAACCCCTAACGCATCGCCGGCTTTGTACTCTAACCCGGAAGATCCTAGATTGAATACTATGTGTCTTGTTTCTTTACCAGATCCTTCTCCATTGAGGACATAATTTTGATCTAAGTGAGAAGTGTAGGGGTTTTTTGCCGACCATTGGGACTTTTCACTCTTTTTTAGAGGAGGTGCCTCAGGGTTAACAACGACAATTTCCTGCTGGTTTTCCTCAGGTGGCGTTGTTTCTACCAAGACGTCCTCGATCGCTGCCATTTTCGGGATCACTGCGGCCATCCATAATCCGGCGGGTTCCTCAAAATCTACGTCACAGTCTACTCTTTCATGAACGCGAATTGCTCCTTTCGACTGGAACCACCTATCCCACTCTTTACCAGACTCGCAAAACAAGTCATAGGAGGTGTCACCAAGTGCAAGTACCGAGAAATTGACACCGTCCAGGTTCTCGATAGCGCCGCTATTTGCTGCTTCCCAGAGATCTTCGGCATTGTCCGGCTGTTCCCCATCTCCCCAAGTACTACAGCATACAAGCACTCTTTGTTGAGTGAGTAATTCAGTTACCTCAATCTCATCCATTGCCTTGACTGTTGGTTTTAATCCACTCTGAGAGGACATTTTACCAGCTTGAATCGCAAGTTCCTCGGAGTTGCCGGATTGTGAACCGTAGAGTATTAGAATGGATCTTGGCTCTGCCATGTTGTTACCCATATATGGCACCAAAGACTCACTTATCAATCAATGGAATCGTCGTCTCATTTGTGTTTCATATTCGTGGCCAAATAAACTTATTTTTAGCTAGAATTGATCTTTGGAAAGTGATTTTGTCTCGATCATCGAAGTTGTCAAGTTCTAGACCCCACAGGGTGCTACGTGGCTCGTATCGACTTCATTGGTACAGGTAATGCGTTTGCACCTTCCGGGAGGTTGCACGCATGTATTTGCATCGACAGGAAAATACTGGTTGATCTGCCCCCTACAATAATCCCGCAGCTCAGGAGAGTGGGACTTGATGCCTCAAGCATCGATCATGTGTTGATAACCCATTGGCACGGAGACCATACATTCGGATCCCCGTTCTTTTTTCTGGATCGTAAATACCTGTGTAAAAAAGTGCAAAAGGAACCACTGGAAGTACACCTCAGACCCGGGGGTGAGGACCTGTTAACCAGCCTAAGCACTGGTGCTTATCCCAAAAGTCTTGACGGATTCTTGAGTCAGGAAGTGCGTTGGAACTTTGAGGAATCAGCCACTTTAGAAGGAACGGATTGGGCGTTTGATCGATTCCCAGTCAAACACACTCCTGAAACCGACCCCCACGGTTATCTTCTACTCCACAAAAGTGGGTTCAATTTTCTTCACTGCGGTGATTCCGGTCCTTGTGACGGGATAGAGTCTCTTGCAGGAATTGCAGATGTGATTTTACTCGAAATGGGTGTGCCCGACATTGGAAGTTTTCCATATCATCACACTCCTTCGGATGTGATAGCATTCCAAGGTAGGCATCCTGAAAAAACTGTGTTGGTGACTCATAATTATTCCTCAGCGAACGGAATCGATACTGGTTTCCAAAGGCCAGAATTACCTCCTCCAATTATTCAACTCGAGGACGGAGATAGTCTGGTTGTCAGTGATGATGGAACTTTCACTCTGGTTCAATCAGAAGGTCGCCCATAGTGCAATTCGCTTCTCGGCTGTTCTTTGAACATCATCAAGTGCAGTCCAAAAATTTGTTAAAAAAATGCCCGGAATACTATCAATTCCCGACTTCGTTATAAGAGATGAGCACCATTGAAAATCGCCGATTGTCGGTGTACTTTTAGGCGACGTTTATTATCCATAAGTTCGTCGCTCGAGTCCTGCGCATTTGGGCCGACCGGTCCTTGCCGAGATTGCATCTGTTTGGAGATAAGAGGGAACAAAAATGAGAGAGAATATATTCGACTCGCTCATTGAAACCAATTCACTCTTTGTCGACCGTCAAGCATTTGAACATGGCTTTGAGCCGAATGAACTACCTCATCGAGAGAAAGAAATCAGAAGCCTGGGTGAGAACTTGGTGGAGGCACTGAGGGGTCACATCCCCTCCAATATGCTCCTCTATGGCGTTCCCGGCTCCGGAAAAACGATCGTCACGAAGACCGTTCTGAAACAACTCAAAAGCAAAGGTAGGGCAAATGGGACATCCGTCAAAGCATACACCATAAATTGCCGAACTGTTGACACCAAGTATCGTGTTATTCAAGGACTTGCCAACCAACTTGAGGTTTCCGGGGACCCTAAAATTCCATTTACAGGATGGCCGACTGACAGGGTGCTTGAAGAATATCGGAGAAGAATGGAGCGCAGAGGCGGTATGCACGTGATAGTCCTTGACGAAATAGATCATTTGGTGTCCAAGGTCGGAGACTCAATAATTTACAGCCTCACCAATCTAAACCTCGACTTGGATGCTGCCAGATGCTGTATCATCGGAATCAGCAACGATTTAAACTTCACAAAAATGCTTACGCCACAGGTCGCTTCTAGGCTAGCTCAGATTGATCTGGTATTCCATCCCTATGGCGCCAATGAAATCAACGACATCCTGGAAGAGCGCGTGAAAAGAGGAATAAGGGAAGGAGCCCTCGACAATCGAGTGATTGGTCTATGTTCAGCGCTCGCCGCGCAGGAACACGGAGATGCAAGAAGAGCTCTCGACCTGCTTCGAATCGCTGTGAAGAAAGCTCAGCAGATGGGGCATGAGATCGTTGACAACGGACATGTAAGACTGGCTCAGAGCCAGTTAGAACATGACCAACTCACACCGGTTCTGAGAACGCTTCCCCTCCAACAGAAGATTCTCCTCTTCTCGATTTGCATGAATGAAGACAACGGGCTCAGAAATATATCTACTGGGGAGATCTACCGCACCTATTCTGAGGTATGTCACAGAATAATGGTCGAACCACTGACCCCAAGAAGAATATCATCTCTACTGAATGAGTTGGACGGTCTAGGAATTATCATCGCAAGAAACGTCAGTAAAGGACGTGGTGGGAGGAGCAAACAGATCAACTCAGCAATTCCTGAGTCACTGGACGCGATGTCAGAAATGAGGGATTCAGAGCCACTCATTCAAGAAGCATCAAAAGGCAAGTATCGTCTTCAAAGGCCCCTCTGATATTTTCTGAATGCCGGTAACGGTTAAACAGAGGCCTTGGGTGGCGGCGTTCATGACGCAGAACTCTTGGAGAGAGGAGATCACAAAATCTAGTCGATTTCTTTCGATTATTGGATTCTGCATCGGTGTCTGGTTGGCGCTAGTCTCCATCGTTAACATACTTGTGGGCGCTTTCGCTCCTGGCCAGAAAATTGAATGGATAGGTTTCTTTGACGGGTCTACCCTGACTGAAGCCTACTCCAATCACAATTCTGTGAGTGTTGGCAGTGGTGACATGGTTGCAATCGCTCTGGCAATTGCCCTCATCTTCGTTGGGGCAAGGGGCCTTGAAGCAACTACAGGAACCAAGGCATTCCTCAAATCTATCGCCGAAAGGCCTGGAAGAATGGTTAGTACGACTGAGAACATCAATGCTCTGATTTCCAATTGGTTAATTGTCGGAGGGGCCCTGCTATACCTCGGTTGGTCTGTAGTTTACACAACTTGGGTCGATCCAGGGATCTACTCGGTGTGTATTGCCTTGATTGCCAGTGGTGCAGGGTTAGAAGCTATAAGTGAAGGCTAGGATCGTCCTCAAAATCAGGAGATTTTACACGGCTTTCATCGCATTTAGTATCCTTCTACAATTGTCCTTTGTGTCAAGATCCACGACTTGAGTGACAACGCCTTCTCCAGGTTGTCCATAAATTACCATTGAACCAAGAGGCGACAGGAGGTGCATTGGTATCGGTGCAAGATCCTCTTCTCCAGTCACACGAATTAACACAGAGGCACCATTTATCGACAATTCCACTGCCTTTTTACAAGA
>DAMH01000019.1:14799-49740 GCA_002499585.1 Euryarchaeota archaeon UBA552 | reverse complement strand
TCGCTTGTTCTGGCCCAAGGGCTTCTCTTGGTCATCCCGTCTATGATTGCGATGGAAGGAATGATGCCCAGTTCTACTAAACCCCATGTTGTTACATCCCCCACTGCAATTATCTTTTGATGACCTTGTGCTTCCTTTAATGCTTTTTTTAGCGCTATCGAAGGGTCACTTTCAGTACCGGAGAACAACTTCCCAAAGGGTTTCTTCAACATAAGTTGAACGTCATCAGTAATTTTCCATGTGGTATTGATTGTTTTCTCGGGAACATATGCAACCCCTGATCGATCCATTTCTCCCTTTCGAATTCTTGAACTTGACAGGATGGTTCCGCTTCCAGAGATAATATGGTCAATCTCGACCACATTCAGAGGAATTAACCCATTCTTTGATCTGATTTTATTGATCTCATCGCACCCATCTCTGGTCTCGGAAGTACAGAAGATTACATCCGCATCCGTATGATTGCCTGCGGGACCGATGTCGTCGTTCAGAATACCAAAGAACACCCTATCCAAAGAATCGTCCCCAATGCTGGACTGTATCTCGGATCTTCTTCGTTCCAACGGCCAGCACATTGGATCTTTGGAGGCTGCTACTGAATCGTGTGTTATCCAAATCTCAAGGTATTGGCATTTTTTCAACGCTTGCTCGATCAAATATGCATGACCATCATGAAATCGGTCGAAGGTTCCACCCAGCAGGCCCCATCGGAACATGTGTAATGAGACGAGGCTTGGGACTTGAGGACTGCGGATTTGTGCCCCGAGGTGTAACGGGCACCATCATTGCGGTAGCTTCGGGCCCTGACCCACCCCGGGACGTCTGTAGGAGAGTGGGGTTGTCCCATGAATCATTCCGTAGTCATCTGGGGACCCATCACCCTCCATCCGTACGATTGCTCCGATGATCATCCCAATGGTCACATCGGTCTTCGTCGTCCGGTTACCCAGTACGTGGTACCGTGTTTCATTCTAGTCCTCCGGCGTGGGGGCATCGTCAACACGGTGTTGCCGCATGGGTGTTCTTCGGAGATGGAGTCAAGATATCAATTCATGGCCTCAGGCCTAGTCATTTTCATTAACGGAATAACCACTCCTTCCCATCAATAGCCTCGCAGTGATTAATGGATCTCCATCGTGTACGTCCATATGGGCCATATCTGGCCAATTTTCCCTAGGGTGCGCCAACCAACCAATCATAGGATGACTTCTTCCTACTGACGGAGGAGTGTTATTCATCGAGCTTCTGAGAGATGCCACCAAGTCAAATATGCCCGCCAAACTCGGTTCCTCCAGTATCTCTAAACCTGGACCAGAACTGATGCTATCTTCGATTCTTCGGAGCAGATCTTTTTCCACACCAGGATGTTGTAATGCCTCACATCCTGGAACATAATGTACCTCACCTCTCGGCCTGAGTATCAAACCCGCCCAGGGAACAGAACAGACATCTGCATTACTCCACCACTGGTCCATCCTCAACATTGTCAACAATATTTGCTCGGACAGGGGAGCGAACCACTCTAATGGGAGGTGTCTGGAAATCAGAACAGAAAGAGGAGGTGTGAGCCTACCTTTGCCAGCGACGACTCTACAGAACCTGGACCAGATGTGTATGTCTGAATTGATGTTTGCAGCAGCCGAAGTATGCACCTTCTCGAGGAATTCCTCCAGGTCCTTTTTTTCGATTATTTTGCAAGCGCCGGATAATGCCTCAATGGACGTTATTGGCAAGTTTTGCAACCAACTGGGGATTGCCCAGGTCAGCAGGTCAGGAATCATTTCAGAGGGTATGTCTGATGCAGATGCCAAGAGCCTACTGGCTATCCATGCTGCACCTTTTGAGGCCATTTCAGGCGATGTCATGGGTCGGACTTCAAAAGCGAAGTTTGGATTTGACTTCACCATGTTTGAAAATTTCATCGAGAAATCCCTATACCTATCTACATCTGAGTTTTCGATAAATTCGTAGAGTTGGGGTGTTGGGATATCTTCGATTTCCAGAAGATGCATCCATTTACCGTCTATTCTCCCTTTGATGCGTTTCCACCTCTTCCACCTGTATTTCCTTGGAGTGGCTATCAACGCTGCAATTGGGTGTTCAGATTCTACAATGTTTGCCCATTCCTCGTCCTGTTCGTGTTTTTCATTGAGTGCCAATTGTATGATGTGGTTTGACGCCTCATCCTCTGAGAGTTTTACAGGCATCCAATCGTGAGGATTGACATCAAACTGAGGGGAATTCATCATTGCGACATTAAGTTTGCCTGATTGAATACTCAACCGGGCGCCAATACCGCTGGGATCTGTGTATCTTGCCCATGGTAGTGGCCGGGATGGGTCCGAACTAAGTCTTGCTATTCCAGCAACTTCGAAAGAAGATTTTACAAAAACTATCCCCTTATCCACACTTCTCATGAATTCCTTGAACACATATTCTGGTATATCCTCACTTATTTCAACGGCGACCGGAACCTCGACATTCATTTCCATAACCCATTCAATCAGGGCCCGCCTCGCCCTCAAACCAAGGTCCTTCATACTAATATTCTCAGATGAGGGTTCCTTTTCCTCAAATTGGGTGTTCCCCCAGTCAGTCCGGAACCTTCTCAAAGTTTCTTCTGGGACCCTTGATCTCCTTCTGAGGGATATTCTGTCTTTGAGTGCCTGTGATCTCCTTCTTAGCTCAGGTGATCGGGTTCGAGGGTGGGCGAGTTTGATCCAATAATCCAGTACATCTTCAGGTATGCTCGAGGGGGTGTCTTTCCCGTCGTACATACTCGATATAGTCAGATAGCCGTCTGGAATGATCCTGGTAATGAGTGTCTGCCCTGTTCGACCTTCGATATCAATCACCAGCAAATCAGGGGCATAAACTGGGCTAACATCTGGGTGGATAGTTCCCAACCTCAGGTTAAAACCTGGTTGGGGTGTGAAAGGATGTTTGGCAAGATCGAATCTAGGAGAAAACCAGGTCCCGGGGGCTACGGAAATTGGTCTATTTTCGCCAATGATTCGAGCATGGAACACATACACAGGTCGATCACCTTCAGAGAATGATTCTATCGCATTGGGATTAGTCGGTATTTCAGGCGTTCCGACCATTTTTTTGGAGTAAGGGTTGATCCAGTGGCTATTGTTGCCCTGGACCTCCGCCAGCATCCACTGGACCCCATAGTTTCCATTGGAACCTGTCTGATCCAGTGGCCTATCCGGGATGGCTATTGTTGATTGGTTATAATGAGTAGTTGATGCAAGGATTAAGTTGTTATTGTCGCGTGAAATTAGGCATACTTCATTTTTCCCGGGAGGTATCGGGATGCAAGACTGAGTCCTATGTAGGATGTCATTCAATACTTCTTCGCGCCCATCGATAGTCAGGAATATGGATGCACCTCTCGTGCCGGCTGCACTGGCACTTTGCACCATTCCATCTGCTCTTAATTTCCTTATTTCAGCAGAAACATGGGGCATTCTTAACCCGGTTTTTCTGGAAATTTCAGAAACGGTGAGGTCTGATCTGGACAAGGCGAAAAGAACCCGCCTTCTGTGTAGTCCTCTAATTCTCCGCGGCAGTTTTCTGGGAGTTGGTTTTGCAGTATTATCCAAGTATGACACCCTCTGTCAATTTTTACGGTCCTATCCAACAAATAGTTGTATTAAAAAGTTTTTTTAGTTATATTATGTTACATATTTCCACTCGAAATATCCACAAATCATGTCACAGATTATATTTGAGGTGTCTATTGCCGGTAAATCTGAAACTTCATGTAACGAAAAAACGATCTCAATTGAGAAGCGTTATATTAGAGTCAATAGTCCTGAGGCTTAACGCTGACGAGGACGAGTGCCGGTAACTGCTTTCTGAGTTTATATCATCACTTTTCAGTTGATGCGTTACACGCGGAGGTGGAAAGCAATGAGAACAACAAGACTCAGAGAGAAAATAAAGAAATTCCTGAACGAAAGAGGACAAGCAAATACTACTGAGATTCTCGAACATGTGAACTCCACAATGCGTCACGGTACGACTCCCCAACAACTTGGGAATGTACTGTCGAAGGACAAAGACATCCGAAAGATTGCAACCACCAAGCGAGGGGGAGCCCTCTCAGGCAGGTATGAAATCTGTGTTTGGACTCTCAGAGAGGATGAACATCTGACTGGATTTGAGGCCTAATATTTTCACTTCTCTAAACTTTCTTCCCACTGCCCGGTAGATGCCAGGCCATTCATCTTGCTTCTGTGATGGAGCTTTGATTGTGCTTCTTTGACTTGGGATTTTGACCAGTGGCCAAGTGCGTCAGCCAAGAGTGCCCTACCGTATGAGAAAGTCAAGGGCCATGGTGAATTACCTGATAGTTGGTTTACCTGATTTAAGTGAAGTGTCGCTTCAAAATCTGATTGTCCGCCTGAGAGGAATGCTATGCCGGCTACATCGCTGGGAACATTTTCATTCAATACTGTCGATGTAGCTCTCGCGACCTCGTCGGCTGATGAGGGCGGGGCTTCTGTGCCGGGGAGGACCATATTCGGTTTCAGGATAGTCCCAGAAAGTTGAATTCCTTGGATTTGGCATTGTGAATACACTGCACTTAGAGCCATGGCTGTAACAGACGCGCAATCCTCCAAAGTGTGAGGTCCGGACATTAAGACCTCTGGCTCGATAATAGGGACCAACCCTTGTTCTTGACAAATTGCTGCATATCTCGCTAAGGCGTGTGCATTTACCGATATCGACGCTTCTGTCGGGCAATCTCTTGAAATTGAAATAACTGCTCTCCACTTCGCGAATCTCGCTCCCATCGAATAATACTCCTTGCACCTACCTCTAAGTCCATCCAAGCCTTCTGTAACTGTTTCATTTGGGTGACCTGCCAGTGGTTTGGCTCCCGTATCTACCTTGATTCCCGGGATGATTCCCCTTCGATTCAGATGTTCTGGGAATAGGGTTCCGTCATCCATCCTCTGGCGTATTGTCTCATCGAACAGAATTACCCCGGATATGTTGTCCTCCAGCCCGGGTGTCGAAAGCATTGCTGACCGGTAAGATCGTCTAGTTTCCTCACTGGGTACTACACCCACTGATTCCAGCCGCTTTGACATGGTCGCATTACTTTCATCCGCTGCAAGTATGCCTTTTCCTCGTCTTACTAGTGCTTTTGCCGTTTGTTCTAGGGCCTGCAAGGACATGATATCGTACTTCCAAGGTGGGCACCCATCAATGAATGCATCGAAGATCAGTCAACCAATCCAATTTCAAATTCGATGATTTTCGTAGTTTTCGATCTGACATCGATAACCTCTGACGTAACAGTGGTTGAACCCTGATGATTTGTTTTGGGGCCTGGTACTCTTCCGGAGCAAACTCCCGATCCGATGTATACGGCGTCGCTGGAGGAGCACAACTGATCACGGTGCCAGATATCTCCTACTTTGTCCCCCACCATTTCTTGTGCTCGATTGCGATGGTCCTCAGTAGTCATTACGAGGCGCCCCTCAAAAAATGAGTCTAATCCCCTCATTGCAGTGGCGGTGATGACTCCCTCGGGTGCAGCACCGATGCCCATTAAGAGATCTATGGAAGATGAAGTGTCTGCTGAATTCAAGGCTGCAGCGATATCGCCGTCACCGATCAGTGAGACTGACGCCCCCAAGGACTCAATTTTTGATATGAGATCCTTGTGTCTCGGTCTATCCATCACAACTACTTCGAGATCGGATATCGGCCGGTTTAGTGCATCACTCGTTGCTTCGATGTTGTATTCCACCGTTCCCTCGAGGCTTATCTCCCCGTTGAGATTTTTTGATCCGGCCAGTTTATCCATGTAACAATCCGGAGCGTGTAAGAGACACCCTCTGGGTGCTGCAGCTAGGACCGCCATCGCATTGGGGAGATCATGAGCGACGTGATTGGTGCACTCCAAAGGGTCGACTGCTATGTCGATGGCCTGGGCACCGGGGTCGTCTTGAAGTGAGCCAAGTGGTTCCCCTATCCACAACATCGGAGCATCATCTCGCTCTCCTTCTCCTATTGCGACTCGTCCGTTGAAGGGGATTGTGTCGAATACTGCTCTCATTGATTGGACAGCGGCACCATCAGCAGCTTTACCATCCCCTTTCCCGATCCATTTGGAGGCTGAGAAAGCTGCTTGGGACGTTGCCCGGAGGAAATCGGCGGTAAATTCGCTAACAGGCATGACCCACGGGTGTGTGATCCAGAGATCAAACCTACGCTGATCCCTTGTCCTTAGTCACTACAGTAACCTCTGTTATACTCACACCCGGATACAGGCCTTTTTGGTTCTTCAAATGTGGTTTTAACATATCCCAAGCACAAAGCAAAGCGGCTGTCACGCCATTTAATGCCTCCATCTCCACTCCTGTTTTTGCGGTGGTTTTGACAGTTACAAGGCATTTCAATCCAGATGGCGTGTTTTCCCACTTCACATCACACCCCTCAATGGGTATAGGATGACAATGGGGCAGCGTTGAAGGTGTGTTCTTCACTGCCATTATTGCTGCAATTCCTGCTGAATTTTTCACGTTTCCTTTACTGACCTCTCCGCTATGTGCTATGTCGATTACCGCGGAGGGAACTTTCAACAACCCGGATGCGGAAGCGCGGCGGGGTACTGGTGTTTTTTCTCCGATGTCGACCACAGATGGTTTGCCGGACATGGGGTTACGAGTGAGCAGGAGTACTTAGCCGGTGAGGGTATTATCCCAGTCCCTCCACCCATCTAGAACCGCTAGTGGTGTGTTCCATTTTCCAGATTGGTGCCTGTCTCTTTAGTTCATCAATGGTCCAACTGCAGGCATTGAAAGCTCCGATTCTATGCGCCGAACAAGTCTGGATGCACACAATAGCCTCACCCGGCTTAACCACTCCAGTCCTGTGTGCTATCAATATGGAATCAAGGTCGTTCTCTTCTGAGGCAATCACGGCTATATCGTTCAAAACCTCGGGCAATTTTGACTCCCATGCCTCAAACTCAAGACTGAGAACGCTTTCTTTTTCATTTTCTGGTCTTACAAGCCCTGTGAAAGAGGCGATTGCCCCCGATCCTAGGTTGCCGCCCACCGAGAGAAGTTCTGGTACGTCCAAAGGCTGATCAGTGACGACTATCCTCACCGTCATGGCACCGCTGGGGGGGTAGTAGGCATAGTGCTTATGTCCCGATGGGATCAGGGAATATCCGTGACAGGCAGAGTTGACATACTCGGCGCGGGGCTATCGGGACTATCTGCCGCCATATTACTCGCGAAATCTGGCAGGGATGTGCATGTTCATGAAAGAAGGAGTGATAGCGGCGCGAGATTTGACGGTGACTTCCAAGGGATAGAGAATTGGACCTCAGAGAGAGATTTTTTTGATGAGCTGCGTGAATGGGGAATTGACCCAGATTCGTTTAAATCGGATGCTTTCAGTAAGGTCGATCTTATACATCCTGATGATGAAATTACACATCCTGTAACAAACGGTATCGCTTTCAGGGTCGTAGAAAGGGGAACTGGAAGTCATTGCATCGATCAAGGTTTCAAAAAAATGGCTATCGACGCAGGTGTGAAAATCCACTATGGTGTGAAATATGATCCCATGAAATGCGATATAATCGCCGCTGGTCCCAAGGAATCCAGTGCAGTTGCTTTTGGTGAGATTTTTCACACAAGCCACCCTAACCACGTGGCCTTCCAATTGAATGACAAGTTGGCCCCGGGAGCGTACAGTTACATGATAATCATTGACGGGATAGGTCTGATTTGCACCTGTTTGTGGAGGAAGCAAAAGAACACCAGCCGCTTCCTTGATGAGACTGTGGCCTGGTATGAGAGTAACTACGAACTCGACAGAATTCCAATAAAACGAGTGGGTGGTAAGGGAGATTTTTCCATACCCGAAAAATATCACACAGACGGACGGTATTACGTCGGAGAGGCTGGAGGACTTCAAGATTTTATGTGGGGATTCGGTATGCGGTACGCCATAACAAGCGGGGTCATGGCTGCGAAATCCATGCTTGGGGAAGTTAGCTATGAAGAGGAGGTACGCTCCAATTTGTTGCCCTTGGTAAAGGTCAGTGCGACTAATAGATTTTTGATGAATAGGATGGGTGATAGGGGATTCAAAGCAGTTGCCAGGTACTGGATGAGAGATCAAAAAAGGACGGGTGACGGATTGAACTTCATGAGGAGGATATACCAGCCCGGCCTCATCAGGCGGATGATGTGGCCCCTCGTCAGCGCAAGCATGTTAACCAAGGGAACCACTCCTGATGGAAGGTCGTACCGCAGGATGCCTTTCAGAAAGGCGTTAAGGAGAGATGAATGGACTCCGAGTACTGCCGCTCAGGAAGTATCAACCAAATGGAAGAAAACTCAAAGGGACGGGGGTAGGACATCCTTCAAGCCATCTGATCAGTGAATTCAACTCTCGCTGGTGGGACAATCCAATCGCTTGGTTGATATGGATCACTATCCCCGGCGTATTATGGTTGAATGGCCCGAACTCACCCCCATGAAGAATAATCTAGTCAATTACGGTGTCACAGATAATGGGATCGCAATAATAGAGCTGATCTCGGATTCAGAGGGTGCACCTCTCAAAGAAGGCAAAACTCCAGTCAACACCTACACCAGGGAAATGTGGCACGACATAGACGATGCCATTCTCAGCGCTCGCTTCGACGATAATGTCCACGTGATATTAATCACAGGCCACGGGACCAAATTCTTCTCAGCAGGTGCCAGCATAAAATACCTGAATAAGCTGAGTCCACGATACAAATACTTCTTCTGTCTACACGCGAATGAAACCTTAAGCAGACTAGAACAAACTCCGAAGCTCGTAATTGCTGCCTTAAACGGCCATACGGTTGGTGGAGGACTTGAGATTGCCATGGCAGCAGATATCAGAATTGCTAGGAAGGGGAACTACCAGGTTGGTCTACCCGAGGTGTCGCTCGGAGTACTCGCCGGTACAGGTGGAACTGCAAGACTTGCGAGATTGGTGGGCAAGGCCAAGGCGATGGAAATAATGGTCACAGGAAGAAAATTCCAGTTTGAAGAGGCTAAAGATATGTCACTTATCCACGACATATATGACAGCATGAGTATAGATGAGTTTAGACAAGATGTTCTGGATTATTCTGGTCAGTTTTCGTTGCCATTTGCTGCTTCCAAGGCCATTGGAAACATAAAGAGAAGCGTTCAGAGTGGATTGGAAATTCCCCTGGAATATCACTTGGCTCTCGAGAGGGAACTTCAATCGGACCTGTTTCAGTCAGAGGACGCAAAAGCTGGAATCGCCGCATACGTCGACAAGAAAACCCCTAAATTCAGTGGAATGTAGAGGCACGGGTCCTCGTGGGCCACAGTGTGGGGCAAGCCTGAACTTGAAATACGACATGTGCTTCCTAACATCATGAGCAAGACCGAGGTCGTCGATGGCTACACACCTAATTTTGAAGGATGGGTTCAAGAATTCCATGAATGGCAAACCAGAATAGGGTTTGATCCCGCGTGGCTGGGGGATTACAGATTTGAAATCCGGTTTGATTGGGATTCTGCGGGGAAGGAGATTGAGTTCGGGGATTTCAAAGGAATGCCGAAATGGAGTCGCAGGATGCAGATACCGCAACAGAACATCCGTGACGCCATTATCAATATGATAAGTGTTCAGGGCGACACAGAATTTGCATCTGTTGAACAACAAAATCACCTCCTCGCCACGGCCCCAACTGAATATGATCGGAAGTCTGCTCTGAGAATTATGTGCGAAGAACAACGACATGGTTGGCAAATGGCCTACCTGTTGTGTACCTATTTTGGAGAGCAGGGAGTTCGAGAAGCTGCCAAACTCCTTGAGAGGAACGCACAGGATGGTACAAGACTGCTCGGGTCATTCAACGCACCAATTGATCACTGGCTTGATTTCTTCTGTTTCACCCATTTCATAGACAGGGATGGAAAGTATCAACTGAAAATGCTATCCACGAGTTCTTTTCAGCCGCTCTCTGCATCAATGGGTCCAATGCTCAAGGAGGAGTCATTCCACCTAGGAACTGGTGCAAACGGACTACGAAGGATTGTTAGAGCAGGGGTCATTCCGGTTGCATTCCTTCAGAAATACATCAACAAGTGGGTTAGCACGGGATTGGACCTTTTCGGTACTGATGAATCCACTTCTGCCCAATGGGCCTACGTCTATGGCGTAAAAGGTAGGTACAATGAACGCGAATCGGAACATGAAGCCGACAGAGAGCACCTGAATGAAGCTAGTCGCGGGTTATACTTTGACGAGTTAAAAGCAGAAATGGCCAGAATCAGCAAAGGTCGAAAAGAGGGTGAACCCGCCCTATACATTCCTTCTGACAAATTTAACCGTGGAATAGGTAAATTCTCCTCGGGCATGTACACCGTTGATGGACACGACTTTGAAGGGTCTGCTGAGGAATATCAAGCATACCTCGCTGATGTATTGCCCTCGGATGAGGATGAGCGAAAACTGATGGAGGAATATATGGCTCCAGGCGTTGAGTGGATACAATACAGGGAATGGAAAGGCTGATTTCTCAGGGGGAAGGAATATGCAAACTCACGCACTATTGAATGTCAACAGAGACTTGCTCTCACCCTTTTTCGCAAGAGTCCCAGAACTATTCGATTCATATCACAACCAACCAGATGCTAAACCTGACATTTACGAAGAATTGCTGTACAAGGTTCATCGTCCATTAACAGGCGAGATGCTGGACATGATAGATGATTGGATGGGAATAGAACACAGAAGTCTAAACCAAGACCAAGAGATGATGCTAAGACTGTTCTTACTCGCAATAAGATACCCAGATACTCTCCTTCTTGAAAGTCTAGATGACGTCATAACAGACGATGTGCGAAGAATATCTGCATACTTGCATTTCACAAGCCACACTTACACAATCTGGGACCAAGACACACGTGCCGGGCTCAAGAGACTCGGCTTTGAAATTCCTGACACAGAAAGAGCAGATCCATTCATTTACGGAGCTTACGTAGGCACGATTGAGCTGATCAAGGATCTAGCTCCGTTTACCTGCTTCTTGGAGCATGACGTGCCAAGACAACGGCTCTTTCAGGCAGCAATTGCCCAATATGGTCGAGAAGCCTGAAGTCCTAACTCATGGGTTGCCATGCCATGAGTAGCGACCGAGTCAAGAGAGTTGGAGTCGTCGGAGCCGGCACGATGGGTGCCGGTATAGCACAAATATGCGCAGAATCGGGCTTCGATACGAAGTTGTTTGATGAATATCCCGAGAGCTTGGAAAAGGGAAGAAAACAAATTTACAAATTTTGGGACAGGGGAATCCAAAAGGGTAGGATATCGAGGAATCAAAAGGCCTTGTGGTCTTCAAAAATATCATTCGTAGATGATCTTGAATCTGCTGTAAATGAGGCTGACCTAGTTGTCGAGGCTGTGCCGGAGGACCTGAAACTGAAAAAAGACATATTCCTGGCAATAGAGGGATTTTGTAAACCAAATTCAATTCTGGCGAGTAACACATCCAGCCTGTCTATCGGGAGGATTGCGAAAGACCTCAATCGGCCTCAAAATACAATCGGAATGCACTTCTTCAATCCAGTTCCAATAATGGAGCTCTTAGAGATTGTACGACATGAACGGACAAGTGCTGACGTTGTCACCGAGGTGGAAAAAATCGGCCGTCTATTGGGCAAGACCACCATCATCGTGAACGACGTGCCGGGTTTTGCAACCAGCAGATTGGGGGTTGTCTTGGGTAATGAGGCAATCAGAATGTTAGCCGAAGGTGTCGCCACTGCCTCGGATATCGACACTGCAATGAGATTGGGGTATCGACATCCAATGGGCCCACTCGAGTTGTCAGACCTAGTCGGGTTGGATGTCAGACGAGACATACTGAAAGGGTTGGCTGAATCATTCAACGACGATTCGTACCTTCCTCACCCGCTATTGGATCGTCTAGTGAGTGAGGGGACTCTGGGTAAGAAGACAGGAATTGGTATCTACAGTTGGGAGAATGGTGTGAAGCACGAAAGAGATGACCTTGCGAGGTGAGTAAGATGGATCTATCTGGACAAAACATTCTCGTCACAGGAGGGGCAGGCGGAATCGGAATTGGAATATGTCGTCGACTACATCTCATGGGGGCAAACATTGCCGTGCACTATTTTCGTTCCGAAGCAAAGGCGAAGGAACTGGCTAGTGACATTTCTGGTATCTCAGTTTATGCTGATCTCACAAAAAAGACAGAGGTCAAAGCTATGTTTGGGAAACTTGAGTCTGAGTGGGGTGTAATTGATTCATGTGTTGCAAATGCTGGTAGATACCCCAAGGAATCCTTGCCAGTGTGGGAAATTGATGAGGCTCGCTGGGTCCAGACACTAAACGCCAATCTCAAATCTTCATTATTTACATCACAAGAGTTCCTCGCAAGAGCAGTTGATCGCGGTCGAGGTTCCCTCGTTCTCATATCTTCAACGGCTGGAATTTACGGTGAGCAGGGTCATGCGGACTATGCTGCTGCAAAGGGAGCTATAACCAGTGGTCTCCTCAAGACCATGAAGAACGACATAGCGGGTTCCGGAGTACGAGTAAATGCGGTCGCTCCTGGTTGGACCCTAACTGAATCTAGAATCGAGGAAGGCATCGATCAAACCATTGCAGAGAATGCAAAGAGGACCATGTCAATAAAGAAGCTGGCTACTCCAAATGATGTCGCAGCAGCCGTCGCTTTCCTCCTTTCGGAGGATTCAAGCGGCCACATATCCGGTCAAGTTATCGAAGTTTCCGGAGGCATGGAAGGCAGAGTAATACCGCCGTTGGAGGATTGAAATGGTTGACATCTGGATCGAGGGGCTAGGTCTCTTTGCCGGTTTTCTGGGTGTTGTAGCATGGATCCCACAAATTAGGGAAGTTTGGATAGAAGAACAACAGGAGGGGATATCCCTGCCTACATTTGGTCTAGTGGCCACGGCTCTAGTAACCTGGTTGATGTACGGAATTCTTGTAGGTTCTCCTTCAATAATAGTTGCTAACCTTGCTGCATTGGCGTGTATTTTCTCAATCATAATTGGGGTGATTAGACTCAGATCTTCTAATTCTGGTTATTGAAGTTAGGATCTCTCTTTTCTAGGAACGATGTCACACCTTCCTTGAAGTCCGGTGTCAGAGAGGATGCAACTACAAGTTGCCGCTCAAATTCCAACTGAGTCTCGAAGAAAGTGGTTGTGGACGCGTCAAGCAGTTGTTTAGTTCCTCTGCGGCTGCTTTCTGACCAAGATCCCCAATCTGAAGCAATTTTTATCGCACGCTCGATTAGTTCTGAACTCTTCACAACTTCATCCAAGGCTCCTTTCTCAAGAGCTTCGGAAGCTTTCCAGATCTTATTTTGAAAGAAGAATTTCTTTGATTCCTGAAGACCCACCAGCCTAGGCAACAGCCAAGTGGTTCCACCGTCTGGAGACAGACCCAGTCTGAAGAAGGATGCTGCCAATTTTGCCTTTTCGGACGAAATGCGATAATCCATACTCAATGCAAGGCCAAGTCCGCCCCCGGCGGCTGCACCGTTTATTGCTCCAACAAAAATAGTTGAAGATCTTCGAATCCTCAAGAGCAGCGGGTGCAGCTGACCCGTCATCTCCTCAACCACATCTGAAATTGTTCCGTCATTAATTGCAATTTCGAATTTGTCGATTGGTCCGCCCGCTGAAAAAAATTTCCCGGTTCCGCTAAGGACAACAGCTTTGGTTTCCTCGTCCAGCATCAATCCATCCAATGTTTCCACGACGTGTTCTATTGTACCTGATGAAAAAGTGTCCCTGGAAGTTTTTTCTGACAATTGTACCAATGCAACTCCAGGTACTGGCCTATCCACAGTGAGTACCATGACTAATGGTAGAGGGCTACACGTATGAACTCCATGAACGTGATAAGGGGTCGTCCACGTGGACATGCCATGATCAATAGGGACAAACTGTACATCGACGGTTCATGGACGCGTTCAACAGGTACTGATCAGATAATGGTAGAAGATCCGAAAAATGGTCAAATCATAGGTTCGGTTCCAGACGGAACTCTAGCGGATGTGGATGCAGCGGTTTCAGCCGCGCGAAAATCATTCTCTATCTGGTCTGAGTCAAGTGTGGAACATCGAATTGAAGTTCTAACTAATTTATCGGAGTCATTCAAAGCTCGATCTGATACGCTTGCAGAGGTTATCACGATGGAGGTGGGTACTCCCATTGAGTATTCAAAAATTGCAATGGTTGGAACGCCCAGAGTTGTCGCCAAGAGTTATGCAAAATTACTGGATTCATATCAATGGGAAAGCCAGATCAGAAATTCCCTGATAGTGAAAGAGCCGATAGGAGTTTGTGGGTTCATTACACCGTGGAACTTTCCTCTCCATCAGATAATTGGAAAGGTAGCTCCAGCTATAGCGGCAGGGTGTACAATGATTTTGAAACCCTCGAGAGAGGCGCCTCTCAATGCTTTCCTTCTGGCTGATATGTTACATGAAATTGGTTTACCGAATGGCGTTTTTAATCTCGTGAGCGGTCGTGGTTCGTCGGTGGGTAGTAGGTTGTCCTCTCACCCAGGAGTGGACATGATTTCTTTCACAGGTTCTACAAATGCCGGAGTAAAAGTTACTGAGCAAGCTGCTGAAAGTGTGAAGAGGGTGACTTTGGAATTGGGCGGGAAGAGTGCTAACGTGATACTCGAAGACGCAGACTTATCCAAGGCAATTAAGTCATCTATCTCGGCATGCTTCGCCAATTCAGGTCAGACTTGCTCTGCATTGACTCGCCTGATAGTCCCAGAATCCAGAATCTCAGAGATAATACCCCTCGTCAAAGAGCGAGTGGAGGGATACAAAGTTGGCGACCCAATGAATCCGTCTACAAAATGCGGTCCGATGGTGTCCTCTGAGCAAAAAGAAAGTGTGTTGGAGTACATAAACTCAGGAATTGAAGAGGGTGCAGAATTGATTGCCGGAGGGCCGGACCCGATAGAGGGTCTGGAAGACGGTTATTTCGTGCGGCCGACCGCATTTTCTGGGGTTTTACCAAGTATGAGGATATGGAAAGAGGAGATTTTTGGGCCAGTTCTCAGCATCACCACTTATACATCCGAGGAAGAGGCCCTTTTGCTCGCAAACGATTCGGATTATGGTCTATCAGGAGGTGTTTGGTCAGAGGACATCGACCGAGCAATTACATTCGCAAGGAAGATGAAGACAGGGCAAATCAGTGTCAATGGTGGCCCTTTCAATGTGAGCGCTCCATTCGGGGGGTACAAAAAATCCGGCAACGGAAGAGAATTGGGGATTCACGGATTTGAGGAGTTTCTTGAGGTCAAATCAATACAGAAACCAATTGAAAGATAACCGAGGTCATTCATGCCCCGTATAGCAGTACGGGCAATACTTTCCGAAAGCGTAATTCTCCGATTTTTGCTCCTCTACTGAAAGTGGTTCTCTGCAACTGAAACACATTTCTATTTCAGATTCATTGAGGTTCTCATCCACTGCAACTCTTTGGTCGAAAACGAAACAGTCACCCTCCCAATGAGATCCACCACATTGTTCCAGATAAGCAAGGATGCCTCCATCTAACTGTCTAACATCTTCGTATCCGTCCTTTAACATTACAGACGTCGCTTTCTCGCATCTGATTCCGCCTGTACAATATAACACCAATGTTTTCTTTTTGTAACTAGCGGGCAGATTTTTTATTGCTTCTGGGAAGCCTCTAAAGGACTTCAAGTCTAATTCTACAGCGCCTTTGAATGACCCTATTCTAGTTTCGTAATTATTTCTGGTATCCAATACAATGATTTCTTTGTCTTTATCTAACATAGATTTGAATTCTATCGGGGATACATGCTGTCCAGTGAACTCTGATGGCCTAATATCATCCATTCCTAGCGATATTATCTCCTTCTTCACCTTGACAAGCATCCTCCTAAATGGCTGATATTCTGTGTAACTGTACTTCATTGGTATGCCTGAAAGTCTTGGATCTAATTCTAGACGCGACCTGAACTTTTCAATCGCTTCATCTGATCCGGACAGAAAGAAATTTATCCCATTCATACTGAGTATTATCGATCCCTTCAGCTTGTTCTCCAGACAAAAATCCAGTAAAGGATCTCGCATTCTGTAGCAATCTGGTAAATCAACAAACCTGTAACCAGCGATATTTACGACTTCATCCATATGCTGGCTCCCCATTGGATTTTCTCACATCTACAGTTTTACGATTTTGCAATTATGTTATTTCTTGGTGAATGGATTCTATATCCTCCGAACTGCATGTTGGGGGTGCTGAAACTGGGTTACAGCGACTGGGATTTCCACCGGGAATGTCCACCCAGTAATCCAAATCTTCAACTTTTGCTGGGTAATCAGTAGAGATAGAATGCGCGCCTGAACTCAGTGCTGCCATCAACCTAGTGTTGTCATTATCATCAGCTTCCTGGCCACCACTATCCGCTCGGGTCCTGACAATAAATCCATCATCAACTAGCTGTTGGATTTCTGATTGATCGGTGATAGGGTCAGTTAATGAGAAGAAGGCTCGCGCCTCAACAGGAGCCTCTTGCACGGATGTGAACATAGGAAACATTATTCCATCTGGAAAGTATTCCTGAATATACAAATCCCTCATCTCTCCTGTAGCCAGTAAAATGAACATTGCCTTGCCTCTGGACTCGCTTATCAACGGCCATCCCTCAGTGATGATGGCTTGGCCCAGTGATGAGTGATTTTGCTGTATGTCTTGAGGAATAATAGATTTATTCCTAGGCCAAAATTCATCAATTTCTGATTCTATGTCGCCTAATAATTCTGTGAATTGCACAGTTGTAGTAACGCCAGCAGTTTGCTCTGGCCAATCTTTCGGTTCGATCCAAATGAATATTGTATGATGGCTGGGGTTGTTGGATGACCATTGCAGTAGTACACTCAAACAGATCTCCAAAGTAGCACAGGTGGTCCCGGAGTCGTATTGATTGTGATATACTCTAAGTCCGTCTCTGAGATCCCACCATACGTCGATCTCAAACTGTCTAACTCCTTGATTCATCGCTTGGATGTCCAACGTCTCGTGGGAATACATATATTCCCTCGTAGGAGAGATCAGGGGTTCTAAGTGGTATGAGTTGTGGGTGCCCTTGGTTTGGATGTGATTTATACGTAAATTTTCATTTACATCAATATTTTCATCGCCATTTACAAATTCTGTATTCTTTAAGCAACCCGATAATGGAATTGTAAGCATGATTACTGTAATTGCAGAAACACGCAGGGTTGAATACATGTGCAAGGCCGTTTTCCTCCTGCTGATATTACTTCCAAGAACAAATAAATCGATTCTAAAATCTGATTTCCCGAACTACCTAGCCATTCAAGGAACCAGTGTTTACAACAGGAGTTGTATCCGTCTCCGAGCACAATACTACCAATAAATTACTCACCATTGTAGCTTTTTTATCCTCATCAAGTTCTATTATCTTCTTGGCACTTAGTTGTTCGAGTGCTAGTTCTACCATTCCAACAGCACCGTCCACGATCTCTCTTCGTGCTGCTACAACTGCAGCGGCCTGCTGGCGGCGTAGCATGGCTTGGGCTATTTCAGTGGAATATGCCAGATAGCTAATTCTGGCCTCGAGAACCTCAATCCCTGCCCTGGCCAGCCTCGCCTCAACTGAGATTTGGAGTTCCTCGGCCACGGCATCTTGATGGCTTGACAGCGTGATCCCCCCGATGTCTTTTTCCTCTATGGCGTCATACGGATATTTCGTCGCCATCTCTCTGAGTGCCGCTTCACTTTGAATCTGTACATAATGATCGTAATTCTCTACTTCAAAAAGGGCCTCTGCAGCATCAAAAACCCTCCATACAACCACTGCTGCAATGTCAATTGGATTCGCGTTTACGTCGTTTACTTTCAGCTTGTTCGATTCGAAGTTATTTATTCTCAGTGAAATCTTAGTCTTCTGGTATAGTGGATTGAGGAAGAACTGGAAGCCTTCTTTCTTAAGAGTCGAAGCGTATTTGCCAAAAAATTGGGCTACTACAGCCTCATTCGGATTGACGATAACATAGCTGTTGAACATAACGAACCAAAGTGGGACAGTAATCAATTGCGGTATGACCGTGAGCCCACTGGATGCCCCTGATAAGACTGTTAAGACGATATTTAGAAAAGTCAAGGCCACGTGCATTGCCAGACCCAAAAAACCATTGATTGCGGTGGCTTCCACATCACGATAGGTGGGATCTGTGTCAACTAATCTTATTGAACTAGGTTTATCTTCCATATCTGATGGTAATTGTGATTAGATATAATCATATCATCGCTCTATTATTCATCCGTGGGGATGGTTGAAGATGTTTTTTGGATGTTCAGAGTAAATAAAAAGGGAATAGTTCATATCCCTTGCTCAAAACCACTTAGCCATCACAAATCAGGTGTTTTACTATGGATATGATGAAATTAATGAACCCAAAATATTGGCTGTTAGGACTCGGAGTTGTTAACATTCTTTTCAGTTTGTACAACCTTGTTGAAGCCTCAGAAGTTGCAAAAACCGCCCTTCAGGACCATTATGGTACTCTATCGGATCGTGAACTGCAAATTGCCACGGGGTATGAAGAAGGTTGGGGGATATTCGGCATCCCGTATGGTATTTTTGCTATCGGATCCGCCTTGATGTTAGATGAGCAAGGGGTTGCAAAGGTAGCCTTGTTGTCGGGATTGACATTGGTAATAACTTTCCCAGTCCTGTTATTCCTTTCCGGAACGAATGAATACTATGTTCCAGTCCTTCAGTTTGCCCCCATCCTCGTTCTCTTGGCACTTATGGGATACTCGGGTTATCTACACATGAGTAGATCCGAGTGAAATCATGGATACTACACATTGTCCGGCATTATTGATTCAGTCGGTTGGATTGGACGATTTTTTGATAGGTTAAATCACTCCAATTGATTGCAATGCTTTGTTTATTTTAATCACAAAATCACCCTCTGTGCCATTATTCTCGATCGTGATATCAGCCAACTGCATGACTATTTCCAGCCCCCATCCCCATTCTCTTTCTTCTCTATCTTCGAAGTGACTATCATCCGACCTTGCTCGGTTTGTTACTCTCTTCCTTCTGATCTCTTCAGATGCATCAATCGCGATAACTACAATTCGCGGCTGCGATGACTGCAGTCTTTCTAGCTCCTCTATCTGGCGTATACCGTCGATAACAGTGTGATTGTTCTCGGAGACTGCGTCTATTTTGGGTAAGACTCTTTCCATTATTGCTGAAGGGCCAAATTCTTCTCTCAATTCTTTTGCGGCTAAGCTCATATTGGTTGATGTGGGTTCAAGGCCTCTGGACTTGACTTCGTCCCGGACAACATCGCCCAGCGAGATTACCTCCCACCCGCGCGAACCGAGTATTTCGCCGACCTTTGCCTTACCTGACCCTGGCGGACCTGAGAGTACAACTATTCGGTTGTCTGCCATGTCCGCCTGTGGGTTTGGTGGCTATTGATTGTCACGGCGCTATCTTCCAACCCATTCTGGTTTGTTCTTGGAGAGAAATGCTTCAACGCCTATGGTGGTATCCTCTGTATCAAACAAGGCAACGAATTCTGACCGCTCTGCCAAGATTCCCTGCGAGACCGGCAAGTCCAACGCAGATCTGACAGCTCTCTTAGCAACTTTCAATACCGCTGGAGATTTTTTTCCAATTTCCATCGCGATATCCAATGTTACGTTCATCAGTTCTGATGAAGGGACCACTCTATTTACCAGACCAATATCCTTAGCCCTTTCAGCGGTGATCATATCACCGGTGAGAATCATCTCCATTGATACCCCATACCCAACCAATTGTGTTAATCTCTGAGTGCCTCCGCCTCCGGGTATCAAACCGAGGTTGATTTCTGGCTGACCGAACTTCGATTCTTCGGATGCTATCCTGATATCACATGATAGAGCCAATTCAGTCCCTCCACCCAGAGCGAATCCATCTACCATTGCGATGGTGGGCTTCGAGAGATTCCATACCCTTTCCCAAGCATTATTTTCAAATTTTGGCCTCACATCGTCTGAGTTCTTGCCTGAAAATTCCGAAATATCAGCGCCAGCTGCAAATGATTTAGGCTTTTGACGTCCACTAGTTTCAATGGGCTGAGATCCAGTAATGACCACAACTCTGACCGAATCATCGGATTCAACTCGCTCACAGGCTTCGATTAGCTCTGCATGTGTGGCCCAGTTCAAAGCATTGAGTCTTTCAGGTCTATTCAAGGTCCAAATCTCAATGACTCCGCCTTCGGGATGTGTCTGAATTTCGATCCTATCTGTCAGTAGCATATCGTTGGTCATATCAGGTGGCAAGGCTACTCACAGTTCAACTTCTCCTTCGGTGATTACATCTCGGGAGGAGGTGGTGGCGGCATTCCTTCGGGAGGAGCAGGTGGATTTCCCGGGTTGTCATTAACTCGATCTGAGGGCTGGGATTCCACCATCTCAGAATTCTGTCCTGGATTTTTGGTTGATTGGAATGTTATATCCCTAGATATTTTGAGGATTCTATCCTCATCTAGACGAATGTAGGTTGAACCCTTGTTTTTTTTATTTTTACTACTGGTATCATATTCAATAATTGTAAGTCCGTGTTGGGTGGTTTCGATTAGATCGTGCAAGCCTTCACCGTCTTCTTGCTGGGCCCATTCCCTTAATCTTCGTGCTCTCATCGGAGCTAGTGCCTTCCTCCTCTCCCTCTCGATTCTTTCCTTGATTTCAGATCGCCTCTCCCGGCGGTCTTCGACATATCGCTCAACCTGGTCCTCAAATTCAATCTGAGCATCACTGATGACCGCATATTTTTCCGCCACCTTTGAGGAGGGGGCAGGCGAAGGTTCAATGACTTGGAAATCTTGATCTTCTGTGTTATTGAGTGTGACTTCTTTGACTTCTGAGCCCTTTTCTGAAGTAGGTGTGGCTTCAATTTTTGTTGGCTCATTGTCGTATTTTTGTTCGCTATTTACCACAGCAGTTTTTGTTTGGAGATTAGAAATGGCTGCAATTGAATCCTGTTTTGGTTTGCCTGTGAAAAGCAAAACCGAAAGCAAGGCTAGCAAAGTAGTTGCACCCGCTATCCGAATGACCGGGGTAAACGATCCTTGCAAGACGAGGAAAGATGGAACCCCCAGTATGAATAATGCCCAGATTGACAGCCTGAGGATCGATGCCATCTGAGGTGTCGTCGAAGCGATATATATTCAGATTGACGGAAGAAGCAATGTGTTGGCCATGGAATAGAGGGCCTTGGACCGATGTGAAATCTCATTTTTCTGGTTTGATTTCATTTGTGAAAAGGTCTGTCCATCTCCATCCCTTGGGATGAATATTGGGTCATAACCAAAGCCGTTTTCTCCTGCAGGTTCCAATGATATTTTACCTTCGCAGGTTTCAGTGAATTGGTGGACTTCATTTCCGTTCCATACTGCAAGGGAGGAAATATATCTCGCTGACCGGGTGGATGCGCCTGTCATGAGTCGGATTATACCCTCGACACCAATAGAGGCGTACACATAGGAAGAGTAAGGGCCCGGGAAACCTCCGAGTTCATCGATGACAAGACCCGAATCCTCGACCATTACCCAATTATCTTTCAGATCGGGGTTGGTTTGGCTGAGCACTTGGTTCAACTTGGATTTAACTATCGCCTCGAATTCATCCATTTGTGGTTCTATGACCACAACGTCTTGTTGAAGTTCGTCGAATGGTCTTACTTTTGCGTGAAATCTGTTGAGAGCCTGCGATGCCTCTGAAATCTTGTTTTTATTTCCGCTGTGGAAGAAAATGCTTGCATGATCTTCGTTATGCATGATATCTCACCCGTCCCTTGATTTCCTCAAAGCGAAGAACAACATCAGATGGATCATAATTATCGATGATTGTCTTATCTCGGTAGCCCTCTAGTACTCTGTCCATTGCATCTGGCCGATCAGAATGATGTGCTGATAGGCATTCATAAATTGAATGTAAATCTAGTCCCTGATGTTCGATTTCCGCAACAAGCCGCCCCAATCCAAAATCAACCAATGTAACCCCGTGCTCAGTGAGTATCGCATTCAGCGTGGTCACATCCCCATGAGAAATTCCCAATGAGTGAAGTTGTCTCAGTGCCGCTCCCAACATAAATTCTGCCTGGTCACTCACACCGTCATTGAGAGCTGTGGACAAACTAGGGCCTTCTATCATGCTCATCATTAACCAGCCCTCATAGGGGTCCATCGCAAGTAATAACGGCGATTGAACTCCGACTCGATTTAACCTCGATAATATTCTCGCCTCTGCAAAAATTCTTTGTCTTGTCAGACTCTCATCCAATTTTGGATGTCTGTAACCTCTGGTCACCCGCTTCTTTAACACAGCTGAATCACCGAGCCAATAACCAGAAGTCACTACGGCTTCAGCACCGTTGTGGAGTGTGTCTCCCGGAACCCAGGGCGACCATGTGCTGTCCGTCATGGTTACCCTAGGGAAGTCGCCTTCAAAGGCATTACTTTGATGCGAGGTTTCTGAGATGTATCGATCCCTATCGGTCACAATGACAAAATTATTGGCAGCGTCCAAAACATCCATTCATATTGAACTTGGATACCTGTTAACAACATGGTCTTGGTCGGAGACAACACCGAGATGTCGATGAAGATGCCACCTCTGCCCATGAGGCCGAGGATCACCAGTGATCCGGACTTTACTTCGCAAGAGATTAACGATGAGGCAAATCGCTTAATGGAAAGAATCGGTCAAAGATTGAGGTGGACATTGGAAGCGTGTAAGACCATAGCACCCATGACACTGCGAATAAACCGACTCAAACAACAGAAGGATGTGATCTTAATCGCACACACTTACCAGACTCCAGATATCGTTTACGGTGTTGCAGATGCCGTCGGGGACAGTTACAGTCTGTCTAAGATAGCACGAGACGCACCTCAATCAACAATTTTATTCTCAAGCGTTCGTTTCATGGCTGAAACTGCTAAAATTCTCAGCCCGGGCAAAAGGGTGATTCATCCTTCTCCCGAGGCAGGCTGCTCACTCTCTGAAGGGATTACCGCAGCAGATGTAATAGCAATGAAAGAAATGCACCCTGGGGTTCCGGTCGCGTGCTACATCAACACAACGGCCGCTGTGAAGGCCGAATGTGACGTTTGTGTTACCAGTAGCAATTATCTCGCAATTGCCGAGAAGTTGCCGGGTGACCAGTTGATATTCGTGCCGGATAGGTTGATGGGACAGCACCTTAAGAAACACCTCGCTGGAAAGAAGACAGTTTTTCTCCATGAGGGGGATTGTGAGGTACATGCCGCATTCACTGCAAGCACCATTGACCGCCAAAGAAGAGAGGCAGCAAAGCGGGGGATTGACCTCAGGGTTCTAGCTCACCCCGAATGCGCAGAGGATGTACTGAATGCGAGTGACTTTGTCGGCAGTTCTGAAAAAATCCTCATAGAAGCCAAGAGGGCAAGCAGAGACGAGGGGGCTGCGATAATGATGATTACGGAATGTGGAACGGCTGAAAGAGCCATAGCAGAATCAGATCATCCAATCGAGTTAATGGGGTCTTGTACCATGTGCAGGCACATGAAGAGGACTCATCTCGAGGACATCCTGCAATCTATCGAGGCTCCTGACGCTGACCAGATAATTGAAATCGAAGATTCAGTGATAACGAGGGCAAGGATGTCTCTCGACCAGATGTTTGCTATGTCTGACTGCTAGCCGGCCCTTTTCTCTGAGGCTGTTTGAACAGTCCATACCATCAACAAGGGGACCAACATGACTACAGCTGCTTGCAGAAGTACCCTCGAGTATGGCTCGAAAGTTTCCTCCATATCGTATATCTCCAGCACTGGGTTTTCATCGCCGTCTGTCACCAACCACGCAGCCCCTATTGATACAACTCTTGGGTCTTTGTGAACCGATGATGATCCACTTGTCAGTCTTACATTATCAGATGTTGATCTATCGTAAAGGTATACATCGTTGGATTCGTATGGATCGTCTGACGGAAAGAAGGAGGTGATTTGAAGATACACTATCTTTTCTGACGTCAGATGTGGACTCCACGCATCCCATGCGGGTTCGGATATAATCTCTGAATTTCCAAGCACTCTATCAATCAACATAACCCGCCTTAGTGCTCCGACGTCGACCGTTACAGCGATAGAGGTCCCGTCTGCCGATATCTCCGTGATCGTGCCGTTTCTTGGATCGACGTCAATGTTAGCTTCCAGCAAAGTTAATTCGGTTTCTAAATCAGATGAGGCGTTCACAAAGTAATTCTGACGAGTCTCGCCTGAGACTGAGTACATACTTATTTCAGGCCCGTCTGATCCATTTGCACCCCATACTATCGTATCACCACTGACGGTCAAAGCCGTAGCATCCGAGGAATCCTCGATCCTGAGGATGTCAACGCCACTGGGGCTCTTCACAATTATCCCCTGATCGCTGAGAAGTGCGACGTAGGCTGTCCCATCCAGAGTTGATCCTATTCCCAGGCCCTCAATCTCCAATGGCAAGCTTGTTGTGTATTCTGGCGTTATTCTACCAAAAGATGGGTCGATTTTGAACCAATCATACCTTGAGCCGTTGTAAATGACCATTTTTTCTCCTGAGATCTCAACAGAAGGAGGTGCATCCCACGGTGCTCCTCCCACTTCATAGGACTCTGTGGTGCTCAGATTCCATGCAATAATTGCCGTGTTCTCACCTGCAGTTTCATTTACGGCTATCATCCAATCGCCATCCCCTGTGGCTCCGGACGGAACCTCCACCCCTTCAAGCGGGAATGATTGGTGTGTTGCATCATAAACAAGAATCGTCGTTGTGAGGAGAAGGACGGTGATAATAGCAACAGATGTCTGTTTCTTCGATGCCTGTCTGTAAGGCTCAACGGCACGCTGTAGTATCGTCCTAGCGTTTCTCAAAGCAAGTCTTGGATTGTCCACAAAGTAGGCAAATCTACGACCGATGAGGCGCTCGTCAAACGCGGACCAAACTGCCACTCGTGTCTTGTCGGCAAGGTTTACAGCGAAATGGGCGATAAGGAGTCCCCCGAGCATATCGGAGATCCAGTGTATTCCCAAATACACGATTGTAAAGGCTGTCAAGATAACAAAAACCGCAAGAACATTCGCGAACCTATTCCATCGTCCATCTTCGTCCCACCGAACAAATGCCAACCATATTGCAAAAGGCATTCCGATGTGAAGACTCGGCATCCCATTCGTGAAAGGATCTATCTGGACGAACCAATTTCTGATCTCAGGGGTCAAATCGTATGCTAACGTCTCCATGCCGGGTATCACATCACCAGTCACCCTGACATTGAGGAATAGGTAGAATGGGATAGCGAGTATGTAGACATAGAACATCGTGAGTGCTATCCTGTCAGCCATGTACCTGTCATCGGCATATATTGGATATATGAAAGCGGAAAAAATCGCTGTCATATACCCCATTACATAGAAGTGGGTGAGAACCTCGGTCAGAAAGTCTGATTTGAAGCCTTTTTGGATCCATAGGACGACATCCCCCTCTATGGCATAGATGTAGGGTGTGATCTCGATTCTGGTGCTCGCCATTAATGCCCTATCGATTTGATCTAGAGGATCTTTCCAAAGATAGACTGAGAAAACAATCAGCATGTGGAACCAATATCTTCTAAACATGTCAACGTAAGCACTCCAAGAGTGTTTAACGAACCTAGGCTTGAGGACAGGCATTAGTGCTACACTGCACAAAATTGCAGCAGTCACCCAAGTCAAGTATATTCCAGTCTGAGCCATTACCTACACCATGCGAGTCGGATCTACATCATGAATGAAACCCTTACATTGATGTCATCTAATATTGACAGGAGTGCGGTCTGTTGACTCTACAATTTCCATGATATTGTCAACTACTCCAACGAAGGATTTGGCTGTTACTCCATCTGGATCTGCGACGATTCTATGGACTCCATCGTCTCCCCCCCTCACTACTCCTGGGTCGAAGGGAATTCTTCCCAAAAAAGGGACTTCTAAGTCACGCGCAGCTACTTCTCCCCCACCGGATTTGAACACATCAAGAACTGCCTCCCACCTACCCTCGGAATTCGAATTAACCTCGACATTCTTCCCGCCTGGTCCGTTTATTGTGATGGGGGATCCTGGTGGAGCGGTGCCAGACAGTGAATAGCCACTCATATTTTCGACTACCCCTATGACTGGAAGCGATACTGTTTTGGCAAAGTTAATCGATTTTCTGCTATCGAGCAGAGCAACTTCCTGGGGAGTTGTAACGATGACCACCCCATCTATGCCCGGAAGGTTCTGTGATACTGTCAAAGGTTCATCACTGGTTCCTGGTGGGAAGTCGATGATTAGAGCATCTAGGTTTCCCCATGCCACATCTCCTATGAATTGTTGAATAGCCCCGAGTTTAATCGGCCCCCGCCATATTACGGGTTTGTCTGGGTCTTCGATAAGGAATGCCATGGATATCACTTTAATTCCTTCCGGGCCTATTGCTGGGAATATTTGTCCTTCTTCTACGTGTAATTCTGCATCTTCCAATCCCATCATCTTGGGGATGTTAGGACCGGTGATGTCGATATCCATAATACCGACCGACATCCCTCTTCTTGCCAGTGTCAAAGCGAGTCCAGCAGAAACAGTTGATTTGCCCACTCCTCCTTTGCCGGAGAGGACCATAATTTTGTGTTTGATAGACTTGTCCATCATCTCCATACGCATTTTTCGCCGCATTTGCGCGTATGCCTGTTCCATCTGCGCTGTCTGTTCTGAGGTGGCAGCATTCTCATCTTTCTTGGGAGGTACTTGGCCAGAGTGAAACGAAACTGGGCCCCCCGCCATGACATTTGATTTTGTATCAGATACTTGAAACTGAGTCTAAATGTGGAATGTTTCCAAACGTAGATTTCAATACCGTGGACATATTGTTTCTGTCTGATGAAGATCTTGTTTGTGTGCGTTGGAAACTCTTGCAGGAGTCAAATGGCTGAGTCCATTGCCAGACATCATGGACTCGATGCTTACTCTGCAGGTACCATGCCCGAGAGGAATGTCTCTGAGGAGGCGATTTCTGTCCTGGACGAATTGGGCTATCCAACAAATGGGTTGCATACAAAGACCTTGGACGAAGTATATCCGAATAACTATCAAAAAATTATCAGCATGGGGTGTGGTGTAGAATGCCCGAACATTCCGATCGATGAAGATTGGAATCTTGATGATCCTCTGGGACAGAAAAGGGATTTTTTCAGACTCATCAGAGATGAAATAGAAAAAAAAATCCAGAATTTGGAATTCAATGAATAACCGAACCCTACAAAAGGCGGGGTTTCCGTAAACGTTCAGATGCGAGCGTAGTGTAGTGGTTATCACCTGGCGTTGCCAACGCCAGAACCCGGGTTCAAATCCCGGCGCTCGCACCAATTAAGACCGTTTATCATCCAACACGAAGACTCTTACAATCGCAGTGGTAGCTCCAATGAGCAGAAGGGAAGCGATCAGAATTGAGATGTTTCCGGCATTATCTTCCAGCCAGTTTGAATCCAAGGTCTGTTCGTTGCTCACAAGTGTCAACCGATGTCTCTGGTGATCTTCAGGAGTCATGGATTGATACAAATCAAATGCACGAATCTGTATATCCATGGTTCCAGGCTCGATACTTGTTCTCACGTCGAATTCCAAGGTGTATATGCCGTCGTTACTCAATCTGTCTCCATCCAAACCGTTGTCGTTAAGATTTAACCACTTATCTGATGATCCTATGGGGGCCAATCTACCAATTTTAGCCTGTACAACGGAAATCCCGTCTGGGTCTGTCACACTGACTTCAAGAATGTGGGAAATTGGTTCTTCCGTGCTCGTGAAAACTTGATATTCGGTTAATTGATATTCATTTGCGATTTTATCCTGTCTTAGGAACTGGATTATAGAGAAGGAAGGAGGCTCATTTTGAATTAAAAATGAGGGCGACAATCCTTCACTCGCAGAATAAATAGACCTCGCTCCGAGATTATCAATCAAGACGACTGTTAATCCGACCTCGCCTGGTTTGATTCCAAGAGGCATGTATGTGCTGCCTCTCCATTGTTCACTATCTTTCTCTAAGTAGAAGATTTCTCCTCCATATTGTCTAAGATCAATATATATTTCAGAAACCCCATGCAAATCTTCAGCAGTCACAGATAGGGAAAATACGTCGCCTCTCAATATTCGATACGGGTTTTGGTCGACGTCCAAAATCCTTGGACCGGGATTCGTCAAGATCAGGGACGTATCATAGGAGACTGTGGTCCAAATATCGACAATGGTTACCGATACCTCAATGTCCCCGTGGACTGTTCCTATTGATTTGACCTTCAAAGTCCAAGTATCATCCTGAATCTTTTGGTCACCCAGTAAACCTGAGTCTGACATTTCAACTAAGCCAAGTCCGAGTTCCCCGAAATCGACTGCGACACTCACTACATCAGTGTCAGGGTCGTGGATCGTTATCTCAAGGTGGACTTCGCCACCCTCCGCATACCAATCTCCTTCCCTGTAAGAGACTTCTACTATCTCTGGAATTGTATTTTCAGCTTCTGTGATTACAGATGGCCGGAGGACCCTGACAATAGACTGTGATTCTGTGAAGTAGGCTGACGCGTTCTGATCTTGTTGGAGTGGTATCGATCGGGAGCAGGATATTATTGTGCCAGCCAGAATTCCCTCGTTGACAGTGGTGCCGTTTGCCGTTCCTCCGCCTGGATAGTATCCGGACCAACTTACAGATCTTACTGGGTGTCCATCTATCTGGCTGGCTGTTTCATTCGTTACTATCAATGTCATTGAGAGCTGTTGATCAGAAATCAAATCTATTCGGTCGCCTTGAACAAGGACATCAGGTGAAAGTCCTGATTCTCTGGAGACATTCGAATTGAGCACTGAAGATGCTGTGGGCGGTGTGGGATCTAAGATTATTGGACTGTTTTGAGGAAATTCATTGTTTACCTCACCAGAGTCCTCGACGTATCTGTATCTCACAATTGGTGATTCCCAGTCTATGTTTGGAGTCCTGTATTCAAACGTCAAATTATGCTCAGAGAACAATGTTTGCCCCGGAAGTGTGACCTCTGACCCGGAGACATTGAACCAGTATTCATCCCGAATGACAAGGACATGATGTTCAATACCTGAAGAATTGACTTGTGTCCCATTGTCGGAAATGCCCCTTATTGATCCGAAGGTTCCAGAGACAGTCCCAGTGTATTCACCGTCTAAAAGCAGGGTATCTTCTATCAACATTCCATTGATTTGTTCGGTGTGAATTTTGTCTATTGTACCATTTACCTCAATTTCTATTCCTTCTTCATCTTCGATTAGGACATCAAATTCTCCATCTCCTTTGAATTTCAAATGCTGTTCTGTTCGAGTGGAGTTTTCCCATTTTTCTCGGAAAATGAACTCGTTTAGCTCAAATTCAATTTTATCAGATCCAAACTCAATAATAGCTGAAGCTGTTGCTTCTATCCAAATGTCCTGAAGGACTCTTTGACCGTCGATATCCGATGTTTCAAACCGCAATAGGGAGATTTCCCCTGTGAGGTCTGTTCTACCATCTTCATCAGAATTCAAAAATAGCGTACCATTGGCCTCTAGTTCCAGATTTTCAGAAACGACACCTCCCTGTAGTATTCTCTCGTATTTTGCCGCTCGGACTGTGCCCTCAGCGTCGATACCGCTCAGACCATCATCCAACTGAAGATGTATGTTGCCAGACCCTGTTAATTCGAATGTTTGCCGGATGAGATTGCTCCCATTCCACGTCTCATTCAACCATGCCTTGGTTATGTTTAAATCCACATCGATCTGTCTGTTTTCATCATCAAGATTTAGATTTATTGACCCATTGCCCAACTCATTTGCTTCAAGTGTTTCACCTTGACGTTCTTGCCATCCTCTTGCAATCACTGCTAGGGATGTTAATTCGTCTTCCGAGGATATCGACCATGACGTTTCGCGGGTAACTTCGTGATCTCGTAAAGGTTGATTCCATATGCTAACATCAAATGATCTATCGCAGGATGCCTCTGATGATTCTACGGATATGGTTATGGAGTCTCCGTAATCTGGTGGTTCTGTCATTTGGATGTCAATTTCACCGCCGGCCACGATTACCAGTGCTGTGCCCTTTTCCAGATTTTCTGAACTCATGTGGATTGCGTTGACCATTACATTCGTAGGATCTACGGATGCAGGAAAATCGGGATGAAAAGAGGTTCGATAGGAATGGGTTAGGATGTCTTCTTGGTTTACTTGAGAGAAGTTCCAATCTGCGTATATTTCACATGTTCTTGATTGATTGTCCTGAAAGGATTGGGCTGACGATGTGGCAACTAAAGAAGGGATGGATAAGAGCATGAGCACAAGCAAGTACACAACCCGCTTCGGATATGCCATGAAGTGCGTTACCGGGGGACTGTTATAACATACTGTGGGCCATCGGCATCAAAACAAGGGCTCGTCCCAGTCGTCCTCTTCACCGGCTTTTTCTCTCCAAACAGTTTGTGGCACATCCTCATACAGTCCGGCATAAGGATCCTCTTCTTCATCGTCGTCATCGCCTCTAGCAGCATATTGGCTAGCATTTGGCTTGAACTTCCAGTAGTGTATCCTCCATTCTCTTCCGTCCCAGAGTGTAGTTTCCTCTGATTCCGTGGTTAGGAGGTCATAATCCTGAAGTTGGTAGAACAAGTTTCTGTCATTGGGTTCCAATGCATTGTCGATAATCCTGTTTGAAAAACCGAAAAATCCCAGCGCATGTTCTGCTATTGACTCAGCGACACTAATTTCCATATCTGCATCAACTCGATTTCGGATGGCTTGGGTGAGATCTTGTAGTTTGAGCCCCATTCGAGTGTCACCTTGTGGGCTGACCACAACAGGTTGATTATTTCAACATGGTTCGCGCAAGCGTCGAATACCCTCCCCCCCACGGGGTGTTATGACGGACATTGATCGACCGAGTTTCCTGGGGCTTACTGAAGACTGGAGAAAACCAGCAGATGTTGTTATTATGCAAATTCCGTTCGAGATGACCGTTAGTTACGGTAGCGGGACAGCGAAAGGTCCATCCTCTGTGATTGAGGCCTCTCGGCAGGTTGAGACATATTCTGAATTAATTGGCGAGGACTTACCTGCTGGACTCAACCTAAGGACGATAGATCCATGGAACTTCGAAGGACCTAATCTCATGTCTTTCTTGGATTCCATTAATTCTTATGTATTCTCCAATGTGACCGAGTCTACATTCCCTATCGTACTAGGTGGAGAACATGGAATACTGTTGCCCGTTCTCCGAGGTTTCACCAGATTGGGAAAATACTCGATGAAGGATCTGACGTTGATCCAAATAGATGCTCATGCTGATCTTCGGGATGAGTTGAATGGAGAAAGTTACAGTCACGGAACTGTGATCAGGAGATGTTTGGATAACGGTCTGGGAAAAGTGATCCAGATCGGAGTCAGGGCGTACTCAAATGAAGAGGCAAAAATGATGGAAGAGGATAGTCGGATTCAGTACTGGACCGCAAGGAGAGTCAGTGAAAGCGAGGCAGTGAAAAAGGAGATACTAAGACATATCTCGAAAATCAAAGGCCCGGTATGGATAAGTCTTGATATCGACGCATTTGACCCTGGTATTGTCCCTGGCACAGGTACCATTGTACCCGGTGGTCTGGATTACTGGTTCGTTGTCAAGATTATTGAAGAAATTTTCACAGGAAGTGGGGAGGTCGTTGGGTCCGACATATCAGAAATAGTCCCAGACCACTACGGAATCACACAGTTCACGTCAGCAAGCCTAGCTGCCGTGGTTTTGGCATCTTATGTAGCCCAGATACGGAGTGGAGTATAGTTGTTTTACCTAGAATTGACTGTTCCTACTCCAGAGGAATTCCTTCGCTTGAGAAGGAATTCGGGCATGGGGAGTAGGTCGCAGGACGGTGCCTTGATTGGACTTGGAAATGAGTTGTTTTGCGTCGTTTTGAAACTTGTAGATTCAGGAGAGATTGTTGGTATGGCCAGAGTTGTTGGCGACGGAGGTACAGTTTTCCACATTTGTGACATGGCGGTCATAAAAAAGTATCAAAAACTTGGGGGCGGTTCCTTGATCATGGACAGAGTCATGAAATTTATCGAAGACTCATCACCCCCAGATTCCTACATAAACCTAATTTCGGATGTGAGTGGTTTCTACGAAAAATGGGGTTTTAAACCGACTCAGCCTGCCTCATATGGCATGTATATGAAAACCCCAGAGTGATTTTTTTTGTAGTCAATATTTTTATATTGACTACAAAAATTACGCAACATGTCGAGAGTCAGGGCCGAGCTTTGCGATTGTGATTGTAAAATGAAGCGACTATACATAAGATCAGAGGGTGGAAAGGGCTGGGATGGTATCGGCTGGATGTGCACATGTGGTTGTGGTTGTATAAATCTGGATCAGGGGCAATGGAAGCTCATGGAGTGTTGCAACTCAGGGAGGTTTGGGGTTGAGTGAGCGAAAAATATCTCTGAGCATATCTGGGATGACATGTGCGGCTTGCGCTTCGTCTGTAGAAAATGTGTTGACTGGGGTCGAATATGTCAGGGCAGCTAGTGTTAACTTACCGTTGGAAAAGGCTGTAATATACTCTGACGCAGATATGACGGATGATCTGGTGGACAGTTGCATCGCGGCCATTGAAATGGCAGGTTTTGAAGCTTCCGAGATTGTACCATCGTTGAAGGTCAGAGCCAAGAACGAGATGTTGGTAAAAAGGCAATTTTATTTCGTTGTGTTGGCCTTCTTACTGACTCTTCCAGTATTCGTTCTTACCATGGTTGTCAAAGATATGGGTACTTGGAACCAATTGGATACTAGGCTTTTATTGGCAATGATCGCTTCACTTCCAGTTTACCTCATATCTGGTTTCAATTTCCACAAAAATGCTTGGAAGTCTATTATCGGTCGAACGGCGAATATGGATGTCTTGGTTCATCTCGGCACCACGGTTGCCATGTTCTGGTCCTGCTTGGTTACTATTGCTCCTGTTTTGAGTGGACTGCCTGAGTTCATAACATCCGCAGATCACGTCTTTTACGATGGATCGGCATTCATAATTTCATTTGTTCTGCTAGGGAACTACCTCGAGGGACGCGCCAAACTCAAAGCCACGGATGCAATTCACAGCCTAATGAAATTGCAGCCAAAGGAAGCGAGAGTTATGCAGGGAGATCAGACAAACTCAATATCTGTGGAGCATGTCGAAATTGGATCGTTGATCAAAATCATCCCTGGGGAAACTATCCCTTTGGACGGCATGATCCGCAAGGGAGGAACCTCAGTTGATGAGTCGATGATGACTGGTGAATCTCTTCCGGTTCGTAAGGTTGAAGGCGATATTGTAGTTGCTGGTACACTGGTTTTGGATTCTTCAATCATTGTCGAAACGACGAAGATTTCGGATGACACAATGCTATCAAGAGTGATTGAATTAGTCGATGAAGCACAGATGGGCAAGGCCCCAATCCAGAGACTCGTCGATAAGGTAGCCAGTGTTTTTGTCCCCTTGGTATTGTTGCTAGCACTTCTTGGAGCATCTTTTTGGTGGTTTGCAGGTGATTTCGTAGTCGGCAATCCAGAGGTGGGGCTAAACTCAACTGAAATCTCCGTGATGGTTCTTGTTAGCACCCTCGTGATTGCGTGCCCATGCGCTTTGGGGCTTGCGACGCCTACCGCTCTGGTCGTCGGTACCGGAGTTGGAGCCCAACACGGGTTGTTGATTAAAGGAATAACAGCACTAGAACTCGTACACAAAACCGACATAGTCGTTCTTGACAAAACTGGTACCATTACTGAAGGCACTCCCATTGTTTACAACGTCGAGGAGTTTGATTGCGATAGTGGGGAAGTCATGCGTATCGCTGCATCATTGGAACATGATTCGGGACATCCTGTGGCTGAGGCGATAAATACTGCTTGGATTGAAACAGGGGGGGAGCTGCTACCAGTACAAGACGTGAGGACGATCTCAGGGTGCGGAATAATCGGATTCGTTGATGGTGTGTCTGCGGGCATTGGTAACTCTGACCTTATGGCGGAAATGGGGGCAATAATTAGTCCAGAAGTGGAACATTCGATCTCAGAATTGAGTGCATCTGGATCGACGATTAGTTTGGTGGCAAAGAATAATCACATTATCGGCTGGGTTGAAGTGAAGGATAGCATCAGAGAATCCTCCGAATTCGCGATCAATGAGATGAAGAAGGCCGGCATTGAAGTAATCATGCTAACTGGTGATAGATCCGAAGTTGCAGGCCATGTTGCCAAATCAGTCGGTATTGAGAGAGTAATATCACGAGTTAAACCAGATGAAAAAGCCGATTTTGTGAGTCAATTACGCGGCGAGGGGATTGTTTCAATGATTGGGGACGGCATCAATGATGCAGCGGCCCTCACTGTTGCTGATATTGGAATCGCCATGGGAGCTGGAAGTGAGATTGCGCTCGAGAGTGCTGATATCGTTTTGGTTGGAAATGATCTATGTGATGCAGTGTCCGCACTCGACCTTGGCAAGGCGACTATTAGTCGGATAAAGGGGAATCTCATTTGGGCATTTGCATACAATGTAATGGGGATACCTCTCGCAATGGGTTTGTTATTCCCTTGGACTGGTTGGCTTCTTCCACCTTCTTTTGCAGCCGCCGCCATGGCCTTGTCCTCAGTCAGTGTTGTAGGGAACTCTGTGTTACTTCGAAGATGGAAACCAACCTATTTATCAACTGGCTGACCGGAG
>DAMH01000019.1:497-14423 GCA_002499585.1 Euryarchaeota archaeon UBA552 | reverse complement strand
TTCTTACGATTGAAGGGATGACATGCGGAGGGTGTTCCGCTAGGTTGACCAAGGTAATGATGGGGCGACCAGGGGTAATTAGTGCGCTTATATCTCATGAGTCTGGTCAAGGACTAATTCAAACAGACCATTCAGTCAAGGAAAGTGATCTCAGAGAGATAATTAATTTAGCTGGTTTCAGCGTCAAGGAAGCTTGATTCTGAAACTCTGCGGCGAACATGACAACCATATCGTTTGAAAACCTAGTCCGTGTACGCTAATCATGAACGTGCGATGCAATAAGGCTGGGGAGATCGGCCAACAACTAATACTCCCATTATTTGAGGGATTGGAAAGATTGCCCAATGGCATTACCTCTGGTTTGGAAAGAAGGCATTCGAGTCTGGTCAGGGGAGCTATCTCTTCAGATGAGTTCGGTGGTGAAAAAGGGACTAGCTTAATGATATGGACCCCCAATTGCCGAATTTTGCTCCTAGGAATGGGGCCGATCAGTAAATTCGACGCCGAGTCAGCAAGAATTTCTGGGGCGAGGACTATGTCTATGCTCGACAAAAAAGGAGGAGTCAATGTCACTGTTAGAATGACCAAGGGTTGGAACCTCCAAACTACAACCGCTTTCGCTGAAGGAATGATGCTGAGGGATTATGATTTCCTTAAGCATCAGGAAATGTCCGAAGATCATATTCAAGATGAATGGGATATCAATTTCCAGGTCTCAAGTCGTTATGATGAAGCGTTGGTGGAAGAGTTGAGTAAAACTCAGGCAGTGGTTAGCGGCGTCCATCTTTCCCGGGATCTCGGAAATGAGCCCGCGAATGTTCTCTATCCAATGGAATACGCAAGAAGGGCCCTAGAATGGAGCAAGGACAGAGAAGGAGTCGAAGTAGAAATCTATGATTGGGATGATCTTCAGAAGCTCGGCATGGGGGGCTTGATAAATGTCGGTAAAGGAAGCGATAGGAAGCCATGTATGGTGATTTTCAACTTGAATCCTGATGCAGATAAAGATATTCGTAGACCCTGCGTTGTCGGAAAAGGGATCACCTTCGACACAGGAGGGATTTCTATCAAACCCACACAGGGAATGTGGGATATGAAGTATGATATGTGCGGTGCAGCGACTGTATTCGGCCTGATGCAATCACTGCATTCATCTGGTTATGAGAGAAGAGTGACCGGCATCGCCTGTTTGGCGGAAAACATGCCCGGACCAGGCTCATATCGTCCGGGAGATGTCTTCAGGACTTATTCAGGTAAAACTGTAGAGGTATACAGTACTGATGCAGAAGGAAGGAATGTTCTCGCAGATGGTCTTTGCAAGGCTGGGGAATTTGACCCTGAATACATAATTGACCTAGCGACCCTCACTGGGGCTGTCGTTGTCGCACTCGGGAATCAGCTGACAGGGATGTGGAGTAATGATGACAGTTTGGCTGAGAGGTTCAAAAGATCTGCAGAAATCTCCGGGGAGCCTGTTTGGAGGATGCCATTGAATGACCAATTTAGGAGATATATGACCGACACACCGTACGCTGACATTCGCAACGGATCTAGCGGCGGCAGGGCGGGATCGTCAAACGGTGCAGCCGCTTTCTTGGAATTCTTCGTGCCCCATAGAAGCGATAACATGGAAGAAAAAATACCTTGGGTTCACCTAGACATCGCAGGAACTGCATGGGGGCCTGGTTCAAAGGCAGGCAGTGAGCGTGAAAACCCATTCTTCAAACAAGGTACGTCCGGAGTGCACGTCAGGACTCTGCACCATTTGATCTCAGATGGTGACTAACCACCCAGCCCCAAGGGATGTTGAAGTAATCCTATTCTAATACATTAACGAGGGGATTGTTCTATAATCACCAATGTTGTTTGGTCAAAATATGAGACCCCTGACCAGCCTGGTGCTGATCTCATTGATTCTGTTATCCGTATCATCCTTTGTTGTATCCGGACAGGACCCTAATCAAGTGGAAGATGACTCAAATTTCATAGTTGATGTAGTTCTACCTATTTCGCTTGCCTACATAATGTTCTCTCTTGGAATTGGTTTGAGGGTATCAGATTTCTCCTCCATTTTTACTAGTCCACGAGCATTCGCCACGGGCCTAATCAATCAGATGGTTATCCTTCCAATTGTCGCATTTGGAATTGCAAGCATGTTGAGTTTATCTGGAGAGATAGCAGTCGGCCTCATGATTCTCGCATGCTGCCCAGGAGGTGTCACATCGAATATCTTAACGAAGATTTCTGGGGGGGACACTGCACTTTCCATTTCGTATACTGCTGTTGTCAGCGTCACTTCAGTGCTGACATTACCTTTGATCGTTGGATATTCCATCGTGCACTTCATGGGTTCGGAGGCGCCGGAAATTGAAGTCATGGAGCTTGGTCTGGTGATGTTTCTTCTGACAACTATTCCTGTTACATTAGGCATGGCTGCAAGACATTTCATAACTCCTTTCGCGGAAAAGGCGGAGTCAGTCATAAACAATGTCGCAACCATATTATTCGTGCTGATAGTAGTTGCCGCGATTATTAGTGAGTTTGACACACTGATGGATAATATCGCGCTACTTGGGCCGGCGGTAATTCTCCTCAACGTAGTAATGCTTGGTAGCGGCTTAGGTAGCTCAACGCTCATGAATTTGAAGAAGGATCAGGCTATGACGGTGTCCATCGAGAGTGGAATTCAGAATGCGACTGTGGGCATAACGATCGGCGGTTTGATCATGGCACCAGAAACTGGTTCGTCACTTTCAGCATTAAGTCTACCTTCGGGTGTCTATGGAGTCATGATGTACCTAGTGGTGATACCATTCCTATTTTGGAGAGTGAGGGTGAGCCAAGATAACGCCAGTTAGTCTTCCTCATCCTCAACAACTTCGAAATCAGCCTCATAGACACCATCACTTGATTCTTGGTCATCTGATTCCTGTTCCATATCTTTTGCGGCTGCTTCGTAGAGTTTGACAGATAAGTTCTGCATTAGAGATTCTAACTCACTGATTTTCGCTTGAACCGCGGCTTCGTCTATCTCCTCGACATCGATTGGTTCACTGCCATCTGTGATGAGTGCTTCTAACTCACTAAGTTTATCCAAAACTGGCTTAGTATCTGAATCCTCAAGCTTATCACCGGCTTCTTCAATGGTCTTCCTAGTCTGGTAGACTATGCTTTCTGCTTGATTTTTTAATTCAACTCTGGCTTTCCTTCTGCGATCCTCTTCAGCAAATTCCTCAGCCTCTTCGATCTTTGCTTTTATTTCGTCTTCGGTCAGGGAGGTTTGGCTCTCGATCGTTATCTTCTGTTCTTTCCCAGTTCCGAGATCTTTCGCAGACACGTTCACGATTCCGTTTGCATCAATGTCAAAGGTCACCTCGACCTGAGGTATTCCTCGGGGGGCTGGAGGGATTCCAGTTAGATGGAACCTTCCAAGGGTTATGTTGTCCTTGGCAAACTGTCTCTCTCCTTGAAGTACGTGCACTTCTACTGCGGGTTGATTGTCGGCAGCAGTCGAGAATGTCTCAGATCTCTTACTGGGTATTGTGGTGTTTCGCTCTATCATTGTGGTCATCACTCCTCCCAGAGTCTCGATCCCCAATGTCAAGGGTGTTACATCGAGCAAAAGGACATCAGTGACGCCAGAATCTCCTACGATTATCCCTGCCTGCAATGCCGCGCCCATGGCTACAGCCTCATCCGGGTTGACTCCCTTGAATGGGGCTTTACCAACTTCCTTCTCTATCGCAGCTTGTACAGCCGGTATGCGGGTAGATCCGCCTACTAAAATCACCTTGTCCACCCCTCCCTTTGACAGGCCTGCATCTTTCATGGCCTGACGAGTCGGAGACAGGGTCTTTTTGATCAAAGGCTCAATTAGTTCTTCGAACTTGGCTCTCGAGAGACTCATGTCAAGGTGCTCGGGTTGTCCGTCGCGACTTGTGATGAATGGTAGGTTTATTTGTGAGGATCCGGATCCGGATAACTCAATCTTCGCCTTCTCTGCATTCTCCCTCAGCCTACTCATGGCCTGGGGGTCCGCTGACAAATCTATGCCTGTATCTTTTTTGTACTCGTCAACGATCCATTGGATGATAATTTCGTCGAAATCGTCCCCTCCCAGGCGATTGTCGCCGGATGTAGCTTTCACTTCAATTTGAGGTTGTCCATCAACTTGGTATATCTCTAGGACAGAGACGTCGAATGTCCCCCCACCTAGGTCGTAAACGAGTATAGTTTGGTCTTCTTCTTTGTTTACGCCGTACGCAAGAGCAGCGGCTGTAGGTTCATTGATGATTCTCAGTACTTCCAGTCCGGCTATTCTGCCGGCGTCTTTTGTGGCCTTCCTTTGTGCATCTGTAAAGTAGGCGGGACAAGTAATAACTGCCTTGGAGATTTCTTTTCCTAGGTATGCCTCAGCGTCAGTCTTCAATTTTTGAAGGATGAAAGCTGACATCTCTTGAGGAGTGTATGTAGAATCGTCGATTTCTGTGGACCAGTCCGTGCCCATCTCCCTCTTGACGGACATGGTTGTTCGACCCGAATTCGTGACGGCCTGCCTTTTTGCAGTGATTCCGATGTGTCTCTCTCCATCCTTCCCGAAAGCAACAACGCTAGGTGTAGTGCGGGCACCCTCTGAGTTTGGTATGACAACAGGTTGACCCCCTTCGAGTGTTGCGACGCAGCTGTTGGTCGTTCCTAGATCAATACCTATTACGGGTGTGCTCATTCATTCATCTCCTTTTTTTATTCCATCGTTAACGTAACATCTAGGATACCGTTGTTTAGTTCCCATTCCTCAATTCGATTTGCAGCGAATGGCAGAGAAAAACCTCTGAGGGGATTCAGTAAATTGTGCCTGAGTAGCTCTATTATTTTCCCACCATCTGCGAGGGCTAGGTCGATAGACCCATCATCGGCCTCCGGAATTGAACTGATGTCTATCGTGACGTTGGCGAGATTATCGCCATGGGTGAAGTCAGAGTCGGGTATCTCGATAAGCCTGTCATCGTCGTTTGTTTCTGCGACAATCTCCACACTATCATCGATTTTTGATCTCGTAGATTTCACTGAAACCTCGAACCCCATCCTCGAGAGCATGTCAGCGAAGCCTCCCGGACCTGACATCAAGGCCTCCAAATTCTTCCGGATTTCCTCAGGATCTCCCTTGCCGTTGAACGATATGTCTGTTTTGGAAATTGATTTTGTGTCAATTCCCATTTTTTCAAAGTGGTCTTCTAGCTGTTTCATCATGCTCTCAAGCATATTCATATCAATGGGCAATCCCATCTGTTCGAATACCTTGGTCATTTCACGAATCATATCCCTTTCCCAGTCGTCTTTGTCGAAGGTCATTGAACCACTACTCAACCTTAGGTTGTATAGTCCTACATACATGTACTATATGAATCCCCCGCTCGATTTGCTCATCTCATTGTAGTGCGACAAAGAGATCCATTGATAATACGACCAACTCACGACAACATGTGGGCACCCCGGAAGAAGATTTGACATTGAGTGACACGGACAGAGTTTCTGGTAGAGCCGCTCTAGTCGGCAATGTCAAGGCTGCACTCGCAGTCTCTGGCGCGGTGCGGTCAACGCTTGGCCCGAGAGGGATGGATAAGATGCTGATAGATCAGGATGGCAGGGTTGTAAATACCAATGACGGTGCTACAGTTCTTGAAACCGCGATGGTTGAACATCCTACGGCGCGTTTGTTGATTGACGTTAGCAAATCACAAGATTTGATTGCCAGAGATGGGACAACAACAACGATCCTAATTCTTGCAGAGTTACTCAGGAACTCTCTAGAATTGACCCGCACAGGACTCCATCCCAGTGTAATCATAGATGGGTATGAAAAGGCTCACGCGATGTGCTTGGAGGAGATTGATGGAATCTCCAAAGGCATTACCACGAAAAAACAGCTTAATGACATAATATCCACTTGTATTGGGAATAAAGTTGACTCCTCGCTGCTTGAGATGATTGCGGATCATGCGAGTACCGCTTCCGAATCTCTAGTTGGTAGGAGCATCGAGGATGAGAGAATCCTGATAAACAGAGTATCAATGGAAGGAGGATCTGTAAAAGAATGCGAATTAGTATCTGGATTCGTAACTAGGAAGCAGAGGTATGACCATTCGATGCCTGATAGCGGTGGGAAATCCTCCGTAGCGGTGATAGACGGGGGTATTGAGTTGAGAGAATTGGAGTTTGATTCTGGTTTGGAAATCTCTTCCGTTGGATTCAGATCAGATTTCATAGCCCGAAAGAGAGAGCGAATTCTTGCGCTTGTTGAACATCTAAAATCGCTAGCTGTAGATTTGGTCATTCTTAGCAAAGGGATCGATGATGAGGCTCACAGCGCTCTGCAGAAATATGGAATCACTTGTTTCAGGCGATTTGACAAAGAAGACTTGGAAAGGGTTGCTGAGCAATGTGGATCAATCATTGTGAGGTCTGTCCTTGAATTGAATGAAGATCACGTCGGACAATGCGACTCCTGGAGCGAGGAAAAGGTGTCCAAGGTGAGTTATCTTACCATATCATCCTCGAAAGGGAGAGGGAAGACGTTTGTTGCCAGAGGTTCTTCTACGCCCTTGAGGCAAGAGATCATCAGGATGTTTGACGACGCTCTTGGGGTAGCAGTGAGAGTCTCCGGTGATTCTCCTATGCTTCCAGGCGCAGGGTCTACTTGGAGCCATCTGGCCGCAGTACTGAGGAGGAATTCTAGTACCATGCACGGCAGGACCCAACTCGCCGTAGAGGGGTATGCAGATGCATTAGAAACAATTCCACGAGCGCTTGCCGAAAACTCTGGTGCAGACCCAATCGACAGAATAATCCAATTGAGTGCCGCCCAGACGAAAGATGGTGCATGGATGGGCTTTGACGTCAAAAATAACCTATTGGTTGACCTTCAGAGCGCGGGTATAATTGACCTAAGAATAGTCGTGGAGACTGCTCTCTCTGGAGCTACTGAAGGGGCGATATCAGTGCTAAGAATAAATGATGTACTGTGGGCGAAAGTGGAACCTGATCACCCAATCTTGGAAGAATCGGAAGATGAGGATTGAGAAAATCCATCCAACATAGTTTTGACCATTCTGTCAAGATCGAAACTCGAATTCCAATTCCAATCAGAAACGGCAGCACTGTCCTCCAAATCCTCTGGCCAAGAATTGGCGATCAGTTGACGTTCATCAGGAGTGAACGTGAACTTAGATTGTGGCCTGTAGCGCTTTATTTGATCCGAGAGTTGTTTGGCTGTAAACGAAAGTCCACGGACATTGTAACCTGTTCTATATTCTGAGAGTTTTGATTGAGGGGCCTCCATCAATAGTTTTGTGGCCCTTATCGCATCTTCCATCATCATCATGGGCAGTTTTGTGTCTTCTTCTACAAAGTAGGTGTATTCACCACTGTTTTCTATGTGATGAAAGACCTCGACAGCATAATCTGTGGTCCCCCCGGTTGGTATTGTTTTCCATGAAAGAAGGCCGGGATATCTTATCCCTCTCGTGTCCACGCCTTCATTTCGCCAGTATTTTAACATCATTTCTTCCCCTTTTTTCTTTGTCTTTCCATAGACTGTTGTAGGAGAAGTTGGGGAGTCTTGGTATGCAATTGGTCTTGAGTCTGGACCGAAAACCGCGATTGAGGAGGGGGAGAACACTCTACATCGGTTTTCTTTTGAGGCATCAAGAATGTTTTGTAGTCCTCCCAAATTTACTCTTTCACACAGATCTGGGTCCTTCTCACCATGTGCAGAGAGAATCGCCGCTAAATTGTATATTGTACCGATTGAATTCTCTCTTATCAAACGGTTAATTTCAGCAATTTCCAAAATATCAAGAATCATAAAAGGTCCATCTGTATTTCCGCGATCGTATATATCTGTGGCGATTACTGTCTCTGTTCCGTGAGTCTTTCTAAGTGCTGAAACAAGATCTGTTCCAATCTGGCCAAGCGCGCCAGTAACCAGTATGTTGTCTCCCGCGTGTCCGGGCATGTCACAGCATGAAGCAGACGATACTTCAACACCGACCATATACAAGGTCACTCATTGCCAAGGTTCATAGGCGATATGGATGTGTTATTGACCCCGTAGTTGTCATGAAATATGTGATCGTCACGGGAGGCGTCCTCTCAGGATTAGGGAAAGGCATCACTGCCAGCAGCATCGGAGTCCTGATGAAATCTGTGGGACTGAGAGTAACTTCGATAAAAATTGACCCTTATCTCAACAGCGATGCGGGGACGATGTCTCCTTTCGAACATGGAGAAGTTTTTGTTCTGGATGACGGCGGCGAAGCAGATCTAGATCTCGGCAATTATGAGAGGTTTCTCGACGTCTCGCTCACAAAGGATCACAACATTACGACTGGAAAGGTCTACTCATCGGTCATAGAAAGAGAGCGAAAAGGGGACTATTTGGGCAAAACTGTACAAGTTATCCCTCATATTACAAACGAGATTCAGGACTGGATCGAGAGGGTTAGCATACTTCCCACTGATGGTTCCGGGAAGACCCCTGATGCATGCGTAATCGAGTTGGGCGGAACAGTTGGGGACATTGAAAGTTCACCGTTTGTAGAGGCATTGAGGCAGTTTCAGTTCAGGGTCGGTAGAGAAAATGTCTGTTTTGTTCACGTCAGCCTAGTTCCAGTGATGGGGCCGGTCGGTGAACAAAAAACAAAGCCTACTCAGCACACTGTCAAAGAATTGAGGGGGCTAGGTATCACACCTGACCTTATTGTCTGTAGATCAAATGAGCCACTTCACGAGGAGGTTAAGGAAAAGTTGGCTGCCTTCTGTCATGTTGAGCCAAATGCGGTAATTTCGGCTCATGATGTTTCCAACCTGTATCAGATACCGATATCTTTTGAGCAGCAGGGTGTAAGGGTCATGATTGCAAATTGTTTGGGAGTTAAAATGACAGCAAGCGACCAATATCTTGATCGATGGAGAGCAATGGCGGATAGAGTCGATAAATTCGAGGAAATAGTCCGGATAGCTATGGTTGGGAAATATACAGGATTGTCAGATTCGTATCTCAGTGTGATTAAAGCCCTCCAGCACTCTTCGATAGCCGTAAATAGGAAACTTGTGATTGATTGGATTGAGTCCACTGACCTTGATACAGCGATGATGAATAATAACAAGACAGCTTACGATAGAGCCTGGGAGAAGCTCAAGCTCGCTGATGGCATTTTAGTACCCGGAGGATTCGGAAATAGAGGCGTTGAGGGTAAAATAGAGGCTGCTAGATACGCAAGGACCTCTGGAATTCCATATCTCGGTATTTGCTTAGGGCTTCAAATCGCAACAATTGAATTCTGCAGGAATGTTTTGAATCTTGATGGTGCGAATTCCGAGGAATTTGTAGATAATCCGGATGAATTGGAGCACAAGGCAGTAGTTTTCATGCCAGAGATATCCAAAACTCACATGGGTGGTACGATGAGGTTAGGAGCAAAGATAACACCATTCGTAGTTGAAGATTGTAAAATAAAACGCTTGTACGGAAACAAAGACGAAGTCAGTGAGCGGCATAGGCATCGCTACGAAGTGAATCCAGATCTCATCGATTCCATTGAGTCTGCAGGATTGATTTACGTCGGAAAGGATGAGACTGGGCAGCGTTGTGAAATAATGGAGTTACTGGATCATCCGTATTTTGTCGGCACTCAATACCACCCGGAATTCAAGTCCCGGCCTGGAAGACCTAGCCCACCATTTCTGGGATTATTGAGGGCTTCCATTGGAGAGCAGCTCTGATCAATCCACAGTCACCGGCAGTATCCTAGTTGTTCTGTACCCTTGAAGGACTTTCAGGTATTTCATGTCGCGGAATAACGAATCTAGGTTGGGGTCGCCAGTTTCAATCCTGAGGGCTCTGATGGTCAACAATTTTGAGGGTGTGCAAATTCCGAGAACCGATTGAGGTCTGGCAATTTCTAGCACCGAGGGAGATATCTGTAAATTGCCACGGCCTATCAGGAATCCCTGTCCTCCCATGGGAGAAAGTAAGATGGTCACATCTCCTTGATGTTCATTCAGGATCCTGAGTAGACCCGCCTCGTCCAGGTCAGTTCCTATCTGGGTGGAGCCAACAGATGCATCGATCCCCAGCAGAGTCGGATTCAACCCGCAGATCTCAGCAATTCTTCGTAAGGTCCCTCCCGAACCCCAGATGATGAGTTGTTCGTTCTGCATTAATACTTCAGACACATGATCAGCGATACCAGCAATTACCTCTTCTTCCGATGCACTTTCTACCATTTCTTTGGAACCTTGCATCCACCTAGGGCTGGAAGGAGTCATCACCTCTGCAAACAATCTCACAGACCATTCTCCGCTCCTATACAAGTCCTCATCCAAGTCTAGTACTTCTGTAGTTGCTAGCAAAAGGTCTCCATTTAACCATGCTTCAACAACTTCAACAGCCGCTTTTGGTGAGCTTGCGAAGCATCCAGAGTACATTTTAACCCCGCAAGGAATGCCAATAACAGGTATATGCCCAGCAGAGTTCTCCTCCAATGTCCAAACAATGTCTCTGGTTGTGCCATCTCCACCTGCGTACAAGATCAGATCGACTTCGGCCTTTACCAGGTTAGACACGATGTCAATGGTATCTCGTACAGTGGTCTTTCCGAGCGAAGTGTGTATCTCTACGATATTCAGATCAAGATCTTTGTCAATCCATGAGGTCCCCATGCGGCCGTTTGAAACCAGTAATTCTGTTTCATACTTTGAAAACACCTTCTCTAGCATGGAGATTGTCTGGCTAGCTCTTGGGCCTGCTCTGTCTTCAGCTCCGGCATTTCTAGCCTCTTCAGCAAGTCCATCCGAGCCTTTCAGGCCAAGGCGTCCACCCAATCCGGCGTCGGGATTAATCACCAATCCAATGCGGGCCATGACCCCTGGTAGAGCAGCCTCGTATTATGGGTGCGCACCAATGGCGTTCTAAGTGATCGGTAATTTTATTGGCACAAGTGCCCATCTCCCCCACGGTGTTCATAACTAGATGTCTCTGTAGGTACCAACGGGGTCACTATGAGTATGCTTAGTGTTGAACTTGCTGAGGGCAACGTGCACCAATACGCAAAAGGAATCAGCATAGGGGAAATAATCTACAATGTGTATGGCAAAAAGTCAGGTTGTGTCGCAGCGCTGGTTGATGATTGTGAAAGAGACCTTTCTTTTACGCTCACAGAGAGTTGCAAAGTAGAACCCATCTTTGGAGATTCTGAGGCAGGGATGTTCATTCTTCGTCATTCATGCGCCCATCTACTCGCTCAGGCCGTCACAGAATTATACCCAAGTGCGAAACCAACAATAGGGCCTCCTATTGATCATGGATTCTATTACGACTTTGAAATGAATCCGATTGGGGATGAAGATCTCAGAAAAATCGAGAAGAAGATGCAGGAGCACGTGAGATCCAACCACACTATAATCCGCGAGGAGTATGAAAATGCTGAACTCAGAGACATGTTTTCATCGAATCCGTATAAAATTGAAATTATTGACGAAAAGGTCGGAGATCACGGCTCTACGGTTTACCAACAAGGTGATTTCACGGACTTATGTCTAGGCCCTCATGTTCCATCTACTTCACACCTGAGATGGTTCAAATTGACGAGTACCAGTCAAGCCTACTGGCGTGGAGACAGCAGTCTTACCTCTTTGGTTAGGATCTACGGGATGTGCTACCCCACGAAAGAAGGGCTCAAAGGTAGGATAAAACAACTGGAAGAGGCATCAAAGAGAGACCACAAAAAGATTGGGCGGGAAATGGAATTGTACATGATAGATGAGCAGATAGGTAAGGGGTTGCCGGTTTGGCTCCCAAATGGTGAGATACTCAAATCAGAAATCGAGAAGTATGCAGTCGAAACGGAAGAAGAATATGGATATGTGAGGGTTACAACACCGGTATTGGCGAAGAAGGAGCTTTTCGAAACAAGTGGACATCTTCCGCATTATGCGGATGGCATGTATCCGCCAATGAAGATGGATGATGGTACCTACTACCTCAAAGCGATGAATTGTCCAATGCATCACCTTGTCTACAAGAGTAAAAAGCGGTCCTACAGGGACCTGCCTCTGAGAGTCGCAGAGTACGGAACGGTATATCGAAATGAGCTTTCAGGAACGCTAGCTGGGCTTCTCAGAGTCAGAATGCTTTCCATGAACGACGCGCACATATACTGCACCTTGGATCAAATTGCCGCTGAAGTTGCATCTAATGTTCAGATGGTTCAAGATTATTACTCAAAATTTGGATTCGAGGATTACTCTTTCAGGTTGTCGCTTTGGGACCCAGAAAGTACCGAGAAATACATTGACCAGCCTGAAAATTGGAAAGCTACAGAAGACAGATTGAGATCTATAATGGATGATCTCGGAGTGAATTATACCGAGGCAATAGGAGAAGCGGCGTTTTATGGCCCGAAAGTGGATATTCAGTTTACTACCGCGCTAGGCAGAGAGGAATCCATGTCTACGATTCAACTTGACTTTGCAGCAAAAGAAAGGTTCGGTCTTACCTACATGGATGATAAGGGTGTTGAAAATGGAGAAGTCATGGTGATTCACAGAGCGCCGCTCTCTACACATGAGAGGTTCGTTGCATTCCTTACCGAGCACTGGATTGGCAATTTTCCAACTTGGATTTCACCCATTCAAGTCCAAATAATTACAATTTCTGAACGATTCTCAGAATATGCTACAGAACTAGGATCCAAATTAAAAGAACAAAGAATTAGAGTTGCAATTGACGATTCAGATAGCACAATTGGAAGGAAGATCAGAACTCACAGAAAAATGCGGCCGGCTTACATGGTCATAATTGGAGAAGAAGAAGTTGCAAACGGAACAGTGTCAGTGAGAGCCAGGAATGGCGATCAGCGGAATGGCGTATTGACGGAACATTTCCTTCAAGAAATTAAAGACGAGATTTCATCGCGCTCACCGAGACTGAGTTTAGTTTAGAGATTAAAAAAACCAATTTTTCAACTGGAAAGGGAACAATCATGCCAAATGCAAACTCTCCAAGGCCAGCTGAGGGGTGGCGTGAGAGGATTCACGAGGTCATCTTTGAGGCTGACACCCGCGGTGGTCGAGTCTTCGATTTACTCCTTATGATGGCAATTATTTTGTCGGTTATTACTGTTAGTTTGGAGAGTGTAGAGTCGGTTAATTCCTCTTACAAAAAAGAGCTACTGTTTCTGGAGTGGGGTTTTACCATTCTTTTCACTATCGAGTATGTGCTAAGGCTAGTTTGTGTGAAAAGGCCAGAAAAATATGCTTTCTCAACATTTGGATTAATTGATTTCATAGCGATTGTGCCAACATACTTGAGTTTCATAATACCGAACTCATCATCATTTCTCGTTCTTAGATCGCTGCGGCTACTCAGAGCATTCAGAGTCCTAAAGCTGACCCGATACTTTGGTGAGGCATCGGCTCTGAAAAGAGCTCTCATCCTCTCAAGGATGCGAATCATAGTATTTCTTTTCGCAGTTTTCATAATATGCATAATCAGCGGTGCCGCACTCTATTTTGTTGAAGGGCGACACAATGAAGGATTCGTTTCTATACCTCAGGGAGTTTATTGGGCCATTGTAACTGTCACCAGCACAGGTTATGGCGACACAGTTCCAATAACGCCTCTGGGCAAGGCGATATCCGTGTTCATAATGCTGATGGGCTACAGCCTGATCATAGTACCAACCGGGATAATCTCAACTGCGTTAATGCAGCCGGAGCCCATCAGCACACAGTCCTGCCCATCTTGCTCATTAAGTGGTCATGATTACGGTGCCAAATATTGCAAACACTGCGGTTCTTTGTTGTAGTACCCGTCGGACAAATGCTGCAAGTACCCGCTTTCTTGAAATCAGCGTTAGGGTTCGG
>DAMH01000019.1:0-177 GCA_002499585.1 Euryarchaeota archaeon UBA552 | reverse complement strand
ATGATAATCTCGAGGACCCCGGTCAGGGTATCATTTTGCGGAGGTGGAACGGATATAGATGACTTTTCAAAATCAGACGAGTCTGGTGGCCTAGTCATATCAACAACGATTTCAAAATACATTCACGTCACTGTCAACAGACGGTTTGATGACAATATAAGACTCTCTTATTCTAAA
>DAMH01000020.1:8845-12608 GCA_002499585.1 Euryarchaeota archaeon UBA552 | reverse complement strand
CGGGATGTCCTCCGCTTCTCTAACCTCGTAGCCAACCTTCCTTCCATAGGATATGCCTTCTATGTCAGGCATTATCCAGGCTTCGACATCCTCGCCTCGGTACCTGTGTTCGATCATCCTTTTCCGAAGTTCGGCTGGATAAGGGTCGGAGTCTGTTATAGGGGTGTCACGTACTCCCACGACCACTCTCTTACCCTTGTCTAGCTCCTGTTGTATCAGCCACTCATGTCCCACATGAAGAGGTTGCCAGCGTCCAGGTAGAAGAACAGCCTTTGGTCTTTCAAAATATTGGGCAAGTACCTCGACCATGTCATCGACCCCCTTGCCTGCGTCTCCGTTCGACTCTAAACTAAGATCAGCACATTCTGGAAATTCAAATGGATCCGATATTCCTGTGAAATTTTTAATTTCTCCTGATCGGGCCTTAGCATAGAGGCCTTTTACATCGCGGTTTTCACAGACCTCCAAAGAGGTCGAGACGTGTGCCATGATGGAACCATCGGGAAGGATTTCCATTATTTTCCGACGGGTGCTTTCGTAGGGCGTAATGAAGGAACAAATCACTGGCGTGTGTTTTGAGATCATATTGGCCATCCTTGCTACACCGAGGAGGTGCCTTTCCCTGCCCTCTCTGGTAAAATCGCTGTTCTGGAAGAAGTCTCGTATGGTGTCTCCGTCGAGCACCTCACAGCCGTATCGTTTTGAGGCGGCCATAGCAATGGTCGTTTTACCCGCTCCTGAGAGGCCAGTCATCCAAATTACGGCATTGCGCATATCGATCCCGGGTGACCCACTGGAGACATCTATTTGATTCCGATGGATGAGGTCATTTCTGTTCTAGCATACGGTTGAGTTGTTTCAGGAGACCCCTCAGGGTGACCTCACTTATACCGGAGACCTTGCAAACATCACTCTGGGTCCGGGGAGAATCGCTGTTTTGAGAGGCATGATACAACAAGACTCCGGCTATACCCGAGGGCTTCTTGCCCTGCCAGGCATACTGGTCCTGAACTTGAGCCCACAGTGCTCGAACGTCCCCCAGGAGGGACGCTGGCAAGCCGAGGTCGGAATGGAATTTCTCGAGGTATTCCTCGGGACCTGTAACGTGATGCGCCCCGAGAGTCCGTGCTACGAGTCGGATAGTCCGCTTGAGCTCCTTTCGTTCCACCTCGCTGGCCATGTCAAAGGCTTCCGCCACATCTTCAATCCTACGGGGGATGCGAGCCTCTCTTGCCGCCACATACACACAGGCAGCAGAAACACCGCGTATGGATCTCCCTGTTACAAGGCCGCTTTCGACCGACTTACGGTACAGTCCTGCAGCTTGTTGCTGTATTTGAGGTGGCAGGCCACCGTGATTTTTGATGAACTGCATCGCCTGACTTAGGTTCCTGCTTCTGCTGTCCCGTGTTTTACTGCGCTGGTCGATAACCTGACGCCTTCTCCAGTCCCTCGCCTGTCTGGCGCTCATCCCGTGCTTGCCGGCACTTATGTCGCGCCTGTCGATGGATGTGTTGAGGCCCTTGTCGGATAGATCTATCCTGGTTGGTGCACCTACCCTGGATCGGTCATCCCCGTCTGAGTGATTGGTCCATTCAGCCCCTGGATCTATCATGTTCTGAACTGCTACGTAGCCGCAGGTGCCACAGGTTGTCTCCCCTCGAGAGTCATCTGTTTCCCAATCCACAGAACCACACAGGCTGCATGGCTCTGAGACGGACTCCGTGCCTCTAGCAATGCTGGGACGCGCCGCGGGATTAATGTCGACAACCCTGCGCCGAGACTTGCCTTTGTTGACCCCAATCTTCTCAACCATTGGTTGTAAAGTAAACGACCTCGCTTATGAAAGTTCGTTCGCCCTGTTATTGCAAAATCAATCTCATTTTGCCGTGCTCTTGAAGGGCTAGGTGACTCTGGCGTCGAGCATGGCGGGCATGCAACCAACGAGAACAGCACTGTACGACACACATATCGCGCACGGTGCCAAGATGGTGGACTTTCACGGTTTTGAATTACCCATACACTATACCTCCATCAAAGACGAGCATGTTGCCTGCAGGAGCAATGCCGGTTTGTTTGACGTCTCACACATGGGGCTGTTCGAGTTCGAGGGGGAACTAGCGAGGGAGTGGCTGTCGAGTATCTCAACTCAAGATCTCAGAAAATTCAGCCCCGGGAGATGCGGATATACTCATTTTCTTGATCCAGATGGGAAAATAATTGATGACATGATATTTGCGGTAGCATCTGATGATGTCGTGTATGGGGTACCAAATGCATCCATGATCGATGTTGTATTGAAATGGCTGACCTCTCTTGCCCCTCCTGACGGATCTGTCAAAATAACTGACCGGTCAAGTGGGAACAATATTCTGGCACTTCAAGGCCCCTTGACCCCTGATATCCTAGAATCGACCTTTGGCTCTGGATGCTATCCAGGCCGATTTGCATGCCACAGAATCCCTGATAACCAGCATGGTATAGTCGGTTGGATACAAGGAACCGGGTACACAGGAGAGATCGGAGTCGAGATTTTCGTCCATGACACAGTTGTGGTCGATACCTGGTCGCTGTTGATGGAAGCCGGATCGGAAATGGGCATAGCCCCCGTTGGACTTGGAGCGAGAGATACACTGAGATTGGAGAAAGGGTATCTGCTGTCAGGTCAGGACTTTTTGTGGCCGGGATTGAATTCTGAACACCCAAAAGACCTTCCAGTCGGTTTCCTGTCCCGAAACACAGTGGAAACTAATGTTCCCTATGGGCTTTCCATGGATCACGACTTCCTGGGGAAAGATATGATCGGACGAACCGACGATGAGCCCGACGTGTGGAGGGGCATGATCTGCAAGAGCAGAGGACCGTCGCCGAGGACAGGGCACAAAGTGTATTCAACTATGGACGGCGGTGTGGTCCTAGGGTACATAACCAGCGGTGCACCATCACCGTCCTTGGGAGTCGGAATCGGCATGGGTTACCTACAGGGCACTGCAATAGGACAAACAGTGTACATACAGACGAGCCCCCGGAAAAGAACGCCAGCGGAAATCACCATGCCCCCATTCGTTTGATTTCGGGGCAATTTCTATTTGGAAAAACCGATACGGCGTAACGTGGCAAGTTTCGAGCAGAGAGCATTTGACGGATTGGGGAAAGCGCTGAAATCAATGGGCTTTACCGGAGAGTCCCTGCTAAGCTCTTTTGACACTGACGGAGACTCTGTGTTGGATTTCAATGAGTTCAGCCAAGGAGTGGCGAAGGCCACCGGCCAGCGTGCCCCTCCTCAGGTGTTAAAAGCAGTCTTTTCCATTTTGGATGCAGACAATGATGGGAGAATCTCATACGCAGAGGTACTATCACTGCTGGGGGAGACTAATCCGAACGTAAAAGACGCGATTGAGATTATAGGCGGGCACACGAGTTCTGACCCTCAGGAGAAGTCCTCCGAGAGTAAGGGGCCTGAACCTGTGCTTGTAGTCAAACCGGACTTTGAGGCAGAGGAGGGGATCAAGGTCGGATTCGTCGCAGACAGAGAGTTGGAGAGGTCTTGGATTGGGTTGTACAACTCAGGAGAGGGGAATAGGGATTACATCGACTGGCTTTACCTCAACGGGACCCAGGAGCAAACATACGATTCACCCACCACAGGTTCCGTCAGCTTTCAACCCCAGTCACCGGGGGCATACGAACTTCGAATGTTCGAGACTGGCGGGTACGACAAACTGGTTGCAACTGCAAAAACCAACGTCAACCCCCGTCAACC
>DAMH01000020.1:0-8458 GCA_002499585.1 Euryarchaeota archaeon UBA552 | reverse complement strand
GAGCCAGAGCCCGAGCCCAAGCAGAAGAATATCATTGCCAGCGCTGTGGTAGGATCGCTGGGCCTCAGTCCACAAATCGCGGACTCACTGGAGGTTTTCACCCAACAACTATCGGAGGCTGTAACACTTTCAGCGAAGAGGTCTTTGATCGATTCACTCGTTGGAACCGCGTTTCCACTTGCCATGAAGGTAAGCGGGCTAGATCGGACTATCGGACACGGAGTCCCGTCGGAATTGTTGCATGGGACAACAGTCCTCGCGACCTCAGCTGTTCTGGGTGACGTTGAGTTGCGCATTCCTAAAAGCCAGGAAACACCCTCTTTGGGGTCCATGATTGACCTACCGGTCAAGGTAGCAGGGTGGAACTTTGCCATGGGAAGGCCCATCCTCGAGATGATGCCTAACTGACTCATTGGCTGGCGGCTTCCAAAGCCTCACGTATCATCTCTTCAAGGCTTATCGCAGGCCTGAAACCGAGACGCATCTCGATTTCCGAGGCATCAACTATGCCGAACACCTCTTGTTCCACTTGCTGGCCGAACTCATTTTCACATCCTGTCATTTGCGTGTATATCTGAGCCAACTCCGAAAGTTGTATTCCTTTGCCGGAGCCAACTGCGATGCTTTCTCTGGTGGGCGGTGGGTCAGAAAGGCACCTCATGATGCATTCAACGAGATCTTGAACGTGAACGAAGTCCTTGAAATCCGACCCATCACCGGGGACATTAATCCACCCGATAGGAGATTCTTCAGCCCACTTGTGGAGCAGCCCATTCCCCGGTGGCCCATTGATCGGAACGCCTTGTACGTTTGAGGCGCGAATAACACTGACCGGCCTTTCGGGAGTGGCTTGCTCGAGGGACATCTCTTCCATCCAGAGCTGAGCCTCTGCCGCCACATCCCTTGGTGCGATGGTGGAGTCAGACCCGTAGTAAGGCTCCCCTTCCTCCCACTGGGGGTGAACCCTGAGAGTCCCAACCAGCATCAAGTGTAGGCCTCCATGCCTTCCAACGGCATCAAGAACAGGTCTGCTACGCTCCCTCATCTTCAGCATGGTCTCCCTATCGTCACGCCCCAACAAGCCATCAGAAACTGTTGAGTTGATGTGGATCAGTGACTTGCACGGAGTCAACATCGCATCTAAGACAAGAGGCTCCATTAAGGCTTCATCAGGCACAATAATGGCATCCTCGCCAAGCATCTCTGCTATCCAAGGTGCAACGAAACCATCGGCCGCTGTTATGGCTACACTCATGTTACCCGGCATGTCACCGTGTTTGCACATGTAAGAGCATGTCGGTCGGGAAGCACTGGTATGCGTAGCCTTCAAGCACCTCGCCTCACTGACATCTTTGCAGGCGGTTCCATGGATCAACTACCAAATCTCGGAAGAGAGCATGACATGCTAAAGGAAATGGGCCTAAACTCGATGGAGGACCTATTTGAGGACATACCAGAAGAAGTGAGGAGGACCGCCCCACTCCCTCTCCCGGGGCCTCAGTCAGAAGAGTCAATTTTGGCCGACGCACAGAGGCTATTACGGGCTAACGTCGATTTAGACTCACGCCCCTCGTTTCTATCTGCTGGCCTGTCCAGAAATTTTGTCCCCTCCATGGTCCCGATGCTCGCAACACGAGGTGAGTTCCTAACATCATATACCCCCTATCAGCCAGAGGTAAGCCAGGGCATGCTTCAAGCCATGTGGGAGTTCCAGACCATGGTATCTGAGCTCGTGGCCCTTCCAGTGGCGAATGTGTCAATGTACGATGCCAGCACCGCTGCTGCAGAGGCGATAACCTGTGCGGTGAGGGTCAGATCAAAGCGAGCACTGCAACCAAATACGGTCTACGTGTCTGAATTCATCCCGCCCCATAGGATGTCAGTTATAGAAAACTACACTCAAGGAGTCGGGATAAAAATAGAGATGTTGCCCCACACTGAAGACGGGCTACTCGACTTAGTCGCCGCAAAGGAGGCCGCAGGATCATGCGCCGTGTATGTCGAGCAGCCCAATGCCTTCGGCGTCCTAGATGAGGGCCTGCTTCAACTTCGGGGAATCATCGGGGAGACCACAGCCTTGATCGTTGGCGTAGACGCAGTGTCACTGGGAGTCATTGAGGCCCCCGGAAATTGGGGTGCTGACATCGTTGTCGGTGAGGGGCAGCCGTTTGGAATTGGACCTACCGCCGGCGGCCCGATATACGGGATATTCGCATGCACAAAGGACTACTTGCGACTCATGCCCGGGAGGATAGTCGGTCAGAGCGTAGACACAGAGGGAAGGGTTGCATACACCCTAACCCTGTCCACTCGGGAGCAACACATAAGGAGGCACAGAGCCACCTCGAATATTTGTTCCAATGAGACACTCATTGCCCTGATGGGGGCCATGCACATGGCGCTGTTAGGCCCAGAAGGACTCGAGAAACTCGCGGAGAGAACCGCATCTGCGACTCAGCTGACGATGGAAGAAGTGTTGAAGGTAGAAGGCGTCAGCCTCATGTTCCCGGAGAGGGAAGTCTTCCGGGAATTCGCGATAAACCTGCCCATTTCAGGGAAAAATGCGTTAGAGAGGATGGATGAGATGGGGGTTCTCGGGGGATTTGACTTGGGAAGATGGTGGAAATCGGCTGAAAATTCAATCCTCATCGGATGTGACGAGCGAACATCGGATGACGACATCCGTATGTTAACCGACTGCCTGAGGGTCGTAATTGAGGAGGTGGCCGTTTGAGCACCATTTTTGACTTCAATGGAGCACCATCCGCAGGTTGGTCCCAACCCGATCCGCTAACTGATGACCCACTTTCAGGGATCGGTCAAACATTGAGGAGGGCCTCCCTACCCAGGTGGCCGAGAGCCAGTGAGCCGGAGCTTGTGAGGCACTACACATTGCTGTCGCAGAAGAACTTCGGCATAGACACCGGTTTCTACCCCCTTGGGTCCTGCACGATGAAACACAATCCCCGGCTGAATGAAAGGATTGTGCAGTTGCCCGGGATCGATCGGATACATCCCCTCCAACCAGAACACCAGGTACAAGGGCTGCTGGCGATTTACTTCGAGATGCAGGAAATGCTGTCCATCTGCGCCGGAATGGATGCAGTCACGCTACAACCTGTGGCGGGGGCACAGGGAGAGTTCACTGCTATTCGGTGTATACAAGAGTACCACAGGGCAAACGGCCAAGGGCACAGGGACAAGGTGATCGTCCCCGACTCCGCACATGGAACAAATCCAGCTTCAGCGTCGATGTGCGGCTACGAGATTATAGAGATACCAAGCGGAGAAGACGGTAGAATCGATCTGGAGGCTCTGAGATCAGCCGTAGGCGATGACACGGCTGCCATGATGATCACGAACCCGTCAACCCTGGGCGTCTTTGAGACGGATATTGCAGAAGCAGCGAGAATCGTCCACGAAGCAGGAGGCCAGATGTACTATGACGGAGCTAATTTCAACGCCATCCTAGGCAAGACGGATCCAGGGATTATGGGTTTCGACGCAGTCCACTACAATCTCCACAAGACCTTCAGCCAACCCCACGGGGGCGGTGGCCCCGGCAGCGGGCCAATAGGTGTGAAAGAACACCTGTCAGAATTCCTGCCCTCCCCCCTAGCCTCGAGAAGGGCAATTACGGAGGATGACCCATCAGGTGTTGGAGACGGATACTGGTACTTCTGGGAGGAACCCAAGTCAACAATTGGCAAGGTCCAACAATGGAATGGAAATGCTGGGGCGGTAGTACGGGCCTGGGCTTTCTACAGAAGATATGGGAAGGAACTCGAGAGGATGAGTGAGCATGCGGTCCTGAATGCCAACTACCTCAGGCACAGAATAACCCAAGGGATGGCCGGTGAGGCTGAGAATGCCACTTTCGAACAGGGGGCGCCGGCCAATGTGGTGAAACACGAATTTACCCTGAATATGACGCCGATGAAGGAGAAAAATGGCGTGACCGCCAAGGATGTCGCCAAGAGACTGCTAGATTTCGGTTATATGGCTCCGACTCTGTACTTCCCGCAGATAGTTCCAGAGTGCCTGATGTTCGAACCAACAGAGACTGAATCGAAAGAAGTCCTTGACAAATTTGCTGATGACTTCCTGACTATTCTTTCCGAGGATCCAGAGATCTTGAAATCGGCACCCCACACTACTCCGGTGAAGAGAGTCGACGAGGTCCTGGCAGCAAGGCAACTCATTCTGAAGTACTCCTATGAGTGATCGAATTCAATACCCTCCACGCCTCCCACAATATCATGGGCGACGATCGTGACAAGTGGCTCGAATTGGACTCAAACTGGAAACCTGTCGGGCCTGAGAAGACCGATTTCCATGCAGACAACGACAGGTTCCCCTCGAGTGAATGGGAGGGCTGGTTTAGAAAAAAATCCAGAAACCCGGGGACTACACTCCTCTTTCCAATTGCTTGGTCTGCATTCTTCCTGTTGATTGCACCCCTGCCCCAGATTGCATCTGGTTTCACACCTGACGACAGGACCGCCTCTGCGGCGTTGTTTTTGACGGCTTGGGTTTTAGTTGTAATACCCCTAATCTCAACTGGATCACTGGCCAGGCACCCGTTGAACTCCCACGTCCTCGACATATACCCCTTGGACATGCCCAGCATGGCGCTGGCATCCGCTCTCTTCCTCATGCATGTGTTGACGAACCCTATTTTAGGGTGGATGTCGTACCTAGTTTTCTGGTATTCTTGGCTCAAAGCCGTGCGCAATCTGTCGGCCGCCACACACTACTCCGCCGGAGCGTGGCTAAAACAGATAGATCCTGCAAACTACAGCAAACTTCAACTCTCATCTGATTGGGAATTTACCGAGAATTTCTTCAAGGCCGGCATTCTTGGCACAGGCCCGAGCCTCTCGGCCAATTCAATCCTAGTCATAGAAGGCATCAGAAGAGAGGAGTCTGCTTACATATCAATTGCAGTACTACATAGATCTGGATACAGACACGACCCGTTTCAAGAGAGGCTGGAACCAGAACGCATAGACGAATTGCTCAGAAGCCCCCCTGTATTCTAGAGTGCGCTTCCAAGGCGGTTTTAATCGGAATGTCTGCCCTTTTCTCCGTCACTCTTTAGCACCGCCGGACAAGTCGGCGGGCATGGACGTATGCATAGTAATGGGCTCAAAATCAGATTTACCGGTAGGGGAGAAGTGCACAGCCGTTCTCGATCGATTCGAGATACCTTATGAGTTAAGGGTCGCATCTGCACATCGTGCTCCAAAGTACCTAGAAAGCATAATCCAGTCGGCCGAGGAGTCCGGATGCTCGGTGTTCATCGGGATCGCCGGTGTCGCGGCTGCATTGCCTGGGGTCATAGCTTCCATGACATCTAAACCTGTCATTGGGGTGCCGGTCGGAGGAAAAGTGCCGTACGACTCGCTACTATCAATCGTCCAGATGCCGCCTGGAATGCCGGTTGCCACTGTGGGCGTGGACAGAGGAGATAATGCAGGAGCACTCGCTCTGCAAATCTTGGCGACTGCGAAACCCGAGTTGGCTCTTGAGTACTCATCGTGGAGACAGGAAATGACTGAGAAGGTAATATCCGACGACCAGTCCATCCAAAGGTGATATCATGAAAACCGAGACTCTCATCGAAGAGGCTCTGCATTTGTTGAGAGAAGGCATCGATGACACAGCGATTATCGCCTGCAGTGGCGGGATCGACTCTTCTGTAGCCGCAGTCCTTGCCCACAAGGCCGTAGGAAACTTGCTGCATTGCGTCTATGTAGACACCGGCTTGATGAGACTTGGTGAGTCTGAGGAAGTAAAATCGATGTTTAGCGATATGGGCATCGAGATCACAGTGGTCGACGCCGCAAGTAGATTCTTTGACTGTTTGGAAGGTATTACTGATCCAGAGACAAAGAGGAAGGCGATCGGTGAGACGTTTATTCGGGTCTTCGAACAGGAACAACTCAAAGTCGGCGCCAAATATCTCGTTCAAGGTACAATCGCACCCGATTGGATCGAATCAGGAGGAGGGGAAAGAGACGTCATCAAAAGCCACCACAATGTTGGCGGCATTCCTGATGATATAGGCCTCGAGATAGTTGAGCCACTCAGAGACTTCTACAAGGACGAGGTCAGAGAAATAGCGAGATTACTCGGAATAAAATCATCAGAGAGGCAACCATTTCCAGGACCAGGTCTTGCAGTCAGGGTGCTGGGGGAAGTCACGCCCAAAAGAGTCCAAACTTGCAGAGTCGCCTGTGATATAGTCGAGAGAATGATTCGCGAAGCATCTGAAGCAGGAACATGTGACATGCCGTGGCAGTATTTCGCTGCCCTCCTGCCTGTACGCTCGGTCGGGGTCCATGGAGACGTGAGGGTACATGGCGAGACGATTGTGGTCAGAGCAGTAAGTAGCATGGATGGTATGTCTGCTAGATACTCTGACATTCCCAGCGAAGTCCTTTCCAGAATCAGCACAGAGATCACCAACACTCTGAAAGGACAGGTCAATAGGGTGGTTTATGACATAACCCACAAACCACCTGGGACCATCGAATGGGAGTGAAAAATTGAAGCTGAATGGAACTCCGTTTCAGAGAAAAGTTTGGACAGAGATCATCAAGATACCTCGGGGAGAAGTCAGAACATACAAACAGATTGCTGTTGCTATCGGGCATCCAAAGTCATACAGGGCCGTGGCGAATGCCTGCAGTCAAAACCCGTTTCCTCCGAGAATCCCGTGCCACCGTGTCGTGCGAAGTGATGGTTCAATCGGAGGGTACAGTGGTGTCGGAGGAACTTCATCCAAACGTAGGTTACTGGAATCCGAGTTCCGACATCGACAGCCGATTCATTGATGAGTGGGACTGCACGCCGTCCGATTGGGCCGACATAGCTTAGTTGGTGGAGCGGCGGACTGTTAATCCGCAGGTCGCAGGTTCGAGTCCTGCTGTCGGCGCCATGTGTACACTATGCACCGGCGGCGCCCATGCCCGGGGCGAGAAAGTCGAAACCACCACGAAGGGCGTTTTCCATTGTGTGACACTTTTTTTACGATAACACAGAGACCCAAATACAATGAAGGAAACAGGTGTACCATGGGCCCATCACACAAGACCGGATTGTTGACGTCACTCATGCTCGTGTGTTTTTTGGCAATCAGCACCATAGCCGGAGCCTCTCTACAACCGGCGAACACCGAGGAACATCATCAGCCGGCCGATTATGTCACCCAGTTCGGACCGGGTTTTGCGGAGATGGCCATCGTCACCTCGGCAGACGGGCTGGATGAGCCAAGAGATCTGGAGTTTCACCCCAGCCCCCTCCGTCAGGGCGAACTGTGGATAGTTAACAGGGCCACCGACAGTGCGACCATCGTCACTAACGCAGGCCAAGAAGACCAATCGTCCGACACAAGGCAAGACGCATACGGCTACCACTTCATGGAAGAGGTCAGCGCGATAGCCTTCGGAGCCTACCACGAGGAATTTGACTACCAGTTTGCAACCGCTCAAGAGTCCAGAAATACATACAACGGCCAAGGAGAGCCCAATGATTTCATGGGCCCGGCCCTCTGGCCGTCATCTCTGTCTCACTTCGCTGTAGAGAACCAGGAGTCGGGAGGGTTGCTGGGCAGTCATTTGGATATGCTCCATGAGAGCCCGCTGGGGATGGGCATAGCTCATGACTCAGGGAATGCATATTGGTACAATGACGGCTTTTACGGAGAATTGGTTCACTATGATTTCAACCAAGACCACGATACCGGGGAAGATGACCACTCCGACGGGGCTGTGAAACGCTTCACTGAGATTAGCCTGACAAGAGTAGCGGACGTGCCAGGGCACATGGAGTTCGACGAAGAAAGCGGAATCTTGTATATTTCAGACACCGGAGCAGGACGGGTTCTCTGGGTTAACACATCAGATGAGGATTTTACAACCTCAGACATCACAGGATCTGAGTCCCAAATGGAGGTTTTGGCAGAGTACAGCGAGGTCACAGGGGTTGAATGGGGGATACTGTCGACTGGGCTGTCCATGCCTTCAGGTTTGGCGATTCATGACAACAGGGTTTTCGTCTCCCAGAACGGGAATGGGAGGATCACAGCATTCAATCTCGATGAGTCTGGGAAGAACGTCCTGAGCTCCCGCACTGTTGACACAAATGCGAGTTCGATAATGGGGCTGGAGATCGATTTCAGTGGCAAGCTCTGGTATGCTGATTCTGAGAGGAATCTTGTTGTCCGCCTGGACCCCTTCCCAGACCTGGACTACGATGGGGTTAGAGATAGCCAGGATTCCTATCCAGAAGATGGACGTATTTGGTCTGATCAGGACGGGGACGGGTTCGCCGATCAGACAGGAACAGAAATCACAGATGCATGCCCCGCCACGGCTGGGACCTCGACTCTGGGGCTGATGGGCTGCCCTGATAGTGACGATGATGGTTGGGCGGACATTTCAGACGAATATCC
>DAMH01000017.1:592-2954 GCA_002499585.1 Euryarchaeota archaeon UBA552 | reverse complement strand
GCGCTCTTTCGCACCTCATCACTTGGAACAGCGTCCTCCTCGTCATTCATCATTGAAAGCAAACTGTCACCAAGGTCAGTTTTCTCCTCCTGCGTATGGACACCTGGCTCGCGGCCAAGTAGCACTGCGACGTCAGGGTCATTCGAGACAGGGGTTGTGGTTCTCCTTCTGAATCCAAAGCCGCTGTCCTGGCTGTATCTGGTTCTGGAAAACATCTCTTTCTGCTCTGACTCGGTAGGCTGTTGCATCTGACTCATTTCTTGGGCATTCATTTCCTCTTCGACTTGAGTTTTCTTCCTCTTTGCCCGTCGTAGGATAACCAATACGACAACCAAGGACAGTATGACAACCGACACCGCTGCAACTATCAGTGGAAGATACGGGCCGATCTGGTCGATCAGGGTTAGATCGGTGTCTGACTGTTCCACGGCAATGATGTACTCTATCTTCGTCTCCAGACCGTTATCATTTGTCACGGTGCATATCAGCGAGTATATTCCAACTCTGCTGAACGAGGATGTAAAGGTTGGTCCGCTGAGATCAGGGTCGTTGTTCGTGATCCCGTCACCGTCCGAGTCTACGTTGACATCGATATCCCAGGAGTAGCCCAGAGAGACCGACTCCGGATCGATGGCTGAGGCCACCAGTGTTATGCTTTCACCTGTCGACTTGGTCAACTCGACGATGGGGTTGTTTACAGAGGGAGGGGTTGCGTCATACACGGTTAGGTTTGCAGTTGAATTGGAAACCATTCCACTGGCGTCCGTGACCTCCATTCTCAATATGTGCGTGCCGACATTGACCTCTTCTGGGCGGACCTCAAGATTCAGGCTCGAAACCCCCTCTTTGAGTGGCGAGGGGTCTGTCAGGATAAGCGAGTCACCAAGGTACCACTTCACCGATACGACTTGCCAATTATCTGAGTATGTGCCCGTCATGGAGATAGACTCACTGAATGCACGTGTGATGTTCTCAGATCCTTCGATTCTTGCCAGGGGCGGAGACAGGTCTGACACGCTTATCTCCTGGAACTTCGTGGCAGGTCGGCCATCGACGCCTATGACCCTCAGGTATATCGTAAGATCGCCGGGCTCGTCCCATGTCGTCTCCACAGATATCCCCGCCAAATCGCTGAATCCATCACCGTTCACGTCCCACAGATAACCCTCGGACGCAATCTGGCCAGAGCGATTCGGGGTTTCACTTGCATCCAGGACAACCGTCGATCCAACATCAATCATCGAGAGGTCGTCTGAGTTCTTGATCCTGGGATCCAGGATCGGAGTGAGTGACACTGTGACAGTGGTGGCGATGTTGGAGAGGCCGACTCCCCCTCCTCCTCCTTTGTTATCAAGAACGACGTACAGTTCTGAGCCGTCCAGCTCTGCCTCGATGCTGTAGAGGACTGTCTGTGACGAGCCTATCAGGAGGAGCGATCCTTGCTCGATCCTCGCTGGTGCCGCTCCAGCAGAGTAAAGTTGGTACTGGTTCTGAGTCATCAGGAACACGTCTGATTCTCCCTCCATCGACGAGGCGGTGATCTTGACCACGGTGCCCGAATCTGCATTGAATGGGCCGACTAATGTGGCGAAGGAGGAGGGTTGGAGATGGGTTATCCTGCTAAAGAGTGTGAAGGGCTCGGCGGTTACTATGGCCGCCCCCAGGGATACACCGACAGTCGACCCACCCAGTGCACCCTCATCTTGATCCTGGGCATGATCGAGGTTGTCTATCACGAGGTACCATCTGGTGGACCCCCTGTCCAGCGGTGTGGACCACTTCCAATCCCCGTCGCCGGAAAAATCCTCGAAGACGGAACTCGACTCCCAGACATCTGCCCTCCTGTAGTTCTGCTCCTGCTGGTACACAACCACGCCCGTTGATGAGAACAAGAGGATGTCAACAGGAGCGTTGGTGCTTATGTTGAACTCGACTGTTGTTCCCGGGCTCAAGAGTCCCAGACTCATTCTGAGGCAACTCTGATCGGAGAGGCTCCACACCGACTGGCCTGCTGAGATGTCTTCTTGAACGCACGAGACTGTGGCCTTGGGCTCCGCTGCCTGAATTTGGAGTGGCATGAGGATCAACATCAACACCATCGCAAGAGGAATGGCACGAGTCATTGGCAATTGGTGCACAGTCGCACTTTACATCATATCGGTCTCACGGGCCCCTGGGGATTCTACAAGTCCGGCCTCCGGGGTATCGGTGTGGGGGGGAACCATCTCAGAAGTATTACATCGGATATTGATCGCACCCATGTCCACGGTATTGAGACATGCAGACTGCCTTCCACTATCTCTTCAGGTGTTTCAACTACGAACAGGTGTGTGCAGTTGCTGGCGTTTTCATCGAGGACGAT
>DAMH01000017.1:0-210 GCA_002499585.1 Euryarchaeota archaeon UBA552 | reverse complement strand
GGCCGTGTAGGCTGGTCAACCTCCGCTCATTCATGCTGTGACGGGAGGGTGCGGTTGGCATCAAGTTGACGATGGGGGATTCTATTTGCCACGGTTTTGATGTGCTTTCAGGCTGGGGCGGAGTTTCTCGGCTCCCTTTCCTTTGTTGAACAGCCCCCTGCCCCTTTTCCCTGCTGAGGTTTTGCCTCGGTAGGCCCTACCGGAGTGGCT
>DAMH01000022.1:7090-7571 GCA_002499585.1 Euryarchaeota archaeon UBA552 | reverse complement strand
ATGTTCCACCTAGTATCATGATCGTTACCGTCTGCATTGAGCATTATCAAAATATGCAGTTCAGTGTTCTCAAGGACGGATACGGCGTATTCATTATTTTCATTCCAACCGTCAATGTAATGCTTTGCAGTCAGGAAGGCCAGTTCTGTTCCTAGGTGTTCATTGCCGTGGTGTCCACCATCTATGTAGACAACTTCCTTTGGATGCCCATCTGGCCGGGTCTCCAAAGACCAATCAGATATCTGCAATACCCACAGATTTCTGCCAAGCTCGGTCTGTCCTGCAACCTCTAGCCTGATAATGTCATCATTCTCGTCAGCCCACTCATTTACATCCAGTGTCAATGAGGCATAGGAATGGTACCAGTGCTCTTGAATTAGACCTGGTTGTCCGATCTGTGCACTGGACATCGGTGCTAACATGGCTGTGAAAACCATGGAGACCACCAAGACACGGCTCCGACGATTCATAGCTGTTCGAC
>DAMH01000022.1:0-6715 GCA_002499585.1 Euryarchaeota archaeon UBA552 | reverse complement strand
GATCGTCTTTGCTGTCACTTTGGTGTTATTGTAAAAGTGATCCCCGTCTTCTACATCATCATCGCAAATTGCGTGCGTGTAACCGTTGATACAGGGATGGATGAGTCTGAACGATCCAGTATCTGTCCTTATTGTTCGGGCGTCTGTTGATGTTTCGCAGATCAACCTCACCATTCTTTTGGTGATGCTGGTTCTAGCATCTATTTTTGCATGCACTTCTTGGCCAGGATAGCAACCATTCTGTAGTGTCACATAATCCAATAATGCGATATGGTGAGGTAGGAAATTACCGTTCAAGTGATGTTCAGTCAGACCGCCAATCCTCATTGCGACTTCCTGATTGTATACTTCGAAGATCCCGTCATTTGGTGTGATGTTGGATTCAGCTAGGGCTATAGCCCAAGAAGAATCGACCCCCAGTCCACCAATCGACACACTAAATTTGCTGGCATCGTCGCGTTCATTCGTAACGATTCTGTTGATAGCCTCAGTAGCATCTAAGACTAAACCGCCTGATTTGGATAGAGTCCTTGCTAAAGCTGTAAGATATTTTGGTTTCTGTTCTGTGCTGTGTAGCAGAATCATTCCTGCATCGTCGTTAACAACGTATGGCGCGTCAATTACTTTTCCGACTGGATCGCATATCAGCGCGCGTGATGTCGAACCGGGCTTCTCCGCAGGAACCTCGATTGTTGAGATGGTGGATACTGCATCGCTGGCTCCAGATCCCTGAAGAAGGGTGATTGGACGATTGTCTAGATAGAGCATTTTATCTCAACCAAACGACTGACCGCAGCCGCAGGACCTATTGGCGTTAGGGTTCGTAATCTGGAAGCCTCCGCCCATCAGAGTGTCTTTGTAGTCTAGTTGAATCCCGTTCAATAGGTCAGAATCCCTGTCGTGTATCATGATTATCTTGTCTGCTACCTTTATTTCCTGATAGCCTTCTTCTTCCGGTTTTTCTACTATCTTCATGTCGTACATGTAACCAGAACAACCTCCGGAATCTGCGCTGATCACCAAGACATGGTTTTCGTTATCACCCGACATTGTTGCAAGTATGGCCTTTTCAGCTGCTGGCGTCACAGATATTTGTACACTAACAACATCAACTTCTACAGCCATGGGGAGACCGAGTCCACCTCCGCCTAACAGGCTCATGGACCGCCGTCGGTCTGTTGATATTTGAACCCGCTTAGGGTCAAGCAAGATGGCTGACAATTTTAGGGACAACCGAAGGTCCTGGAAAAAGGTAGATTCGAGATACATAGTGAAGGGTGAGGATTCGGAAAGAGAATATTACGCTCCGATAGAATCCCCGATTAGAATAACCATAGCCTCTCGAGAATCCGAACTTGATATTGGGCTATTCATGCGAACTCCCGGTGCTGACAGGGAGCTTGTAACCGGACTGCTCTATAATGAAGGGATAATTGACGATTACAATACAATCACGAACATACTAATGGAATCGGGCAGCATTAGAGTTTCACTAAGAAATCTAAGTGGTTACTCTCAATCTTCCCACCGACGTTCCAGCTTAGTTACGGGATCTTGCGGTGTCTGCGGACGCGGAGATTTACATGACCACAAACCTATCCAATCAGAATACAAGATCGAAAGAAGTGAGATACTGAATTTACACAAGCGCTCTAACGAACATCAGAGTACCTACATGACAACAGGTGGAACACACGGAGTTAGTGCATTCGACGGGGAGGGAAATCTAATTGCCACGATGGAGGACGTTGGCAGACACAATGCCATGGACAAAGTGACGGGAGTGATGATCGCTCTAAATGTGGTTCCTGAAGTTTGCATCCTTTCGGGTCGTGTATCCTATGAATTGGTACAAAAAGCGATTAGAACAGGTTATTCAGTTGTTTCTGCGGTGGGCTCGGCTTCAACAATGGCAATACAGGTCGCCAGAGAACATGATCTTACTTTGATCAGTTTCGCGAGGGATGATAGAATGACAATATTGTCATCACCAAGGAGGATTGTCTGACATAATCGGGATCATCAACTGAAGGCGTTTAGTGTGAACAATAATCCTAAACCCAGTGCCATGGTAAGCAAGAAAACATTGAATTTGTTAGGAGGGCAATCTTCTCCGTAGATTGTCATGCCTTCTTCAACCCCTTCATCTCTGAGTCTGTAATAGGATATCAGCAATAGAAGCATAGCAAGCGGCCCAGTAGCCGAATCCATAACAAATTGATCAGAAACAGGGCGGGAGGCTTCACCGATGTTGCTGGCCCAATATGTGTAGTTATTCATGACCACCGCCAGTGTAAAAAACAGACCAGGGTGCATAATCGCCCACTTTCCTTTAGCCCCATCCATTATGGTGATTAAAATCCACAATAGGTACACAAGGAACAGTGATCCACCTACAGCGACTGTTACAGCTGATGGTGACCCTAAACCTAGATTCAGCATTTCCGAGCTAACCGTCCCTATTTCGTAGGAATCCACGGTGTCATCAGGGAATAATATGGCTCTGAAACAATAGAATATACCCATGATTGCCAGAGTCCCTAAGCACACTAGAGCTATTTTGTCCTTTATTTTAACACCGATTGTGAAATCTGACATTCCATCATCCACTCCTTCTTCCTTTAGCATGAAGTATGAGCCAACATACAGAGCGAGGGTTACTGGAACGACATATTTTGGGGTTGATGATGCATCAATCTGGTTGTCCCAATATAACCAAATCACTGCAGTCATGACGGATAAGCCGATCATGACGGGAACCATAATTTTCCACATTCCTTTCGGCCCTTCGTTTAGGATTATCATCGATGAGATGAATATGCCAAACATCAGAGTCCCATTGAAAGACGTCTCCGGTCCTCCCTTTCCATATGAGAGGTCACCCAAAATTGTCTCATTTGATATCAAGGTCAAACAATCCGCCCCCCCAGTCACATAACAATCAGCCCAGAACATGAAGTTAACAGAATAGACCAGACTGACAAGGGCGGATATTCCGAGTAATATTTTGGCAGGTGTGGATTTGATCCCTGATAGCATGAATCCCAATTGCAACCGCAGTTAATAGTAGTTACATACGGACAAGATTGGGAAAGAACACGAAAATGGTTGCAAAGTACAATAATTATCAGACATCCATATAGGCCCCTATGAATACAGACTATCATGGCGAGGGGTGTATCAAGGTACGGTGATACAGTCAGTGTTCAACCCAAATTAACCGACGTTAAGGAGGTGGCCGCGGGTATTCCAGCCGTTGTGTCTGCGTGGCAACATGGTTTGAAGAATATGGGGCCAATTATGTCGGCAGTCACGCTTGGAAAGGCAAACCAGCATGATGGTTTTGACTGTCCAGGTTGTGCTTGGCCAGACCCAAAACACAGGTCACCATTTGAATACTGTGAAAATGGGGCCAAAGCCATTGCTGACGAAGGTACGTCTAGAACCATATCAGACTCCTTCTGGGAGAAAAACAGCGTTCAAATGCTAGGGAGGAAATCTGATGTCTGGCTAAATTCTCAAGGAAGGCTATCAAGACCGATGATTCTTGAGAAGGGTTCCAATCACTATACCTCTATAGATTGGGAAAGAGCGTTTGGGATAATCGCACGCGCGCTTTCCTCTCTTGAAGACCCCAATGACGCCTATTTTTACACATCTGGTAGAGCCTCAAATGAGGCTGCGTTCTTATGGCAGTTATTGGCTAGGCAGTTGGGGACAAATAACCTTCCTGATTGTTCAAATATGTGTCACGAGAGTTCAGGTGTGGCTCTCGGGGAATCACTTGGAATAGGAAAAGGAACAGTCAGATTGGAGGATTTCGAACTCGCTGATCTCATCGTTGTTGTTGGTCAAAACCCCGGTACCAATCACCCCCGAATGCTTAGTGCACTTAAGTCAGCCAAAAAGGCGGGAGCCTCCGTCCTCAGTGTGAACCCCTTATTGGAAACGGGAATGAGGTCCTTCCGACACCCACAAAGTCCGACGGACATGTTGGGATCAGGAACCCGGATTTCCGATGATCATGTCGACATAAGGATAAATGGTGATATGGCATTTTTCAGAGCTATTGGATCTCTGATGATTAAATCCGGAGCAATAGATAAAGATTTCATAGAAACAAAGACCTCAGGATTTTATGACTATCGAAAGGCAGCTGACTACATAGACTGGGAATGGACAGAAGCAGTCACCGGACAGACAGAACAACGTATTCGGGAGATAGCATCTCTGATGGCTAAGTCAAAGAACATGATAATATGCTGGGCAATGGGTATCACACAGCATAAAAATTCGGTTAACACGATTAGGGAGATAGTCAATGTGCTTTTACTGGGAGGACACATTGGTAGACCCGGGGCCGGTGCATGCCCAGTAAGGGGCCACTCAAACGTCCAGGGAGATCGTACAGTAGGTATAACCCACGCACCTACCAAGTCATTCATGGACAAGATGAGGGCTGTGTTTCAGACCCCAGAAATCACATCCCACGGTGCCGACTCGGTACATACAGTAGAGGCCATGAGGGAAAAAAGTAGCATATTCCTTGCACTCGGAGGTAATTTTATTTCCGCTATGTCCGATACAGAAAGGACCTCTGAGGCTATCGAAAATTGTAGTTTGACTGTTCAGATATCAACAAAATTAAACAGGAGTCATCTGATTACCGGAGACACGGCTCTAATATTGCCATGCCTGGGTAGAACTGACAAACAAATTACCTCACATGGACCCCAATTTCTAACGGTCGAGAACTCAATGGGCGTAGTTCATGTCTCTAAGGGTCACAAGGATCGAGCATCAATGTCCATGCGACCAGAACCAACCATAATTTCGGGTATCGCAGATAAGCTACAGAGCTTGATAGGAGGTTCGATTCCTTGGACTGTCTATGGTTCTGATTTCACTGAAGTGAGGAATTCAATAGAGAAAATTATTCCGGGTTTTGAAGCCTATGATGCCAGAGTTCGGAACGACGGCGGTTTCGAGTTACCGAATCCACCTAGAGACAGTCAACTCTTCAATACAAAATCTGGCAGGGCAGAATTTTCTAACCATAACCTAGATTCCCTGTCAGTCAATGAGGATTGCATGATAATGATGACAATAAGATCGCATGACCAATTCAATACTACAATTTACACTGACAAAGACAGATATCGTGGTATAACGGGTTCGAGGAGGATCATTTTAATGTCTCCGAGTGACATTCGAGCCCGGGGGTTAAGTACAGGATCTTTGGTCAAAATAACCACTGTGGGGGTCACTAGACCTATGGAATCAGGAGATTGGTCCGTAGTCCCATACTCGATACCGAAAGGCTGCGTTGCGACATATTTCCCCGAAGCCAATCATCTGATACCAATTGAGTCATACGCTGACGAGAGTTACACACCTACTTCGAAGTCTGTTATAGTCAGGGTCACCGTTTAGAAGCCTTCTTGAGCGCTTTGACTTGTTTAACGATGTTCTTCACTTTTTTTCTATGGTCTTTCTCGGGGTTTAATTCTGCGGAACGGTTCAGACAAGCTATGGCATCTTCATATTGGCCAAGATGAGTGTATGAGTTGCCCATGTTGAAGACTGCAGCATAACCGAGGGCGTCTGGACTCATCTCATAGCTTTGCACGTATGCTCGAATAGCCTCTTCATGTCTGTCCAATGCCGAGTATGCATCTGCAGTACCGATTTTGGCTCGCAATCTGAGCTCGACTGTGTCTTCCGCCCTCGTGTACAGGGTTTTTTCAAAGCAACCAAGAGCTTCGGAGGGTTTTCCATCCCTGAGTAGTGAAATTCCCTTGTTGTACCATTCTATTCCCTCGTTGATGGTCTCTTTTCGAGATGGTGGTACGGTGGCACGGGACCGTACGGTTTCCGCGAGGTCTTCTAGGTCGACATTCGCCACCGCCTCTCTTGCCTCGGGTGTAGATGACGCTCGTAATCTGGCTTTCCTCGCCCTGTTGGTGTACCCCAAGGCGTCCAAACACTCTGCAAGACCGTTCCATCTGCCAATGGTCTCTTTTTCTTTGATCAAATTGGTCCAGGAATCCATAGCCTCGTGATATTTTCCCCGTGACATGAGTAATATGGGTTCAGCATCATTGGAGAATTCTTGTTCTGTGGCGTTCGATGTTACTTCACTTTGGGCTTGCAGCTCACTGGCTTGTTCAAACAATTGAGATGTCAAATCAGAATCCTCATCCAACGTGTTGGATGACGAGGTAGGCTCTATGTGGTCAGATTCAAACGTGACAGTCAGCTCATCACTTGCCTCGTTCTGTGACCGTAATTGATTACCATAATTTATTGATTCCTCACCTTGTTCCTTAAATCCTAATTTCAGAAGGGCCCGTCCAATTAAGTCCCAAGCTGCGCTGTTGGAAGCAAGATCGTCTTGCACTCTTTCTCGTAGGGTATTTACAACCATAGCAGGGCTCTCATCTAAATTTGATATGAGCTCGGAGTAGTCAGGAAAAGGCTCCATGAGTCTCAAGCCGATGGTCATGGGTATTGAAAGGTGTCTATTATTGCGCAAGTAACTTAATTGATGACAATTACGAAGTAGCATGTCCTTCCTGTTGTTAAACGGTGGCTACGGCATCGACGGTTCTAGTGGAATTGTGGTGAACATCATCCGCGACCGGTTAAACAGCATGGGTCAGGGGTCAGATCTTTTCAGAAATGACGAAAACATACTTCCTCAAGTTGGGGCGCC
>DAMH01000013.1 GCA_002499585.1 Euryarchaeota archaeon UBA552 | reverse complement strand
CAAGGGAGGGGTAGGCCGCTGCGGCTCTAAGAGCCCTGTCACTGATCAACAGGGCGCCGTCACATTGTTGGAGCATGGACTTCAGATCCGGTCCCAAATCGACGCATCTGGGATCCAGTCCCTGTTTGTCCAAGTACCACTGAAGGAGGCGCTTCGATGTGGATGAGTCGGTCGGGAAGGCGATCTCTCTCATGTGGTCCGGCGGCCTGTCTCCGAAAAGCAGGACGCTACCAACATGACCGAGAGAGACAATGCCAAGTTCACCAACCAACTTGAGTTGATCGTTGAACTTCGCGAAGTCTGCAGAAGGTATAGGAGCCATTAGACAATCTCTTCTCACAACATGGCCAGACAACCATGAGGGGGGCGCAGGTAGAATCCGCCACTTGTCTGAGAGGTCATGATAAAGCGGGTCGCAGTTAGTGAAAGCTACCCTTCCTATTGTCCTGTCCCACACCTTGTTCACCCCACAACCGGCAGAGTCCTTGGCTCAGGGGCATTTTTCAATGTGTGCGGCTTAAACTTGGTGTAAACAGTGTTTCTCTGGAGTGCCTTTTGCCCGGTAGACTCTATCATTCTGATCAGTCCCTGCATACCCGTATTCAACGGAGTGCTAGAACCAGCGGAGTGCATGATTTCCTCCCTTTGAACAGTGCCGTCGATGTCGTCCGCACCGCTCAAGATGCCAATTGAGGCCAACTTATCGCCAATATTCATCCTGTATGCCTTGACATGAGGAATATTGTCCAACATGATCCGTGATATGGCGATGGTCCGTATTACCTCCATGCCCTTGGGGATCTTTGCTTCAGGAAGTCTCGTCTTGTCCGGTAGGAACGGATATGGAACAAAGCACTGGAAACCTGAGGTATCATCTTGCAAGCTGCGTAGCCGGTCAAGGTGGGTGATTCTGTCCTGCAGTGTTTCAACAGTGCCAAACAACATGGTACAGTTCGTTGGAATTCCGATCTCATGTGCTGTCCGGTGTATGGTCAGATACTCTTGGCTGGATTCCTTGCCCCTGCAAATCCTGTCCCTGACACTGTCCACCAATATCTCAGCACCGCCGCCCGGAAGTGCATCCAATCCCGCGTCTCTTAGCCTCTCTAAAGTCCGTCGGATGGAAAGTCCAGATCTCTGTGAGATGTGCTTTACTTCGACAGCTGTCAGGGACTTTACGCTGATGTGTGGAAACTCCTCCTTCATCGCCCTGTATATCTCCTCATAGTGCTCAACAGTCCACTCTGGGTGCAGGCCCCCGACGGAGTGGACCTCGTCGATGGTGTCGGAAATAGGCCTAACACGCTCAAGGTACTCATGAGTAGACAGAGCGTATGCATCCTTGTGCCTCGAACCCTTCCTGAAAGCACAGAACCTGCAAGCGAGGACGCAGATATTGGTGGTATTTACGTGTAGATTCAGGTTGAAGTGTATGTTATCGCCGTGCTTCTGCCGCTTGACGTAGTGAGCCAACATCCCTAGCTCGTTGATTGAGGCGTGCTGATAAAGATCCAGTCCATGGTCAATGTCGATCCGCCCCCCGTTTGCGAGTATCTCCCATGCTTCGTTGACCGAGGAAGACAAGGCAATTCCTGCAGAATTACCAATGGGAGGGGTATAAGCGCCGCTGTCCCACATGATACTCCGTGTCATCGGTCATCTATAATTGAGTGGCTCCCCCCGTGTACGCAGATGCGATAGGCAACCAATAAGGACTGATGCAGTCAGGGCCCCACATGACCTATGGCAATCTGTCGGACCTCGAGGAGTCGGCCAAGAGATGCAGGAGGAGGATTATCGACATGGTTTACACCGCGCAATCAGGGCACCCCGGGGGCTCTTTGTCATGCATCGACATACTCGCAGCACTTTACGGCAAGACCATGAGGTTCGACCCTCATAATCCAGATTGGCACGATCGAGACAGGTTCATCATGAGCAAAGGGCATGCAAGCCCCGCAGTGTACTCAGTGCTCAGGGAAATAGGGGTGCTTAGCGACGAGGACCTCAGCGGGTTCCGCTCGATGGGGTCAGTCTGCCAAGGGCATGTGGACAGAAAATGGACCCGAGGAGTAGACTTCTCAGCAGGAAGCCTAGGCATGGGGCTGTCATTCGGCCTAGGTTCAGCTTTAGCTGCGCGCTTGGATGGGTCTGACCGACACACATGGGTTCTACTGGGTGATGGCGAGATACAAGAAGGGCAAGTCTGGGAGGCAGCTATGGCCGTACCACACCTGGATGTCGTAAACATCACAGCGATCGTGGACAGGAACAGAATCCAGAACGACAATTTCGTGAGCGAGCAGATGGGAGTGGGAGATGTCTCAGCGAAATTTGCATCCTTTGGCTGGAACATAATAGAGATAGACGGGCATCACATGCCGAGCATAGTCAATGCACTTGATAGGTCCCGGGAAAGTAGTGTGCCAACCGCCATAGTAGCGGCCACTGTCAAGGGCAAGGGTGTCTCATTTATGGAGGACAACCCCGCTTTTCATGGGGCGGCTCCCAACAAGACCCAGTATGTAACCGCCATGGAGGAATTGAGATGACTGGCCACTCTGAGCCAGGAGCCTCCAGAGACGGTTACGGTGACGCATTGCTCGACATAGCCAGCGACGAGAGAGTGGTGGTTTTGGAAGCCGATCTTGGAAAGTCGACAAAATCCTGCCACTTCAGGGCTGAATACCCTGATCGCACATTCTGCCTCGGTATCGCTGAGCAGAATATGGCCATCGTGGGAGCAGGGCTCGCAGAGGCCGGCAGAGTCCCATTTGCTAGCACCTTTGCGATCTTCTCCGAAAGGGCATTCGAACAATTCCGAAATGGCATAGCCCGGACAGGTCTCATTGTGCACCTCTGTGGCAGCCATGGAGGCATGCACACCGGTCCCGATGGTAGCAGTGCCCAATCAACCGAGGACATCGGCATATTCAGGACCCTACCCGGTGTAACAGTACTTCACCCGAGCGATAGAAACTCTGCGAGGTCACTCACAGTCAAGCTTCTTGAACACCGCAGCCCCTCATACACAAGAACTGTGAGAAACAAGACCGCAGAGATATACAGTGAACTGGAGGCAAAAAATCTTGAGATCGGAAAAGCAGCAATCCTCAGAAAGGGCACCGACGCTGCAATCATAGCCTGCGGTGTTATGGTAGAACAGGCGCTGATTGCTGCTGATGCTCTGAGTGAGGGAGGCGTGGAAGTCATGGTAATTGACATGCACACCATCAAGCCTCTGGATCTGGACGCCGTCCTCATGGCATCAGAGACAGGAGCCATTGTAACCGCGGAGGACCACTCAGTGATAGGTGGACTCGGTTCCGCCGTTGCTGAGGTGCTTGCGGAAACGTCCCCGACTATGATGAGGATGGTCGGGGTCAGAGACGAATTCGGTGAAAGCGGCTCGCCGACGGAAATTATGACCAAGATGGGGCTGACCTCCGATGAGATCATCCGAAGAGTGAACCAGATGCTGACAAAATGAGAGCGCAATTGATGTATGGCCTCTTGCTCTGACCCACCATGGTAGACGAGTCCAAGCTCAGGGATCTCCTTGACGGGAAGATCTCTCCGGACGAAATAGAAGATCCAAACCTCATAGGCCTCATTGAGAGGATTTACGGGGTTGAGGCCTTAGAAAAGCTGGGTCTCAGACAGACAGAGGGCGCGCCGCGGATGTTCTCAGAGCCCCCTCCTGAAGACGAGGAGGATGAGGAAGAGGTCAATGGACAGGAAGTTACTCATTTTGAAGAGGAAGAGGCATGGGGTCCAAGGTGGTTGTTCCTGATTGTGGGAGCCATCCTCACATCGGCCCTCCTGGGAAATGTGTACGTCGGTTTCGAACCGAGTCTTGGCCTCTGTGACCAGGATCCTTGCGGTGAAACATACACCCTCGCCAACGCACCGGACGTCACATCGGCCGAAAGCTGGAGGGAGGCTGGGACACTCACAAACGAAGATATCCTGGCGATCGCCTTCGGGAGCATAATCGCCGTGTTCGGGCTCACTGGGAAGTACAAAAACAGCAAACGATAGGCTTCAGTACATTCTCGCCAAGTGCTGCCTTCTCTTTGTTAGCTTCCCTGTCACGATGCATGGCCGTTCATCTTCATAGGGCTCCAGCCTATCTCCCAGAAGAGTCAAGTTAGTGGCCTTCTCGAGTCTCTGGGCATCTGCGTCGTTGCCGTCGAATGCTACTTCGTAGACCAGTCCGTCTTCCAGTTCCTTCGGGCTGTCCGGCAACGAGTCCATAACACACATCTTCGATTCCATGAGTTCGGCGGACCTCGCTCTCAGCTCCGCAGCAAGATCATCTAAGCTCTTTTTGGCGTACATTTCCAACTCGGGGATAGGGAAAATCTGTTTCCCGCCGGTTCTCATGGAACAGACGAAGGTGCCCGCTGCAAGATCTCTGGGGCCCACCTCTATCCTCAGAGGGACTCCTTTTATTTCCCAGTCGTAATGCTTGGCACCGGGCCTCATGTCGCGATCGTCCATACGTGCCCTGATTCCGGATGCCTTCAGCCTCCTCAGCATCTCACGGGCCTCTGGGAGGACTGCATCGTCCAAGTGAGTCGCTACGGGCATGACGATCACCTGGATAGGTGCGATTGAGGGGGGCATAATCAGCCCCGCGTCATCACCGTGAACCCCCACAACGGCTCCCAGTAAGCGCTCACTCATGCCAAACGTTGTCTGATGACAGTGTTTCTGCGAGCCGTCATCTCCCTCGTAGGTTATGTCGAAAGCTTTGGCCCACTGATCCCTGTAGTGGTGGTACGAGGCGATCTGGAGCGTTCGGCCATTGGGCATAATGGCATCAACAGCGTTGGTGTACCAGGCTCCTGGGAAGGTATCCCAAACAGGCCTCTTGCAAATGATGGCTGGTAGGCAAAGGTCGTGGAGAAGACGTCTGACTATGCCAGAATCCTCATTGATTTGGGCGTCTGCACCCTCTACATCCGCGTGAGCTGTGTGAGCCTCGAAGAAGTGTATCTCCCTTACCCTGATGAACGACCTTGTCTGCTTGGTCTCATAACGAAATGTGTTCACAATCTGAAACGTCTTGAGTGGCAAATCTGCGTGCGAGCGAATCCAAAGTGAAAACATGGTGTACATCGGCGTCTCGCTGGTTGGTCGGAGGAACATCGGAACGTCGAGCTTTGTATCACCGGCGTTCTTAACCCAGTACACCTCTTTCTCAAAGCCCTCGACCTCCTCATCCATCCTCAGCTCCGAGGGATCCACCCCCTTTTCACGCGCTAACTTCAGTCTCTGGACCAGCCTGTTCTCCTTCTCAAGTAGGTCATGCGGGACAAGGAGAGGGAAATTGTACTCGTCATGATCGCTCATTGACATCTCGGACCTGACCAGGGAGTCGATGTTGCCCATAGCGCTCCAACCATATGGCAACCAGACATCCATCCCCTTGATGGGGTACCTCTTGTCGACAAGGTCGGCTATCTCGACTATCGCAGGGTACCAGGCGTTGAAGTCTTCCTTCGGGGGGATCCCCCTCTTCGCACCGCGCGGACCGTCAGCCATGGTCCCTGCTGCAGGTTCCAGACTTCAAAATGCCGGGGATTCAACTGGACCAGCGCGATATCATAGACTCCACAACACGGCAGAGGTCTGCCGGCCCATGGAGGGTGACCTCGTCCTCCGGGGTTACCAGATATCCCCTTGGTCCGGCCCCGTGAAGGTGCTCCATTAAATTGGCTACCACAGCATCACACCGGGAAGCCTCCAGGTGTGAGCGTGACCTTGCAATCAACTCGTCTGGTGTGACCCCCGTTTCAAGCTTGAAGGATAGTACCCGACTTGAGGGGGATGCCTCCTTGATGTGATGAAGGAGCCTAGGTGCTGGCTCCAGGTCTATGCTGATACCACCCAAGCCAGATGAGATCTTTTGAGCAGATGCCGCGATAGGTTGGTAATCGAGGACTGCAGCGGCGACGATCCACACATCGGGAATTTGCTTTTCCATGATCATGTCAACTGCCTCTATCATCTCCATGGGGGTCCTTGCAACAATGTCAGGGTACGGTCCGGGGTACTCCGTTGCGCCTGCGACCCTGATGATCCGGTGCCCCATCCTCTCGAGATGGTCAGACAGAACAACTCCGGTTCGGCCAGAAGATGCATTGGTTATCACACGAACCGGGTCTATCTTTGCCTCGGTCGCACCGTAGATCACAGCCACACTGGAAGTTCCCTCCCTCGCTCCGTTAACGATCGATGAAGTCCTCCTCACAATGACGTCAGGTGGAGGTTGCTTCCTCCTTCCCTCATCAGAGGGGGATATCAACAAGTGATGTCCCAACCTCTCCATGTCCTCCAAGAGGTCAGAAGTGACTGGGTCATCAAATAGGTCATCATGCATTGATGGGACAAGGACAACCGGCTTCTGGGCTCCAGAAGCTGCGGCTATGGCCATCATAGCAGGGTCATCCATGGCACCACGGGATATCTTGGACAATGTGTTCCTGGTGGCTGGGGCTACTAAGACGACATCCGGGACGCTCAGACCCGGTAAGTCTGAGGACCACTCCGAGTTTACGGCTCCGTCAGTGGCCCACCCAACAGCAAGAGGCGTGATGATCTTTTTCGCCTCGGATGTCATCGTCACTATGATTTGGGCTCCGTGTCTCCTGAGCTCCCTGGCCAGCCTCACTGTCTCGACCGCTGCTATCCCTCCTGTCACGACAAGATGCACCTTTAGTCCCAACATGGAGTCTCCAGAGACCCTCACACCTGAGTCCTGCATGGTGCGCCCCAGACCATCAATCGCTTTCAGACCATCGACAGGCCAAAATGGGATGGTGTTCCGAAAGGCTGCTATGGAAGGGGTGGGGGAACGTCTGTATCGCAGAACATTTCCCTTCATGCTACTAGATGTTGGGATCCTTGCACTTCTCCTAGGGACACATGTAACGATTTTCAACCCAATCGTATCACTTGCGGCGGGCATAGGTAGTGTCATAGCTGTTCTCTTTGTGATCTACAGCGCAATCAGATTCAGGAGGCTGAAGCCCGGGGGTCTGAATCTCGCCATGAGTGCCTTCCTCGTACTTTTCGTCCTCTATCTGTTTGTGGGGCTGATCGACTTAGCAGCTGCAGGATTCACAGGGGACAGCTGGCTTCTGATTCAATCCGCATTGATCCTGCTCCTTGGCCGGTCCTGCCTGCAGAGGAGGAAGGCCCTGAACGATCCAAGATTCAGGTCATGGTGGGTATCATCAACAGGAGAGGATGTCCTCGGAATCGAACTCCAAGATGGTGAGGTCCTTGCTATGTGCCCCTCATGCAGCTCCATGTTAGCGGTCGTGCCGGAGAAGCTCGAGCTGGGAGATCCGTGTCCGATCTGCGGCCTCTCCCTAACCGGAGGTCAAAGATGATGGAGGTCAAATCTCGTTCGATGGCCCTCTT
>DAMH01000005.1 GCA_002499585.1 Euryarchaeota archaeon UBA552 | reverse complement strand
GCTGGAATAGCTGGGGTCCTCTCATGCTGCGGAATACTTGCAGGAGTGCTGATAATTATAACGGGCCTGATCATCAGTTCGCCCATTCCAAAAGAAAGCGTGTTTGTTTACGATCCTCCGGAACCAATCTCTGAATCCTTCGAACCTCAAGATGGGGGGCCGGCGGAGGTTCAATCTGAGGCAATCGGAGAAGAAGGCGATTGGTGGGATGGTATTGGAAAAAAATATTGAAATAGAGCCAAAATCAAAACTCCTGAGTTGGTATTATCTCAACAAAAGAGATTTGCCATGGAGGGAAACAAGCGATCCTTGGCTCATTCTCCTATCCGAGATAATTCTACAACAGACACAGGTTTCCAGAGGTTTACAATACTGGATCCGGATATCCACCAGATTTCCTACACCTAAGGCGATGGCAACTTCCGACGTCGAGGAACTCCTGTCTCTCTGGCAAGGGGCTGGGTACTATGCCAGAGCAAGAAGATTACACGCACTGTCTGTACTGGTTTCAAAGAGGAAATCAGATGGGGGATACGACGGGGAAATCCCCTCATCGGTTGATGAGTTACTCAAACTCCCTGGAATAGGGCCATATACCGCTTCTGCGGTTGCGTCTATTGCGTTCGGTGTGCCCACCCCCGTCGTGGATGGGAATGTGAAAAGAGTCAGCTCAAGGATATTAGCAATTGAATCCCCCTCGACGAACACCCTTCGGACATGGGCAGGTTCGATGTTAGACCCCAAAAGGGCGGGAGACTCTAATCAGGCCTTAATGGAGTTGGGCGCCATAGTATGTAGGCCTAAATCTCCAAAATGTGAACTATGTCCCATGACTAGATGGTGTTTAGGTATAGAGAATCCGGAATCATACCCATCAAAAAAGAAGACGAGAAGGCTAACTGAGGAGTTAGATGCAGCGGTCCTGATAGATCCCTATGGCAGGCCTTTCTTGACTAAGCGAGAAGACAATGGGAGGTTTGGTGGAATGTGGGGCCCTCCAATGAATGATATTGACACCACATCGATGCTAAATGTTGGAAAGATAACCCATGAACTCTCACACAGGAAACTGATAGTTTCCGTCTGGACCGGGGATTGTGCCACAGGCACGGACCCCAAGACTGTCCCAATTTCAAATCTGGACAGAAAAATACTTGATATGGCCTTTGCGATATGATCGCCGGACACTGCTTCAAATCTAATCGTTGTCAGCAAAACGTGTGGCAGGACACACTTCTCGGCCATGGTCAAGAGTAATTATGAGTCACAGGCTAAAAATTGGCCAGAAGAAAATGACCACTGTAAAGGAAAAAACCGGTAAGAAGGACCGTAAAAACATCATGCTCACCAGAACTGAGAATGGTCTCCATGCAACAGGTGCGTTGTGTAAACACATGGCATGGCCCCTAGCATGGGGTGGAAAAGTCACAGATGGTTGCGTAACGTGCCCTCTCCATAAATCGAGATATGATATTACCAGTGGGGAAGTAAAAGAGTGGTCTCCATTCCCACTTTTCCCACTGTATGGAAAGATATTGGCTTCAATCAGGAGAAGTAGGCCATTAGAAATCCACCAGGCCCGAGAGGTCGATGGCTGGATTGAAGTTAAATTTTCAGACTGAACTGCCATGAGGGGGGTCACCGCGAACAAAAGCCAGGTGTATGGCCACACCGACGGGCATTAGCATGACTCCAAAGAACACAGATGAAATCAGGATCCATCGGTCGACCGCTCTTTCAAGGCACCTCTTCCACATCCATCTGGTAACTACAATGTCGCCTGCGACAAAGTGGGCCCAAGCCGCCGCCGCCCCTCCGCGTGTACCAAGCAACTCAGTAAGACTGCCGAGTATGTTGGTCGGATTCATCGAATCCATCCCAAATTCGATTAGGCTACTTGGATTTGACAACATCAAACCCCACCAAATTAGGATGGGACCCAAGAAAAACAACGGAGTGCTCATTGCCTCATGTGTTTTTGGGTGATCTGAGTACAACAACATTCCAATCCAGAAAGGCCCTACCCAAAAAGTCGAGAGAAAGAAACTCAAATCATATACGTCCATGTTCACACCTACAAATCCATTTTCAACACTTCAGCGAAGTTTGAGAGCTCGTCCCAATCCGCCCAATAGGAATGCTGCAACGACTCGACTGACCCATCTTCGTGGTAAATCTGGAGTGTGGGAGTAGATGGATCATCGAATGCCTCGTAGAGCCCAGTAGTCGTAAGGTACCCAGTATCAAGGTCAATCACACGTGTATTCTCGTCAGGTAGCATTACGGGCCAAATAGACGGATTCTCTGAATTATCACCTACATACCTCGATAATGTTTGATTTTCATCTTCAAATGCTGACCATCGGTGTATGCTCACAACAGAAATATCACTAATGGAACCGTTCTCAATTCCTTCTCGAATCATGTTGGTCCAATCGTGACAACCTCTGCAGGAGGCACCTACCCAAAGCAAAAGAGTACGTTCCCCTTCAACAATGCCCCTGAGATCGGACACATCTCCATCCTGGTCCTGAAAGTAGGTTGGGCTCTCGAATGATACATTCTGAGGTAGATCTTCTTCGGAATCAACATAACCTGCGGAATTTTCTGGGGATACGCAGCCACTCAGGAGGAACCCAATCAAGAGAATGGAAAATATCCTGAGATTCACGAGATCGACCCACTTGGATTGTTGGACACAGGGTTGACCTGCTTTTTTACCGGGTGATCTTCATAGGGGAACCAAACGTCTACCCCGTTCCATTCTGGATGTATGCCCATATCAGCCAGAATCATCTTGCTGGTGATTCTTCCAGACTCGAAAATCGTTGGTAGTCCACTGCCAGGATGTGTACCTCCACCGACGAGGTATAATCCGGGGAGCTCCTCAAACTTGTTCCTCGGCCTCAAGAAAAGCATCTGATCGAGTCCGTGGGCAAGGTTGAACACAGCACCTCTGTAGATATCCGACGAGCCCCAGTCATCCGGTGTGACGATAGACTCGCTGATGATATGATCCCTAACTCCCGCATAGCCCATTTTCTCCATCTGGTCAAGTATTACATCTCTGTAGTCATCCTTTATGTCATCCCATTTGATCGACTCATCAACATTGGGCACGGGAACTAGAACATAGAGCGTCGAGCAACCCTCGGGTGCCAATGAGGGATCCGTAACGCATGCATTCTGCACGTACAGTGACGGATCATTCCATGTGACCTTGTGCTTTGTGATGTCCTCCAGATTAGCCTCGTACTCAGATGATGCGTATATTTGGTGATGGGGTTGATCCCAAGTACGATCTGTTCCGAGGTACAGCATGAATGTAGAACACGAATACGATTTCTTAGCCAGTTTCTTGTCACTCCATTTTTTCCTTTTTTCGTTGGGCACCAATTCAGTCATTGCGTGTGCGAAGTCGGCATTCATCACCACTTTGTCACACAGAACTTCCCCATCTATTGTTTTTACACCGACCACTTTCTTACCATCGAGAATCAGCTCTTCTACAGGGGTGTTGAGTCTGATCTCGACACCGAGGTCTCTGGCGATATCGGCCATTCGTTGTGTGATGCTACCCAGTCCGCCCTTGGCATGAAATATACCATGCTCGTATTCCAGGAACGCAAGTATTGTGAATAGCGATGGAGCTTGGAAGGGACTCATTCCAAGATACTTGGTTTGGAACGACATGGCCAATCTAACCCTCTCGTCGCTGAATAGCCTCTCCAGATCACCTGCGACAGAGGACCATGGCCTGAGTATGCTTAGGGCCTCCATCGCCTTTCTGCTTACGAGATCAAGGGGCCCCTTCCATGGTGACTGGAGGCTAGATTTGCTTCGGGATAGTTTCTTTCGATTTTCTTCAACGTACTTTCTGAAACCCTCGGCGTTTTCATCACCAGACAGATGTCTGATTCTTTCCGTCATTTCTTCAAGATCGGATGTGGCTTCTATTGAACCCCCTTGACCGAAAACAAGTTTGTATGACGGATCAAGGGGCATCAGACCTAGTTCTTTGTGAGCATCCATTCCAATCGCTTGGAAGATCTCTTCTATGACTTCTGGGTAGTGAAAGAACGTTGGACCACGGTCGAATTTGAAACCATCCTGTTCAATAATTTTCGTGCGGCCGCCTACATCCCCAGCCTTCTCCAGTATTAGTACATCTAGTCCGGAGTAGGCCATTAGCATTGCACTCGCCAAGCCCCCTGGTCCGGCCCCTACTATAGTGACGTCCGGGTTCGAATTGACTGATTTTGAGAGAGCCATCTAGAGACCCCTCCTGATTGACCAGACGCTGAGAGTGGACAGTGCGAAACCAATCTTCCTGAAGAAGCCCAAGCCCAGCCTTCGAGAAAGGACATCTCCGTTCCTTCGTTCAGCTTCAGATAGTATTTCACTGTAGACAGATGCCATGACTGAGGGGCTGGAACGCGAGTCTAGATTTATGAGAGGTAACAGTCTGATCGCATTCTTCTGGTGTGTTTTGGCTCTGTTTATGTAGTGTCTCATGAAGCCCTTCCAGTTCGTTGTGGACGGTAGGCTGGGATCAAAGAGGTCGTCGTTGGATATCCCAAATAAGGCCAACTCATCCTTGGGGAGGTAGACCCGGCCTCTGGCCAGGTCCTCTTGTATGTCACGCAGGATATTGACCATTTGGAGGAATATCCCCATTTCCTCTGCATGTTCTCGTGCGTCCGGGTCGTCATAACCGTAAATCTCTATGAGAGCCAGTCCGACTGTGGATGCCACTTTGTAACAGTAACCGCGGAGATCTTCAAATGATCCGTAGTTCGTAGGATAGAGGTCATCCTCCATGCCGTCTATGAGTTGATGAAGGTCGCTTGTGCGAACAGGAAATTTACGCAGCACGTCCCTCATTGCAATGAACAGCGGGTCTTCAGAATATCTTCCTTCCGAGGCTTGATCGAGCATGTCCCGGTAGTATGTCAGTGCGCGGAGTTTGAGGGTGTGATCCGGCTCTGGGTTGGAGGCTTCTGCCTGTTTGTCGAGCGTGAGCACAATTGATCTGTCTTCCGCTTGAGCGTCTAAATACCTCATTTGGGCCTTGTCTAGGTGGCTCAGATTCGGCAGCCAATCTCCATCTGCGATGTCGTCAACCCGGCGGCAGAATGCGTAGAGGGCATAAACTGCGTTTCTTTTCTCGGTAGGCAGATGCCTGAACGACCTGAGAAAGGATGTCGACGCTGATCGTGTAATTTCTTTGCAGACTGCGTAAGATTCGTCAAGGCTTGGAGCCCGTTTCTGCTCACTTCGCGCCATGACCATACATCCTTGAGGTCACCAACCTCATTATGAAAGGATGTTTAATTCGGTAACAAGTCGAAGTCATGTTCAATAACACTGACAACCCCTCAGAACACGGGAACATATCATGACGCTGACAGATCTGCACCGTCACGACGAATCGTGTGACATGACATTCAGCGATGGCACGATTTATCCAGTCGAATACTTGAATTTGCGATTGAACTGCCCTTGTGCGAACTGTTCACCAAGAAGAGAGAACGATCAAAGGATGATAGAATTCCAACAAGAAATAGCCCGCCTGAGGATGGAAAAGCCAAGCGTCGAGATTGTCGGACACTACGGCCTGAAATTCCTGTGGCCATCAGGTTGCTCCAGTGGCATATTCAGTTTCGATCTTCTCAGAGAAATAGCAAGTGCTGGGGCAGTGGCGGATCGGTAAAGTCATATCACCCCCGCAATCAGTATCACACTACGTGCCCTCGGGTTAGAGCGCCCAGGCAGGTGATCGCATGACTTCCGCAAAAGACGACAGAGACGATAAAGTCGAATGGGTTGCGTATTCTTCAGCGGGCTACGGTTCAGCAGAGGACGATCTTTGGGATGATGTGGTACCGATCGAAAGTAAAGAAAAAGAAATCGACTGGTACGATGACAACATCCTCGATGACGATACCGTGGTCCAATGGGATGCACCTCCGTGCCCGGCCCCCTTGGGCATTGCACACCTTGTCCGCATAGGGTGTTGCGATCATTGCCTACATCGACTTGCAGGCGTCAAAACCGAATCAACGGGTTTCGATGGTGGCTCACAATTGAGAAAAACAGCTTTAGAAAATAACTCAGATCTAATCACAGACCAAAAAAAGGCTGAGTGTCCTACGTGCGAAAATTTACTCGAAGACGTCGGCAATGTATCCAAGATCATCCTAGATGCCTGCGATGGCCTCGATTTCTCAACGGTGCAAATTGGGGTGCACATACCCAAGGACCTCATGGAAGAGGAGGACAGAATCCGATCTAAATATGGAGCACCTGGAAGCCTTCCGCTGAAATCGACATTTGTGGATGAGACCCAGCAAATTATCAGAGAAGGCAATGAAAAAATAAATTTCGTGAAGGAAAAACCAGATTTGATGGTTCTGATCGACACATTAACTCTGAGGGTCGATGTCGACGTTAGACCGGTCTTCTTCTACGGAAGATACACAAAGACGACCAGAGAAATCCCGCAAACGCGCTGGCCATGCAGGTCCTGCAGGGGACGCTCGGGTGGATGTGAAGCATGCAACTCAACTGGATTGCAATACATCGACTCCGTACAGGATCTCATCGGTAGACCATTCGTCGATGCGATGCAGGCCAGCGACACCGCGTTCCATGGCATGGGGAGGGAAGACATCGACGTACGATGCCTCGGGTCCGGAAGGCCGTTTGTCCTTGAGGTCAAATCCCCTGTCACGAGGAAACCAGATCTGGCAGCAATGGAATCTGAAATAGAAACTCAGTCGAAAGGACAGATATCAGTAAACTCTCTGAGGTCCTCGGATAGAAAGGAAGTGGCAAGGATAAAACAGACGAGATCTGAAAAAACATACACCATACGTTTCAAGGTTGAGGAGACAGCAGATGAGGACCACGTGAGATCATCAATAATGGCACTCACATCCGAGGTAATCGAACAGCAAACTCCTACGAGAGTGAGTCATCGCAGGGCAGACAAAATAAGGAAGAGGAAGATTACTGCAATCCAAAATTTGCTGATAGAAGGGGACGAAATCGAACTTAGCCTAAGATGCGAGGCAGGAACTTACATCAAAGAGCTCGTTCACTCCGACGACGGAAGAACAAAACCGTCAGTGTCAAGTGTTTTGGGTACAGCGTGTGAAGTACTATGGTTGGATGTCGAGGATGTACACTCTGATTGATTGTCCTTGGGGAGATGGACTTAAACGCAATCGGTGGGTCGCTGGGCCGCTGAATGTGCTATCTGGAGGTCGGAACATATGAAGAGAAGCCATGGAACCCGCCAAGGAACCCGCTCGATACTATCTCGTAGTAAGTCTCAGAAGGGCCGAATCAACATCTCTAGGATAATGCACTCCTATACCATCGGAGACAGGGTATCTATAGTCATAGATGGCGCTCAACAAAAGGGAATGCCTCATCGGAGGTTCCAAGGTGCGACTGGGGTAATAACCGCGTTTCAGGGACGAGCTTACGTTGTTGATGTCAAGGACAAAAATATGCTGAAAACGCTTATTGTGAGACCAGATCACTTGAGACCTGCTGACGGTGCCCCCAATCCAATAACAGAGCAAAGGCAGAAGCCCAAAGTCAAGGAAGAGGAGTGATTTATATGGCCGACTCGAATGAATATGTAGACTATGCAAAAGTGAGAGACCTCCTTCTATCAGCCCAAGAAAGAAGGCATGAACTCTCATATGAACAACAAATGGCCCTGCAACACTCGGAATGGGCTGCCAGCGCTCAACGGGGCGGAATAAAAACCAACTCCAAAGTCTTCGACGACCTATGTGTCGCACTGCAGTCAAACAGCAAGCTAGCCGACCATCCAGATGTCTGCGCAAAAATATCAGAATTAATGCCATTGAGCGTTCAATCTCTTCGAGTAATCATCTCATCGAAGAGGATTGCCATGGACACTGAAGAAGTCGAATCCATAATCGATATTGTGCGGCAACATGTACTTTGATAGTCCTCAACAGTTCCATTAATCAATGAAAAACCCGTGCAACATCTAGGAGTATTGTTATGACGGCTGACAAAGAGGATGAAAACTCCGACGATTTGAACTCCCAGACCCACGTCAGAATCATCTCTACCATGGACAGAAGGCCATCAGGAAAGGAAATACACGGCATTACCCATCCAGGCCTATTTCTTGTCAGGGCAAAAGTCCTAGAAGACAATCTTTCAGCCGACGAGTGGATAGGAAAGGACGATCCCAGAATCGGACCACTCTCCCCAGTAAGAAAGAAAGACATTTCCAGCGATGCTCAGAGCCTCCTTTTGGCCGCCGTAAAAGAATCCATCTCAATGGACGAGGGAGTCCACCTGTCATTCTACAATCGTGCCCAGCCCATAACCTTGAAAATGCACTCATACCAGCTTTTACCTGGGATTGGCAAATCATCAGCACAATTATGGGTGCAAAAGAGAGGTTCAACAGGTTGGCATGATCTCAAGGGAGTTTCTGATGCAATAGGCCAAGACTCGATCTCTCTCCTGGCTCAACGCTATGTTCAGGAAATGGACGACCCAATGCAATCCCCGAGACTAATCGACTTGGTCGTACGGGCTGGGGTCTGAATTTGATCTATCAAAAACAGAGCAACGACACGCCGCAGAAATTAGTCCAGAGATACCTATCCTCAAAAGTGGTAGAAAAATCGCTTGGTCAACACTTCCTCATCAATGAAGACCCAATCAACGCGTCAATAGAGGCATCAAAAAAAATGGGGCTTAACCAAGAATCCCATGTCCTGGAAATAGGGCCCGGTCCAGGAACACTCACGAGGTCCTTACTCAAAACCGGAGCAAGGGTGACATCAATTGAGATTTCAGCAGACGCCTGTGATTTCTTGAGAGAGGAAATCAAAAGTGACAAATTTTCACTCGTCCAATCAGACGCCCTGAAATCACCATGGCCTGAGGAAACCACTCACATAATTGCCAATATTCCGTACGGGATTTCCAGTCCAATCCTGAGAAGAATTCAGGACTTACATCAATCCAGTGCACTGATGGGCGTTTGCCTTCTGGTCCAACGTGAGTTTGGTAACAGAATGACCATGAAAATTCCATCCAAAGACAGGGGGCCGCTCGGAATCTCACTTTGGTTTGATTTCGATTGCCAGAAGGTACAAGACGTCCCACGTTCTTATTTCCGACCACAACCAGACGTAGAATCCTCAATCATAACTATGATGCCGGTAAACCGGGGACCAATCACCCCGAGTGAACGATCCTTAGGTATAGCTCTATCATCATGGTGCTTTGCTAGGAGAAGACGGAAGATACGAACCTCACTGCGTTACAGGCCAAGATCTGTAATGCGATTAATCAAGGCATCAACCGCTGAATGGGACCGGATTCTGATAAACCTCGAAACAAACGACAATGATCTTGGTCGAATCATCCAAATGAGACCCGAGGATCTCTCTCCACCGCAGTGGATTGAATTGGCAAAAGGGATTTCATCCACGAAATAAGTCCAAAATGCCCGTGACTTGAAATTCAATACCCACTTCCGAGGCCCGCCGATGCGCGCTCAACGCCTTTTCGGGAGGGGATATAATGGCAAAGAAGGACACCTATCTGGCTCTGTTAAGGCGCGGGATCGATGAGACTACATCGCAGCTACTCTCTGATTCTGGATTAAAGATCGGGGACCTGAAAAAACTCGATGAAGAAAAGTTAGTTAATAACTACGGAATCAAAAAAGAAATTGCAAAATCTGTAATTGAGTCAGTCAAATCGGGTCCGAGGGCATCAAGCAGACAAAGATTCATCGCGGACGTGATAACAAAAGGCGCACCAAAGAAAGTCGATAGAATCCAAGAGCAGAGGTTCAAGAGAGAACAAAAGGACCTTCTGCAACAACTCAATGAAAAAAGAGAGGAACAGAGGGTAGCCAGGGTTGAGTCGTTCAGGAACAAAAAACTAGTAATGAATCGGCTTGGAAAGACTGTAGAGCTAATAGTCAAGCTTGAGACGATCTTCGATGAAGAGGCTAAAGACGAGCAGAGGTCAAAACTGAAGGACCAATTGGAGACAAGAGGCCTGGAAGCGGCACGTGACCATGAGATGTTGGAGTTAGAGGGGACTCCTCAGGATATCGTGGATTTCAGAAGAAAAATAGCTCCAGTTTTATGCCTCCACGCCTGTCCTCACTGCGGTGACGAGATGGATCCGCGGGGATCATCTGTGATTGAAGATACAAGGGATTTCAAATTTGTATGCTGGGAATGCGAAGAAGAGTTCCATGCGGGATTGGCAAGTGTGGTAGCGGACAAGATCTCTGATCCAGAGACTTCTACTTGGATAACAATCAATCCGAACAAGGGTCCTCGGGACCCAGTGGTAGCGCCACCCGCGAAATCCAGCGCTGATGCGGTGGCTGAGTCGGTTACCAGAGAGATTGAGGCAACTGGGGCCTCGGCAGATCAGATTTCAGCCTCCATGGAAGCAAGTAAATTATCAGGTACCTTGATGGAGATAGACGATTGGATTGAGAAGACACTGAAGGAGAAAGGATACATACAGGCACAAGAACATCGCGAGAGTTTCATAATTGCCACAGGTGCCGGTGCTACCAAGTTCAACAAGTGGATGAAAAAAGCCGGACTCTACTTCAACAAGCAGTCTGGGAAGTGGACTAAATGGGAGGATCGCTGAAAAACCACCACGATACCGTCTCGAAGTGCTCCACAACAGTGCGCTTCTTACGCGGATCCCTGCCAATCGGCTTCTCATCTGGGAAAATAGGACTTTCAATTGCTGAACACGCAATTGAAGCAGACATCTCAATTCCCACAAATTGCACTTCGGGTACATGTGGAACCTGCCTGGTCAGACTTGTATCAGGCTCAATAGAATTGCCGGAGACCCTTCCTCCGGGATTAGATGACTACCTAGTGGACCAAGGCGGAATCCTCGCATGCTGCATGTCCCCGACAGAGGACATCGTAGTAGACATACTTCCACCAATTTAGATGATAATTATGGTCGATCGTGACATACTTGTCATCATTATTTTTGATCTGATCGGCATATCTGTTTTTGTGTGGTTCCTGTGGTCAAGGCTCTCAGCAAAATTGAAGATAATCGAACAGAGGAAAATCAATAGAAGTATGGGAAAAAAGAATACAGAAGATAGCGATGAACCTTGATCTTGGAACTTATCACCGAGTACCGCGTAAACACATCTAGCCGTGGTTTCTTTAGCTAAACAGATAATTCTGTGTAGTCCGGGATATCACTTCCTCCAGTCAGGCACTTGAGTCCTTCTTTTGTACAATACCACGTGTCCTCTGTGCCAATAGCACCGTCAGCATAGACAACCTTGGGTTCTATGGCCATAGTGTTGCCTGGTATCATAGGTTCGATGAACCGATCGGCCAATACTGGGGTCTCGTCCAATTCTAAGCCTACTGAATGCCCGAGAAACTTAGCTTGGTGGGGCGCGATACCCATTAGATTATCCTCGTAACCCATCTCAAGTGCCATATCTCTACCCAATTCCCATGCTCTGGCACAACTCTCACCTTTGTTCAGAGCGTCAATGAGCGATCCACGGATCTCAGCCATATCATCCAGCCTCGCCAACCAGTCTTGAGATAAATTTCCAAAACTGTACATTCTCGTGCAGTCAGATACGTAACCGCGATGAACATGGACCAAATCTACCAGTACTGGTTCGGCTTCCTTTATCCGTCTGTGACCTGATCCCAGCGGAGCGATTGGATTTGAACCAAATCCTCCGACGGCCGAATCGAAAAACGATGGCACTCCACCGGATCTGCCTGTCACAATTACAGCCCTATCACAGTCCATTGGCCACCTCCTCATCCTTATTCTCCCACCAAACCCTTCACGCCTGCTTACCTTTTCGGCAATTGAAGCGACCTCCAGTTCAGTCATCCCGACCTGACATTCTTTGGAAATTTGACTAAACATCTTCTGGTTGACAGATCCAGATGTTCGTATCTGATCAATCTCCCAATCAGATTTCACCTCTCTAAGTTTGTGGATTATGGGCGAAGCGTTGTGATTTGATGGTGATAAACTTGACAAACAGTCTGATAGAAAGCTCCACCTTGCTGTCGGTAGACTGTCTTGGAGCATGGCGGGGACCTCAGTAACTCCAATTCCTCTGAGCCCGTCCTCTAGCATGGATGACCTTGGTTGGTCACATAGACTGTCCGGGGCGTCATCCCCCCCGGATTCCCATCTTGCTCGTGATAGGGATTTCCTCACCCAGTGTGTGGTTTCAACACCGGAGTCAGTCGCACCTACTACCAGAATGCCTCTCTGTCTACCTCCGGTCAGCCAGTATAATTCAACCGGGTCCTCTACAATCACGGATTGTATGCCTTCGGAGGCTAAGGAGTCCGACACCCTTTTTCGACGAGCCACGATTTCTGATACCGGTACTCGCCAATCCTGACCGTCAGGCCCGTTTGCCCCAAATTGCATGCAGACGTCGCTGGACCTAACGAATAGATGGTTCTTTCCTGACATAAACACCACACAGTCAAAACCAACGAGCCCGAGGGATAGCCGTGGAGAAAGTCCTCGGACTGGACGAAGTTCGATTGGATGGACTGAAAGTTCTGTTCCGCGCCGACCTAAATCTACCTCTAGATCCCAATACGAAAAGATTTCTGGACGATACGAGGATGAGGATGATTGTACCTTCGTTGAAGAAACTGGAGCGTTCGTCGGTAGTGATTCTCGCGCATCAATCAAGACCGGGCAGGTATGACTTCACAGACATGAGATCTCACTCAGAAAGGCTGTCCAAGATTTTGGAGAGGGATGTTAATTTCGTACCTGATATCTGCGGGAGAGATGCCTTACATGCCATAGAGTCCCTCAAACCGGGCGGGGTACTCATTCTGGACAACATTAGGATCCACCGAGATGAGAACGAAATGAGGGGCCAAACCACCGACATGGAAAGTTCCGAGATTGTACAGAAACTTGCACCGTTTTTTGATTTGTTTGTCAACGACGCGTTTGGCTCAGCACACAGGTCCTCCCCTAGCCTCATCGGTTTTACTAGGTTACTTCCATCTGTCGCAGGCTCACTTCTGAAAAGAGAGATAGATGCTCTGTCGATAGCTGTGGATAATCCACCCAGGCCATATGTGGCCATTCTGGGCGGTGCCAAGGCAGATGACTCGCTGGGAGTAGCATCAAATTTGCTTGAAAAAGAACACATAGACAAAGTCGTATTCCTGGGCGTAGTAGGAAATTTCATGCTTCTGGCAGACGGCGTAGACATTGGTCTGAGAAATGCTAATTTCGCTATGAATCAAGTTCACCCAAATGAAGAAGTCACGATGAAACTAGCAAAGAGGATCTTATCCGAATTCAGGGAAAAAATCATTCTTCCAGAAGATCTTGCTATCGAGGTCAACGAAAAGCGCGCGCAAATATCCTTGTCTGAGCTGCCCACGGAGCACCCGATATACGACGTCGGAATTGGAACACTGAAGGCACTGCATCCAATAATCAGGGAGTCATCATGTGTGCTTTGGAATGGTCCAGCCTCGTATTTTGAAAAAGATAATTTTGCCTTCGGGACCGTCGAAGTCCTCAATATGGTAACTGAAACTAATGCAATGACGATAATCGGAGGGGGCCATACAAGCGCACTTGTAGAAGCCAGAGGGGCCTCTGGCAGTGTTACCCACAACAGCTCAGGCGGTGGAGCTACCCTCACGATGTTGTCCGGAGGAGACATGCCTGTCATCAGATCATTGACTGAGTCGTACGAGGCCTCTAAATCAACTCTTTCTGAGCGAAACATGCTTCTATGATATGGAGCCACTGGGGAGATTCGAACTCCCGATCTTCTGATTACGAATCAGACGCTATACCAGGCTAAGCTACAGTGGCTTCGTCCTTCCCAAAGTCAAGCCCTGAATAAGCAAAGCGGTGCTTACATCGATAAAAAAACTGACTTCCTATCCTCAAAACATCATTTTACGGGATCAAACTTAACATCTTGGTCCGATCAGGCATTACTATGACCATAGAGGGCGAAGCCACAGCACCACCTGCCACGACGACAATCGTTTACGCCAACCAAAAGAGTGGTGGGCCCAGGGTGTTTGGAGCTCTGGCAATGTTATTGGGTGGACTTGGAGTGATATTCTCTATAATCGAGCTATTGGGTGCCGGAGATGCAATCACCACGTGGAACGCCGATGAAACATCATACTCCTTCTGGTTCTACGTATCACCTTTGTTAGGACTCGCGGCGGCTGCAATATTCACCTATGCAGGATTTTTGCTCTGGAATTACAAGAAGAAGGGAGTCTGGTTCGGATTTGGCGCAGTCGGTGTAAATGTCATCGACGGTGTCTTGGGCTCGATCGTCTTAGGTTTGGTGGCGGATGAGGTCGGAGATGCAATCGGTGCTGAGGGATTGGGCGGCTTGGCAGCATCAGTCGGGTTGGTCGGTACGGCCATTGGAGCAGTATGCTGCGGTGCCATAGTTGCACTGCCTCTTTTGATGAATGGCAATGATCTAGATGACGAATGATCTAGCTTAAAGCCGAGAGGTCAACAAAACCACCGATACGAGATTTCACATCTCCTAGGATCGAATTCAGGGCGCTGTTTGAAGTCCCCTCGGCTCTCATAACCAATATTGGCTCTGTGTTCGATGGTCTGCACAGGTACCATCCGTTTGGATAGATCACCCTGATACCGTCGATGGAACTGTATTCCATATCTCTGAAAGCCGTTTCCACCATTGTCATCATCGCCTTTCTATCGCCGTCGAAAGAAACCTTGACTTCGCCAGTCGAAGGGTAGGATGGTGTGATTTCCATCAGGTTGGAGAACTTCATGGGATTACCTGTCTCGGACATCTTCCTTGATACAAGCTCGATCAAGCGTGCGCTGTTGTACATCGAACAATCATGCCCATTCCACCTGTCATTAAAGAAGAAATGTCCTGACATCTCACCTGCGAAGTTAATATCTGGACGGTCGGAGAGCTCTTTTTTCATGAACGAGTGTCCTGTTCTGACCATTGCCGGCAAGCCCCCATGACGCTCTATGGTTTGCCCAACACCCATGCTGCATTTCACATCGAAGAGAATCGTTCTAACATCATCCTCAACCCCGTTTTCCATACCATCTAGGATGTCTGAAGCAAACAACCCTATCAAGCGATCTGGGTGAATAAATGATCCATTCTCATCAACGACACCGATCCTATCTCCATCTCCATCTACGCAAATTCCGAATTCACACCGATGTTTTACGACCTGGTCTGCTAGCTGGATCATATTCTCCGGTCTAGTCGGATCAGCAGGGTGAGCCGCGTTGTCGATATCCCAGCTGCAGTTTAATGCTACAACATCTGCTCCCAACTTTCCCAACACATCCACCATAAACGGCCCCGGTACTGAATTCGAGCCGTCGACAGCAACACGCACGCTCCTCGTCAAAGGGCCAACATCACTAACAATTTCCTGAATTACAGACTGGTGGTAATCCCGGCAGTCTTCCAATTTCCCCATTTCCCTGATTGGAACCTCCCCAATCGAATCAAAAACCAACTTGAGTTGTTGAAGAGCCTCTCCCGCAATGGGCAACCCGTTGTTCACTATCTTGAAACCGTTGTACTGGGGAGGGTTGTGGCTCGCTGTGATGGCAACAGCAGTGTCGACATCAAGGCCCATTGAGGACCGGTAAACAACTCCAGTAGGCACGACACCAAGGTCCAGAACCTTGCAACCACTTTCCCTAATACCTTGCACGAGCCCTTCTTGCAATGTTTCTCCAGAGGACCTTATGTCTCGACCGATGCTGATGGAATCCGATTGGGTAAATTCCACTATAGATCTCCCGAGCCTTCTGCTGAAATCAAAGTCAATATCCTGGCCGGCGATTCCCCTGATATCATATGCCTTGAAGACACTCACAGTCTTCACGAGGTGCGGTCGTTCCTAAGCGTTGCCGAGCAGTGTTACCTTCGTTGTCACTCTGGGCTCCTCGCGTACGGGGAGGTGTATAATGGACGAGAAAACCCCTACTGCTATACCAACCCACCACACGAGATAGTAACTCCCGTAAAGGTCGTAGAGCAACCCTCCCAAGTAGACCCCTACGAAACTTCCGAGCTGATGGGAGAAGAAGACAATACCATACAGTGTTGCCATGTACCTCAGGCCATAGATGTGAGCGACCAACCCACTTGTAAGTGGGACAGTCGCGAGCCAAAGGAAACCCATTGCAAATGAGAAGATAATGACCGTTTCAGCAGTCGGAGGAGTTAGTATAAACCAGGCTGCTGCGATAGATCGACCCGCGTAGATACCAGACAAAAGCCATTTTTTGCCATACCTTTTCCCTGCCCAGCCCGCCATCAAAGTCCCTATTATGTTCGCCGCCCCAATCACCGAGATAGCGAAACCACCAAGCTCTGCAGTGGTCTCAATCCCGAGGTCGCCGCACCATCCCAGTGGGTCTACCGGAGCACTCATCTCGCTCACCATCGCAGGGAAATGCGCTGTTATGAACGCTAATTGATATCCACAAGAAAAGAATCCGAGAAAGATCATCATGTACGAAGGATCCTTCAGTGCTAACCTCAATATTTCTCCGAGGCTTTCTTCCAAATCCTCCTTCTGGACTCTGTCAGGCGCTTGCATGAGAGGAAGGAGAAGCAAGACAAGCATCATTGCCGCGGCGAATATCAAAAACACAGTTTGCCAAGACACAACCTTCAGGAGCGATACTGCCGCAATGGGCCCTACTATCTGCCCTGCTGATCCTGCCGCAGTCGCAATAGCCAAACTCATTGCCCTGTTTTCGGGCCGACTTGCCCGCCCCACAACAGCAAGTATCACCCCGAACCCAGTTCCTGCTATCCCAAATCCCACTAGGACTTCGTAAAATTGTATTGCGAAGGGCGATTCAGCAGTTGTGGT
>DAMH01000004.1:21026-21278 GCA_002499585.1 Euryarchaeota archaeon UBA552 | reverse complement strand
GAATATTTCGCATATCAGCGTTGCGGAGTGAGAGACCATCCAAGGAGGGAACATCAAAATGGGCGTGTCTCAAGACTGCGCGGTTGCTCTCCGCCGTCTGTTGCCATTCAAGGACATCGGTCTGTAGCTGCAGGACCTGGGTCGCGTTCTCCCCAAGCATGACGTGGAGGGCGGCTATTGTCTCGTTCATCGCCTCGGCGAGCTCGAGCGTCTGGTTGGCGAACTCCTGCGAGTCGCTGAGCAGGGCAAGCA
>DAMH01000004.1:0-20636 GCA_002499585.1 Euryarchaeota archaeon UBA552 | reverse complement strand
GGCCTCGAGCTCCGAGATCGCCAGGTCCCTTTCCGCGATGGTCTGTGTAAGCTCTGTGTTCTGGGTGCCGAGGTCCTCGATCTGGGTGTCCAGGTCCGAGGTGTCCTCGCTGATGCACCCAGCGAGGGCGACGGTCATCATCAGTATCACAAGCAAGGCGGAACGGGTCTTCTGCATGCCTTTGTGATGTGGGTCATTCTGAATAAATGTTCTCGGGGCCGCCACTCAAGGGCGCTCGGAACGTTCCTTCAGGACTCCACCTGGCATTTCGGGCACATGTCCAAGCGTCTGCCTGAGACCCTGATGCGAATGATGGTGGCGTCACAGACATGACAGTCCATTCCGTTCCTACAGAATGCCGAGTGCCTGTACGATCGCCGTCGCTCGCCCATGCCCTTACGCCTCCTAGCAAGGTCGTCACTCACGGTCAGCCCATTGCTTTCGTACGATCTGATACTGATGCTCTTGGTGAGCGACCCCCACTTGGTGATGGCCCCTGGGTCCAGATCCTTTGGCCTTGCCTTCGGATGCACACCAGCTTGGTGGAGTATCTCGCTCCTCAGGTAGTTTCCTAAACCAGCTATGAACGTCTGGTCGAGCATCAGGGACGACGCCTGCCTTCTGTTGAACCGCGGGCTTTCCAGCCGCTCACAGATCAAATCAGAAGTCGTATCATCGTCCAGCACGTCTGGACCCAGCTTGAGGATGTAGGGATGCTCTTCTTCTTTATCCGTGGGTAAAACCTCCACATCTGTGGCGGACCAGAGCCTTACTGCGTAGCCCTCTGCGACAAATTCAGCTCTGAGCGACCTGTTCCACCTAATTTCAGTGCTTGCCTTGTTGACCGTCCATCGACCGTAGAGCTGGCTGTGGCTGTAGAGGCTCAATCCATTATCAAACCGAATGAGCAGGGCCTTTCCCCGAGAAGTCACGGATTCGATATGAGCTTTCTTCAAAACCCCTTCAAATTCGGATATGGGGGGAAACGGTAGCCTCAGGTGCGACAGCGACCTGTCGCGCAATCTATTCGATATCCGATCAGCAGCACGCCTGGTCTCAGGACCTTCAGGCATCAGACTCCCCCATTGGCCTGTTTACGACTTTTCGACTTGTTACCTCTTTGAATATAGCTGTTGGCAACCGCACCGTCGATAAAGAGGTCGTAGAACGCGTCTATTGTGTGACTTATCGGCTTGGCGTATCCCCCTCCCATGAAGATAACACAGGGCAAACTCTTCTCCACGAGATAAGAAAAGACCATTCTATTCCGGGCCCTCATCCCGCCTCTGGTGACATTCATTTTTCCTAGCCCGTCCTTTTCCAGGCTATCGACCCCTGCTTGAAATAAGAGAAGATCCGGAGCATAATCCTCAAGAATTTCCAAACATTCGCTCACCTTCTCGAGATAACCTACGTCCCCGACCCCGGAATTCAGCGGAAAATCATGGTCGCTGATTGCCTTTCTGAATGGAAAGTTATCCTTGCAGTGCACTGAAATCGTAAGCGCTCCTTCGATATCTTTGAGCATGGTCGCAGTACCGTCCCCTTGATGGACGTCCAGATCAAGGATAGCCACCCGTGCTATTCCGAGCGACTCAGTCGCTTTAACCGCGCAGACCGCGATGTCGTTGAATACGCAGTAACCAGCCCCAAAGCCAGCGTGCGAGTGATGGGTCCCACCTGCCATGTTTCCAGAAATGCCGCCAAACTCGCAGACGCGCTTCAAAGCAGACAGCGACCCGCCCATGATGCGCAGGGTCCTCTCCACAAAAGAGTCGGTCCAGGGCTTCAAACCGATTCTGTTTACCTCTTTTTCCCCCAATTCCCCATCAAGAAAACGACGTATGAAATCTGGATCGTGAGATGTCAGCAGATCTTCCTTTGATGCACATTCTGGGGACATAAACTCAATCAAGCCGGAATTTTGCGAGTTCTGTATGCGATCTTTGAGTATCCGATATCTCTCTCTGGGAAACCTAGAATCTCTGTGGATGCCCGTTGTGTAAATATCGTGGTACCATATCGGCATGGGAACTTGGGAGTGACTACAATCACCTACATCCTCCCTCCAAATATCAGAGGCATTCCTTGTCAAGCGCACGCCTCCGAAGGCTTGTTAGTAACAAACATTCTGAGGATCGCGATACCGAGGACACCACTTAGGGTGAACAGGATCATAGAGGACACCCCAGCCGCGGATATCGCGACTCGGATTATCACAGTAGAGAGCACGAATCCCGTATTCCTGGCCAGATTTCTGAAGTCCGTGTAAAACCAGTATGATATCAGTAGAATCAGGATGTCTGCGAGTATGAGGAAAGTGAAGAAATCCAGGAAGAAGATTGTGCGGTCGACCGAGCCGCCCCCCTCTTGGACAGCCGCTATCCAACCTGTAACCGAGGTGAGTGCGATTATTACAAATATGACAAGCATAAAAATCGCAATCGCCTTTTTTGTCAGTATGAAAACGCTCACATCATCAGAGACTTGATGGTTCACATCCTCGTGTTTTCTCATATTGTAATATGTCAGAGCCGTGTAGAATAACGCCAAGAATGCTGCACACTCAACCAGGAGGAATGAGACATCGTCACCGACACTCCAACCGTCCGAGCCGTCCACCTCGGGTAGTCGCTTCAGTATGTCTCTGACCACAAGCAGCGTAGCTATCTCATACTGCTTACCGACTGATGAAGAGAATGATTCAGGAATCGTCCTGATAAGTTGGTAAACCTCGTAGGTCAGGAGTATTGAGAATGGAGTGTAAAGGGCGGATAGAGGTGATTGGACCAACTCAGCGGAATCTCCAGCGACTACAATTCTGCCGGAGTTGTCAAGGGCCCAAAGCGACAGATGGGCGAAGAAACCGACGACGGCCGCGACAATGGCGAACTTCCTCACACTATCATCCACCTCGTCCCCCATGGACCTTTCAAATCCGGTTTCAATGGCGCCTCTCACGGAATTACGGCGGCAGGGCTCACACTTAGTTGTGAATTTAGAAAAAATATACAATAATATCGACAAGGAACAGATCAATCGATGCGCTGCGCCTTTGCCAGAGGTTGACTATTCAATGTCCCCCCTTACCAGGAGTATGCTACTCTTGGACAATCTGCACCGACCCAATCTACACAAGCTAAGTCGACACCAGTCAGGCATCAGACAGCATTCGAGTTTTACAGGCTGCCCCGCGGCTAATGGGGCCGATTATGCGATAGAACTTATCAAATATCAAACCCCTCCTATTTTTGCACATGGAATTAGAAACAGCAGCATCTTGGGCAGAAATCATCGGTTTGATTACCATAGTCAGTGCTGCAATATACTCATGGTTTCAAATCAAGGAACTTCGAGCTGCAAGAAACAGTTCGACAGCAATGAACCTAGCCGCGAATTTTCAAAGCCCAGACTTTGTAGCAGGGCTGACATTAATCTCCCGTTCGACAGCGATATCCGAGGTACTGACCGGGGACTCAATCGAAGACTTTGAGAAAGTGCAAGATCATCTAGGCGACGATTGGCCAAAGGTAGTAACGGTTCTCACAACTTGGGAAAGCATCGGTGCTCTCGTCCACCGAGGAGACATGGACTTCCACGCTTTTTACGACCTCTTCTCGGGCGAATTCCTCAAGACATACGAGACATTCTCGTTTTGGCTAGATCCGATACGTGAAAAGGACGGGGACAAGACAATGGAGTGGTTCATCTGGCTTTACGACCGTGTGAAGGAATACGAACAAGAAGGCTCGGGAACTCTCCCTGCTCATGTGGCGTTCAAGGATTGGAAACCAAAAAATCGGCAATAAATTCCAACCAAAACGCATCGGTCACTTACCTTGTGAGTTTGAGCATGACTTCAAGGGCCATGAGAGATCAAACAAGCCCGTGACGACAACACTCGACCCCATGGAGGATAGCGAGGATGGAGGGTGGATCACCGTAAGAGGGGCCAGAACGCACAATCTTCGCAACATCGATGTCAGGATACCCAGGGGAAAGTTTGTGGTGTTTTCAGGAGTTTCCGGAAGCGGCAAGTCCAGTTTAGCTTTTGATACTCTGTACGCCGAGGGTCAGCGGCGATACATAGAGAGCCTGTCCTCTTATGCCAGGCAGTTTCTGGGCCAGATGAAAAAACCCGATTGCGACAGCATCGAGGGACTTTCCCCTGCAATCAGCATAGATCAAAAGCAAGGAAGCCACAATCCAAGATCTACGGTTGCAACTGTTACAGAGATAATGGACCATCTTAGGCTACTCTGGGCCAGAATCGGGATTCCACACTGCCCTGACTGTGGCAATGAGGTGAACAGGCGTACCGTCCAGGAAATCGTTGACGACGTCCTTTGGAAATTCGAAGGCCATGGGATCGCAGTCTGGTCACCAGTAGTCAGGAACAGGAAAGGAACTCATGCAGACCTATTCCATGCTATGGTCGAACAGGGGTATCTCGCCGGACGTGTTAACGGCAGGGATGCGGATTTCGAGAGTCCGCCATCTCTGGAAAAGAACCTCCGTCACGATATTGACGTCAGAATAGATCGGGTAAAAATCAACAGGCAGAACAGGCAGAGGTTAACTGAAGCGATAGAAATCGCTCTGAGGCTTGGAGGAGGGACAGTCGCCATAGAAAGCATAGGGAGTCCGAAGGGGAAAAAAAGCGACGTCGAAGAAGGGGAGATTGTAGCATATTCTGAGGAATTTGCTTGTCCGATTCACGGCGCCTTCCTGCCGGAGATGTCTCCCCGGGTATTCTCTTTCAACAACCCGCTCGGCGCATGCCCAGATTGTCAGGGGCTGGGCGTCCAGAGAGAATTCTCTCCAGAACTGGTCGTAGATCAGACCTCGACGGTGTCAGAAGGCTGCATTAGGCCATTCCGCAGATCAATGATGTCTGGCTGGTACAAAAGCCAGATGGTACAGGTGGCGAATCACTATTCAATACCCACGGATATACCATTTCGTGACCTTGACAACGATCAGAAAGACATCCTGTTGTACGGAACAGGCTCGACCACGATAGCATTCCACTTTGAGTCCGACAGGGGATCGTCGTACCGCATGAACAGGCCCTGGGAGGGGGTATTTGCTAGACTAAGGCGCACGCTGACGGACACGAGCTCCGATCGAACGCGATCCAGGCTATCTTCTTTCATGACCGATGAGCCCTGCTCTGTTTGTGAAGGCAAAAAACTCAACCGAGCAGTCTCAATGGTGACTGTTGGCGACGTCTCACTGCCGGATTTTTCAGCGTCCACTGTGATGGAAGCCTTGGCTGTGGTACAGTCATGGAAGACAGCGGATATCGATCCAATTTGGGAGAGCTTGGAGAGGGAGCGTCCGACGGGCGACACCATTGAGAAAACCAAGATTTTAGACGAGAGGTCGTTGTTTATTGGGAATGATGTAATCAAGGAAATTGAATCGAGATTACGATTTCTCGCACTTGTGGGCCTTGATTACCTAACTATGGACAGAAGGGCCAACACACTATCCGGGGGAGAGTCTCAGAGAATCAGGCTAGCGACCCAGATCGGCACGAGGTTGACAGGTGTCATGTACGTACTTGACGAACCCAGTATTGGACTGCATCCGAGGGACAACTCGCGGCTGCTTGACACACTCAGAGAACTAACAGACCTCGGCAACACACTGATTGTTGTCGAGCACGACGAATCAACACTAATGCAGGCAGACTGGTTGGTGGATCTTGGACCTGGAGCCGGCAAGGAAGGCGGCGAGGTCATTGTCAGCGGCAAAATAGACGACCTTGTAGAGAGTCAAAGATCTGAGACCGGAGCTTACTTGTCAGGGAGGAAAATGATTCCTGTACCCAATCAAAGGAAACCTCCCGACGACGGGTGGCTCGTTGTGAACAATGCGAGGCAGAACAACCTGCAAAACCTGGACGTGGCCTTCCCCCTTGGCTGCATGATTGCTGTCACAGGCGTATCAGGAAGTGGAAAATCCTCGCTCGTGACCGAGACTCTGGCCCCGTCCCTACTTAGGGCCCTTCACAGATCTGATACCACGCCCGGCCGCCACGACGGAATTGACGGCATAGAGAAAGTCGACAAAGCAATCGTGATAGATCAGTCACCAATCGGTAGAACACCGCGTTCAAACGCGGCAACGTATACAGGGGTATTCGATCTGATAAGGGCTCTATTTGCAGAGACAACGCTGTCCAAGGAAAGAGGATACAAGCCCGGGCACTTCTCATTCAACGTCCGAGGCGGAAGGTGCGAATCGTGCAAAGGAGCAGGCTCATCCGTACTTGAAATGAACTTCCTCCCCGATGTATGGGTCACTTGTGACATTTGCAAAGGAAAAAGATACACTAGGGAAACACTGGAAGTGGAGTGGAAGGGGAGAACGATACATGACGTGTTGGAGATGTCGGTCGACGAAGCCTGCAGGTTATTCGCGAACCAGAGCAAAATAAGCAGAATACTCACCACATTGCAGGACGTTGGTCTCGGATACATTCGACTCGGCCAACCTGCAACAACGCTCTCAGGAGGAGAGGCTCAGAGAGTCAAGTTAGCAACCGAACTCCACCGGCCACCGAAGAAACACACTTTCTACATCCTTGATGAGCCGACGACCGGCCTGTCATTGTTCGACGTCCACCAACTTGTTGACGTCCTTCTCAGGATAAGGTCGAACGGCCACACCGTCGTCATAGTCGAGCATCATTTGGATGTGGTAAAGTCTTGTGATTGGGTAATTGACCTAGGGCCAGAGGGTGGCTCCAGGGGAGGAAGCATGGTCGCCCAGGGCACCCCAGAGGACATCACCACGGTGAAAGAGAGCCATACTGGCCGACATTTAATCGATTTGCTCTGAATTTAGCTGAATTCCTAGCAAATCGACAGCGTGATTGAAAATACATCCGCCATCGGAGTACCATGTACCGATCAGGCAACCCGGCTTTGAATGCCTCCACCTTTCAGAAGAGCTCATACCCAGACAAACCATGGTGGGAGGCCGGAAAAACCCCTGTGCAGAACTTAGGAATGACGATAGAGGGGGTGGCTGAGAAAGGTGCGGTCACATTCCTACTCTTCATAACATCTGGGATGACAATTTGGGGGCTCGGGCTTACTGGTCAGCCTGAAATCGCAATTACACTATTTTTCGGCGGCTTCGCACTGAACGCCGTCTTTAGCATAATCCTGTTCATATCATGGTTTACGTCCGCTTTTCAAAGCTTATTCGCGAACCCTTTGTTCGTGTTAAGCTACGCTGCATCACAGGGGCTTCTCATCGGTGGGATGACATACGCTCTCGAGCACTTCGGAGGCTATCAGGGCATCACGATCCAAGCATTCCTGATCACAGGCATGATCTTTGGGGCCATGTTGGGGATATATCGAACAGGCCTCATAAACGTCAACCATAATTTCCGAATCGCCCTTTACAGTGCCGTATTTGGAATAATGATGGTATACCTCTTCTCCTTCCTCCTGGCCCTGTTTGGAGTCAGTGTCCCACTCATTCATGGATCCGGGACGGTCGGGATCCTCTTCTCTTTGGTCGTAATTGCACTTGGGGCTATGATGCTTGCCTCTGACTTCGATTTCATCGAGAAAGGAGTGGAGAATGGAGCTCCCAAGGAGCTTGAATGGAGAGCAGTATTCGGCCTAATGGTGACTTTGATTTGGATATACATGGAAGTCCTGAGATTATTGATGAAACTCCAACAGAGGCGCTGAGGTCCAACCGATCAGTATGGCAAACTCATACTGTGGGGGCTCATATGGACACCGAACTTATCCTCGCCTACGCCCTAGCAGGACTCACGCTTGCTGTGATCGAAGGAGTCAAACCGGGTCCACTGCTAACAATGGTAGTCAGGGAGACTCTGTCTGGCGACCTTAGGGCGGGAATATGGACAGCAGCTGCCCCGATCTTCACTGACGTGCCACTCATCGTGGTAAGCTATCTATTTGCGTCCGTAATTGTGGATAACCCGTCCATCCTAGTCTTGATTTCATTATTGGGAGCCCTCTTCATGTTCAAAATGGGGGTGGAGTGCTTCTCGATAGAGCCACCTACACTGTCGAGTATTCTTGAGCCGGCGTCTAGCAAGAGGGCATTGGGAAGGGGCGTGCTGACGAATCTCCTGAATCCCAACGTCTATGTTTTCTGGTTCTTAATCGGGGGGCCGATCATGGCCTCAGCAGTGGCATCAGAGCCGTTGGCCCCACTCGCGTACGCTGTAACCTTCATAGTTGGTATAATTCTGGTAAAATGCCTTATTGCCCTCATGCTTCACAGAATGAGGGATGCCATGCCCCGCCATATCTACAAGTCCGTCTTGTCTCTGTGCGGCGTAGCCATGATGCTCTTCGCGCTTGGCTACTTGGCATTCGCATGGTCTCAGTACCAACTAACCTGAACCCACTCTTTACAGGCGTATTCTAGAATCACAGGTGGAAGGAGATTGGGCGCTGGAACAACTTCGTTGCCAAACCTGAAACCGCTTGATTGAAATCATCTAATCAATACCGATACAGCGTTAACATGAGCCGAACCACAGCGCGCCCGGGAATACTACCACTATCGATAGTGGCTCTTATGCTCGCTCCCGCATTGACCGCTGCAACCCCACTTGGACATGCCCCGAGTTCTGAAGATCAGAGCACCGACCTTGTTGAAAACTGGTGGGAAAGTACCACAATGGATTTGGATGGAGACCGAATACACGATGCAATTTGGATCGCAGCTGAGAATACCCATCACGAATACCTCGATGAGAACGGAAGGATATCTGTCATAGTGGACTTTGACCGCACACCCACGCCCGAGGACCAAGCCATGATAGAAGCAGAAGTAGGGTTCGAAACTCAATTTCGATATTGGTTGATAGACTCCATCGCCGGAACCGTTGAACTGGAAAGGCTGCATGAACTGGTCAAACTGCCCAGAGTGGTATTCGTTGAGCTGGATGGAGTTCTGGGAATCCAAATGCAAGATGTCGTCCCAGCCCACGGCGTCGACCTAGTTTGGCAGGATACGGGCTACACGGGGGCTGGTGTGACCATGGCGATCATAGACACCGGGATAGACGGAAATCATACGGCCTTAGACGACCTAGACGATGATAATGCCACAAATGACCCCAAAATAGTAGCCTTTTATGACGCAATTAACAACCCTGGGGCAACAAATGGATCTGAGATATTCCCCTACGATGACAATGGCCATGGAACCCACTGTGCAGGCATCACTGCCGGCACTGGAGCCCCCGACTATCAGCACATAGGCGTGGCCCCGCAAGCGAACCTTGTCGGCGTCAAGGTTCTAGATGGAGGTGGCAGCGGATCTTTTGCTGCAGTCATGGCGGGTATGGAATGGACAGTAGAGAAAAGGCATGATTTCAACATCAGGGCAGCCAGTATGAGCCTCGGGGCTCTCACTGGAGCAATCGAATGGACATCCTCGGAGGAAGAGTCAGTAAACAGAATGGCAAATGAAATGGTGAGGGCCGGCGTCACCCTATTCATCGCAGCTGGAAACAGCGGAGGATCTGCAACGATAGGGACGCCGGGAAGTGCTGAGGATGTGATAACAGTTGGCTCACTGGACAAAGATACCGCAATCGCAGTCTACTCAAGCCAGGGGCCGACAGAGGAAGGCAGGGTCAAGCCCAACCTAGCGTTTGTTGGGAGCAGCGTCAATGCACCTGATGCCAATACCGGAGACGGATATGTCGCATTGTCTGGAACTAGCATGGCAACCCCTGGAGCGGCGGGTGTTGCTGTTTTGATGTATCAGGCGAATCCTGACTTGAGCCCCTTCGACGTGCGCAACATAATGCAAGAGACCTCAACATACAGACAATGCCACTACATGCTCGCGAACGAGCCGTGTGCAGAGGACCTCATACCGAAGAACAGGCAGAACAACGTCTATGGCCATGGTCACGTGAATGCTCAGCCAGCGGTTGAGGAGGCAGCTAACTACTACTATGAACTCAGCCTCTCTTTGAATGTCACTTTGTCAAGCGAAGTGGGTGTCGACAACCGCGTTCACATAGGGCAGGGTGGTTCGTTGACCTTCAATCTCGCCGGCGATGTCCAGAGAGTTCAATGGAGGACCTGGGACATGCGCGACAATTGGATGGATCTAGCAGAATATGGTGTTGGAGACGACCAGTTCAGTGTCACTCACAGCCTCCTTGTAGATCGATTGAGGTTTCTACCCAATAACACAGTGGAAGGCGACCAAGTTATCCTGGTCAGAGCGGTGTCTGGGGATCGGGCTTCAACCAATTTAGCAGTCGGCATACACATTATGGGAGAAGACAAGGTTGGGGTAGCGACCTCAGACAGCTCCCTCACCTTCGTTATAATTATTCTACTCAGTGGGCTTGTTCTGGTACTCTTGGCAGTATTGACTTTCATGGTCATCATGCTACGAAATAGCGATCTCTCCGAGAACGATGTCCGTGATAATCAGGACTCAGAGGATCGGATAGAAACCCAGATGTCCACTGCCAATGACCAACCTGGGTGATCGGCCCCTGCCTCACAAGGTCGAGTTCCCACCAAGTGGAATGGGAACCAGACCACCAGCTCCCCTAAGGTTCGGCCCTTCCGCCAGGGTACCAAAGATACCGATCTCTCCAGCGACGTTATGGGCCAACCCAAACCACACCCTACCATGCTGGTCCACGATGATATCATTGAAGTCCCCGAATCCTCCACATCGCTCGTAACCACAGGCTTGGAAGTTATTCTCCAGAGGATCATCATGATCATTCAGTTGTACTGTGGTAATCATCACATGATCAGAAAAAGCATCCTGTATCACACTCAGGTACCCATTCCACGTGTCACCACCGTTGTAGGTCCCGATGTACCCCATCGCGACCTGACCAGATCCTCCGGCGGCTATGACAGGGAAGCCCGTGCCATTGAGCCCAATGGGCGGTGCGATCATCAAAGGAGCGCTCCAGGTCTCAGCCTCATCAGTTGAGTATGAGTAGTATGGCATGTTGTCAAGGCCCATCCACATAGCGTGCACGTTGTCCTCCTCATCAGCGAAGACCTGTGCCTCTTCGAAGTTCCAAGTCTCAGCGGTGCCTGAAGACTCGGTCGGGAGAGGGTGCTCAGACCAAGAAATTCCTCCATCCACGCTTCTGTAGATCGAGTAACCCTCCCCACCATCACATCCCCTGTGCCCCCTGTAGAAATTACCATTATTCGATCCGACCATATGACCCGTCAATCCCCCACTCTCACAGTCCGACGGAGTTCCGGGGAGCTCAGGCCCCCACGTCAATCCTCCATCATTGCTCGCCGAGCACACGGGGTAAGGGTAGTTCCCATTCACGCAGAAGACCCAGGTGGTAGGATGTGCGAGTGCTGGGTAGGGCGATGATGCAATGGTTTGATGATCCTGCACTGACCAACCTGTCGCCACGGATGGACCGAACCACGACTCACCCTCATTATCAGACCACTCAACAGTCATGCCGAGAAGTGCATGCATGTCGAACTTCATTATTCGATCCGTCCAAGGGTCGACGTACACATAGGGGTCGTTACTGTTGGCGACAGGGGCCATGGCATCATACACGTTGCCGCAAGAGTATCCGTCCAAGCTTACCATATTGATGAGTCCACTGCATTGGACGATAGCGGTGGAGCCTGCCGGCCCGTTTCCGTAACTGGACATGTACAGATTGTCCGAGGACGTCACTCCGATGGTTGGCTCGAAAGTGGTCATCCCAATTCCGAAGTAGGTGCCTACAGTACAGACAGGTTCTGGCAAGCCCTCATTCCAAGGGAAGGATTCAGCAGGTGTGGCGTTTGAAAAATGATACCATGTTGTAGTTGAACCTCCATCCTCACAAGGCTCTCTGAACGAATACCCATCGTCTATTCCATCGGGTTTCTCAGTGCCTAAGCATCCGCTGAGAAACCCAGAGACTACGATCGCAGTGATGACAAAAGCGGACAGGCGCACGGTGTTCGGATCCGATGCATGTTCATGAGGTGTACGGATTCAGATCCACTTTTTATCGAATATGGGGTTAAAAGTATCAACCACGGATTTCGAAGGATCCAACCAGTCGATGGCGAGATCTTCAGATGCTGGTCTGGAGTCCCAATTCAAAACGGTGCCCAAATGGGTCCTGGCCCAGGAAATACTCGCAGAGGGGTGAAGAGCAGCAGCTACCAGTGCGATCGGGTACGGAATCGAGAATTTCGGCCACTTGTGATTAGGGTATGCAGTTCTCAGGAGACTGACAACATCCCTCATCCACAAAGACCCTGCAGTGACTAGATACCTGCCTCCATCAGCACCGATATCCAGGGCTCGAACATGAGCTTCCGCAACATCCCGGACATCGACAATGTTGATGTTCATGGGGATAATCGCGGGCATGCTTCTGTCAGCCAGCATCATCAGAATCGTCAAGGAACCCCTCAGGTGGTAGCTCGAGAGCGGTGGACCAAAGACCATGCAGGGGTGAATTGTCACTAATCGGACACCTCTTGGAGACCCTTCTTCTGTGTGCCAACTTCTGATTTCCCTTTCTGCAAGGACCTTCGCCAGACCGTAGGGATTATTTTCGATAGTGGCATCATTTGCCCAAGAATCGGAGGCGAGCGTAATTCCATTTTTCCACTTCATCGGGCGGATTGCTGCAGTCGAGGAAGTGTGAATGACATTTCTGATAGAGTTGTTTTGGCGGACAGACCGAATTACGTTCCTTGTTCCTTCCAAACTAGGATCGATGATACTCTCTTGGGGGCTAGACGACTTAATTTTGACAGTCGCAGCAGTGTGAATCACATCCGTACATCCGTCGAGCAATGATTCAACGTCATCGTAAACCAAAATATCTGTGGGATGAATTTCTAATGTACCCCTTTTTCCGGATTTCATTGCTTGAAGGTGCCCAACACGCTCATCGTTGTGGGGTAAACGCGCTCCAGCTCTGACATTGTGGCCTCGTTCAAGCAAGACTTTGACGATGTGACTGCCAATGTAGCCGTTTGCGCCTGTTACACCGACGACCCTTCCAGCAGCCATGCAATGCCCGTGTGGGACTTCAATTCAGAACTTTCCTATTAGACAGGTGCAAACATTCCACATGCTTCATTTCTACTCCTTAGTAGATTCATAGTCCGAATAACCATTTTGGAGAAGCCCACCACCAACGAAAGGGAGTGGAACGGGCTTTGAATAAATTTATTCTGTGTCTGCCCACTCTAACAAATTCCACACCGAGAGCATCGGCTCTCTCTGACCAAGTCCTCTGTATCCCGTCAGGGAATGAAACTAGGAACCTCTCCGGCGTTGCCATTAGCTTCCAATCCTTGTTTTGGGAGGCAGCAGAAAAGAGGATCTCTCTGCAAGTATCCGACTGCACCCATTTCACGTCGATCATGACCGCTTCCGTACTGTCTTGTAGAGCCTCGACTACTTGCACAAAGGACGGAATCTCAATATCTATTGCCCTCCCAGCGGTGACAATTGTTTCGAAATCGACCTCCCATGTTTTCACAGGGGAGCCTTCGATTGGAATCTCATCATCATGAAATACAAACAGAACACCATCGGAGGATTCCCTGACATCGAACTCCCAGTACTTGAACCACCGCTTGTCAACGAGTCCAAGGGAATTGTTCAAGCCGGCTAGGGTATTCTCCAGGGGCGTACCCGAAGCTCCAAGCCTGTGCCCGATGTTCTTCATATTAGACCGAGGTCCATGGACCCTTCATCAAGTTAGGTCCTCACTCAACCGATTGAGGAGCTCCTGGAGATCCGGATCATCTGGGATCAGCGTTGCCGCCTCTTGAGCGGCGAAAAGCGCGGAGTTCATCTGGCTCAACTCTAGATGAGCTCTTGCTAGGTTTGTCCAAGCGACTCCCCGTTCCCCATATTTTTCTGAATTTATTGCCCCTCGAAACCATTGGATGGACAAGCGCGGATCCCCTCGATTCAACATAGCTTCCCCCACCTCATTCCAAGAGCCACCGAACCGAGGATCCGTCTCAATAGCTCGACGTTGCCATGCTAGTGAGTCCATGTCATCGTCTTTGAAAGTCATACCGAGGAAACTGGCGGCCTCAGATGAAGGAGCCATCTGGAATGAAGATCCATGGTGTTCTGCCGCGAGCCTCTTTACTCCTAATCTTTGCAAGACATGTCCCATGCGGAAGAGATCCTCAGCTATCGACAACCTGGTGTCGGATTCCATATCAGTAGACTCAAAGCCGGTTCCAAGTGAATCCCAAGTGGACTGAATCAACTGCAGTAGGAGTAGAGGTCCGAGCCTATCTCTGATAGGATCCTTATTGGCGGTTCTCCAAGCATGTTCAAATGAGCTTACATGACTATGAGAATCATAGATTGGGCAGGGCAGGTCCACATCAGCACATAGACACTCAACCACCTCTTCAGGAAAAACATCAACATTCCAAATAGCCATTTTTTGTGCCATAAATCCACCATCATTCCAGCAGAGCGATTGAAGGACTGTTCCTGTGTCTTCCACAATGGGAAGGATTGCCGATCCCCCTTTGGCCATTGTTTCCAATATCGCCATTGGGGCCTCAGTCACACCGCCTGTGATCAGAATCCTGTCCCATCCTGCTGGAGGCCTATCCTCTCGGTGAGAACCAACCACTTTCCATTCAATCTCACAATCCAATGCCTCTGCCGCCTGATTCAGACGCAGAGCAAACCATCTTGACCGAAGCTCCTCAAGGCGTTCTTCAACCGTCTCGACGACCCGTATTCTCCGAGCGCCGAGTTGCATGGCTAACTCAGTCCACCAATTACCTCTGGGCCCTATTATCAGGACATCGTCCCCCTGTCGGATCTCCAGCGCTTGAATTATCTGGATTGTTTCGTACAGTCCCGGTAACAGAGACTGGTGCGCGGATACATCACTCCACCAAGGCATCCGAAGAGCACTGGTCTCAATGTTAACATCTTCTAGTTCCGATGGCAGGGGCAGTGAGTGATACCCCCGCGAAGACCGCATCAGGGCATCAAAGAGTGAGGGTGATTCCAAGACACCCATATCTGAAAACATCTGGACCATGCGACCGTGGCTCGAGAGTCTCGGCCAACGACTCACACTCGGCAAATCACTGAGCCGATACTCTTCAGATGGATCCCAACCGCCCTCCATGTGTGGCAGTAGAACACCAAGGCACTTGAATAAAGCCCCTCAAGAACGAGGTCAAGAGTCAGATGCATAGAGCAGCAACTGAAGAGACTACTAGACCAGGTTTAATCTTGGACGAATCAACGTCCTCAGACGTCGCCTCCCCTGATAAAACTAGAATTCCATGTACCCCTGAAGCCTCGGCCATTGCCATATCGGTGTATATCCTATCTCCGATCATCGCGCACTTAGAGGCCCTCAACCCACAGTCTTCCAGTACGCCAGTAATCATAGTAGCATTCGGTTTTCCACAAACATGCAGGGGTTTCACCCCGGTTGTCGACTCGAAAAGGGCGAGGTACGCCCCAACATCCGGGAGACCACCCTTGGGGGAAGGACAAACGATGTCTGGATGACTCGCAATCAGGGGAATTCCCGAATGAAGAAGCTCCGATGCCGTAGTGAGCTTATCGTAGGTTATCTCCGTATCATAACCCAGGACAACAGCTTCAGGATAATCTCCATTGCATGATATTCCAGCAGCTTCTAACATAGATGCCATTCCTTTAGTGCCGACAAGATATACGTTCTGGATCTCCTTTGAGGCCAACCAACGAATCAAATCATGTGTGGAAAGAAGCACCTCTTCAGGTATTGCATCCACGCCGAGTCCTCTTAGCTTCTCGACGTACTCTTCGACAGAACGACTCGAATTGTTGGACAGAAAGTACCTCTTTATTCGACGAAGCTTCAATCTGTTGAGGAACTCCTGAGCGCCATCTATTAGGGAACCACCTAGGTATATCGTTCCATCCAGGTCCAGAAAAACAGCTTCGATATCATCTAAATCAGAATTAAGATCCATGGAAACACCTCTTCACGGAAGTACAATTGTTTTGAACAAAAACCACTTGCTGTACAATTGTCCCTGTGCCTCTTTGCTAGCGATCATTTCTGTAAGTATCTCACCAATCCTTGGTTTCTTTGAAGCGCGGCGCACGAACCAACTCATCAGACGTTTCCTCTTCACCAAGCCTTGAAGTTTGAATGAGTTGCTTAACTCATTCCCCAATTCATCCCATAATTCAACCATGTAGTCCTCAGCTAGATGTGACGGAAATCCTCCGGAATGCTCCTTCGGGTCGAAAAATTTGGCCGTTAGCTTGGCTGATACCAAAGCATTCCCGATTCCTTCACCCGTAAATGGGTCTACTAAACTGGCTGAGTCTCCCACACACATTGCCCCTGCCATGGCGCCCCTTCTAGGTTGGAATGAGGGGGGGCTTGACCTAGGTGAACCAAATGGAAGCTGCCAACCTTTGCCTGTGCCCTCGACCATTTTCGCATCTTTGAAACGATGACTGAAACGACTTGACTCATTTGTTATCCACTTCTGCATCTTCTTCAAGGAGGACCTCACACCCTCGTGTTTGCGTTGTTCAGAAACTACCATGCCCACACCGACGTTTACGACGTCTTCACTCACTGGGAATATCCAGAAGTACCCAGGATTTACTTCATCAATGAAATGAATTTCAATAGGTCCTGAGCTACCCTCACACCCCTTAACTCCTGACCAGTATTCCCTGTAACCGCCGCAGAAGTGATCGGGATCCCGGAACGTCTCTTTGAATACGGACTCCGTGATAGTTTTTGCAACTGGGCAATTATAACCCGCAGCCCCGATAGTCAGGGGTGCGGAGAAACTTCTCACGTCCGAGTCCCTACGTCGTCCGGAGTACCCTTTGACACCGGTGATTTGTGGCCCATCATGGCATTCCTCCACATGGACTTCAGTCACGGAGAAACCTTGTATCACTGATCCACCGTTCGAGGTGACATGCTCCGTCGCCTGTTTGAACATCATGTAGTCGAATTGTAAACGGGGCAGTGCATATCCTGCTTCCAGCCTGTTGAAGCTTTCCTCCGGTAGCATGACTCTAACTTCTGAGCCGTCCGAGGAGGAGAACACAATCGAGTCGACCCTGAAATGAGGTGTCGATTCAATCATTGGCTTCACGCCCAGTTCAGCAACATGTGAAAGGGACTTTCCACCTACGGCATCACCGCATATCTTGTCCCTTGGCCATATCTCCTTTTCCAATAACAAAACCTTGGATCCTGCCATGGCATGGTAACTGGCTGCCGCTGATCCACCCGGTCCGCCTCCTACTACAATCACATCAAATTCAGCGTCAGGCCCTGGTTTTGGACCAGAATCAATCGGCTTCATCCACTCTTCCATGGCTTCCCCCCAAACGGTCCATGTTCGGCCCCTGTCTTCAACATTCACCACGACGTTATTCAATAATGGGAGAGTGAGAGGTTCATGGATGGTACGATTTCAGTTACTCAAACGACGATGCCTGGTCACATGAATGATGCAGAGGTTGGTGCGTGGTGCTACGAGGCCTTGAGCACCGCTATGGTTGCATGTCTCAAGGTCACCAGGTGCAGATCAGTCTACATGTGGGATGAGGAAGTAAAAAACGACCATGAGTGGGTTATCCAGATAAAAACCTCACTTGAATCGCGTGATGCGCTCGTTTCTTGGCTGACTAAAAACCACCCTTATGATGTACCCGAGATAATTTCGTGGAGGGCTCATGCCGAGCCCAACTACCAGTCTTGGATACACAATCAGACCGAGTGAACGGGGGTGAATGGTGATATGGACCGCCAACCAACCGGAAATGACGTTCCGGTCACTTGGTGGAGTTCTGACGATGCATTCTCGCTAAAACCACGGGCTGCAACACTTGCAATGCTCGTAACCGGTTTATTCCTGTTTGGACTAGGTGACGCAGTCATCATCAGTGCCGATTGGGGGGTGGCCCCTTGGACCGTTTTGGCAGACGGAGTCTCCATTTTTCTGAACCTGAGCATTGGCGCCGCCACTTTCCTCGTCAGTCTTGGTGTCCTGCTTCTCTGGATCCCCTTGAGAGAATTACCTGGCATTGGGACAGTATTGAACATCGTTATCATTGCAGGCACGATTGAACTATCAGGACCATACCTAGGCACCGCCCTAACCATACATGAATCAGTTGTTAGGGTCATTGTCGGGACTATCTTGATCGCAGTCGGCAGTGCGTTGTATCTCACATGTAATCTTGGCCCTGGCCCTCGAGATGGGTGGATGACAGGTCTGCATAAAGCGAGTGGGAAGCCCATCGGTCTTGTCAGAGGCGTGATAGAAATCAGCGTGCTATTGACTGGATGGGCTCTCGGTGGGGACCTATGGGCCGGTACTGTGGTATTCGCAGTTCTTATCGGCCCTGCTGTGGCCGTATGCCTCAAGGTTACCGCCAGTGTAGCGTCAAACGATCGGGCCGAAGTGAACCCCGATTAATATAACACTGGTCGAGGCTAAAGTGATGAGTATGTTGTCGTCGATTGGACCGAATTCATACCTTTCAACGAACGTAGCAATCGATGCAGCTATCAGGCCCCAAAGAGGTATGGATGGATCGCCAGCCATTCCCACATACCATCCCATCGGAGCACTTACCAAAAACATGAAAACGTTGCCTATCGCACTTTTGGACCTCTTTCGAATCACTGCATTCCTGACGACTCCAGTCACACCATCCCCGAATGCCATAAACAGGGACGGAATTATAGCAAGCCAGGGATCACCGACCAGCCACCATATGATAGTTATGGAGGTCCACCACATGAAGGCGAATTTAACGTCGTTTTGATTTAATTCAGTCTGAAACCAATAAAGACGCTTTTCGGAAATATGACCAAGCCATGTGAAAATCATCATCAAGGCCCCACATAGCGCAGGGTACCATATGTCAGTGAACAGGAACGGAACTGACAGCGATCCAACGCCACCCGCGAACATATGGACGATCTTTCTGTTGTAGTATACTGCTCGGATGTGTTCAACTCCCCGTTTTATCATCATGTTGTATGGAATGATTGTGGCAAACAGCACAATCATCACGTAGGCCCCGATTCCTAATGCTGCTATGGGTTGGGCACCTTCCGATATGTAGGCCATGAGCACTCGGCTAACACCCTAGATAAAACACATAGTTCATGACTAGGGGCGCTTGTCGTCTAACATGGCTGACGGAGACGAGTACAGGGAGTTTGCTACAAAAGCAGTGCACTCAGGCATGATTGAAGTAAACGGATCTGCGACTACGCCGATATTCAGAACATCAACGTACAAACTCACTGACGAAAAATATCAAGGTTGGGCAGAAGGATTGCACCACACTGTAGTTTACAGTAGAATCTCCAGCATCAACTCCGAAGTAGTATCAGCAAAACTGGCAGCCATGGAGGGCGCTGAAGATGCAGAGGTTTTCTCCAGTGGGATGGCTGCAATCTCTACCACACTGATGACATTCCTCTCAAAAGGAGATCACATAATCGCCACAAATGACTGTTATGGCGGCACTTATGGACTACTAACAGAAGTCCTTCCACGATTCGGCATCGAGGTTACCATGGCCGATGTTCGAGATCCAGAGTCGTATAGAAAAGCGATTCAAAAGAATACAAAAGTACTCTACGTGGAAACAATGACGAATCCAACCTTGAAGGTGTGTGACCTTGAATCCATGGCGAAGGTCGCCAAGGATAACAATCTCGTATCCATAGTGGATAATACCTTTACGTCGCCGTGGTCCTGTAAGCCGATATCCATGGGCTTCGATATCGTCCTTCATTCCGGTACTAAGTACCTCGGCGGACATGCAGACCTCACCGCCGGTTTTGCTGCAGGCAGGAAGGAACTCATCGAGCAAGTCTTCCACAACAAGATCTACTTTGGAGGTGCAGCGGATCCTGAGATGTGTTATTTGTTGGAACGGGGGATGAGGACACTTCATGCCCGTATGCCAATACACGCCCGAAACTCTGCAGAAATTGCAAAGAGGCTCAGCACTCATGATATGGTAGACAAAGTCATACATCCATCTTTGACCGATCACCCCGATCACAAGATCGCTAAGAAGGTGATGCCCAGAGGCAGCGGGATGCTCTCTTTCATAATCAAGGGAGGCGATCAATCGGCTTTGAAATTCATGAGGTCTCTGAAAATAATCTTCGAGGCGACCAGCCTCGGAGGCGTCGAGTCACTCGTCGAATGTCCCTTCAACTCAAGTCATATGTTCGTTCCAGAAGAGGTGAGGAATGAGGCAGGAGTGATGCCCGGATTTGTTAGGATGAGCATCGGGATTGAAGATATCGAAGATCTTTGGAGTGATATTGAGGCCGGATTGAAATCAGCTGAACAAATGATGGTAGAAATGACATGAGGAGTCCTGATGGACTTAGGATTGTTAGCCGCATCACTGGTGTTCATAATTCCAATGTGCTTTACACCGGGTCCGAACAACGTCCTCTGCGCAGCACACGGATCAAGGTATGGCTTCAGATCGACAATGCCCCTGATTGCCGGTATGGCAGTTGGATGGTCAATTCTGGGCCTTTTCATCGCCGGCATAACAGATACGGTTCAAAGGAATGAAGAGTT